>NZ_CP011863.1:3600000-4200000 GCF_001521715.1 Enterobacter asburiae
CCGCGCACAGCATAGCCGCAACGGCTGTTTGTGGCGTGTGGCTTTCAGCGGCTCCGCTAGAGAGCATATTCACGATTGTTTCCAGCATGATGTTCACCCCCAATTTCCGGGCACGATCATACAAAACTCATCGGAACAGTAAAGCGCAAAATAACGGCAATTTGCGCTCAATTAATAACCTTTACACAGCGGCGTACGATCACTCCATTCCCAGCTCTTTAAGCTTGCGCGTCAGGGTATTACGTCCCCATCCCAGCAGGCGAGCGGCTTCCTGCTTATGACCCTGAGTATGACGAAGCGCGGTAGTTAATAGCGTACGCTCCATCTCTGGCTGAGCTTCAGACAGCAGGTTTTGATGACCGGAACGCAGCGCGCGGTCGGCCCACTGCGCCAGCAGCGTCGCCCAGCTGTCCGGCAGCGCGTGCCCGGTACTGCTTTCAGGTGCGGTCGCTTCAAACAGCTCGGCCGGTAAATCCTGAATCAGCACTTCCTGCCCGGCGGCCATCACGGTTAACCAGCGGCAGGTGTTTTCCAGCTGGCGCACGTTGCCCGGCCACGCCAGACGCGTCAGAGCGGCATCGGTTTCCGGGTGAAGCTGCTTGGCTTCCACACCCAGCTCGCGGGCGGCCACCTGCAGGAAATGGCGCGCCAGGCGGGGAATATCTTCCCGACGCTCACGCAGCGGCGGCAGATGAACGCGGATGACGTTCAGACGGTGGAATAAATCCTCACGGAATTTTCCTTCCTGAACGCGTTGCTCCAGGTTCTGATGGGTCGCGGCGATAATACGCACGTCCACCTTCACCGGCGCATAGCCGCCCACGCGATAAAACTGCCCGTCGGCCAGCACGCGCAGCAGGCGTGTCTGGACATCCAGCGGCATATCGCCGATCTCATCCAGGAACAGCGTACCGCCGTCGGCCTGTTCGAACCGCCCCTGGCGAATGGTATTGGCGCCGGTAAATGCCCCTTTTTCATGGCCGAACAGTTCGGACTCAATCAAATCCTTCGGGATCGCCGCCATATTCAGGGCGATGAACGGCGCTTTTGCCCGCGGACTGTGGCGGTGCAATGCATGCGCCACAAGCTCTTTACCGGTTCCCGACTCACCGTTAATCAATACGCTGATGGACGAGCGGGATAAACGACCAATAATGCGAAACACGTCCTGCATCGCCGGCGCTTCACCGATGATGTCTGTCGTTGGCCCAAAATCGGGCGCGTGGCGCGGCTGTTGCTGCTCCTGATAATGGCTAATCGCGCGCTCAACCAGCGCCACCGCTTCGTCGATATCAAAGGGTTTGGGCAGGTAATCGAACGCCCCTTGCTGATAGGCGCTCACTGCGGCATCCAGATCGGAGTGCGCGGTCATTATGATGACCGGAAGCATAGGGTGGCGTTGTTTGATCTGCTTTAACAGCGCCAGCCCGTCCATGCCCGGCATGCGAATATCCGAAAGCAGAACATCTGGCGTTTTGGTGGTGAGTGCGTCGAGCACTTCGCTGCCGCTCTCAAACGTCGTGCAGCTTAATCCTGCCCCTGTGAGCGCGCGTTCAAGCACCCAACGGATGGAGCTATCGTCATCGACTACCCAGACTATCCCTCGTTGCATAAACGTCACCTTTATTTTTTAATCGGCAGGAAAACCGAAAACTCGGTATGTCCCGGCCAACTGGTAAATTCAATTTTCCCGGAGTGTTGATCGATCAAACTGCGGGCAATGGATAAGCCCAGGCCGGTTCCGCCTTCGCGACCGCTTACCATCGGGTAGAACAGGGTGTCCTGCAAATGCGATGGAATGCCGGGCCCGTTATCCTCAACGTCGATTCGGGCGGCCAGCCGGTAGCGCACGCCGTGTAACGTGAGCTGGAAGGCGGTACGGGTGCGTAAAATAATCTCGCCGCCTTCAGGTCCCAGCGCCTGCAGGGCATTACGCACAATATTCAACAGGACCTGCTCAATCTGGTCCGGGTCATGGGCCAGTTCCGGCAGGCTTGGGTCGTAATCACGTACCAGCGTGACGTTCTCCGGCAGCTCCATTGAGACGAGCTTCACCACCCGCTCAGCCACTTTATGGATGCTTTCCGTTACGTGCATTCCCGGCTGCTGCGGGCCGAGAAGACGGTCTACCAGATTCCGCAGACGGTCCGCCTGCTCAATAATGACGTTGGTATACTCCGCCAGCGCGGGATCGGGCAGCGCCTTGGTCAGAAGCTGCGCTGCGCCGCGTAATCCACCCAGCGGGTTTTTGATTTCATGTGCCAGACCGCGCACCAGGTCACGGGCGGCAATTTGCTGCGCATGCTGAAGCTGCTCCTGGCTCAGTCGACGCTGATTATCCATCGGCGCCATTTCCAGCAGGATCAGACCTTCGGGAAGACGCTGCGCGGTCAGCGACAGAATGTGCGAGCGCCCGTCGATCACCAGCGTGACTTCGTTATCGGTAAACCCCTGGCCAGCCTGCAAACTTTCCTGCATCAGGCCAATATTCAGCGAAAAATAGCTCAGGAGTTCAGGAAGCGGGGTGCCGAACAGTTTACGTGCGCTTTGGGCGAGCAGCTGCTGCGCGGCCGGGTTGGCGTAATGAACGGCCAGCTCGTCATCGACCAGCAATATGCTGTTAATCAAAGAATTGAGGATCTGCCCAGCATCGGGCAGCGTGCCAGTTGCCATTCAGCAGTCTCCTGGAGTCGTTTGCACTAATTTAGTGCAGTATAGCGTTTTCGGCGTAAAAAGCGCGTGAGATCAGGTTGTTGGTGGAGAAAAAAGCCCATCCGGAGATGGGCTAAAAGTTTCCACGGCAACTACCCCCGGCGCTTATCACGCCGGGTAAAACAACTTTAATTAAACGCTGTAGTACAGCTCGAACTCAACCGGGTGTGGAGTCATACGCACGCGGTCGTTCTCTTCCATACGCAGGGCGATGTAAGCATCGATAGCGTCGTCAGTGAATACGCCACCTGCAGTCAGGAACTCGCGGTCTGCGTCCAGCGCCTGCAGGGCTTCTTCCAGAGAGCCAGCAACCTGTGGGATCTCTTTCGCTTCTTCTGGCGGCAGGTCGTACAGGTTTTTGTCCATCGCTTCGCCCGGATGAATCTTGTTCTTGATACCGTCCAGACCGGCCATCAGCAGTGCTGCGAAGCACAGGTATGGGTTAGCCGCTGGGTCCGGGAAGCGAACTTCGATACGACGCGCTTTAGGAGAAGCCACCACCGGGATACGGATAGAAGCAGAACGGTTACGTGCAGAGTAGGCCAGCATCACTGGCGCTTCGTAGCCCGGGACCAGACGCTTGTAGGAGTTCGTGGTTGGGTTCGCCAGGGCGTTGATCGCTTTAGCGTGTTTGATAACACCACCGATGTAATACAGCGCCTGCTCGGACAGACCGGCATATTTGTCGCCAGAGAACAGGTTGGTACCGTTCTTGGACAGAGACATGTGGCAGTGCATACCGGAACCGTTATCGCCAAACATTGGTTTTGGCATGAAGGTCGCGGTTTTACCGAAACGGTGCGCAACGTTGTGCACAACGTATTTGTAGATCTGAATTTCGTCCGCTTTTTTGGTCATGGTGTTGAAGCGGGTTGCCACTTCGTTCTGACCAGCAGTCGCCACTTCGTGGTGGTGAGCTTCAACAACCAGGCCCATCTCTTCCATCACCAGACACATGGTGGAACGAATGTCCTGAGCAGAGTCGACCGGAGGAACCGGGAAGTAACCGCCTTTCACGCCAGGACGGTGACCTTTGTTACCACCTTCGTATTTGGTGGAGGAGTTCCATGCACCTTCGATGTCGTCGATAGCCACGTGGGAGCCAGAAATAGAAGCACCGAAGCGGATGTCATCGAACAGGAAGAATTCTGGCTCTGGCCCGAACAGAACGGTGTCTGCGATGCCGGTAGAACGCAGGTACTCTTCAGCGCGTTTCGCGATAGAACGTGGGTCGCGGTCGTAGCCCTGCAGCGTGCCTGGCTCGAGGATGTCGCAACGGATGATCAGGGTTGGTTCTTCGAAGAACGGATCAATGACCGCAGTGGTTGCATCTGGCATCAGAACCATGTCGGATTCGTTAATGCCTTTCCAGCCACCAATGGAGGAGCCGTCAAACATTTTGCCTTCTTCAAAGAATTCGGCGTTCACCTGATGAGCAGGGATTGTGACGTGCTGTTCTTTACCTTTGGTATCGGTGAAGCGCAGATCAACAAACTTCACTTCATGTTCGTTCAGCATCGTCAAAACGTGTTCAGCGGACATACTTAACTCTCCAGATTGGTCATTGTCGTCGTGGTAACGAGGTCTTCAATTTCTGTTTGTACTGGCTGGTGCCATGTATTTTTTATAAAGCGAAATCTGTGCCAACTTTTAAAACACCCCAAAAAGGCGTTATCATGCGCACCATAGTGCAAAAGGGCTGCACCACAATGGATTTGTTGCACCAGTATAGTGCTTCAATGTGAACATTGAGCACCATATTGGTGCAATTTACGTTAAAGTGCCCTTTTACCGCTCCGTGAAAGCGATCACAAAGCATCTCTGCAATACTTGTTTGCGGGGGATGTTTGTGATCCTGTTTTGTAGTGCGATTAATCCGTGTACAATAACGCGCTATTTCTAAATGCCTGAGGCAAAGTTGTGATCGAAAATTTGCGTAACATCGCCATCATCGCGCACGTAGACCATGGTAAAACTACCCTGGTTGACAAGCTGCTGCAGCAATCCGGTACGTTTGATGCGCGTGCCGAAACCCAAGAACGCGTGATGGACTCCAACGATTTGGAGAAAGAGCGTGGGATTACCATCCTCGCGAAAAACACCGCGATTAAATGGAATGACTACCGTATCAACATCGTTGATACCCCAGGGCACGCCGACTTCGGTGGTGAAGTTGAACGTGTAATGTCCATGGTAGACTCCGTTCTGCTGGTCGTTGACGCAATGGATGGCCCAATGCCACAGACGCGCTTCGTGACCAAAAAAGCTTTTGCCCATGGTCTGAAGCCAATCGTTGTTATCAACAAAGTTGACCGCCCTGGCGCGCGTCCTGACTGGGTTGTTGATCAGGTCTTCGACCTGTTCGTTAACCTCGACGCGACCGACGAGCAGCTGGACTTCCCTATCGTTTACGCCTCTGCGCTGAACGGTATCGCAGGTCTGGACCACGAAGACATGGCTGAAGACATGACCCCGCTGTATCAGGCGATTGTTGACCGTGTTCCTGCGCCAAACGTCGATCTCGACGGCACCCTGCAGATGCAGATCTCTCAGCTCGACTACAACAACTACGTTGGCGTAATCGGCATTGGTCGTATCAAGCGCGGTAAAGTGAAGCCTAACCAGCAGGTCACTATCATCGATAGCGAAGGCAAAACCCGTAACGGTAAAGTTGGTAAAGTACTGACTCACCTGGGTCTTGAGCGTATCGAGAGCGACATCGCTGAAGCGGGCGACATCATCGCTATCACCGGTCTGGGTGAGCTGAACATCTCCGACACCATCTGCGATCCGCAGAACGTCGAAGCGCTGCCAGCCCTGTCCGTTGATGAACCAACCGTAACCATGTTCTTCAACGTCAACACCTCTCCGTTCTGTGGTAAAGAAGGTAAGTTCGTTACCTCTCGTCAGATCCTTGACCGCCTGAACAAAGAGCTGGTGCACAACGTTGCGCTGCGCGTTGAAGAAACCCCGGATGCAGACGCATTCCGCGTTTCCGGTCGTGGTGAGCTGCACCTGTCTGTTCTGATTGAGAACATGCGTCGTGAAGGTTTCGAAATGGCGGTTTCCCGTCCGAAAGTAATCTTCCGCGAGATCGATGGCCGTAAACAAGAGCCGTTCGAAAACGTAACGCTGGACGTTGAAGAGCAGCACCAGGGTTCTGTGATGCAGGCTCTGGGTGAGCGTAAAGGCGACCTGAAAAACATGAATCCAGACGGCAAAGGCCGCGTACGTCTCGACTACGTGATCCCAAGCCGTGGTCTGATCGGCTTCCGTTCAGAGTTCATGACCATGACCTCCGGTACCGGTCTGCTGTACTCCACCTTCAGCCACTACGACGACGTGCGTCCGGGCGAAGTGGGCCAGCGTAACAACGGCGTGCTGATCTCCAACGGTCAGGGTAAAGCGGTTGCGTTTGCGCTGTTCGGTCTGCAGGATCGCGGTAAGCTGTTCCTGGGTCACGGTGCTGAAGTTTATGAAGGCCAGATCATCGGTATTCACAGTCGTTCTAACGACCTGACCGTAAACTGCCTGACCGGTAAGAAACTGACCAACATGCGTGCGTCCGGTACTGACGAAGCAACGGTTCTGGTTCCACCGATCAAGATGACTCTGGAGCAGGCTCTGGAATTCATCGATGATGACGAACTGGTAGAAGTGACTCCACAGTCAATTCGTATCCGTAAACGTCACCTGACCGAGAACGATCGTAAACGTGCGATGCGCGGTCCGAAAGAAGACTAATACGGCTAATGCGTATTAAAAAAAGCCGCTGAGAAATCAGCGGCTTTTTTGTTGTTATTTGAAGCTGTATTTCACCCCCAGCATCCCCTGGGTATCGCTGTAGCCTTTGTCGCCCATCTGTTGAGCCACATTGCCCCATACGCTAAGCTGCGGCGTAATCTGCCCCTCTACACCTGTTTTAAGTTCACCGATATTGCGAGTGCCGCGCATTTCATTGCTGACGTCATCCATGCGGATGCGCGTGGTCTGGGTATTGTGGATCCAGTTCGCCTCGATAAACGGCTGGAAGGTACGGGATTTACCGTCGTCAATCGCGTTATGTCCGCTGATATAGGCCTTCACGCCGAGACGTGTCATCAGGTTTCCCTGAGTCTCGTCTTTCACCCGCGTGCCGTTGCGCTCGCGATGGTCGTCAGCCTGCACGTCCATCCAAACGGCCTGCGCTTTCGGCTGGAGCCAGTAGCTGTTGCGGCCGCTTTCGCCCACCTTAACGCTATAGCCAGCTTCTACAGAGGCGGTTATGCCGCTGGAGCGATAACGCTCAGTCGCCTGATCCTGTCCCATCACCTTATTGTCGAACCAGTTATATAGCATCCAGCTATCAACGTAGGTACCACTTTTATCCGCGTCGTTTGCGTACCAGGTACCGTACAGACCGACGCTATAGCCATTCACTTCGCCACGCGAGTGGTATCCGGTCAGGCTGGAAGCACTCCGGCTCTGGCTGTTGCCGTAGCCCGCCATCAGGCCAAGATGCCAGCGATCCAGGCCGTCGGTGCTCCACTGGGCGACATCACCACCCAGCTGCAGCACGTAGCGATTGGCAGTCGTTTTTAACTGGCCGCTGCCGTCTCTGAAACGCGTATGGCCGCCGACGTTACGCATCCACAGGCTCGTTACTTTTTGCTCGCCGGTGAGCAGGTCGGTGTACTGCGTTTCACCCAGACGGTCGTGCAGGCGGGTCATAAACAGCGTATTTGCCGCATAGCTGTTCGCCTGATAGCTACCAAATTCAGGGCGATACTGATGCTCACTTTTCGGTGGCGCAGCAGGGGGCGCCGGTTCCTGCGGCGGAATCACCGGGTCGACGGGTGGCTCCACAGGGGCAACCGGTGGGTCTACCGGGTCAACAGGTGGGTCCACAGGGTCAACAGGCGGGTCCACAGGGTCAACAGGTGGGTCCACAGGGTCAACGGGCGGGTCTACCGGGTCAACCGGTGGGTCAACGGGCTCAGCCAGGCTGGTCAGAAACCAGTTTTTCCCTTTTTGCACAACGTTATAGTCATAACCCCCCGCCACGATACGGCTGGCCTTCTCGAACGTCCCGTCCGAGTTACCGCCAACGCTGACAATTTCAATCCCTTCTACGGTTTGTGCACCAGTACCGCCAATGTTGTTCACTTCTACCCCGGTTTGGCCGGAGGTGTTGCCTTCAACGATCAGTTTGTCCGTTTCCGAGGCGTCGTCAAACAGCACGGTATTGAAAACCAGCTTGCCGCCGTTGCCGATAAAATCGTCACTGATGGTCAGGGTTTGCCACGCCGCATCCTCAGCATGCTGGAAATTAATCGTACCGCCCGCGTTCAGCGTCAGGCTGGTCAGCGTGGAGCTGTCGCGCATATTCCACACGGCATCATTCATCGTAAGCGCGATAGTCCCGGTACCGTTGGCGTTGCTCTCAATATAAGACGCCCCGTTCCAGAGTGAGTTGTTATCCATATTCAGCGTAATGGTACTGTTTTGAGCCGGAAGCGTGCTGGTGGCCGCGATGCCGCCTGCGGAGAGGATATCGCCGTTGAGGACAAATTTTCCGCCCGCCGAGGCATCAATCACGCCACCGTTGCCGGCGTTCAGAGCGTAGCTTCCGCTGTCGCGCTGGCCTGCGGTGGTAACGGTTGCGCCACCCTCAAGCGTTATCACGCCGCGTGACCAGGCATACATCCCGTGCGGTGCCTGCGCGGAGCTGCTGGTTTTCTCGCTGCTGTTGACTGCAATGGTGACGTTATCCCCAATATTCACCGCGCCTGTATACGCATAGACGCCATGCGCGCTGGCACCGTTGGTGGTGATGGTCGCGCGTTCATCAAGGGTGATGGTTGACGAGCCGGTAGAGTACACCCCGGAGGCGCTGGCCGCGTCGGTGGTAATCGTCGCGTTTTTTCCCAGCTCAATTTTAGATGCGGAACCTGCATACAGGCCGTAGGCCGATGTGCCGTACGTTTCGATGGCGGCCTCATTCCCCAGACGGACGTATGAGCCGCTCTGGTTGGTACGAATCCCCTCGGCGTAGGTACCACGCGTTACAATATGCGCACGATCGCCGACGATAACGTTATTTTTGGCCTTTGACGCATCATTCAGTGCATAGGCGCTAATGCCTCGACCGGTACTGCCGGTGGTTTCGATATAGAGATCGTCACCCACATAAATATTGGCGGAGCCGAGAGATCCCTGGCTGAAGGAGCTGTATCCGGCGTTAATGCCGTCACCGCTTTGACCATTGACGTAAATATGGGTGCGGTCGCCGGTAATGACAAACACCGGGTTATCCGGCGTGTTCATACCATGGGTACGAATGCCGTCGACGTCTTTACCATTATTGGCAGCCACTTTTGACTGGGTGCGAATAGTCAGATCGTCACCAAATATCACCCCCGGGCTGCCGGATGTGGAGTTCTGAATAACGGTGACTGAATGCTCAAAGGCTTCCGCCCCCGGTCCTTCGAGGGTGATCCCATCTCCGTAGATCGGGATATTACCCGCGCTGTACTGGTAGACATAGTTAGGATCGCCGGTATTTTTGCTAAAGTTCGCATTTGCCGTTGCAGGAATCAGCGCCTGTATTTCTGCAGGCAAATCCGTCACTGCTCCCGAGGCAGGTAAATTAGCAAAGTCTATTATTGCCGCATGTGCGGTAAATAGCGTTGACGATAACGCCAGAGAAATCGCAGCGGCGATTGGTGAGTGTTTTAAATATGGCATAACTGCCCCCTTTCTTTCAGGCGTAGAACATCCTCCACAACATTAAATGTGGGTATGTTAAGTGGTTGAAATTACAAAATAGAAACGAGAATTTTATGAATGCTGATACCTAATTTCCTTTCAAGTCGTATTTTATGAACATAAATTTTTTTTACATCAATGCTGTCTGTTTTTATAATCTCCTGGAGGCACGCTCCTGATAAAAACCTGTTAAGTAAAGTGAATTCGACGGTATTCAACTTACTTCCTCGTCTGCTATTCACCCGTCTGCCGGAGAAAAGATGGCTAATTTTTTCCTGTAATATAACGTCCTTATCATCTGAATAAATAACTCCCTTTATTTCACTGCGCTGATTGAATAAGTAATTAGCTAGCGCCTCCAGCCTGCGGTCCGTGATAATCACGATATTCATGTTGGTTATCGCCAGACGTTCAATCCATTGCGGATCGGCAAGTGCGCGCAGGTTATACATCGAAAAGTCTACAAAAATAAACCCACGTGACAGGTGATTCTTGTTCCCACGCAATATCTTATTTTCAATTGCAGTCTGCAAAAAATGATTACCAACCGGCCAAACCGCGAACGAGGCGTTGCCACAGTATTGTGATCGTACTGCGTTATCTGGATATAACTGACAGGACAATTCACAGCTTATACAGCGGACAACCTTTTGCGACGATGTTATCATCCAGTCCACTCCTGTCTTATTTTCATTATCAATATTTCACTGCCGTTCAAATGTGTCAATCTTGAAACATATCTCGTAATCCTGTCTTATTTATAAAAAATAATGGCAGGGAATATAAATTCCTGGTGGTCTCTATTCCGTCAGGCCGTCTTCATAGCGAAAGAACATCAACTGGCAGAAGTAAACCAGGAATATTCATCAATCCTTTAAGATTATTCGACAAAAAAAAGGCGAAAAGCAAATTTACGAAATAGCACTAATAGCTAAAAATTTGTTTCTTAAATCTGCCGTAACGGCAGTCTTTCCTCTGGTTGCGGCTCAATATAATTATTTGGCCTGGTGAAGTGTAATGAAATCTCATTATGTCGTTTTAGATGAGGGAAACCTAAGAAAAGCAGCCTGTAACAGTTTGAAAAATAATACGTTGTTTTTAATCTTAGGTGGGGTGGTATCGCGTCCTAATCCATCTGACCTATAATGTTGTTAAATATACGTATATGTTTTTAGCGTATAAAGTTAAGCATTATTATCGCAGAGGAAAGGAAAATTGTATCTCATTAACAAGTTGGTCGAGTATGATCCAGAAAACAAAACGCTGGTGAATCATATTACCGGGCGCTCGATACAATTGCAGCTTCCTGCCAATCTCTGTTTTCTTTATCTCATCACCCATCCTGGGGAAATTATTTCGCAAAACCAGCTCATGGTGGTGGGATGGGGAGAGCGTAATGACGTCACCACACCGAATACCTTTTACCAGGCCATTTTGACATTACGCAATGCTCTGGCTGAGGTAGGGTTACCGCGCGATACGGTAAAAACGATTTCTCGCCGCGGGCTGATGCTTTCCGAAGCCACTCAGGTTGAAGTATTTACCCCAACCGCTGAACCCGTGATGATTAATAAAGATGCGGTATTAGCTGATGGCACGGCGATGCAAATGCCGGTCTGGTTGATAATAACCACCACTACGCTTTTGCTGATCGCGCTTATCAATGGGGTAATATTATATAAGCATCACCAGAACATGCCGTTTAGCCACTTCATTCCACTTTCAACGGGCAGCACGACCAACGCCTGCCAGCTTTTTTACGCACCTAATGAACATATTCAGGATCATTACTTGCGCCTGTTAAAAAACAATCCCGATCTGTGCGCCGAAAAACGATACGTCTTTCTCATCGGCTATAGTAAAACGGAGCGAATCGCGGCATTTGTCTGTAATAACGATGCGCGACGTGACGCAGCAGCATTATGTACCACGCATTATTTTTGGGCACATGAGCAATGAAGACACTCCGGAACCGTATTATTTTACTGGCAGCATTTCTGATGGCCGCTCTCACCAGCGGCTGGTTAGCGTATTCGCATTTCTCAAGTTCGCCGATACGCTGTACAGGTGATGTGGAGTGGACGATTGGTAAAAACCGATTTGTGGGTACGGTTTCCTGGCGGATGCAGCATCGGGAGGGGGCTACCGTCATTAACGGTAAATTATTTGGTCAGACGGTTTCTGAAGTTAACCGGACCATCTATTTTCACTACAGCTATCATCAGAACGCGCGCGTATTAAATAACGATCGGATTGTTAAAACCTTCGCCGATGATGCGGATGAGGCTGATATCAACGCCACGCTGCCGGGTTTTTATCGTACGCCGGGAAGAGAGCTGAGCCTGATGATCGATGAGTATCGCGGGGCCTGGCTTTTCGCCGCGTCAAACGTCCCTTCACTTTACTGTCGTAAAAGCGCCCCGTAAAAATCGATCGCACACCTTAGGCAGCACGCATAGTCAAATCTCTCTATTCCCGCTACAGTTATCTCTCCACGGCGAGCAGGAGATAACCATGCTTTATATCTTTGATTTAGGAAACGTAATCGTCGATATCGATTTTAATCGCGTGCTGGGGGCGTGGAGCGACTTTAGCCGCGTTCCGCTGGCGACGCTGAAGCAGAATTTCGCGATGGGCGAGACCTTCCATCAGCATGAACGCGGCGAGATTAGCGATGAAGAGTTCGCTGAACGTTTCTGTCAGGAGATGGATCTACCCTTAAGCTACGAGCAGTTTTCACACGGCTGGCAGGCAGTATTTGTCGCCATCCGGCCTGAAGCGATCGACATCATGCATAAGCTTCGCGAGCAGGGCCATCGGGTTGTTGTGTTGTCCAATACCAACCGTCTGCACACCACGTTCTGGCCTGAGGAATACCCTGAAGTTAAGGCGGCGGCCGACAAGATCTATCTTTCGCAAGAGATGGGGATGCGTAAGCCTGAAGCGCGAATTTATCAGGCTGTTCTGCAGTCAGAGGGATTCACCGCGGCCGATGCGGTCTTTTTCGACGACAACGCCGATAATATAGAGGGAGCTAACCAGTTGGGTATAACGTCAATTCTGGTGACCGGAAAAGAGACGATACCAAACTACTTCGCGAAGCAGCTATGCTAAAAACCGTTCATCAAAAAGCCACGCATCATACTCGCCCGCTGAGGGCCTGGCTGAAACTGCTCTGGCACCGTATTGATGAGGACAACATGACCACGCTGGCGGGTAACCTCGCCTACGTGTCGTTGCTCTCATTAGTGCCGCTGGTGGCGGTCATCTTTGCCCTGTTTTCCGCCTTTCCGATGTTTGCGGACGTCAGCCTGCAGCTTCGTCATTTTGTCTTCGCCAATTTCATTCCTGCAACCGGGGATGTCATCCAGAACTACATTGAACAGTTTGTTGCCAATTCCAGCAAGATGACGGCAGTGGGGGCGTGCGGTCTTATCGTTACCGCGCTGCTGTTGATGTACGCCATTGATAATGCGCTGAACACGATCTGGCGGAGTAAAAAAGCGCGGCCAAAAGTGTATTCCTTTGCCGTGTACTGGATGATCCTCACGCTGGGGCCGCTGCTGGCCGGGGCAAGCCTGGCGATCAGTTCGTATCTCCTTTCCTTGCGCTGGGCGAGTGATTTAAACGGCGTAATTGATAATGCGCTTCGCATCTTCCCGCTGATCCTGTCGTGGCTCTCGTTCTGGCTGCTCTATAGCGTCGTGCCGACCACGCGCGTGCCTAACCGCGATGCGGTTTTGGGGGCGCTGGTGGCGGCGTTGCTTTTTGAGCTCGGTAAAAAAGGGTTTGCCCTCTACATCACCATGTTTCCGTCCTATCAGCTGATTTACGGCGTGCTGGCGGTGATCCCCATTTTGTTTGTCTGGGTCTACTGGACCTGGTGTATCGTCTTGCTTGGTGCCGAAATAACTGTCACTCTCGGTGTGTACCGCGAACTTAAAAAAGCAGCAGAAGCTGAAAAACAATTAGAAGCAGACCAACCATGATTGCATTGATACAGCGCGTAACCCGTGCCAGCGTCACCGTGGAGGGAGAGGTGACGGGTGAAATTGGCCCAGGACTTTTGGTGTTGTTAGGTGTCGAAAAGGATGACGACGAACAAAAAGCCAACCGCTTGTGTGAGCGCGTGCTGGGCTACCGTATTTTCAGCGATGCGGAAGGCAAGATGAACCTGAACGTCCAGCAGGCGGGCGGCAGCGTGCTGGTGGTTTCCCAGTTTACGCTGGCAGCGGATACCGAGCGCGGCATGCGCCCGAGTTTCTCTAAAGGCGCCGCGCCGGATCGTGCAGAAGCACTTTACGAATACTTTGTTGAGCGTTGTCGCCAGCAGGAAATGAATACGCAAACCGGACGATTCGCTGCAGATATGCAGGTTTCGCTGGTGAACGATGGCCCCGTCACATTCTGGCTTCAGGTATGAGCCAACTGGCGGCGTGGCCGCGGGTAACAAGAGAGAGTACAGCTATGTATCACCTTCGAGTACCGCAAACGGAAGAAGAGTTAGACGCTTATTACCAGTTCCGCTGGGAAATGCTGCGCAAGCCACTGCATCATCCAAAAGGATCTGAACGCGACGCCTGGGATGCGATGGCTCACCATCAGATGG
This sequence comes from Enterobacter asburiae, assembly GCF_001521715.1. NCBI lineage: Bacteria > Pseudomonadati > Pseudomonadota > Gammaproteobacteria > Enterobacterales > Enterobacteriaceae > Enterobacter > Enterobacter asburiae. Next base: position 3,614,069 of record NZ_CP011863.1, read on the forward strand.
TGATGGACGAAGAGGGTAACCTCGTCGCCGTCGGGCGCTTGTATATCAACGCCGATAACGAAGCGTCGATTCGCTTTATGGCGGTTCATCCCTCCGTTCAGGACAAAGGTCTGGGAACGCTAATGGCGATGACCCTTGAGTCCGTCGCCCGCCAGGAAGGCGTTAAGCGCGTCACCTGTAGCGCCCGCGAAGATGCCGTAGAATTTTTTGCCAAGCTCGGTTTTGTGAATCAGGGGGAAATCACAACCCCGCAAACCACGCCGATCCGTCATTTTTTGATGATCAAACCCATCGCCACGCTGGATGATATTCTTCATCGCGCCGACTGGTGTGGACAGCTGCAGCAGGCCTGGTATCAGCACATTCCGCTCAGCGAAAAAATGGGCGTGCGCATTCAGCAGTACACCGGACAAAAATTTATTACCACTATGCCGGAAACCGGTAATCAGAACCCGCACCACACCCTGTTTGCCGGAAGTCTGTTTTCCCTCGCGACGCTCACCGGGTGGGGTCTCATCTGGCTGATGCTTCGCGAGCGTCATCTGGGTGGCACGATCATTCTCGCCGATGCCCACATTCGCTATAGCGCACCGATAAGCGGCAAGCCGAGCGCCGTGGCCGATCTGGGGTCACTGGGCGGCGATCTTGACCGTCTGGCACGCGGCCGCAAAGCGCGCGTTCAAATGCAGGTCGAACTGTTTGGCGATAAAACACCGGGCGCGGTGTTTGAAGGCACCTACATTGTTCTTCCGGCGAAGCCCTTCGGCGCGTATGAAGAGGGTGGGAACGAGGAGGAGTAATCTTCTGTTCATTCACCTCGGGCGTGCTTAATCCGCCCGGCGATATCCCGCATTAGGTCTCGCGCTGACTGGCTGACGCCGCCAAGCTGAAAGAAGCCATGGATGACGCCCAGCCAGCGCTGAGCAGTACACTTGACACCCTGCTCAGTCAGATGCTGATACAACATTTCTCCCTCATCGCACAGCGGATCGTACTCTGCGGTAATGATGTGCACTGGCGGAAGCCCGTAAAAATCATCGCGCCACAGCGGGCTGGCTTCCGGATGCTGGCGGCCAGTCTCTGCGAGATACATTTCATACCCGCTGAGCAGGGTATCGCGGGTGATAATATAATCCGTGCCATTAAGGGCATAGCTTTCAAAACTGGCCGTGGCGTCGAGCATGGGATAGATAAGAATAAGCTGTACAGGTTGCCAAAGCTTTTTAACCTTAAGCCGCAGCGCCGTTACCAGCGCCAGATGTCCTCCTGCGCTGTCTCCACAGAGGGTGAGCCGGTTCTTATCTACGCCTAATTTTTCTGCATACTGCCAGACCAGGTCTGCACCTCTTTCAGCATCGTCATGCGCGGCGGGGAAGGTATGCTCCGGCGCTAACCTGTACTGGACCGCGATCACCCGGCAATTGCCGTAGCAGGCTAACTGACGGAGTTGGTTGTCATGGGTTTCAAAGCCGCCGCTGATAAAACATCCGCCGTGATAGTAGATGGCAGCAGGCAATATTTCAGGGGCATTAAGAGGTGCAAATACCCGAATGGTAAGGCCCTCAAGCACTAGCGTTTCCACCTGAACGCGCGTTTCTGTTTTCCCGGCAAGCCCCGTGCTGGCAATGTACCCTGCTCGTCGTACCTCAATGGTCTGTCGACGTGACGAAGGCCGGCCTGCAGCGATAAATCCCTGAACCAGCTGCGCAATACCCTGTTCCAGTGCCATGAAAATTCCCTTTAACTGTATGGATATACAGGTTTATAACCTGGTTTAATTCAAAAGAAAATAAGAAAATTGTCGAGGACTAAAAATCTGGAAAGCGCTTCGCAAATAGCAGGAAAACTATAGCTACGGGCTTTAACCCTTCTGAATGAAAGCGTATGTTGCCTTAAAAATAGACAATGGTGATATACTAAGGTGATATATGAGTCTTTCCGCGGATCTTGATATGGGCAGAATTCTGATCGATTTGTCTGATGACGTAATTCAACGACTGGATAATCTGAAGCAGCTGCGTAACCAACCTCGTGCCGAATTACTGCGTGAAGCAATTGAGCAATATCTCGACCAGCAGAGTTCATCGGTTATCCGCGATGCGCTTGGCCTGTGGGGAAACCAGCAGGAAGATGGGCTTGAGTATGAACGCAAGCTGCGTGAGGAGTGGTAATCATGGAGCACATGGCAGTGTTTGATACCAATATTCTCATCGATCTTTTTAATAATCGTGTTGAGGCGGCGGATGCCATTGATCGCACGGCGTCGCATAGAGCCATTAGCCTGATCACGTGGATGGAGGTCATGGTGGGTGCGCGCAAGCACGGACATGAAGCAAAAACGGCGGCTGTGATGGGGGCTTTTGAGATTATTGATATTTCTCGGGATATCGCAGAAAGAAGCGTTTTACTTCGCGAGAAACATGGGATGAAACTGCCTGATGCCATTATTCTGGCTACTGCTCAGAGCAGAAGTTGCCCGTTAATCTCACGCAATACGAAAGACTTTTCGGGCATTACTGGAGTCGTTTCACCTTACCAGCTGTAGGCCGGGCAAGCTTACGCCGCCCGGCACTGTCAGAGGAAATTACTCCCCTTCACCCGGGAACAGGAACGGGTTGATCGAGCTGCGGGCAAAGCCCTCCTGCTCCATCTTCGCGTCCAGAATCAGCGAAGCGAGATCGTCGGCCACCGCTTCGACTTTCGGGTCTTTTTCCTGATACAGAATCTTCAGGTAAGTGCCGCAGTCGCCGCAGCTTTCGGCTTTCACTGCCGCTTCTTCATTTTCCAGCGACCAATAGTTCAGATCGCGGGTCTGCTCGCAGTTGCTGCATTTGATGCGCACCACGTGCCACTCGGTTTCACACAGGTTGCAGTGCAGGTAGCGCAGCCCCTGAGTCGTGCCGATTTGCACCATGCTCGATACCGGCATAGAGCCGCAGACCGGGCAGAACTGGCGCGCCTCGCCGTATTCGGCGCGGGCTTTACCGGGGATCAGGCTTGCCATTTGCGCCCAGTAGAGCGACAGCGCAGCCCAGATAAACGGCGCTTTATCGCTGCTCACCAGAGCGAAGTCGGAGGCAAACAGCGCGCTCGCCATCTCTTCCAGCTCAAGTTCGGACGCTTTTTCCAGATTCTCAATGACCGCCAGCGCGGTGCCGCTCATCTCCGGCTTCAGCTCGGCAATCAGCGAATGCAGCAGCTTTTGCCAGTGCTTGTCGCGCGGCAGGACGTGAATGTCCAGCGGCGGCTTGCCCTGCGCGTTGGCTTCTTTGATGCGCGCGGTCAGATCCATTTGCAGCGGGTGGTCGTACAGCACCACTTCCTGCGCGTGGGCAACCAGCGCGGCAAAGCGCAGAAAATCGCCCAGCGGGTTGTTCTCTGCCAGCTCGCGCAGACGCTCTGCGCGGCGGTTGTAGAGGTTCTTGAGTCTGGGGAATAACAACGGCGGAATATAATCCGCCGTGCGTTTCTCGCTCGACCCCAGCTCATCTTGCGGGATTATGCGAATACTCATTCAGATGACTTTTCCTGTTTCTGGCGGACTTCACGGTACCAGCGCGGGTGATGTTTCTTCGCCCACGTGCTGGTTACCCATCCTTCCACCATCGCGGTAATGGTGCCTTTCACCCAGAGGGCGGCGTAGATATGCACCATGATAACCACAATTAACGCCACTGCGGCAAATGAATGCAGCATCAGCGCAAATCGGATCACCGGGATTGAGAAAGCAGGCGCAAAGTACGGACGCCAGATGATCACGCCGCTCACCAGCAACAGGACCAGGAAGATAATCGCCGCCCAGAATACGCATTTCTGGCCGAAGTTATAACGCCCGGTATCACCCACTTCCTCGTTGACGACGATCTTACGAATATTCTTCGCCCAAAAGATATCATCCCGATTGATTAGGTTATGGTGCCAGTAGCGGAAAAACATGATGATAAACGAGGCAAACATCACCACACCCACGAACGGGTGAAGGATGCGCGCCAGCTGTGGCGTACCCAGTACCTGCATCAGCCAGTTGAAGGACGGGAAGAAGAACCCCAGCCCGCTTATCGCCGCCAGCATGAAGCAGAAGGCGGTGACCCAGTGGTTGATGCGTTCCGGCGCGGTGTAGCGCACGATGGTGTCACGTTTTCTCATTTGCGCACCTCGTCTTTCTCTTCATGCAGGTTGTCGTCTTCCTCTTCCGCGCGGTTCGGACCAACGCCGACGTAGTGGAAGATGCTCGCTGCGAAGGTGGCAGCAAAACCGACCGCTGCCAGCGGTTTCCAGATGCCTTTCCAGAACTTCACGGTGGCGCTGATTTCCGGGTTCTCCGGCAGGCCGTGATACAGGTTCGGCTTGTCGGCGTGGTGGAGCACGTACATCACGTGCGTACCGCCAACCCCGGCCGGATCGTACAGGCCCGCATTGTCGTAACCACGAGTTTTCAGCTCGCCCACGCGCTCTGCCGCCAGCGTTTTCATATCCTCTTTGGAGCCAAAGTGGATAGCGCCGGTTGGGCAGGTCTTCACGCACGCTGGCTCCTGGCCGACGGTGACGCGGTCTACGCACAGCGTGCATTTGTAGACGCGATTGTCTTCCGGGTTCAGGCGCGGAACGTCGAACGGGCAGCCCGCGATGCAGTAGCCGCAGCCGATACACTGTTCGGACTGGAAGTCGACGATGCCGTTGGCATACTGAATGATAGCCCCTTCTGACGGACATGCCTTCAGGCAGCCCGGATCCGCACAGTGCATACAGCCGTCTTTGCGGATAAGCCATTCCAGTTTGTCGTTCTGCTCCACTTCCGAGAAACGCATCACCGTCCAGGACTTGGCGGTCAGGTCCGCCGGGTTGTCATACACCCCGACGTTGTGACCCACTTCGTCACGCAGGTCGTTCCACTCTGAACACGCCACCTGACAGGCTTTACAGCCGATACAGGTGGTCACGTCGATAAGCTTCGCCACTTCCTGCTGGTGGTCCCGCGCCTGAGGCGCGGGCGTGAAACCGTTAGTCGCGGAACGACGGATAATGTCTTGAGATTGATAAGCCATAAGTCGTCTCCGTTACACCTTTTCCACGTTCACGAGGAAGGCCTTAAACTCCGGCGTCTGCGTGTTCGCATCGCCGACGAACGGCGTCAGGGTGTTCGCAATGAACCCTTTCTTCGCCACACCCTCATAGCCCCAGTGGATCGGGATACCGATGGTGTCCACCTCCTGACCGTGAACGTTCAGCGTGCGGATACGCTTGGTCACCACCGCCTTGGCTTTAATATAGCCGCGGTTAGAGGAGACCTTCACGGTATCGCCATGGGCGATGCCGAGCTTGCCCGCCAGCTTCTCGCCGATCTCCACAAACTGTTCCGGCTGCGCGATGGCGTTAAGCAGCGCGTGCTTGGTCCAGTAGTGGAAGTGCTCGGTCAGACGGTAGGTGGTGCCCACGTACGGGAACTTGTCCTTTTTACCCAGCGCTTCGAAATCGCCCTTGAAGATACGGGCTGCCGGGTTAGAGACCACGTTCGGGTGCAGCGGGTTGGTACCCAGCGGCGTCTCAAACGGCTCGTAGTGTTCCGGGAACGGACCTTCCGCCATCTTATCGATAGCAAACAGGCGTCCCATCCCTTCAGGCTGCATGATAAACGGCCCAACGTCGCTGCCCGGTGCGGCAGTGCTGTAGTCCGGAATATCCACGCCGCCCCATTTCGCGCCGTCCCACTTCAGAAGCTGACGCTTCGGATCCCACGGGTTGCCCTGCGGATCAGCGGATGCGCGGTTATAGAGGATGCGGCGGTTGAGCGGCCACGCCCATGCCCAGCCCAGCGTATTGCCAAGGCCCGACGGGTCTGCGTTGTCGCGGTTGGCCATCTGGTTGCCTTTTGGCGTCCAGCTACCGGCGAAGATCCAGCAGCCGCTTGACGTGGTGCCGTCATCGCGCAGGTGCGCGAAGGTGCTGAGCTGATCGCCTTTCTTCGCCAGCACTGTACCGGTGGCCGGGTCGATAACGTCCGCCAGCGCCTTGCCGTTGCTCTCCATCGCCACTTCTTCCGGCGCAGGGTTTTCCGGCGTCGAGTAGTTCCAGGTCATGTTCAGCACCGGTTCCGGGTTCGCGCCGCCTTCTTCCGCATACATCTTACGCAGGCGTAAGAAGATACCGGCCAGGATCTCGCCGTCGTTCATGGCGATGCCCGGGGCGTCCGCGCCTTTCCAGTGCCACTGCAGCCAGCGTCCGGAGTTAACGATAGAACCGTTCTCTTCCGCGAAGCAGGTCGACGGCAGACGGAACACTTCGGTCTGAATCCTCGATGGATCGACGTCGTTCGATTCCCCGTGGTTCTGCCAGAAGGTTGAGGTCTCGGTATTGAGCGGGTCAATCGTCACCAGGAACTTCAGCTTCGACAGGGACTCAACAACCTTGTTCTTGTTCGGGAACGAGGCAACCGGGTTAAAGCCCTGGCACAGATAGCCGTTCACTTTGCCCTGGTGCATCATCTCGAAATACTGCAGAACGTCGTAGCCTTTGTCCCACTTCGGCAGCCAGTCAAAGCCCCAGCTGTTTTCAGCCGTCGCTTTGTCGCCGAAGAAGGCTTTCATCATCGAGACGAAGAACTTCGGATAGTTGCCCCAGTAGTTTACCTGGCCTTCGAGCAGCGGTTTAGGCGTGCTGGCCGTCAGGTAGGTTTGCAGATCGGTCTGTTTCTCGCTTGGCAGGTTCATGTAACCCGGCAGGCTTTGGGACAGCAGGCCGAGGTCGGTCAGACCCTGAATGTTGGAGTGACCGCGCAGGGCGTTCACGCCGCCGCCTGCCATCCCCATGTTGCCGAGCAGGAGCTGAACCATCGCCATGGTACGGATGTTCTGCGCACCGATGGAGTGCTGCGTCCAGCCGAGGGCGTACAGGAACGACGCGGTTTTGTCTTTCGCGCTGGTCTCGGCGATCAGCTCGCACACCTTAAGGAAGTCTGCCTTCGGCGTCCCGCAGATATTCTCAACAACCTCCGGCGTGTAGCGGGAAGCGTGCTCTTTCAGCAGGTTCCACACGCAGCGCGGATGTTGCAGGGTGGTGTCGCGTTTCGCAAAGCCTTTCTCATCCAGCTCGTAGTTCCAGCTGGTTTTATCGTATTTGCGTTTTTCGGCGTCGTAACCGCTGAACAGGCCATCTTCGAAGTGGTAATCCTCACGCACGATCAGGCTGGCGTTGGTATAGGCTTCGGTGTATTCGCGGTTATATTTTTCGTTGGTCATCAGGTACAGCAATACGCCTGACAGGAAAGTGATGTCAGTACCTGAACGAATAGGGGTGTAGAAATCCGCCACTGACGCAGTTCGCGTAAAGCGGGGATCGATCACAATCAGTTTCGCACCGTTGTGGATTTTGGCTTCCATCGCCCAGCGGAACCCGACAGGGTGCGCTTCAGCGGCGTTACCGCCCATCACCACAATGAGGTTGGCGTTCTTGATGTCGACCCAGTGGTTGGTCATCGCACCGCGACCAAATGTTGGAGCAAGACTTGCTACCGTTGGTCCGTGTCAGACACGCGCCTGGTTGTCGACCGCGAGCATACCGAGTGCGCGCGTAAATTTCTGGGTTAAATATCCGGTTTCGTTGCTGGAAGCAGAAGCGCACAGCATCCCGGTGGAGAGCCAGCGGTTGACCGTAACGCCGTCGGCGTTCTTCTCAACAAAGTTGGCATCGCGGTCTTCTTTAATGTGTTTTGCGATGCGGTCGAACGCCTCTTCCCAGCTGATTTGCTGCCATTTATCGGAGCCAGGCGCGCGATATTCAGGGAATTTGAGGCGGCTTTCGGAGTGGATAAAGTCCACCAGACCGGCCCCTTTCGGGCACAATGCGCCGCGGTTGACCGGATGATCGGGGTCGCCTTCGATATGGAAAATAGACGCTTTGGCGTTTTTAGCACCGTCGCCGAGGCTATACATCAACAGCCCGCAACCGACAGAGCAGTACGTACAGGTATTACGGGTTTCACGGGTGCGCAGCAGTTTATACTGCCGCGTTTCCGCCAGCGCTACGCCGGGCGCAAAGCCCAGTGCCGCTGCCGTGGTGCCTGCCATACCGCCAGCGCAGATCTTAAAGAACTGCCTTCTGCTGACCTGCATGGGTCACTCCTTGTTTCGACATTGCTTACATATGTAGTTTTAACTTCGCGGTTGAGAATTGACCGCAAAGGAGAAAAATTTGCGTTAATCCCTCAATTCCACGAGGGATATCATCAGAATACCACAATGTCGGTACAGCTGTTCTAATGGCGTTAATACAAAGTGAACGTATTATCACCCTGTTGACTATAAAGTGTGATATTAATCACATTATTAACCCCGCATGTTAAAGGGGTGTAGCACGCGTTTTGTTGTACCTCTCACAAGTGAGTAGGTAAACTTGATGCTGAAAAGTTGATCCATACTATGCGTAAGCCCTGTTGTTTGTGATGCAATAGCAGGCTCACCTCCGTGGTTGTTCAGGAATACCGCTGTGTCTAAACAAAACCGTGCTCCCCACTCGTCACCCCTGCCTGCGGGCATTGTGGAACTGTCGGTACACAGACCGCCCCACATTACCCATGCCACGCCGGATTTTCTGGCGGAAGAGGTGCCCGTTGCGCTCGTTTACAACGGCATCTCGCACGTGGTGATGATGGCTTCGCCGAAAGATCTCGAACTGTTCGCCATCGGTTTTTCCCTCTCGGAAGGCATCATTGACCATCCGCAGGAGATCTACGGCATGGACGTGGTGCAGGCTTGCAACGGCCTTGAAGTGCAAATCGAACTCTCCAGCCGCCGCTTTATGGGGCTGAAAGAGCGCCGCCGCGCGCTGGCCGGGCGTACCGGCTGCGGCGTCTGTGGCGTTGAGCAACTCAATGATATTGGCAAACCCGTTGCGCCACTGCCGTTTACTCAGACCTTTGATCTGGCTCGCCTCGACCATGCGCTCGAGCATCTGAACGATGTACAGCCCATCGGCCAGCTGAGCGGCTGCACGCACGCGGCGGCATGGGTGTTGCCGTCGGGGGATATTGCCGGTGGGCATGAGGACGTTGGCCGCCACGTGGCCCTGGATAAGCTGCTTGGTCGCCGTGCGCGTGAAAGTGACGTCTGGAAGCAGGGGGCGGCACTCGTTTCCAGCCGCGCTAGCTATGAGATGGTGCAAAAATCGGCGATGTGCGGTGTGGAAATTCTGTTTGCGGTATCGGCGGCGACCACGCTGGCGGTGGAGGTGGCGGAGCGTTGCAACCTGACGCTGGTGGGCTTCTGCAAGCCGGGAAGGGCGACGATTTATACCCATCCGCAGCGGTTAATAGTTAATCAATAATTTTGAATGATAATAGCAAATCCTTCCGCTTTTAGTTGTTCATGATGAGGTCTAGTATTTATCTCATCAAGGCACGGTGCCTTACCTAAACAACTTAATGAAAGGGTTTATATTATGAATAGCATCAAAACTTTTGTCGCTGTAATCGCTCTGGCTACTTCTTTCGGTTCTTTCGCTGCACAGACCGTGACCGCAACCGCGTCAACCATTGATGGCGCAGAAGCTAAAATCGCGGCTCAGGCTCAGGATGCTGGGGCATCATCTTACAAAATTACCCAGGCGTTTTCAGGTAACCGCGTACACATGACTGCTGAACTGACTAAATAAGCTGTAACACCGTCGAAAGAGCGCCCCCGGGGCGCTTTTTTAGTTTATGCCCGCCACGCGCAGCAGCGCGGTTACGACTGCCGCCGCCACGATCACCACAATTAACGGCATCTTCCGCCAGGCCAGAAATACCGCAAACGCCACGCCCAGCACGCGCGCCATGCCGGCAAAGTGGTCACCTTCATAAAACGTGGTCGCCAGCGCCACGGAAAACAGCAATACCGTTGCCGCATCTGACAGCAGCGCCTGTGAACGCTCTGACAATGCCAGCCTGCTGCCCAGTTTCGCCCCGCCAAGACGCATCAGATACGTTCCCGCAGACAAAATGGCGATGCCGAGAATAAAAAACGTCATATTTCCCATTATTTTTTCCTCGCAGCGAGACCCAGTAAAGAGAGCAGCACCGGTAATCCCACCGGAGCAAACGGCACGGCGGCCAGCGACACAACGGCGCCGCTGCAGGCGCGGATCAGCGTGGTACGGTTTTTAAACGCGGGAACCACCAGCGCCAGCAATATGGCCGGGAATACCGCATCCAGCCCGATGGTTTCCGGGTCCGGCAGCAGCTTGCCGACCATGGCGCCCAGCAGGGCCCCCAGCGGCCAGACAATCGCCACGCCTAAACCACATAGCCAGTACGCCGCTTTGCGCTGTTCGGGCGTTTTTTGCGACAGGCCAAAGACCACGCTTTCGTCGTTCATGATGTGGCAGCCCAACAGGCTCAGGCCGCGTTTGCCCACCAGTTCACGCACCGTCACGCCAAACGGCACGTGCCGCGCGTTGACCAGCAACCCCGCGGCCGCGGCCGCCAGCGGGTTACCGCCGCTTGCCACAATGCCGATAAACATAAACTCTGACGCGCCCGCGAGTACGGTGATGGAGAGTACAAACGGTACCCAGACCGGGAAACCGTAGGCAATCGCCAGCGAGCCGTATGACATCCCGACCACGCCGACCGCGAGGCAGACCAGGATGATTGCTTTTATGGTGTCGCCTTTCAGGCAAGAGAGATGATGCTTCATACATTTTTAGCCATATCGAACGTGTATCCATTATAATGAACGCAACAGAAGTGTTTTTCAAGATGAACGATTCGTTCGGTTTATAGAAAAAAGAGGCCGTTATATGACGCAGCCAATCAGCCTGATCGCTAAAAGTCTGGTGCGGGAACGCCTGCGAACCGGGCTTTCACTGGCGGAAATCGCTCGCCGTGCCGGGATCGCTAAATCTACGCTTTCTCAGCTTGAGTCCGGTAACGGTAACCCTAGCCTGGAAACGCTGTGGTCGCTTTGCGTGGCGCTGGATATACCTTTCGCCCGCCTGCTTGAACCACAGCAGCCTACCACTCAGGTGATCCGCCGTGGTGAAGGGACGAAAGTGGTCGCCGGACAGGCCAATTATGAAGCCATTTTGCTGGCCGCATGCCCTCCCGGCGCGCGCCGCGATGTCTATCTTCTGATGACCCAGCCGGGCGCAGACCGCATTTCCCAGCCGCATCCGCCGGGGTCCGTTGAACATATTATTGTGACGCAGGGGCGCGCGTTAGTGGGCCTGATCGACGCGGCCGAAGAACTCGGCCCGGGAGATTACATCTGTTATCCCGCCGATCTGCCGCATATCTTTAAGGCGCTGGAGCCGGATACGCACGCGCTGCTGGTGGCGGAACAAAACTAACCCGACAATGCTGCCATCATCGCGGCAGCATCTTCCGTTAACCTCCTGAGTGAATTACCCATTTTGGCTTTTGTCAGAATGCGAATAACCTTATAAAAACTACGGCATTGATAATCATTTTCAATATCATTTAATTAACTATAATGAACCAACTGCTTACGCGGCATTAACAGCTGTGCCGCCCGACAATAATGGAGAGGATTATGAGTTATACACTGCCATCCCTGCCGTATGCCTACGACGCACTGGAACCGCATTTCGACAAGCAGACGATGGAAATCCATCACACTAAACACCACCAGACCTATGTGAACAACGCGAACGCCGCGCTGGAAAGCCTGCCAGAGTTCGCTAACCTGTCTGCTGAAGAGCTGATCACCAAGCTGGACCAGCTGCCAGCGGACAAGAAAACCGTTCTGCGTAACAACGCTGGCGGCCACGCTAACCACAGCCTGTTCTGGAAAGGCCTGAAGACCGGTACCACCCTTCAGGGCGACCTGAAAGCGGCTATCGAGCGCGACTTCGGCTCTGTTGACAACTTCAAAGCGGAATTCGAAAAAGCCGCTGCAACCCGTTTTGGCTCTGGCTGGGCGTGGCTGGTTCTGAAAGGCGACAAGCTGGCGGTGGTTTCTACTGCTAACCAGGACTCCCCGCTGATGGGTGAAGCAATTTCTGGCGCATCCGGCTTCCCAATCCTGGGTCTGGACGTTTGGGAACACGCTTACTACCTGAAATTCCAGAACCGTCGTCCGGACTACATCAAAGCCTTCTGGGACGTGGTGAACTGGGACGAAGCAGCAGCACGTTTCGCCGCTAAAAAATAAGGTTGCATAGACGCCTGTGAGAAGCGAGTCTTATGACTCGCTTTTTTTGTATCTGCGTAATGGAGGCAGCAATGCATTACCCGGTGAACGTGTTTACAGGCAAGGTAAGGGAGTACGATGGCAGCCGCCCGAGTGCCATCGCCAAAATTCAGGTCGACGGTGAGTTGACGTTAACCGACCTCGGGCTTGCGGGTGACGAGCAGGCCGAAAAGAAAATCCACGGCGGGCCCGATCGCGCGTTGTGCCACTACCCGCGTGAACACTATCAGCACTGGAAAACCGAATTCCCCGAGCAGACAGACCTCTTCGTCGCCCCCGCGTTTGGCGAGAATCTCTCCACCGAAGGGCTCACCGAAAAGAACGTGTTTATTGGTGATATCTACCGCTGGGGCGATGCCCTGATTCAGGTGACGCAGCCACGCTCGCCGTGCTTCAAGCTCAACTACCACTTCGGCATTCAGGATATGTCTGCCCAGCTGCAAAAAGCGGGTAAAACCGGCTGGCTGTATCGCGTGGTGCTGGCGGGACAGGTTTCAGCGGACGCGCCGCTTGAACTGGCGTCGCGCCTGAGCGATGTGTCTGTTTATGACGCCTGCGCCATTGCCTGGCATATGCCGTTTGATGACGAGCAGTATCATCGCCTGCTGTCGGCGGCGGGGCTATCGACCAGCTGGACAAGAACGATGCAGAAGCGGCGTTTAAGCAGCAGAATCGAGGATAATTCGCGGAGATTGTGGGGGGAATAGCCCTCCGCAGAGAGTAGGCCGGGTAAGGCGAAGCCGCCACCCGGCACTAACAGCTACGAACGCTTATACAACGGTAGCCACAGCGTTAACCGTAATCCACCCAGCGGGCTGTCGTCGGCTTTCACCCAGCCGCGGTGCTGCTGCATGGCGGTTTCAACAATCGCCAGACCCAGTCCCGTACCGCCCGATTCCCGGTCGCGCGCCTCATCGGTACGATAGAACGGACGGAAAATCTGCTCGCGGTCTTCCGGGCTCACGCCTGGGCCGTCATCATCGACAATGACGGTGATCCCGTCTTTATCCACCGAGAACGCCACCTCAATCTTCGTATGCGAGTAGCGAAGAGCGTTACGCACGATGTTCTCCAGCGCGCTTTCCAGCGTGTTGGGGTTACCGTACAGCGGCCACGGGCCCGGCGGGAAGTTGACGGTAAAGGATTTACCCATCTGTTCCGCTTCGAACGCCGCGTTGTCCAGCACCTCGTGCCAGAGGTGATTCGCTTTCACCGTTTCGCTAACCAGCGCGTTTTTCTGCTGATTGCGCGACATCACCAGCAGGTCGTTGATCATGCTGTCCAGGCGGTGCGCTTCCGTTTCAATACGCTCCAGCTCTTTGCTCTCACCGCTGCGGCGGCGCAGCAGCGCGGTGCCAAGCTGCAAGCGCGTAAGCGGGGTACGCAGCTCGTGCGAGATATCCGACAACAGACGTTGCTGTGCGGTCATCATGCGGTCGAGCGCGCTCACCATCTGGTTAAAACTGGTTCCGGCGGCAAGGAACTCCTGCGGACCTGCTTCCAGTTCAGGGTGCTGTCGCAGGTTACCCTGCGCCACTTCATCGGCGGCATTTTTCAGCTTGCGCGCCGGTTTTGCCAGGCTCCACGCCAGCCATAACAGCAGCGGCGAGCTGACCAGCATGGTGACAATCAGCAGCAGGAGAGGGCGGTCAAACAGCAGGTTGATAAAATCAGACTGGGAGTTACTCGCCGGACGGATCAGGTAGAGCTGATAATTATCCTCTCCGTCCCTGACGGAGAAAGGCCCCACCATCTCTACGCGGCCATATTTTTTCTTCTGGGGATGATCGGCGTTATCCGCCTGGCCAATGAAGTTGCGGATAATCTGCATTTCATTGCGATCGGCCCCAATGACGCGGCCTTCGCTGGTCACCAGCAGCAGGCGTTGTCCGGGCGGCGCCCACTTGTCGATAGCGCGAAACAGCCTGCGCCACCACATTAAATCGTTCGGCGGATCGTTTGCCAGCTCGGCTTCCACGTGCTGCTCGATCATCACGCCCTGACGTTGCTCGCTGTCGAGAAGCTCCGTCATCTGGCGTGAGTCGAGTTTTGGCAACATCAGTACGAGCATTAAAACCAGTGCCAGCGTCAGCCAGAAGATGGCGAAGATGCGGGCGGTTAAGCTTCCTATCATGAAGCAGAAACCATCAGATAACCGCGACCACGCAGGGTTTTAAACCATGGGTGACCGTCTTTACGCTCCGGCAGCTTACGGCGCAGGTTAGAGATGTGCATGTCGATGGCGCGGTCAAACGGGGTGAGGCGTTTGCCCAGCACTTCCTGGCTTAGATGTTCACGCGAAACCACCTGGCCGAGGTGCTGCGCCAGCAGATACAGCAGGGTGAACTCCGTGCCGGTCAGTTCCAGCGTCTGCCCATCAAAGCTTGCTTCCTGACGGCCCGGGTTCAGGCTCAGGGAGTCGACTTCAAGAGTAGGTGAGCTGTTGTCGGTATTTTGCTGCTGCTCGCTCCAGTGGGAACGACGCAGGATAGCGCGAATACGGGCAACCAGTTCACGGTCGTTAAACGGCTTCGGTAAATAGTCATCCGCGCCCAGCTCAAGGCCGAGTACGCGGTCAAGTTCGCTGCCGCGCGCGGTCAGCATGATTACGGGAGTCTGGTGTGTCTGGCGAAGCTCTTTCAACGTATCAATACCGTTTTTCTTCGGCATCATCACGTCGAGCAAAAGTAAATCGATGCTGTCGTCAAGGAGACTCAGCGCCTGCTCGCCATCATGGGCAACCAGGACGTTGAAACCTTCCATGTCGAGCAACTCCTTTAAAAGGGATGTGAGCTCTCGGTCATCATCAACTAACAGGATTTTATTCATTGTTTAAATACCTCCGAGGCAGAAATTACGACATCAAGGCTGTCTAATCCATGACTTTACGTTGTTTTACACCCCCTGACGCATGTTTGCAGCCTGAATCGTAGACTGTCTCTCGTTGAATCGCGACACGAAAGATTTTGGGAGCAAGTGATGCGCAAAGTTACCGCTGCCGTCATGGCCTCAACGCTGGCGTTCAGTGCGTTTAGCCAGGCTGCTGAAGCTATCATCAGCGATAACAGTCCCTTACAAGAGGGTGCAACGCAGAACAGCAGCCAAAGCCATATGTTTGACGGCATAAGTTTAACCGAACATCAGCGTCAACAGATGCGAGATCTGATGCAGAGGGCACGACACGACCAGCCCCCTGTTAATGTTAGCGAAATGGAGACAATGCATCGCCTTGTCACCGCAGAAAATTTTGACGAAAGCGCTGTACGCGCTCAGGCCGAAAAAATGGCACAAGAACAGGTTGCCCGCCAGGTAGAGTTGGCGAAGGTCCGCAACCAGATGTTCCACCTGCTAACGCCCGAGCAGCAAGCGGTTTTGAATACGAAACATCAGCAGCGAATGGACCAGCTGCGTGAGGTTGCACGGATGCAGCGAAGCTCAGAAACGACGTTTTTCAGTAGCAATAGCAGTACCCGTAGTAACCAGTAAACCCTGTTTTCCTTGCCATAGACACCATCCCTGTCTTCCCCCACATGATGTGGGGGTTTTTTTTGCCCCGCATCCGAGCTGTTAACCGTTTATTCATCCTTAGACTCCCCATGCTTCCGTTATACTAGCGGCATGACATGACAGGAGCGTTTATGAATCAATCCTATGGAAGACTGGTAAGCCGGGCCGCCATTGCGGCGACCGTCATGGCCTCCAGCCTGTTGCTGATTAAAATCTTTGCCTGGTGGTACACCGGCTCGGTCAGTATTCTGGCGGCGCTGGTGGACTCGCTGATGGACATTGCCGCCTCGTTGACCAACCTGCTGGTGGTGCGTTACTCGCTGCAGCCAGCGGATGAAGAGCACACATTTGGGCACGGCAAAGCGGAGTCGCTGGCCGCGCTGGCGCAAAGTATGTTCATTTCCGGCTCTGCGCTGTTCCTGTTTTTAACCGGCATTCAGCATCTCGTTTCGCCGACACCGATGAACGATCCCGGCGTGGGCGTAGTTGTGACGATCGTTGCGCTTATATGCACACTTGTTCTGGTAACGTTCCAGCGCTGGGTTGTTCGCAAAACGCAAAGTCAGGCTGTACGGGCGGATATGCTTCATTATCAATCTGATGTTATGATGAATGGGGCTATTCTTATTGCGCTCGGTCTGGCCTGGTATGGCTGGCATCGCGCCGATGCGTTATTTGCGTTAGGGATTGGTATCTATATTTTATATAGCGCCCTGCGGATGGGGTATGAAGCGGTGCAATCACTGCTTGACCGCGCCCTCCCGGACTCAGAACGTAATGAAATTTTTTCTATCGTGACCTCCTGGCCCGGCGTCAGCGGTGCACACGATCTTCGAACGCGGCAGTCAGGGCCGACCCGCTTTATTCAGATTCATATTGAAATGGAAGACAACCTGCCACTGGTTCAGGCTCACGTTATTGCTGAGCAGGTCGAGCAGGCGATTTTGCAGCGTTTTCCTGGTTCAGACGTCATCATTCACCAGGATCCCTGCTCGGTTGTACCCGGTCATGTTGGGCTTTCGTAATTCGTTGTAAAAAAGTGAGCCAGGCCAGCATTTTGTGTATAAATTACCGCCGTTTGGTCTGACCTGAATCAATTCAGCTGGAAGGGATTGATATACTATTTGCAGTATTCGTTGGTCGATAAGTTTCTTCCGGCAACAGATTTCAATTTTGCATTCCTAAGTTCAGAGGTAGTCATGATTAAGAAAATCGGTGTGTTGACAAGCGGCGGTGATGCGCCGGGCATGAACGCGGCAATTCGTGGTGTTGTCCGTGCAGCGCTGACGGAAGGCCTGGAAGTTTTTGGCGTTTATGACGGTTATCTGGGCCTGTATGAAGATCGTATGGTTCAGCTCGACCGTTACAGCGTGTCTGACATGATCAACCGTGGCGGTACTTTCCTCGGTTCCGCGCGCTTCCCGGAATTCCGTGATGAACACGTTCGTGAAGTGGCTATCGAAAACATGAAGAAACGCGGCCTGGACGCCCTGGTGGTTATCGGCGGTGACGGCTCCTACATGGGTGCAAAACGTCTGACCGAAATGGGCTTCCCGTGCATCGGTCTGCCGGGCACCATCGACAACGACATCAAAGGTACTGACTACACTATCGGCTTCTTTACTGCACTGGGAACCGTTGTTGAAGCGATTGACCGTCTGCGTGACACCTCGTCTTCTCACCAGCGTATCTCTATCGTTGAAGTAATGGGCCGTTACTGCGGCGACCTGACGCTGGCGGCAGCCATTGCGGGCGGTTGCGAATTTATCGTCGTGCCAGAAGTCGAATTTAGCCGTGAAGATCTGGTGGCTGAAATCAAAGCGGGCATCGCGAAGGGTAAAAAACACGCGATCGTGGCTATTACCGAGCACATCTGCGACGTTGACGAGCTGGCGAAGTACATCGAAGCCGAAACCAAACGCGAAACTCGCGCGACCGTACTGGGCCACATCCAGCGCGGCGGCTCCCCAGGCCCTTACGACCGTATTCTGGCGTCCCGTATGGGCGCGTACGCTATCGATCTGCTGCTGCAGGGCCACGGCGGCCGCTGCGTCGGTATTCAGAACGAAAAACTGGTTCACCATGACATCATCGACGCGATTGAAAACATGAAGCGTCCGTTTAAAGGTGACTGGCTGGACTGCGCGAAAAAACTGTACTGATCGGCTCTGTTGCCCGGTGGCGGCAAGGTAAATGCAAAACGGTAACCCTTGGGTTACCGTTTTTTTATGGTTGCCCCCTCTCCCGTGGGAGAGGGTCGGGGTGAGGGCATCAGGCCGCTCATGCACTTCTTTTATTCCACTAAGTTATAGCCAATCTTTTTTTATTCTTTAATCCTCGAATCGCTTTCTGGCACGCTGCATTCATCAAAACACTACACAAGAGAGCTGGGCGATGAATAAATGGGGCGTGGGTTTAACATTATTGCTGGCATCGACCAGCGTTCTGGCTAAGGATATCCAGTTACTGAACGTGTCATACGACCCGACGCGTGAACTGTACGAGCAATACAACAAAGCGTTCGCGGCACACTGGAAGCAGGAAACCGGCGACAACGTGGTGGTTCGCCAGTCTCACGGTGGATCTGGCAAGCAGGCGACCTCCGTCATCAATGGTATTGAAGCTGACGTGGTGACCCTGGCGCTGGCCTACGATGTCGACGCTATCGCCGAGCGTGGCCGCATCGACAAAAACTGGATCAAACGCCTGCCGGATAACTCCGCGCCCTACACCTCGACCATCGTCTTCCTGGTGCGTAAAGGAAACCCGAAACAAATTAAAGACTGGAACGACCTGATCAAACCGGGCGTTTCTGTCATTACCCCGAACCCGAAAAGCTCCGGCGGCGCTCGCTGGAACTACCTGGGCGCGTGGGGTTATGCACTGCACCACAACAATGGCGACCAGGCCAAAGCGCAGGAATTCGTGAAGGCGCTGTATAAAAACGTTGAGGTGCTGGACTCTGGCGCGCGTGGCGCCACCAACACCTTCGTCGAGCGCGGGATTGGCGACGTGCTGATCGCATGGGAAAACGAAGCCCTGCTGGCCACCAACGAGCTGGGCAAAGACAAATTTGAGATCGTGACCCCGAGCGAATCGATTCTGGCCGAGCCGACCGTTTCCGTGGTCGACAAAGTGGTTGAGAAAAAAGATACCAAAGCGGTGGCGGAAGCCTATCTGAAGTATCTGTACTCGCCGGAAGGCCAGGAAATTGCGGCGAAAAACTTCTATCGTCCACGCGATCCGGCCGTTGCGAAGAAATACGAAAGCGTATTCCCTAAACTGAAACTCTTCACCATCGATGACGAGTTCGGCGGCTGGACCAAAGCGCAGAAAGAGCACTTCTCTAACGGTGGTACTTTCGACCAGATCAGCCAGCGCTAACCATTAGCCAATGACACGGTAACCCGGCGTGAGAAATCCGCCGGGTTTTTTATTTGGTCATCATTTTGCGTTACTCTTTTGCCTCTATTGAAAACAGGGAACGCGTTGTGAAAAAAATTATCTTATTGATCCTCATTGTCATCGCCCTTGCCGCTGGCGGCGTGTACTGGATGAAGGCGGGTAATCCGAATGCGTTGCGCCATATCGTTCTCGACCAGTGTGTGCCGAATCAGATCCAGAACCGTAACCCGGCACCCTGCGCGCAGGTGAAAACGGATGCAGGCTATGTGGTATTTAAAGATCGCAACGGGCCGCTGCAATACCTGTTGATGCCGACATATCGCATCAACGGCACCGAGAGCCCGCTATTGACCGAAGCTCATACGCCGAACTTTTTCTGGCTGGCGTGGCAGTCGCGCAGCTTTATGACCCTGAAGCGTGGAACCGAGGTGCCTGACAGCGCCATTTCGCTGACGATTAACTCCCCGACAGGGCGCACGCAGAACCATTTCCATATTCATATCTCCTGCCTGCGCCCGGACGTGCGCGAAAAGCTCAACGCGGCACAGGGAGACATCAGTACCCAGTGGCTGCCTCTTCCCGGGGGCTGGAAGGACATGAGTATCTTGCTCGCCGCGTGACGGAGAATGAACTGGTCCAGCGCAGCCCGTTTATGATGCTGGCTGAAGAGCTGCCGGAAGCGCGCGACCATATGGGGCGCTTTGCCCTGGCGATGGCGCAGCAGTCGGACGGCTCTTTTGTTTTGCTGGCGACCGAGCGTAACCTGCTCACGCTTAACCGCGCGTCTGCGGAGGAACTGCAGGATCATCAATGCACTATCCTGAAGTAACCCCACCATAAATCGCGTTTACTCGGGCTGCCTGTCACCGTAGACTTGCTGAAAAATTCTACAGGAGACAGGTATGTCGCTCTGGTTAACGCATCCTCTGCTGCTGCCCTCACTGATCGTTGGCGTCACCATCGTGCTGTGGGCGACGTCGCTATTGCCGGAATTTATCACCGCGCTGCTGTTCTTCACGGCGGCGATGACCGCCAGAATCGCCCCGCCGGAGGTCATCTTCGGCGGTTTTGCCTCGTCGGCTTTCTGGCTGGTCTTCAGCGGCTTTGTGCTTGGCGTGGCGATCCGTAAAACCGGACTGGCGGACAGGGCCGCCCGGGCGCTGTCGGCAAAGCTCACCGACTCCTGGGTGTTGATGGTGGCGAGCGTGGTGCTGCTGAGCTATGCGCTGGCGTTTGTAATGCCGTCGAACATGGGGCGTATTGCGCTGCTGATGCCGATTGTCGCGGCGATGGCAAAACGCGCCGGTATCGCCGACGGCTCCCGCGCCTGGTATGGGCTGGCGCTGGCCGTGGGGTTCGGGACTTTCCAGCTTTCGGCGACGATCCTGCCTGCAAACGTCCCCAATCTGGTAATGAGCGGTGCGGCGGAAGGTTCGTACGGTATCCATCTGAACTATGTCCCGTATCTGCTGCTGCACACGCCGGTGCTGGGCATTCTCAAAGGCCTGATCCTGATTGGCCTCATCTGCTGGCTATTTCCTGGCAGCCCAAAACCGCCGAAGGAACAGGCGCCGTCTGAGCCTATGGGGCGGGATGAAAAGCGTCTCGCCTGGCTGCTGGCGGTGGTGCTGGGGATGTGGGTGACGGAGAGCTGGCACGGCGTGGGGCCCGCGTGGACGGGGCTGGCGGCGTCGATCGTCGTCATGCTGCCGCGCGTTGGCTTTATCACCGGGGAAGAATTTTCAGCGGGCGTGAACATGCGCACCTGTATTTACGTCGCGGGTATTCTTGGGCTTGCGATCGTGGTGACGCAAACCGGTATCGGAACGGCAGTAGGTGAGGCGTTGCTACGCATTATGCCGCTGGATGCAGACAGACCGTTCACCAGTTTCCTGGCGCTGACCGGTATTACCACCGCGCTCAACTTCATTATGACCGCCAACGGCGTGCCGGCGCTGTACACCACGCTGGCGCAGAGTTTTTCGGACGCGACCGGTTTCCCGCTGCTGTCGGTGATCATGATTCAGGTGCTGGGCTATTCCACGCCGCTGCTGCCGTATCAGGCGTCTCCGATTGTGGTGGCGATGGGGTTAGGAAAGGTGCCTGCAAGGGCGGGGATGGTGCTCTGTCTGGCGCTGGCGATAGCGACCTATCTGGTGCTGCTGCCGCTGGATTATCTGTGGTTTAGTTTACTGGGGAAAGTGTAGTTCGGTGCGAGCGGTTTCCCCTCACCCCAACCCTCTCCCAAAGGGAGAGGGAGGAGAAGAGCGGCGGGTAAGCGCAAGCGCCACCCGCCGCAAAGGCAATTACGCCTGTTTAGCCGCTTCTGCTGCCTTAACGATCACCGCGAAAGCGTCAGCTTTCAGGGATGCACCGCCAACCAGCGCGCCATCGATGTCTGGCTGGGTGAACAGCTCAGCAGCGTTGGAGGCGTTTACGGAACCGCCGTACTGAATAATCACTTGCTCAGCGACCTTCGCGTCGGCTTTAGCAATGTGGTCACGGATGAATTTGTGAACCGCCTGAGCCTGCGCAGGGGTTGCAGATTTGCCGGTACCGATCGCCCAGACTGGCTCGTATGCGATTACCGCGCCTTCGAACGCTGCCGCGCCCTGGGTTTTCAGCACTGCGTCGATCTGACGTGCGCATACTTCTTCGGTTTTGCCCGCTTCGTTTTCCGCTTCGGTTTCACCGATGCACAGAACCGGGATCAGACCCTGCTCTTTCAGCACGGCGAATTTCTTCGCGATGAACTCATCGGATTCTTTGTGATAGGTGCGACGCTCAGAGTGGCCGATGATGATGTATTTCGCGCCGATATCTTTCAGCATTTCAGCGGAGGTTTCACCGGTGAACGCGCCAGACAGGTTAACGTCAACGTTCTGCGCGCCCAGAATGATGTGGCTTCCGTCAGCGGCGTGTTTAGCCAGATCCAGGTACATATCCGGCGGAGCGATAGCAACCGCGCAGCCCGTCACGCCAGCCAGCTCTTTACGCAGGTTCGCAACCAGCTCGTTTACCATGTGGCGGCTGCCGTTCAGTTTCCAGTTACCCATCACTAAAGGATGTCGCATTTCAATTCTCCACGCTAAATAAGCGAATTAAGGAATATGGCCACCCTGTCGGGCAGCATGGTCTGTGAATCAGTATAGAGATTTTCCCTCGAAAGGCTTTGCTTTTTGTCATTAATTCGCCCCGCCGAGGGTGTCAGATAGTGCCAGCTTAATCGGTTCAACAGCGAAGGTCAGTCCTTTTTCGCCGTTGTCCGCCACAACATAGCGGATCGCGCCTTCGGTATCAGCGTAGTAACGCTTGTTTTTCCCGGCGGTAAGGAGTTTTTGCAGCTTTTGCTGACTTTGCTTTTTCGTCAGCGCAGGGGTAAAGGCCTGCAGTACCGCGCTCATGTACTCCAGCGCTTTCGCCTTCGCAGCTTTCTGCTCTGGCCCCTGTATCGGCAGCCAGGTGATTTGCATGCTTTTGATTTTTAACGTACCGCGCTCCAGCGCCGTAGAAGCATACAAATTCTCATTTATCTTGCTTGCCGCACGGGTCAGTGTGGGGGTATCGCGTGAGCCATCAATGGCGCGAAACTCATCCAGCGGCAGCGTGGGGTTGGTCTGATTGAAGGTTTCACGAAACTGGCTGATGGACTGATCGAAGGACGGCGCGCCCGCCAGCAGATACGGTGCTGTGGTCGGGGCAGTGGTTTCGGCGGCGTGCAGGGGATAACCCGCGCTGAGCAGCGCTAAACACAGGAAAAGAGAACGTGCCGAACTTTTCATCAACATTGCCCCTGGCCGTAAGTGCTCATGATTAAAACGATATCTGGTCGGCTTGTCAAAAGGTCACAACTCCAGGGTAAAATGCGCGCTATACGATAATAAGGAACCTTACATGACCATACAGCAGTGGCTGTTTTCATTCAAAGGGCGTATTGGACGCCGTGATTTCTGGATCTGGATGGTGACGTGGGTTGTCGCCATGCTGCTTCTGTTTTTCGTTGCTTACAACGCCTGGCTGAGCACGCAAACGGCGGCCTTCGCGCTGGTCTGTCTGCTATGGCCAACGGCGGCGGTTGTCGTAAAACGGCTGCACGATCGCGGACGTTCCGGCGCGTGGGCATTTCTGATTATTCTGGCGTGGATGCTGGTGGCGGGAAACTGGGCGATGCTTCCGTCCATCCTGCCGTGGGTCGTGGGCAGGCTGCTGCCGTCGGTCATCTTCGTGATGATGATTGTCGATCTGGGCGCGTTTATTGGCACCCAGAGCGAAAATAAATACGGTAAAGACACCGTTGAGGTGAAATACCGCTGATCACCAGTAGTGTTCGGCGGTCATATGGCCCGGTCGGCGACGAAGATGTTTCGTCATCTGCCGGGTATCCTTCAGAAGCTGCTGCGTGTCACGAACCATCTGCGGGTTGCCGCACAGCATGACGTGGCTGGTTTCAGCGTTCAGCGGCAAACCCACCGCGTCTTCCAGGGCGCCACTCTCAATTAACGCCGGCACGCGACCGGTAAGCGCTCCTGCTACGGTTTCGCGGCTGACCACCGTCTGAATCTTTAACTTCCCGCCGTACTGCTGTTCAAGCGCCTGCATCTGCGGCAAATAGCTCAGGTCTGCGGCGTAGCGCGCAGCGTGCACCAGCACGATGTTTTTAAAGCGCTCCAGGTCTTTGCCGTACTGCAAAATAGAGAGATAAGGGCCGATGGCCGTACCGGTTGCCAGCATCCAGAGCGTGTCGCAGTCAGGGATCTCTTCAAGCACAAAGAAGCCTGCCGCTTCACTCACAATTTGCACCTCGTCGCCGGGCTCTAGGGCGGCAAGGCGCGGGCTGAGCTTACCGTCAGGAACGGTGACCAGATAGAACTCGAGATCCGGGTTATCAGGCGCGTTAACGTAAGAGTAGGCGCGCTGCACGCGCTCGCCGTCGACGTCCAGTCCCAGCTTCGCAAATTGCCCGGCTTTAAACGGGTGAACGGGAGCATGTACGGTGAGACTAAATAGCGCATCGGTCCAGAACTGTACCTTTGTGACTTTACCTGTTACCCAGTCCGCCATGATCTTCTCCTGTGCTGTTTCTCTGTTCTATCTTCCGTACTTGTGGTGACAATTTCCAGCCCGTCAGGGCCGGAAAGCTCTATCGATCAAACGGTTTTACAGAATGTGCGTCTGCACGTCCGGGTCTTTGCGGTCGAGATAGTGGATAGACTGGATGCGCCGAATGGTGCGTGATTTACCGCGGATCAGCAGCGTTTCAGTGGTGGCCATATTACCCTTGCGGGTGATGCCGTCCAGCAGATCGCCTTTGGTGATGCCGGTCGCCGAGAAGACAACGTTATCGCTACGCGCCATCTCGTCCAGAGCCAGCACTTTATTGGCCTCGATGCCCATCGCTTCGCAGCGCGCAAGCTCGTTTTCCCCGATGCGGCGGTTCTCTTCGCTGTCGCCTTTCACCTCATGGCGGGGCAGCAGACGGGCCTGCATATCGCCATCCAGCGCGCGGATCACTGCCGCGGAGACCACACCTTCCGGCGCGCCGCCGATGCCGTACAGCACGTCGACTTCGCTGTCCGGCATGCAGGTCAGGATCGAGGCGGCAACGTCACCGTCAGGGATGGCAAATACGCGCACGCCGAGCTTTTGCATCTGCGCGATGGTGGCGTCGTGGCGCGGTTTCGCCAGAATCGTCACGGTAAGTTCGCTAAGGGGTTTGCCCAGGGCTTTGGCGATGTTGTGCAGGTTCTCTTCCAGCGGCAGGCTAAGGTCGATTGCGCCCTTCGCGCCAGGACCGACAATCAGCTTTTCCATGTACATATCCGGCGCGTTGAGGAAGCAGCCCTTATCGCCCACGGCCATCACCGCTAACGCATTGGCCTGACCCATCGCCGTCATGCGGGTGCCTTCGATCGGGTCAACCGCGATATCTACGGCATCGCCTTTGCCTGTACCGACTTTTTCACCGATGTAGAGCATCGGCGCTTCGTCGATCTCGCCTTCGCCGATCACAATGGTGCCGTCGATGTTGACCTGGTTAAGTACAATGCGCATGGCATGGACGGCTGCGCCGTCTGCGGTATTTTTGTCGCCACGACCCAGCCATTTATAGCCTGCAAGTGCGGCCGCTTCGGTGACGCGGGAAAACTCGATAGCAAGTTCACGTTTCATGAGGTACTCGTGCAATCAAAAGGAATTGCACGAAGTTTATCACGCAACTTTTGAATATGCCCATTTGATTTTTGTTTAATTTCAATGTGTTAAATTGTGTTGTTGTAATTATTTTCTGATGCGCTATTTTAGATAAACAGCTTAATTTTGATATTGACGTTGTGATAGGTATGCGTAAAATGCATGCAGATTTTATAGGGGGCAGCATGATTATCACTCTTAATACGAGCAAATCTACAACAACATCTAAAGACAAATCTGGTTCTTATTGTGCTCAAAGGGACGCTAAAGTACTTGATTTCGTGACGCCTGAAAAAAGCAAGAAGGTTGATGAAGATCAAGCAATTGCTGCGATACTTAAGCGAGCTCAATCACTGAAGTGGTGATCGCCGTTTAAGTCTTCTATATTGAAAGCTTCGATAACATTCGAGAGCTTTCATTATGTCTTCTAATACAGCAAAGAAAATACCTGCCTCCTTATCTACCACAAATTCTTCTTCAGAAGACTCTATTCAAACTATCGTTAACCGGCAATCAAAAGAATTAATTATTGCATTCTGTGGTCCTATCGGATCTGGGATCAAAGCCGTTCGTACAGCGTTTGAAAAGAACTTAAAGGACCTAGGATATATAGTTCACCATATACATATTAGCAGTTTAATGGATGTGGTAAATAAAAAACAATTAAGATTTAGTGACGCCTACGATAGATATATTGAAAAGCAAAAACAAGGCAATTTTCTGCGAGAAAAGTTCGGTTATCAAATAATGGCCGAAGCTGCGATCGCTAGTATTGCTGAGATAAAAGAGAAATCAAAACCTAAAGACACTTCTGAAACGCGATTCACAGGTAAGTTTGCTTATATAATAGATCAGTTGAAAAACCCTGCTGAAGTTGAGTTGTTACGATTAGTTTATCAGCATAATTTTTATTTAGTAGGTGTAGTTAGAAATGAATCTGAAAGAAAGAGAAATCTTAGAGATGAAGGCATTTCACCTCAAAATATTGATGATTTAATACACAGAGACAGAAAGAGCGGTGGAAATTCAGGGCAGCAAGTCGAAAAGACTATTTTAGATGCTGATTTCTTTATAAGAAATAATCAAAGTCATTCTACTCAGTTAAATCGTAAGGTAGAGCGTTTTCTCGGTTTAGTGCATGGAAAAAATGGCATAACGC
This sequence comes from Enterobacter asburiae, assembly GCF_001521715.1. NCBI lineage: Bacteria > Pseudomonadati > Pseudomonadota > Gammaproteobacteria > Enterobacterales > Enterobacteriaceae > Enterobacter > Enterobacter asburiae. The sequence continues at coordinate 3,640,511 of NZ_CP011863.1, forward strand.
CATCATTGCATGAAAAAGGCATGTTTAATGCTTTTAGCGCGTCGTTACTGTCAGCATGTCTTTCACGTCAGGTTGGGGCTGCAATAGTTGATAATATGGGGAATGTTTTATCCACAGGTAGAAATGATGTTCCTAGACCTGGTGGAGGGTTATATACATTTGAAGATGAAAATAAAGATTACAGGTGTATCCATAAAGGTGGAAAATGTTATAACGATCTTCATAAATCAAAAATAAAAGAAAAAATAGTTTACCTGATAACAAAAAAAATTGACGGAATTAGGTTAGAAACAGCATCGAAACCATTTGTTGAAAAATCAATTAGAGAATTATTGATTGAGAGTGATTTTATTGAATCATTATCTTCATCAATATATGAAAACTCTCCAATTAAATCATTGATAGAATACTCAAGAGCAATCCATGCTGAAATGGATGCTATTACAACTTTGGCTAGAACAGGTGATGCCTCAACGAAAGATAAAATTATGTTTACTACAACCTATCCTTGCCATAATTGTGCGCGGCATATCGTTGCGGCAGGTATTAGTAGTGTATATTATATCGAACCTTACGAAAAAAGTCTTGCCTTAGACCTTCATGATGATGCTATCAATGATATAAACATTGAAGATTGCAGAAAGGTTAATTTTATTCAATTTGAAGGTGTATCCCCTCGGCGATATACTAAATTTTTCTTCTCGACATCAGATAGAAAGGATCCTGAAGGTTTTGCATACCCCTTTGCGACAAAGTATGAGAATCATGCGGATTTTCAATTTATGGACAGTTATCAAGATATGGAAGATAAAATAACTGAAATTTACACAAAAAAAATTAATCCAGAATAATTGAAAATGGGTGGCCGGATATAGGCCACCCATTCTCGCATTACTCTTCGTGATCTTCCCACGCCAGGGCGCGTTTCACCGCTTTTTTCCAGCCGCTGTAGCGGAAGTTACGCTCGGTGGTTTCGATGCCCGGACGGAACTCGCGTTCGATAACCGCTTTTTCCTGCAGCTCGTCCAGGTTCTGCCAGAAGCCTACCGCCAGACCGGCAAGGTACGCCGCGCCCAGCGCCGTGACTTCACGCACTTCAGGGCGCTCAACGCGGGTGCCGAGAATGTCGGACTGGAACTGCATCAGGAAGTTATTCGCTACCGCACCGCCGTCCACGCGCAGGGCGTGCAGACGAATGCCGGAATCAGCCTGCATCGCTTCCAGCACGTCGCGCGTCTGGTAGGCGATGGATTCGAGAGTAGCGCGAATAATGTGGTTAGAGTTCACACCGCGCGTCAGGCCGAAAATCGCCCCGCGTGCATACGGATCCCAGTACGGTGCGCCCAGACCGGTGAACGCAGGCACCACGTACACGCCGTTGGTGTCTTTCACTTTGGTCGCGAAGTACTCGGAGTCGAACGCATCGCTGATCAGCTTCATCTCGTCGCGCAGCCACTGGATAGACGCACCGGCCATGAACACCGCACCTTCCAGCGCATAGTTCACTTCGCCGCGCGGGCCGCAGGCGATGGTGGTCAGCAGGCCGTTTTCTGATTTCACCGCCTTTTCGCCGGTGTTCATCAGCATAAAGCAGCCGGTGCCGTAGGTGTTCTTCGCCATCCCTTCCTTGACGCACAGCTGGCCAAACAGCGCCGCCTGCTGGTCACCGGCGATACCGGCGATAGGAATACGGGTGCCGCCTTTACCGCCGATGTTGGTCTGGCCGTATACTTCTGAAGACTTACGCACCTCAGGCAGCATCGCGCGCGGAATGTCCAGCGCGTCCAGCATCTTGTCATCCCACTCCAGGGTGTTGATGTTGAACAGCATGGTACGCGAGGCGTTGGTGTAGTCGGTGACGTGAACGCGTCCCTGGGTCATCTTCCAGATAAGCCAGGTATCGACGGTACCGAACAGCAGCTCGCCGCGTTTAGCACGCTCGCGTGAACCTTCTACGTGGTCGAGGATCCATTTCACTTTGGTGCCGGAGAAATACGGGTCAACCACCAGACCCGTGGCGCTGCGCACGTACTCTTCCATACCGTCGCGCTTCAGCTGTTCGCAGATCTCGGATGTACGGCGGCACTGCCAGACGATAGCGTTGTAAATAGGCTTACCGGTTTCACGTTCCCAGACCACGGTAGTTTCACGCTGGTTGGTGATACCAATCGCGGCAATCTCGTCGGAACTGATATCGGCTTTCGCCAGCACTTCAACCAGCGTGGAGCTTTGCGATGCCCAAATCTCCATCGGGTCGTGTTCTACCCAGCCTGGACGAGGATAAATTTGCTCAAATTCGCGCTGTGACACGCTGACGATGTTCGCGTCATGATCCATTACGACAGCGCGGGAGCTGGTAGTGCCCTGGTCGAGCGCAACGATATATTTTTTTTCGGTCATGGTATGTGTCCCGTAGTCAGATTACAGCGAAGCTTTTTGTTGTGCGGTAGAAGTCGTTTCCTTCTCCTCTTCCACACAGGTGTCGCACGGTAAGTGGCGACCAATTAATTTGCGATAGCTAAACGCACCCAGCGCAGCCCGACAACCGGCGCAAACAGCGGTACCAGGAAGTAAGGAATGTCTTTGCCGCCGGTGAAGGCCACGTCGCCCCAGCCAGCGATAAAGGCGAAGGCTTTTGGGCCGATATCACGTGCCGGGTTCATCGCGAAGCCGGTTAGCGGGCCCATGGATGCGCCAATCACCGCAATCAACAAACCAATCAGCAGGGGTGCCAGCGGGCCGCGCGGAATGCCGTTTCCGTCGTCGGTCAGCGCCAGGATAACGCCCATCAGAATAGCGGTAATCACCATTTCAACTGCGAACGCCTGCACAAAATTGATATGCGGGTTAGGGTAGGTTGAGAAGATGCCTGCCAGATCCAGACTTTCGACGCTGCCGCGTACCATATGATGCGTCTGTTCGAAGTCGATGAAAAGATTGTAATAAAGCCCGTAAACTAACGCCGCTGCGCAAAACGCGCCGGCAAACTGAGAAAGAATGAAAGGAACTACTTTGCGTCCGTCGAAGCACGCGAACAGCCACAGTGCGATTGTCACCGCCGGGTTAAGATGTGCACCAGAAACCCCTGCGGTCAGGTAGATGGCCATCGCCACGCCCAGACCCCAGATGATACTGATTTCCCACTGACCAAAACTGGCACCCGCCACTTTCAGTGCAGCAACACAGCCCACTCCGAAGAATATCAACAACCCGGTACCAAGGAACTCGGCAATGCACTGGCCTTTTAAGGTTGATGTCTGACTCATAATCGGAATCCTGAAGAAATTGATGTTTATTGTTAGCATGGCCGCCCGTGACAGCCACGATGCCCTGTAGACATAGTGTTAATTTATCGTTAACGAGCAAAAACGAGAAATATCGAAATCAAAATGTGTGGTCTGTGTCAATAAAATGAGCGTTTTCGCGCCATAAAGCACATTTTTGCATCAGTACAGGAATGTGAGCTGAATCATTTCATTAACGAATCAGTTAACAATTTAGGGGTATATGACGCGAACACACCAGGACCAGACCTAAAAGTGTTGCAAACCGCGATCTGCGCGGTGTGTCGCTGGACACAGAGCGCCGCGCTCCATACAATCGACGGTATATGTCGTGCGCGTTTATGTTAAAGCGTCGCCTTGCAATTCAGGAGAGGTAGCATCATGTCTTTAGAAGTGTTTGAGAAACTGGAATCGAAAGTACAGCAGGCGATTGACACCATCACCCTGCTGCAGATGGAAATTGAAGAGCTGAAAGAGAAGAACAACAGCCTGGCGCAGGAAGTTCAGAACGCTCAGCACGGCCGCGAAGAACTGGAGCGCGAAAACAACCAGCTGCGCGAACAGCAGAACGGCTGGCAGGATCGCCTGCAGGCGCTGCTGGGACGTATGGAAGAAGTCTAATTTCTCTCGGGAAATACAGATGAAATAAGCCGGGTAAGGCGTCGCCGCCACCCGGCTTTTTTTATGGTTCTCGCTGACTTTTTACTACTCGATATCCAGCGGGTCTTCGGAAAGGATAATGCCGGTATTATCGGCGTAGAGATGGTCCCCGGAGAAGAAGGTCACGCCGCCCGAAATTCACGCGTACGTCGCTTTCGCCAGTATTCGGTTCATGACCGATAAGCCCCTCAGTCCGCATGGTTCTGCCCGCCATATTTGGCTTTCAGCCGGGCAACAACCCGGTCCATTGCTCCGCGCTCTTTTGCAAACGTGCGGGCATAACGCTCCTTGCCCTGCAAGCCCAGCATTGGTCGCCAGACCTGCGGTGGATTATGCTCAGCGCCTTTATTGACAGGGTCATTCTCGTCCGGCTGACAGGCAGCAGCTACCTCCGCAGGCCATTCCGGTATTTTGCAGGTCAGCATGACCAGCCAGCGCGGAAAGCTGATGACGAAAAAGAAGGGAAGCTGCAGCGCATTCACCAGCAGGCCGAGCCGCCCGAGCCACTGCTTGCTAAGGTAGAGCAGTCCGAACAGCCAGCCCTCTTTCTGCTTTTCAACCGGCGGGCACCAGGCAATGGAGTCCGCGAGGTCCGGGAGATACTCATCCCCCTCTTCCATATAGCAGCGGATAAATTCCCAGTACATGGTCAGGTCTTCGGGGTCCCAGGCCAGATTAATAGGAAGGGGGAAAGTTCGCGTGATCGTGTCCCCGTCATCTCCCATAACACACCCTATAATGGCCCATTCTGTAATGGTGAAATTCTTTCCATTGGTCAGAACAAAGCGAAAATCCTGCCACGGTATCGACAAAACATCTCCACCGGACTGGTAGACATACACCATCCCATTTTTACGGTTAAAGCGGATCGGGTAATAGGTACTGAAAAAAACTTCAGAGACCATTATCCGGCTTGCCCCCCAAGATAGCAGTAACATAACGATCCAGAGAATGATGGCAACAATCCATATGCCAATGCTATGAAAGCCAGTTTGTAACAGTGTAATTAGTGGCTGAAAAAACAAACCCAGGAACAGACAAAAAAAGAAAGCTCCCGCAAATGTCCAACCTTCACGCCATCTGTAATTCCGATCAACCAGCTCCAGGTACGTTGAGTTCAGCCGCACCACGCTGTCAAATCCGTAAATCCCTTTCACATCCGGGTCGCCCGTTTTCTGCGAATAAACCCGGGAGACGCCTTTATCACTGAGGCGGAGAAACATTTTATCGAACTGTTTGGACGGGTCGGCAGGGAATCGTTTAAAGGGATTAAACATGCGCGCCTCCTTGAGCCGTCAAAGCCATATAGCCCTTCTTTTCTATTTGTGCATCCGGGCAGATAGCCGGGATGTCACTCTCGCCCGGCGGCACCCGACGCCACTGTGTGCTGAGCAGCCAGGTCTGTATGTCGTTACGGGTATGGCTTAACAGCCAGGCTCCCGCCCCCAGAACCAGCAGCATCCCGACAAATATTCCCGCCAGACCGATAATCCCCTCAGTCCGCATGGATCTGCCCGCCATATTTGGCTTTCAGTCGGGCAACGATCCGGTCCATTGCTCCGCGCTCTTTTGCAAACGTGCGGGCGTAACGCTCCTTACCCTGCAAGCCCAGCATCGGTCGCCAGACCTGCGGTGGATTATGCTCAGCGCCTTTATTGACAGGGTCATTCTCGTCCGGCTGACAGGCCGCAGCTACCTCCGCAGGCCATTCCGGTATTTTGCAGGTCAGCATGACCAGCCAGCGCGGAAAACTGAGAACGAAAAACACAGGAAGCTGCAGCGCATTAACCATCAGACCGAGTCGCCCGAACCACTGCTTACTGAGATAGAACAGTCCGAACAGCCAGCCCTCTTTCTGCTTTTCAACCGGCGGGCACCAGGCTATGGAGTCCGCGAGGTCCGGGAGATACTCATCTCCCTCTTCCATATAGCAGCGGATAAATTCCCAGTACATGGTCAGGTCTTCCGGGTCCCAGTTCACATTAATCGGGAGAGGAATCGCCCCCGTGACAGTATCTCCGTCATCACCCGTAAGACATCCCACAATGGTCCACTGCGTTGAGAGTCGTCCCTTCGTTGGATACAGGACAAAAGTAAGCTCCTGCCAAGGAACGGACAACACCGTTCCGCCGGACTGGTAGACATAAACCATCCTGTTTTTACGGTTAAAGCGGATCGGATAGTAGGTGCTGAAAAATACCTCGGAGGTCATCATCCGGTATAACCCCAAACAGAGCGGCAGCGTAATCCCCCAGATAATGATGTCAACAATCCAGAGAGCTGCACTATGAAAACCATCTTGCAACAACGTGATTAACGGCTGTAAAAACACATAAAAAGACAGACAAAAAAAGAAAAATCCGGCCAGCGTCCATGTTCCGCGCCAGTTGTAAAAACGGTCAACCAGCTCCAGATAGGTCGAGTTCAGGCGCACCACACTGTCAAACCCGGAGACCCCTTGAACATTCGAATTGCCTGTTTTCTGCGAATAAATTTTAAAAACACGTTCATCACTGAGGCGGAGAAATCCCTTATAGAACCGTTTTGTCGGGTCGGCAGGGAATCGTTTAAAGGGATTAAACATGCGCGCCTCCTTGGTCGGTCAGAGCCATATAGCCCTCCTTTTCCATACGCGCATTTGGCCAGGTCGCCGGGATATCGCTCTCACCCGGCGGAACCCGCCGCCATTGCATGCTGAGTAGCCAGGTCTGGATATCGTTTCGGGTCTGACTTAACAGCCAGGCTCCCGCACCCAGAACCAGCAGCATCCCGATAAATATCCCCGCCGGCCCCAGGAAAAACGCCGCCAGTTCTGAACTTTCAAGGATTGTTGCTGACAAACCAAAACGGGCAAGGATTGCAACCGATATCTCGCTACCGGCCCCGACAGTCATCATCCCGACACCGAGGGCGTTAATCAAATGTGCAATACCGATACCTGTCTTTCCGTTTTCTAATGCCTCCCGTCCACTTAGAACCTCTGTCAGGGTATAAACCATCCCCCCTCCGAATCCTAACCATCCCCAAATCTCCGCCCCGACAACCTTCATCATTACGTTTCTTATCATCGACACAGTCGATGGCAGCTCCAGCCTCATCAGTGGCGTCATCGCCAGCTTCAGCGCTTCCGCCGTTGACGCCACCGCCATACTGGCATTGGCGCCGAACACCGTCGTTGCTTTACCATCGGACGGCAGGCCGCTCTCTTTCATACCGTACCCCAGCACCATCCACTGAAAGTACGCTGAGAACACCGTCCCGCCAAACGTCATGCCTTTCGCCGCCATCTCCGTCGCCAGCGTGCCGGGTTTCATCCCGCTCAGTTGCGCCACCGATGAGCCCAGCGATTTCGGGAACAGCATTCGCGCCAGCTCGTCCTCCGTGAGCATTGCCGTACTGAGCTTCGCCAGCCGCTCTTTAACCGGCAGGGCGGCCAGTGCCTTCGCCTCCTGCACGTCAATAATCCGCGACAGAGATATTTTCTCCAGCGAGCGCTCCGGTAGCTCCTTCACCAGTCGGTCGGTCAGCTTTTGCATCGCGGTATATAATTGCCCGCCGCTGCGTCCACTCATTTCCAGCATCCCGGCCATTCCCCGGGTCATCGCCCCGACATAGTTTTTCGTCCCCGGCACCACGCTGACGGCTGAGAACGCCTTACCCTGCATCGCCAGTATCCCGACAGCAAAGCGCACCGGCGTCCCTTTCACCATCAGATCCACCGATTTCATCATCGTGTCAGACCAGAGCATGCTGAGCTTTTCCAGCCCGGTCAGGATCGCACTGGCGTAGCTGCCGCTGTACTCCTTCGCGCCGTCCGCCAGACGGTCCCAGCTTATGCCCAGCCACCAGTCTGGTCCGCCGCTTTTCAGCTGTGCGTTCACCTCTGCAATCCAGCCGTCATGATTAAAGAAGGCCGCCCGCTGAAGAAAGTTTTCCGGCGTCAGCGGGGCCTGATTCAGCTGCTGATCGATGTGGGTAATCACTCCGCCTTTGTCGTTCATTCCTGCCAGTACTTTTGTCACTGTCTGGATATAGCGTCCGCCACTGTGCGCACAGGTCGGATCAAAGTGCTGCACAAAGTAATTCGCCATCACCGGCTCCTGCAGCCAGGCCAGATACATCCGGGTGATGGGAATGACTGAACTGTTGTCATATTCAGTCAGCCAGTCTTTCAGTGTCTGACTGAATGCCTGTGTCTTCGCCCGGTCGATGTATTTTTCGTAGCCGGTCTGCCATGCCTCATCCACCCGGTCCTTCCGGCTGGCCTCATTCAGGACATGCATCCGGTCGGCCATGTCCGGAGCCGGAAATCTCGGTCCTGCTGGCGTGTCCCTGCCGTAGCGCATCTGGCGCTCATAGCTTTCATCCCCGGCTTCTGCCTGCAGGTAAAAATAATTACGCATTGCCAGTTCGACGCTGCCGAGCATGGTCAGCAATGCGGTACCACGGCTCAGCGCCGGATTCATGGCTATGGCCTGCTGCATCCGGTAACGCACCAGGGCCGAAATCTCCGTCGCCACCCCAACCGGGTCAGACAACATCAGAATCGCACCGTTGCCCGCGTTCAGATTATCTGCCGCCTGTCGTAAAGCGGCCGCAGAATGACTACTGACCGCTTTGAGGGGAGAGGGAGTCCAGGCTTTAAGAGTGCTGTTGCGTAGTCCTGGACTGTATTCAGCCACGCAATTAACGAGCTGACTGAAGGGCAGGGCCTGCTGACCGTTGTGGCTGGCAAGCCACGCATCCATATCAAATTTCTGCATATACTGGCACCGCCAGGCGGCATCTTCATGCTGTTTGCGTACCACAGGTGTCCACGACTCTTCAGACCACGCAAACCAGTACACCCCGTTAACGATTCCGGCGGGCTTTACCGGCAGTGTCACCAGGGAAGCGGTTGCCAGTTCATCTGGTCGGGTAATACAGGGGGTAATGTCTCCGCTTTCCACGCGCGGGGGCACGATGCCGTCCTCTGGAAGAGGATAAAAATAGCCGTCGCCGGTAGCATAATAGTTAATCCAGCGTTGTGAACGTTCCGCCCAGATGTATAAAAAGCCCTGCCTCAGCAGACGGGCGGTATAGTCTGCACCTCCTTCGGCCGTTACCGGTACGGTGATACTGCCGGATAAAGCCGGTAACGCGTCACCTTTTTCCATGATTGCCGGACGAACCGGCAGGACGGGTAAACCGTCGCGCTGGCAGAACTTACATCCCTTTTCATTGCTCATGATGAATCCATTCTTCTTCTGTCAGGTAAGCCCGTCCGGTAAGCAGGAAAGGTAACCCTGAAATTGTGGTGGTTATTTACTCATAATACACCGTAAAGACGTTAACCTAAGCTAAATTTTCTTTATTTCGTAGGCAGTTAGTGCGCATTTGCTGTGCAGGGAAAGTACGACGTGATATGCAAAATATGTGGCAAACGACGGCGATTGAATGAACGGTTATTCTGGAGCGCCGAAACCATCAGGAGACGCTCCGGGGGAGTGTTATTGCAGTATAAAAAGAGGAGATATCTAAACCTGTGTTAACTTCACGGTTTGGGTGATGATAAAAACAAAGGCCATCCGATAAAAGATGGCCTGTTAAATTACTCGATATCCAGCGCGTCTTCCGACAGGATAATGCCGGTATTATCGGCGTAGAGATGGTCCCCGGAGAAGAAGGTCACGCCGCCGAAATTGACGCGCACGTCGCTTTCGCCGATGCCGTCACCTGCCGCCCCTACCGGTATGGCCGCGATGGCCTGAATCCCGATATCCAGGTCTTCCAGATCGTCCACCTGACGCACGGAACCGTACACTACAAGGCCTTCCCACTCATTCTGGACGGCAATGCCGGCCAGTTCAGCATCAATTAATGCACGGCGCACGGAACCGCCGCCGTCTACCACAAGAACGCGGCCGCGGCCATTCTGTTCGAGCAGATCGTACAGCAACCCGTTGTCCTCGAAACATTTCACCGTGACGATTTGACCGCCAAACGACGACCTCCCACCAAAGTTGGAGAACAGCGGTTCAACGACGTTGACATCTTCCTGGTAGATGTCACAGAGCTCGGAGGTATCGTATTTCATAGGTTTAACGCTCAGTTGCTGCGAATGTGTTCAGTATATCGTGCGAAATGCGTTGTTGGCAAAATCATCAATTGTTAATTGATATTTGTCAGCTAACGCAGCGTCTGGCTTAAAACAATCCCGATGACGAACAACAGGTTAGTCAGCAACGCGCCTTTTACCGTGCGTTCCAGCATTGGCGGCATGGCGGACGGGCTGAGTTCACGCATCACAAAGCGGGCCTGCTTAATCAGCAGCGGCGCGGCAAGCACAAACAGCCAGCCCCACAGGCTCTGCAAGGAAATCAGGTTAAACAGCGCCAGGCAAACCAGCGCGCCAATGAGCAGACAGGCGTGATAGCGGCGCGCATTGACCGGCCCCAGACGCACCGCCAGGGTGTTTTTGCCGTTCTCGCGATCGCTGTCGATGTCGCGCAGGTTGTTGATGTTGAGCACCGCCGTCGCCAGCAGGCCGCAGGCGGTTGCGGGCAGGAACAGGGCAGGGATCACCGTATGCGCCTGCAGGTACCAGCTTCCCATCACGCTCAGCCAGCCGAAGAACACCAGTACGGAGATATCCCCGAGTCCAATATAACCGTAAGGACGCGTGCCGACGGTGTAGGTGATGGCCGCGATAATAGCCAGTAAACCCAGCACCAGGAAGCCAATGAAATCGCTGGTGGTCTTAGACGCCACCGTCACCAGCGCCAGGCCGGATACGCAGATCAGCACCACGGTGATAATCAGCGCGCGTTTCATCTGCGCCTGGGTAATCACCCCTTTCTGCATTCCGCGCAGTGGTCCTATGCGGTCCGGCTTGTCGCTGCCTTTTACCGCGTCGCCGTAGTCGTTGGCGAGATTGGAGAGGATTTGCAGCAGGCCCGCGGTAATCAATGCCAGCGCGGCGACCAGCGGATCAAAATAACCCTGCCACCAGGCAAGGGCGGTGCCAACGATAATCGCGGCAAAGGCCAGAGGAAGCGTTTTAGGGCGCAGACTTTCGAGCCACGCCTGAGTACGGCTGATGTCAGTCATAAGTATTTAGCCAATAAAAATGGGGGCATTAGCCCCCATTAAACGTGATGAGAATCCAGTAACCGCGATTATAGGATAAAACGGCTCAGATCTTCATCTGCCACTAACGCATCCAGATGTTTACTCACATATTCTGCGTCAATGGTAACGGTTTGACCGTTAAGGTCGCTCGCGTCGTAAGAGATATCTTCAACCAGGCGTTCCAGCACGGTATGCAGGCGACGCGCACCGATGTTCTCGGTGGTTTCATTGACCTGCCATGCGGCCTGGGCAATACGCTTGATACCGTCTTCGGTGAACTCGAGGTTCACGCCTTCGGTCGCCATCAGCGCTTTGTACTGTACGGTAGCAGAGGCGTTTGGCTCGGTCAGGATACGTTCGAAATCTTCGGTGGTCAGCGCCTGCAGCTCAACGCGGATAGGCAGACGGCCCTGCAGTTCCGGGATCAGATCCGACGGGCTGGCAACCTGGAACGCACCGGAAGCGATAAACAGGATGTGGTCCGTTTTCACCATGCCGTGCTTGGTGGAGACGGTGCAGCCTTCAACCAGCGGCAGCAGGTCGCGCTGAACGCCTTCGCGGGATACATCCGGGCCGGAGCTGTTGCCGCCGCGCTTACAAATTTTGTCGATTTCGTCGATAAACACGATGCCGTGCTGCTCAACCGCGTCGATAGCGTCCTGCTTCAGCTCTTCCGGGTTTACCAGCTTCGCCGCTTCTTCTTCAATCAGCAGCTTCATCGCGTCTTTGATTTTCAGCTTACGCGCTTTCTGCTTCTGGCCGCCCAGGTTCTGGAACATGGACTGCAGCTGGCTGGTCATCTCTTCCATGCCCGGAGGCGCCATGATTTCCACACCCATTGGCGCGGCAGCGAGATCGATCTCAATCTCTTTGTCGTCCAGCTGGCCTTCACGCAGCTTCTTGCGGAACGCCTGACGCGCAGCGGACGGTTCCGCCTGCTGTTCTGCCTGGCCCCAGTTGTTTTTTGCCGGTGGGATCAGCACGTCGAGAATGCGCTCTTCCGCCATCTCTTCCGCGCGGTAGCGGTTTTTCTCGATCGCCTGGACGCGCACCATCTTGATCGCCGAGTCGGTCAGATCGCGGATGATGGAGTCCACTTCTTTACCCACATAGCCCACTTCGGTGAACTTAGTGGCTTCAACTTTAATGAACGGTGCGTTAGCCAGCTTCGCCAGACGACGGGCGATTTCGGTTTTACCGACGCCGGTCGGGCCGATCATCAGAATGTTTTTCGGCGTCACTTCGTGGCGCAGCTCTTCGTCAAGCTGCATACGACGCCAGCGGTTACGCAGGGCGATAGCCACGGAACGCTTGGCGTTATCCTGGCCGATAATGTGTTTGTTCAGTTCGCTGACAATTTCGCGTGGGGTCATTTCAGACATGGGAGATCCTTACGCTTTGGAGGTCAATTCTTCGATGGTGTGGTTGTGGTTGGTATAAATGCAGATATCGCCTGCAATATCCAACGCCTTCACCGCGATATCACGCGCGTTCATGTCGGTATTCTCCAACAGCGCGCGGGCTGCAGCCTGGGCATAAGGGCCGCCAGAGCCGATGGCAATCAGGTCATTTTCCGGCTGAATCACGTCGCCGTTACCGGTGATGATCAGCGAGGCGGTTTCATCGGCTACGGCCAGCAGCGCTTCGAGCTTGCGCAGCATGCGGTCGGTACGCCAGTCTTTCGCCAGCTCAACGGCAGCTTTCACCAGATGACCCTGGTGCATTTCCAGTTTGCGTTCAAACAGTTCAAACAGCGTGAAGGCGTCCGCCGTGCCGCCTGCAAAACCGGCGATCACTTTGTCATTGTAGAGACGGCGCACTTTCTTCACGTTGCCTTTCATGACGGTATTACCCAGCGTGGCCTGGCCATCACCGGCGATTACCACATGGCCGTTACGGCGTACACTTACTATTGTTGTCACGAGCAGACCCCCTGGTTACAGAATCGGGAAACAGAAGCCCTGAGCCTGTGCTCAGGGCTGAATTAAATGATAGATGGGGGAGATTTTGGGGGTTTCAACCCCCGGAGGCGAGTCGAATGCAGTTTGTGTGACCAGCGATTTTCAACCGCGAAATGGTGCCATCGGCATTTTCTTTGCCTTTGACCGGACCAATCACCACGCGATTCCAGCCGTTATTGGTGGTAATACGCGAATCAAACCCTTCAAAGGCCAGCTGCGCGCGCACCGTTTCCGCCTGCTCTGCGCCTTTGAACGAACCGCACTGTACCATCCAGCGGCGTTCATCTTTTTTCTCAGCCGTCTGCTTCGGCGCTTCGGTCTCTTTGGTCACCGGCGCGGCCTGCTGCGTTTTCGGCTGCTGCGCGGTGGTATGCGCTGGCGTCTGGAGCAGATCCTGATACGGCTGAGCCGCCTGTTTCTGCGGCTGCGTTTTCGGCTGCTGCTGGACAGGCTGAGACTGCGCCGTACGCGTCTGCTGCTGGTATGGCTGTTCCGTTACCCGCGGCTGTGCTTTCGGCTGCTGCACCGGCTGGGTTTGCGCCCACTGCTGCTGTTGTTGCTGCTGCTGGATCTGCTGTTGCGCCTGACGTCGCTGCAGCGTTTGCTGGCGCTGTGCCGGCGTCTGCTCATTCCACGGTACTTCGTTCAGCTGCGTAGGCTGCTGGCGCATATCGGCCTGCATTTGGGCCAGCAGCTGACGCTGTTCATCCGTCAGCTGATTCGCATTCTGCACTTCACCACCCGCAGAAGGTTCGGTTGGCGCACGCACACCGGGCTGACGGCTTTCCAGCTCTTTGATATAGCGCCAGCGCTCTTCAGGCTTCGGAGGAAGGCCATTTCCGGCAACTTTACTGGCCTGAAGCGCCTCAGACTCTTCTTTTTTATGGTGCGTGATGAAGTACAGGCCACCAATAAAGGCGACGACTACAGCCGCAGCAATAGCGACCATTGCTGGCGAGACAGCAGGCAGGTTACGTTGCTTTTTCCTTGAGCTACTCTTTTTGCGTCGCGAAGGTGCCGGCTGGCCGCGACGTACATAATCTCGTTGTGCCACTATCGTTTCGCTGTATTTATTCGTTCGTCAGTCCGCCATGTTACTTAAGCGGCGGGGCTTTGACCAGATAAGGGTATCCGAAAGACGTTTACTTTAAGTCAATGCCTGGGTAGTGCCGCGAACAATCAGTTCGCAGTCCAGCAACCGCGAGCCGCTGCTAACTGTTTGACCATGAAGCTGATCCAGCAGAAGAAGCATCGCTTCGCGGCCGATTTGATAGCGCGGCTGTGCGACCGTTGAGAGCGGCGGATCGCAAAATTCTGAAAGCGAAATATTGTCGAATCCGATGATCGATAAATCTTTTGGTATCCGCAGGCCGCGGCGTTTGGCGTACGACAATGCGCCCAGCGCCATCACGTCGCTGTGACAAAATACGGCGGTTGGCGGTTCAGGCAGGTCCAGAAGTTTCTCCAGCGCTTGTCCACCCGCGGCGAAGGTAAAATCACCGCGCGCAATGTAGTGCGGATCGACGGTGACGCCGGTACGGCGCAGCGCCTGCACGTAGCCCTGTAAGCGATAGTGACACAGCGGCATCTCTTCAGGCCCGGCAATACAGCCAATACGCTTATGCCCCAGCTCCTGGAGATAGTTTACGGCGTTGAACGCGGCGGTGAGGTTATCAATGTGGACCGTCGGCAGCTCCAGCTCTGGCGCAAATTCGTTGGCCATCACCATCGGCGGTAAATTACGCTGCTCTTCAATGCTGGCATCAAACGGCAGGCGAGAGCCAAGCAGCAGCATCCCGTCGATCTGCTTGGTGATAATGAGATCGATGAAGGTTTTTTCCTGCTGGTTCTGATGAGCACAGTCGCCAATCAGTACCAGGTAACCCTGTTCCGCTGCGGTGACTTCAATACCGCGGATAATCTCGCTGAAGAAGGGGTCACAGATGTCCGGCACAATCACCAGAATGGTGCGCGACTCATTGCGTTTGACGTTACGCCCCATCGCCTGTGGGAAATAGCCCACTTCAAGCGCAGCCTGCTCTACCCGGTTACGGGTCGCCTGGGAGACTTTATCCGGGTTCATTAATGCGCGGGATACCGTTGCCGTAGAGACTTGTGCTTTCTGGGCAACGTCTTTCATGGTCGCCGGTGCAACCTCTTTCCTGGACTTCAACGTCTTCTCCTCGCCTGAACACCGAACTTCTGACATCACCATTTTTACAGATAGTTAATGGAATCGGTTACAGAATTTTCATAAAAAGTGTGAGGAGCGTTAAATTTTTCGATCCGTCTTCAGCCTTCGATGGGATCGACATCCAGTACCCACTTCACTTTTCGCGCTTCCGGCAGCGTGTTGATGAGCGCCAGCGTGCCGCTGACGATGTGCTGAAGACGAACGCGCGAGGGGTGCTGGAGCAAAATTTGCCAGCGAAAACGTCCGCCGCGCTTTGGCGCGAGCGCCGGCACCGGGCCCAAAATCCACAGCTGATTATCCACCAGCGGGCTGGCCTGCAGGAGGTTTCTCAGCTGCTGCAGGAAAAGCGGCGCCTGCTGGTTGTTGTGATCTTCCGCGCGGATGATGACGTGGCTGGTCCACGGCGGCAGCTGCATGGTCTGGCGTTCGGCCAGCGCCTGCTCGGCAAAGGCGTCATAGCCTTTATGCAGCAGGGTTTGCAGCAGCGGGTGCTCAGGATGGTGCGTTTGCAGCACCACTTCGCCCTGTTTACCGGCGCGACCGGCCCGCCCTGCCACCTGGGTATAAAGCTGGGCGAAGCGCTCGGCTGAGCGGAAATCTGCCGAGAACAGCGCGCCATCCACGTCCAGCAGGGCAACCAGAGTGACCTCCGGGAAGTGGTGGCCTTTGGCCAGCATCTGGGTGCCAATCAGGATGCGCGCGCCGCCGCGATGCACTTCCGCCAGCTGCTGTTCCAGCGCGCCCTTTCGGCTGGTGGTGTCCCGGTCGATACGCGAGATAGGCACGTCCGGGAAGAAGGGGCCAAGCGCCTGTTCCAGCTGTTCCGTCCCCAGACCGACCGGCACGATATGCGTTGAGCCACACGACGGGCACTGGCGCGGCACCGGGCGCTGGCTGTCGCAGTGGTGGCAGCGCAAATGCCGCTGGGCCTGGTGGAAGGTATAGTAGTGGTCGCAGCGCGGGCACTCGGCAATCCAGCCGCAGTCGTGGCACAGCAGGGCGGGGGCAAATCCGCGTCGGTTAAGGAACAGAATGACCTGGTTCCCCGCCTGCAGGTGCTGGCGCATGCGGGTAATCAGAGCAGGCGCGAGCCCGGCCTGAACCTGCTGGCCTTTCAGATCCAGCACGTGCTGAATGGCCGGACGGGCATTCCCCGCGCGACGCGTCAGGCGCAGCATATGGTATTTACGCTGGCGCACGTTGTGCAGCGTTTCGAGCGCAGGCGTGGCGGAGCCGAGAATAATGGGAATTTGCTCGCTGTGCGCGCGATAAACAGCCAGATCGCGGGCGTGATAGCGCCAGCCTTCCTGCTGTTTATAGGAGCTGTCGTGCTCTTCGTCGATCACGATAACGCCAAGATTTTTAAACGGCGTAAACAGCGACGAGCGGGTGCCGATCACAATCGCCGCTTCGCCGTTTTTGGCTTTCAGCCAGGCGCTGAGGCGTTCGCTATCGTTCAGGCCGGAGTGCAGCACCTCAACCGGCGCGTTAAAGCGTTCGCGGAATCGGGCGATGGTTTGCGGCGTCAGGCCAATTTCCGGCACCATCACCAGCGCCTGTTTGCCCTGCGCGAGCACGTTTTCCAGCACGCTCAGGTAGACTTCCGTTTTGCCGGAACCCGTCACCCCTGCCAGCAGCCAGGCAGAGAAATGATCGGAGGCGCTATGAATCGCGCCCACGGCGGTGGCCTGCTCGGTATTCAAACGCAGGCGATCCCCTGAAACAGAGAAACTCTCCCGCCAGTCGTAAAGAGCGGGGGCTTCGCTGGCCAGTTCGCTCAGCCCTTTCTTTCTTAAGGCCTGTAGCGCCGTTTCGCTGACCTCAAGCTCGTCGACCTGATGTCGCCAGATTTTTCCCTGACGCAGCGCCGCCAGCGCCTGCTGCTGTTTTTGCGATCGCTTCAGGCTGTTGATATCCACCGCCTGGCCCTGCTCGGTGGCAAACCAGTACCACATCGGCGCATGGCTGGCGCTTTTGCCCTGGCGCAGCATGATTGGCAGGGCGTGGAACAGCACGTCGCCAATCGGGTGATGATAATAATCCGCCGCCCACAGCAGCAGTCGCCAGGTGCTGGTAGAGTAAACCGGCTCGCTGTCCAGCACCTCAACGACCGACTTCAGCTCGTTAAGCGGTAATTCGCTTTTATCGCTGACGGAGACGACGATCCCCACGCGCTGCTGTTTGCCAAACGGCACGGTCACGCGGCAGCCCGCTTTGGCGCTCATGCTGTCGGGCAGCAGGTAGTCAAAGGTGCGGGGAAGCGGAACGGGCAGGGCAACGTGAGCGACGGGCATCGAATCTTCCTGACTTGAAAAGTGGCGCGTTAGTATACACATTAGTAAAAGCGGCGTGCGGATCAGTTTGCATACGTTGGTCAAATTCTGTATGATTCGCCGCCTTTGGTGTATATTACGCCAGAGAAATTACATTCAACATCGCGTGGTGTCTGGCGTTAGGGCTGGAAGAGCGACGCGGCCTTAACTGAGGTTCTCCCATGAAAAAAGATATTCACCCGAAATACGAAATGATTACTGCAAACTGTTCTTGCGGTAACTCTATCCAGATCCGCTCTACCGTGGGTCACGATCTGAACCTGGACGTGTGCGGCAAATGCCACCCGTTCTACACTGGTAAGCAGCGTGACGTTGCAACCGGTGGCCGTGTTGACCGCTTCAACAAGCGTTTCAGCATCCCGGGCGCTAAATAAGTTTCCCGAAAAAAAGGCACCGCAAGGTGCCTTTTTTGTATCCGCTTCTCAGTATTCCCACGTCTCCGGGTCAATACCCAGTTCACGCATGATCACCTTCGCCTCTTCCGGGATTTCATCACTACGCTCTTTGCGCAGATCTTCATCGTTCGGCAACGGTTGACCGGTAAACGCATGCAGAAACGCTTCGCACAGCAGTTCGCTGTTGGTCGCGTGGCGCAGGTTGTTCACCTGACGACGCGTACGTTCATCGGTGAGGATCTTCAACACCTTCAGAGGAATGGAAACCGTAATTTTCTTTACTTGCTCACTCTTCTTACCGTGCTCAGCGTATGGGCTGATATATTCGCCGCTCCATTCAGCCATGAGATACCTTTAATCCTCTCAGTCATTTATTTAAAGGTGCAAAACCTGTAACCACCCGTTTTGAACCGCAATCTTGTCTAGTTTACCGTAGAGACGATACCGTGGCACGGATATTGCCGCTGCAGCGTGCACTAAAGCATATAATTTTAACGGCTATTTGCGCATTGCTCAATCTATACGCAAAGAAGTTTAGATGTCCAGATGTATTGACGTCCATACTTTCAATGTTTACTCTGGTGCCTGACTTTTCACCTCATTCGCCAGGAAGCCCTCACCATGACGCGTAAACAGGCCACTATTGCAGTGCGTAGCGGATTAAATGATGACGAGCAGTACGGCTGCGTTGTCCCGCCGATTCATCTTTCCAGTACCTATAATTTCACCGGATTTAATGAACCCCGCGCGCATGATTATTCGCGTCGTGGCAACCCTACGCGTGACGTGACCCAGCGCGCGCTGGCCGAACTGGAAGGTGGCGCAGGTGCAGTATTAACCAATACGGGGATGTCCGCCATTCACCTGGTGACCACGGTGTTCCTGAAACCAGGTGACTTGCTGGTTGCGCCGCACGACTGCTACGGCGGCAGCTATCGTCTGTTTGACAGCCTGGCGAAACGCGGCTGCTATCGCGTGCTGTTTGTCGATCAAAACGACGAACAGGCGCTAAAACAGGCCCTGGCAGAGAAACCGAAGCTGGTTCTGGTGGAAAGTCCAAGCAATCCATTGTTGCGCGTTGTCGATATTGCGAAAATTTGTCAGCTCGCAAGGGATGCGGGAGCGATAAGTGTAGTGGATAATACGTTCCTCAGTCCGGCCCTTCAGAACCCACTCGCACTGGGTGCCGATCTGGTATTGCATTCATGCACTAAATATCTGAACGGCCATTCTGATGTGGTGGCGGGCGTGGTGATTGCCAAAGATCCCGACGTTGTCACCGAACTGGCATGGTGGGCCAATAATATTGGCGTCACCGCGGGGGCCTTCGACAGCTATCTGCTGTTGCGCGGCATCCGCACGCTATCGCCGCGCATGGAGGTGGCGCAGCGCAATGCCCAGGCGATTGTCGATTTCCTGAAAACCCAGCCGCTGGTGAAAAAGCTTTATCACCCGTCGCTGCCGGAAAATCAGGGGCACGAGATTGCCGCGCGTCAGCAGAAAGGGTTTGGCGCGATGTTAAGTTTTGAACTGGACGGTGACGAGCAAACGCTGCGTCGCTTCCTGAGCGGGCTGTCATTGTTTACGCTGGCGGAATCCTTAGGTGGGGTTGAAAGCTTGATCTCCCACGCCGCAACCATGACGCACGCAGGTATGGCACCGGAAGCTCGTGCCGCCGCCGGAATTTCTGAGACGCTGCTGCGTATCTCAACCGGCATTGAAGATTCTGAAGATTTAATTGCCGATCTGGAAAATGCCTTCCGGATCGCAGCCAAGGGGTAATCATGAGTGTGATAGCGCAGGCAGGGGCGAAGGGTCGTCAACTGCACAAGTTTGGTGGTAGTAGTCTTGCTGATGTGAAATGTTACCTGCGCGTTGCAGGCATCATGACGGAATATTCACAGCCGGGTGACATGATGGTTGTCTCGGCGGCGGGCAGCACCACCAACCAGTTGATTAGCTGGCTGAAACTGAGCCAGACCGATCGCCTTTCTGCGCATCAGGTGCAACAGTCCTTACGCCGCTACCAAAGCGAGCTGATTGCCGGCCTGCTGCCTGCGGACGTGGCGGACGGGCTGATCGGCGCCTTCACGCATGACCTTGAACGTCTGGCTGCCCTGCTGGACAGCGGGATTACCGACGCGGTGTATGCCGAAGTGGTGGGCCACGGTGAAGTGTGGTCCGCGCGCCTGATGGCCGCCGTGCTGCAACACCTGGGCGTAGAAGCGGCCTGGCTCGACGCGCGTGATTTTCTGCGCGCCGAACGCGCCGCGCAGCCGCAGGTGGACGAAGGGTTGTCCTACCCGCTGCTGCAACAGCTGCTGGTGCAGCACCCGGGCAAACGTATTGTCGTCACCGGCTTTATCAGTCGCAGCAACGCGGGCGAAACCGTGCTGCTGGGCCGTAACGGTTCTGACTACTCGGCAACGCAGATTGGTGCGCTGGCGGGCGTGTCCCGCGTCACCATCTGGAGCGACGTGGCCGGTGTGTACAGCGCGGACCCGCGTAAGGTGAAAGATGCCTGCCTGCTGCCGCTGCTGCGTCTCGACGAAGCCAGCGAGCTGGCGCGTCTGGCCGCGCCGGTGTTGCACGCGCGCACGCTGCAGCCGGTTTCCGGCAGCGATATCGACCTCCAGCTGCGCTGCAGTTACACCCCGGATCAAGGCTCCACGCGCATTGAGCGCGTACTGGCGTCCGGTACCGGAGCGCGTATTGTCACCAGCCACGACGACATCTGCCTGATTGAGTTCCAGGTGCCTGCGGGCCAGGACTTCAAGCTGGCGCATAAAGATATCGACACTATCCTGAAACGCGCCCAGGTGCGTCCACTGGCCGTTGGCGTGCATAACGATCGTCAGCTGCTGCAGTTCTGCTACACCGCTGAAGTGGCGGACAGCGCGCTGAAAATTCTGGATGAAGCGGGCCTGCCGGGCGAGCTTCGCCTGCGTCAGGGGCTGGCGCTGGTGGCGATGGTGGGCGCGGGCGTCACCCGTAACCCGCTGCACTGCCACCGCTTCTGGCAGCAGCTGAAAGGCCAGCCGGTGGAGTTCACCTGGCAGTCGGAAGAGGGCATCAGCCTGGTCGCCGTCCTGCGCAAGGGCCCAACCGAGAGCCTGATTCAGGGTCTGCACACCTCCCTGTTCCGCGCGGAAAAGCGCATCGGTCTGGTGCTGTTTGGTAAAGGCAACATTGGTTCCCGCTGGCTGGAACTGTTTGCCCGCGAACAGGTGACGCTCTCGGCGCGTACCGGGTTTGAATTTATTCTTGCGGGCGTGGTGGACAGCCGCCGCAGCCTGCTGAACTACGAAGGGCTGGACGCCAGCCGCGCGCTTGCCTTCTTTAATGATGAAGCCGTAGAGCAGGACGAAGAGTCGCTGTTCCTGTGGATGCGCGCGCACCCGTATGACGATCTGGTGGTGCTGGACGTTACCGCCAGCGAACAGCTTGCGGATCAGTATCTGGATTTCGCCAGCCACGGTTTCCACGTTATTAGCGCGAACAAGCTGGCGGGGGCGAGCAGCACCGATAAATACCGCCAGATCCACGACGCGTTTGAAAAAACGGGGCGCCACTGGCTCTATAACGCCACCGTTGGGGCTGGCCTGCCGGTTAACCACACCGTGCGTGACCTGATTGAAAGCGGCGACAGCATTCTGGCGCTGAGCGGTATCTTCTCCGGCACGCTCTCCTGGCTTTTCCTGCAGTTTGACGGCACCGTACCGTTCACCGACCTGGTGGATCAGGCGTGGCAGCAGGGCTTAACCGAGCCCGATCCGCGCGTTGACCTTTCCGGCAAAGACGTAATGCGTAAGCTGGTGATCCTGGCGCGTGAAGCCGGTTACGACATCGAACCGGATGCCGTACGCGTCGAATCGCTGGTGCCTGCCGGCTGTGAAGAAGGTTCTGTGGATCATTTCTTTGAAAATGGTGAAGAGCTTAACGAGCAGATGGTACAGCGGCTGGAAGCGGCGAACGAGATGGGGCTGGTGCTGCGCTACGTGGCGCGTTTTGAGGCCAACGGAAAAGCGCGAGTCGGCGTCGAGGCGGTGCGTCCTGAACATCCGCTGGCGGCGCTGCTGCCGTGCGATAACGTCTTCGCCATCGAAAGCCGCTGGTATCGTGATAACCCGCTGGTGATCCGCGGTCCTGGTGCGGGGCGCGATGTCACCGCTGGAGCCATTCAGTCCGACATCAACCGTCTGGCTAAGCTGCTGTAAAACCTGAATTTCCCTCTCCCTGTGGGAGAGGGTTAGGGTGAGGGCATCAGACCGCACTCACCCTCATCCTGAATTTCCCTCATATTCCCTGAGCAAACCTCACCGTTATTGTTGATTATTTATGTTGACGTCACTCCGCTTTTCCGTCATTTTTACATCTGGACGTCTAAACGTATAGAAGTTCACAACACAACAAATAACGACATGCGATTGATAGAGGTAAGGTATGAGCTTTTTTCACGCCAACCAGCGGGAAGCACTGAATCAGAGCCTGGCCGAAGTAAACGGCCAGATTAACGTCTCTTTTGAATTTTTCCCGCCGCGCACCAGTGAAATGGAGCAAACCCTGTGGAGCTCTATCGATCGTCTTAGCAGCCTGAAGCCGAAGTTCGTCTCCGTGACTTACGGTGCTAACTCCGGCGAGCGTGACCGTACGCACAGCATCATTAAAGGCATCAAAGATCGTACCGGTCTGGAAGCGGCGCCGCACCTCACCTGTATCGACGCGACCCGCGACGAACTGCGGGCCATCGCCCAGGATTACTGGAATAACGGCATTCGTCATATCGTCGCTCTGCGCGGTGACCTGCCGCCGGGCAGCGGTAAGCCGGACATGTATGCCGCCGATCTGGTCGCGCTGCTGAAAGACGTGGCCGACTTTGATATCTCCGTTGCCGCTTATCCGGAGGTGCATCCGGAAGCGAAAAGCGCCCAGGCCGATCTGCTGAACCTCAAGCGTAAAGTGGACGCCGGCGCGAACCGCGCCATTACCCAGTTCTTCTTTGATGTGGAAAGCTACCTGCGTTTCCGTGACCGCTGCGTCTCCGCGGGCATCGACGTTGAAATTATCCCGGGTATTCTGCCGGTCTCTAACTTCAAACAGGCGAAGAAGTTCGCTGATATGACCAATGTCCGCATTCCGCTGTGGATGTCCAAAATGTACGAAGGGCTGGACGACGACCCGGAAACCCGCAAGCTGGTGGGGGCCAATATCGCGATGGACATGGTGAAAATTTTAAGCCGTGAAGGGGTGAAAGATTTCCACTTCTATACGCTGAACCGCGCGGAGATGAGCTACGCCATTTGCCATACGCTGGGTGTTCGTCCGGCGTAATAAGCCCAAAGCCCTCGTATTACGAGGGCTTTTTTGTCACGCGAATAGTTAAAAGGTATTAGCTATCGAATCTGTGGATTAATTCAACTATAACTTATTGCTAGTGGTGTATATCGTAACGGTAACACTGTAAAAGGGAGCATAGCGATGAGCACGTCAGACGAGACCAATAAAGCGGCATCGGTCGGCAAATGCCCGTTCCACCAGGGCGGCGTCGATCACAGCGCGGGGGCAGGTACAGGCAGCCGCGACTGGTGGCCAAAACAACTCCGCATCGATCTTCTTAACCAACATTCCAATCGTTCGAACCCGCTGGGTGAAGACTTCGACTACCGCAAAGAATTCAGCAAACTTGATTACTCCGCCCTTAAAGGCGACCTCAAAGCCCTTTTAACCGACTCTCAACCGTGGTGGCCTGCCGACTGGGGCAGCTATGCGGGCCTGTTTATCCGTATGGCCTGGCACGGCGCGGGTACCTATCGCTCCGTGGACGGACGCGGCGGTGCCGGACGTGGTCAACAGCGCTTTGCGCCGCTGAATTCCTGGCCGGATAACGTGAGCCTGGATAAGGCGCGCCGTCTGCTGTGGCCAATTAAGCAAAAATACGGACAAAAATTTCCTGGGCCGACCTGTTTATCCTCGCGGGTAACGTGGCGCTGGAGAACTCCGGTTTCCGCACCTTTGGTTTTGGTGCCGGGCGTGAAGACGTCTGGGAGCCGGATCTGGACGTGAACTGGGGTGATGAAAAAGCCTGGCTGACCCACCGTGACCCGGAAGCGCTGGCGAAGCGTCCTCTGGCCGCCACCGAAATGGGCCTGATCTACGTTAACCCGGAAGGGCCAAACGCCAGCGGCGAACCCCTGTCTGCTGCGGCGGCCATTCGCGCGACCTTCGGCAACATGGGGATGAACGACGAAGAGACCGTTGCGCTGATCGCGGGCGGCCACACTCTCGGCAAAACCCACGGCGCGGGTGAAGCCACGCACGTGGGCACCGACCCGGAAGCCTCGCCGATTGAAGCGCAGGGCCTGGGCTGGGCCAGCACGCACGGCACGGGGATTGGCGCAGATACCATTACCTCCGGTCTGGAAGTTATCTGGTCGCAAACCCCGACCCAGTGGAGCAACTACTTCTTCGAGAACCTGTTCAAATACGAATGGGTGCAGACCCGCAGCCCGGCGGGGGCGATTCAGTTTGAAGCCGTGGATGCGCCGGAAATCATGCCCGATCCGTTCGACCCGTCGAAAAAACGCAAACCTACTATGCTGGTCACCGATCTGACGCTGCGTTTTGACCCGGAATTCGAGAAAATTTCCCGCCGCTTCCTGAACGATCCGCAGGCCTTCAACGAAGCCTTCGCGCGCGCGTGGTACAAGCTGACGCACCGCGATATGGGGCCAAAATCGCGTTACCTTGGCCCGGAAGTGCCGAAAGAAGATCTGATCTGGCAGGACCCGCTGCCGCAGGCGGTGTTCAATCCGTCGAAAGAAGACATTGAAAGCCTGAAGGCGGAAATCGCTGCATCTGGCCTCTCCGTGAGCGAACTGATTTCCGTTGCCTGGGCGTCAGCTTCAACCTTCCGCGGCGGCGACAAGCGTGGCGGCGCCAACGGCGCGCGTCTGGCGCTGGCCCCTCAGCGCGACTGGGATGTGAACGCCGCAGCGGTTCGCGCGTTGCCGGCTCTGGAAGCTATCCAGCGCACCACCAACAAAGCGTCTCTGGCCGATATCATCGTGCTGGCGGGCGTGGTGGGCGTTGAGCAGGCGGCGAAAGCGGCAGGCGTTTACGTCAACGTTCCTTTCACGCCGGGCCGCGTCGATGCGCGTCAGGATCAGACGGATATCGAGATGTTTAACCTGCTCGAACCGATTGCCGACGGCTTCCGCAACTACCGTGCGCAGGTGGATGTGTCCACCACTGAGTCACTGCTGATTGATAAAGCCCAGCAGCTGACGCTGACCGCGCCTGAGCTGACGGTGCTGATCGGTGGCCTGCGCGTGCTGGGCGCAAACTTTGATGGCAGCAAGAATGGCGTGTTCACCGACCGCGAGGGCGTGCTGAGCAACGATTTCTTCGTGAACCTGCTGGACATGAACACCCAGTGGAAGGCGACCGACGAATCTAATGAACTGTTTGCCGGAAGCGATCGCGCCAGCGGTGAAGTGAAATACACCGCCACCCGCGCCGATCTGGTCTTCGGTTCTAACGCCGTCCTGCGCGCGCTGGCAGAGGTTTATGCCAGTGATGATGCGCATGAGAAGTTTGTTCGCGACTTCGTTGCCGCATGGGCGAAGGTGATGGATCTGGACCGGTTTGACCTGCAGTAACCGTTGTGCCGGGTGGCGCTGACGCTTACCCGGCTTACGGACAAAAAAATCCCCGCTGATGCGGGGATTTTTATTCACGCTATTTACTCCCACTCCTGCAGGAACCGCTGCCCATACTGGTCGGCCACCAGCAGTGCCGCATACACCTGATCCGGCGTTACGCCGCCAGGCATGTTGTGGATAGTTTCCCCTTCGGCACAGGAGGCTTCCGCGATCAGGCGCATTTTGGCCGGAATATCCTCTTTGATGTTCAGCTGCGCCAGCGTGATCGGCAACCCAACGCTGTGACAAAGCGCGGCGACGGTCTCTATTTCTTCTACCGGCGCGTTTTCCAGCACCAGCTGCGTCAGCGTACCAAACGCCACTTTTTCGCCGTGATAGAAGTGGTGCGCGTCCGGTACCGCCGTCATACCGTTATGAATAGCGTGTGCCGCCGCCAGCCCGCCGCTTTCAAAGCCTACGCCGCTGAGATAGGTATTGGCTTCGATAATGCGTTCCAGCGCCGGTGTAACCACATGCTGTTCTGCCGCCAGCATCGCTTTTTCACCCTCTTCAACCAGCGTGTTGTAGCACAGCTCGGCCAGCGCGAGTGCTGCCTGCGTACATTTGCCGCCCGCCATGGTGGTGGCGCCGCTGCGCGAGCAGGCGCGTGCTTCAAACCACGTCGCAAGCGCATCGCCAATCCCCGCGGCCAGCAGGCGTGCCGGCGCGCCCGCTACCACTTTGGTATCGACGATAACCATGTTCGGGTTGTGCGGCAGCATCAGGTAGCGATCGAACTCACCGCTGTCAGTGTAAATGACGGAAAGGGCGCTGCACGGCGCATCGGTGGAGGCGATAGTTGGGGCTATAGCCACGGGTACGTCCATAAAATGGGCCAGCGCTTTGGCGGTATCCAGCGTTTTACCGCCGCCGATACCCAACACCGCCAGACAGTCGGCGCTGTCGGCCAGTTTTTTCAGTCGGTCGATTTCATTTTGTGAACATTCGCCACCAAACGGCGCGATTTCGGCATGCAGTTCGGCTTTTTTAAAACTCTGACGCAGGGTCTCTTCGGCAAAACCCAGCACAAATTTATCGCCGACAACCAGCCAGCGATTGGCCAGGGGGTTCAGATAGTCGCCGAGACGGGTAAGCACATCAGCGCCCTGGATATATTTTCCCGGCGATTGAATGATACGGTCCATAACAGTTCTCCCTTAGAGGTTGAGGTTACCAAACGCGTTTTTCCAGTCCTGCTCGAACTTCTCTATGGCTGACTCTACCGCTGGCGTGCCGAGCATTTGTTGCGCTACGTCTAAGGGAAGCGTGATTGCCTCGCATCCCGCCAGCAGGCAGTCCAGCGCCTGACGCGGCGTTTTGAAGCTGGCGGCCAGCACGCTGCTTTCCGGCGCGTGCATTTCCAGGAGGGATTGCAGCTCCTGGACCATGCGAATGCCGTCACCGCCCTGAGCGTCAACGCGGTTTACATACGGCGCGACATATTTCGCGCCTGCCAGCGCGGCGAGCAGGCCCTGTGCCGCGCCGTAAACGGCGGTTCCCAGCGTGGTTATCCCCTCTTTTTTCAATGCCTTAATCGCGATGAGCCCCTGAGCCGTCACCGGGATTTTCACCACGATGTCAGGGACGGCGTTACTCAGGCGTTTGGCCTCCGCCACCATGCCTTCGGCATCGCGGCTCATGGTTTGAGCAAACAGCGTGCCTTCCGGTCCGATGGCTTTTTGCAGACGCGGCAGCACGTTCCAGATGGATTCACGGCTGGCGGCAACGATGCTCGGGTTGGTGGTAACGCCCGCAATGGGGAAAACACGCGCCAGGCGTTCAACTTCCGCCACGTTGGCGGTATCCAGGTACAGTTCCATTATTTTTCCTTAAGTCAGAAAGGTTGAATAAAGGATAAGACGCGGGCAGGCAGAGCGGATACAGGCCAATTTTGCCAAATACTGGACAAATGTAATGTCCTTAGCGAAGTGCGAGAGCGATCACAATGCTATTTTTTGGCGATCAGCTCGCTGTGATACTGGCGACGATATTCGGAAGGGGAACGCTCGGTGTGCTTGCGAAAGAGACGGCAGAAGTAATTGCTGTCTGTAAACCCGCAGCTTGCGGCGATATCTTTGATTTTAAGATCGTAGCCTTTCAGCAGCTGGCGCGCGTGTTCGAGTCGCGTTTGGGTCAGGTATTCGTTGAACCCCACGTTGCCAATCTTCTGAAAGAGGTGGGAAAGGTAGTTCGGCGAGACGTAGAACGCCTGCGCGACGGATTCACGGGTTAACGCCGAAGCATGATGTTCTTCGATGAAGCGGCGAATGGCCTCAAACAGGGCGCGGCTGCGGCTGGCGGTGTGGATATCGCTGCCAAGCAGATCCCGGCAGTGGCTGAGCAAGCTTAATACCACCAGTATCGCGGTCTCTTGCTCATCCGGCTGCATCTGTAATTCGGTTAGCGACTGTAGAAGAAAAGCACCCGTTCGCGGACCGCGGCGGGCAACCTGGAGCTGCTGCACAAGCGTATTGTCATGCTGTAACTCGATAGTCAGCAGCTGCTTACCGAAATGTATGCTCAGGGCGTCAGGCGATGGCTGCGTTAAGTGTCCAAAGGATGAATATATCGCCTCACAGGGGGTATCAAGGGTAATGACGAGGCAGGGAGATGTTCGGGTGTATTGTTCAGACAGCGCTGAGAAATGAATCTGACCCAGCGGTAGCGTGCGGTTCACCAGGTCTGCCAAAATTTGGGTGATATCGAAATGCATGAGAAGACTACCGAAATGTGCCGGGTGGCGCTAACGCTTACCCGGCCTATCAATCATAGGTCCGGGCAAGCGCGGCGCCGCCAGGCATAGCGTATTAGCCGGTGTTACGCATACCCGCAGCAACACCCGCAATCGTCACCATCAGCGCCTGTTCAACGCGCGGATCCGGCTCTTTACCTTCTTCTTCCGCCAGACGCGAACGGTGCAGCAGCTCTGCCTGCAGGACGTTCAGCGGGTCGGTGTAGATGTTACGCAGCTGAATAGACTCGGCAATCCACGGCAGGTCCGCCATCAGATGTGAGTCGTTGGCGATGTCCAGCACCACTTTGATGTCGCCTTCCAGCAGTTCGCGTAGCTCTTTACCCAGCGCCCACAGCTCTGGTTTCACCAGACGCTGGTCGTAGTATTCCGCCAGCCACAGGTCGGCTTTCGAGAAGACCATCTCCAGCATGCCCAGACGGGTAGAGAAGAACGGCCAGTCGCGGCACATGGTTTCCAGTTCGTTCTGTTTACCGTCTTCCACCACTTTTTGCAGCGCGGCACCGGCACCCAGCCAGGCGGGCAGCATCAAACGGTTCTGCGTCCAGGCGAAGATCCACGGGATCGCGCGCAGAGACTCTACGCCACCGGTCGGGCGACGCTTCGCAGGACGTGAGCCCAGCGGCAGTTTACCCAGCTCCTGCTCAGGCGTGGCCGAGCGGAAGTAAGGGACGAAATCTTTGTTTTCACGCACGTAGCCGCGGTACAGATCGCAGGAGATATCGGACAGTTCGTCCATGATATGGCACCAGGATGCTTTCGGCTCCGGCGGCGGCAGCAGGTTTGCTTCCAGGATCGCGCTGGTGTAGAGCGACAGGCTGCTGATGGTCACTTCCGGCAGGCCGTATTTGAAGCGGATCATCTCGCCCTGCTCGGTGACGCGCAGGCCGCCTTTCAGGCTTCCCGGCGGCTGCGACAGCAGCGCTGCGTGCGCCGGTGCGCCGCCACGGCCAATTGAACCACCGCGTCCGTGGAACAGGGTCAGTTCAATGCCGGCTTTCTCGCAGGTTTTGATCAGTGCGTCCTGCGCCTGATACTGCGCCCAGGATGCCGCCATCACGCCCGCGTCTTTAGCGGAGTCGGAATAGCCAATCATCACCATCTGTTTGCCCTGAATAAAGCCGCGGTACCAGTCGATATTCAGCAGCTGGGTCATGACGTCGTTGGCGTTGTTCAGGTCGTCGAGGGTCTCAAACAGCGGGGCGACCGGCAGAGCGTAGTCGATTCCCGCTTCTTTCAGCAGCAGATGAACGCCCAGCACGTCGGACGGGGTCTTCGCCATGGAGATCACATAGGCGGCCACCGATCCTTTCGGCGCATCCACGATCGCTTTACAGGTGTTGAGCACTTCGCGGGTTTCGTTGCTTGGCTCCCAGTTGCGCGGCAGCAGAGGGCGCTTCGAGTTCAGCTCGCGGATCAGGAAGGCCTGTTTGTCGGCTTCGGACCAGCTTTCATAATCGCCGATGCCGAGATAGCGGGTCAGCTCGCCCAGCGCTTCGGTATGACGGGTACTTTCCTGACGGACGTCGATACGCACCAGCGGCACGCCGAAACACTTCACGCGGCGCAGGGTGTCGAGCAGTTCGCCGTTAGCGATGATGCCCATCCCGCAGGCCTGCAGTGATTTATAACAGGCGTAGAGCGGCTCCCAGAGCTGTTCGTTCTGGCTGAGCAGCCCTTCCGGCTTCGGCAGGCGCTGACCTTTCAGACGCGCTTCCAGCCAGGCCTGAGTGGCCATCAGCTGACCACGCAGTTTTTTCATCAGGAAACGGTACGGCTCGCTGGCGCCTTCTTCTCCGGCCAGCGCGCGCAGTTCAGGCGTTGCCTCAACCATCGACAGCTCGGAGATCAGCACCTGAATGTCTTTCAGGAACAGGTCGGTCGCTTTCCAGCGGCTCAGCAGCAGGACGTGACGGGTGATTTCTGCGGTCACGTTCGGGTTGCCGTCGCGGTCGCCGCCCATCCAGGAGGTGAAGCGCACCGGAACAAAGTCGACCGGCAGGCGGTAGCCGAGGTTCTCTTCCAGCTGTTCGTTCAGCTCGCGCAGGTAGTTAGGTACCCCTTCCCACAGGCTGTTTTCCACCACCGCAAAACCCCATTTGGCTTCGTCGACCGGGCTTGGGCGATGCTTACGAATTTCATCGGTGTGCCAGGACTGGGCAATCAGCTGGCGCAGACGGCGCATCAGCTGGTTACGTTCGTAGTCGGCAATGTCTTTATTATCCAACTGCTTCAGACAGTTGTTCACTTCCACCATTTTGTGGATCAGGGTACGACGGGTAATTTCAGTGGGGTGTGCGGTCAGCACCAGCTCCAGCGAAAGTGACTCCACCGCTTTTTTGATGGTGGCTTCGTTGAGGTCTGGCTGATCTTTCAGTTTACGAAGGGTGCGGGCAATGACTTCCGGGTTGCTTGCCGCTTCGCCATTTGGCGAAATGCTGTGGTATTGCTCAGCGGTGTTAGCCAGGTTCAGGAACTGGCTGAATGCGCGTGCAACGGGCAGCAGCTCATCGTTTGAGAGGTTCTGCAAGGTGGTGAGCAGCTCCTGACGACTGGCCTCGTTACCGGCACGGGAAGATTTGGACAGCTTGCGGATGGTTTCAACGCGGTCGAGGATGTTCTCCCCCAACGCGTCTTTGATGGTATCTCCAAGCACTTTGCCGAGCATACTGACATTACTACGCAACGCGGAATATTGTTCGTTCATAAAAACCCAGTCACCCCATCATTTTTGTTTATGTCCAGGCGAAAATTTTCTGGACATTATTTTGTCATCTCCCTTTATAAAGCCACGTAAAACCCCCGTCGTCAATTGCTGCGAAAACGGTTCAGCAAACGAATAAATGTGGGCAATTTACGAAATTTAATTCGCATTGCTTCAGATAAGAGATGCTTATGGGAATGTGACGGAGATCATGCGGTTTATTGCCCTCACCCTAACCCTCTCCCACAGGGAGAGGGGACTCTTCGGTGCGGTTTTAATGCCAGCAGAAGTGATGCACAACCTGAGTAATCAGTTCGCGGGTTGGCTTGATGAAGCGGGTTTCCAGATATTCATCCGGCTGGTGCGCCTGGTTGATGGAGCCGGGGCCCAGGACCAGCGTAGGGCAAAGCGTCTGAATAAACGGCGCTTCGGTGCAGTAGTTCACCACGTCGGTTTTCTCACCGAGCAGCTTTTCCACCACCTCAACCAGCTGATGGTCCGGCGGGCATTCGTAACCCGGGATCGGCGGATGCAATTCGGAGACCGTCAGGCGGCCCGGCCAGCGCTCGCTCACCGGAGCCAGCGCTTCATTCAGCAGGCCGTCGAGATCGCTGAGGGTCATGCCCGGCAGCGGGCGGATGTCCATATGCAGTTCGCAGCAGGCGCAGATGCGGTTCGAGGCATCGCCGCCGTGCAGGCTACCGAGGTTCAGGGTCGGATACGGCACGGTGAACGCGTCGTAGTGGTAGCGCTCTTTCAGATCGTCGCGCAGGGTCATGATGCGCCCGATGGCATCATGCATCAGCTCAATGGCGTTCACGCCGCGCGCCGGATCGCTGGAGTGGCCGGACTGGCCCAGCACGCGCACGGCGGTAGAAATATGGCCTTTGTGCGCGCGGATCGGCTGCAGAGACGTCGGCTCGCCGATGATCGCGCAATCCGGACGAATCGACGTGTTTTCAGAGAAGTAGCGCGCCCCCGCCATGCTGGTTTCTTCATCGGCGGTCGCCAGAATGTAGAGCGGTTTTTTCAGTTTCGTCACGTCCACGTCACGCAGCGCGTCGAGGATAAAGGCGAAGAAGCCTTTCATGTCGGCGGTGCCCAGGCCATAGAGCTTGTTGTCGTGCTCGGTCAGGGTGAACGGATCGCGCGTCCAGCGGCCGTCGTCAAACGGCACCGTATCGGTATGACCGGCCAGCAGCAGGCCGCCCGCACCGGTTCCGGTGCTGGCGAGCAGGTTAAATTTGTGGCGGGTTCCGGGGACGGGTTGAACCTCAACGTTAAACCCAAGATCGCTAAACCAACCCGCCAGCAGATTGATTAAAGACTCATTGCTCTGATCCAGCGCTTCTTCCGTTGCGCTGATGGACGGTGTGGCAATCAGGGCGCGGTAGATCTCGATAAATGGCGGTAAGTTCATTTTCATTGTTGACACACCTTAGGTCGTGATAGTATCAATATTCATGCAATAAATGTGAATAAAAATACATTAACGTTGAGCATAAAGGAACCCGATGTTGAATACGCTGATTGTAGGCGCTAGCGGTTATGCGGGCGCAGAGCTTGTAAGCTACGTGAATCGCCATCCACATATGACCATAACCGCTTTGACCGTGTCAGCGCAAAGCAATGATGCAGGAAAGTTAATTTCCGATTTGCATCCGCAGCTTAAGGGCATTGTCGATCTGCCGCTGCAGCCCATGTCTGACATCAGCGAGTTTACCGACGGCGTCGACGTGGTGTTTTTAGCCACCGCGCACGAGGTCAGCCACGACCTGGCGCCGCAGTTCCTGGCGGCCGGCTGCGTGGTCTTCGACCTTTCCGGCGCGTTCCGCGTGAACGACGGCGCGTTTTATGAAAAATATTACGGTTTCACCCATCAGCATCCGGATCTGCTTGAAAAAGCGGTGTACGGCCTGGCGGAGTGGAGCGCAGATAAACTGAAAGAAGCGGACCTGATTGCCGTTCCGGGCTGCTACCCGACGGCGGCGCAGCTTTCCCTGAAGCCGCTGATCGACGCAGGTCTGCTGGATCTGAGCCAGTGGCCGGTGATCAACGCCACCAGCGGCGTGAGCGGTGCAGGACGCAAGGCCGCTATCTCCAACAGCTTCTGCGAAGTGAGCCTTCAGCCGTATGGCGTGTTTAATCACCGTCATCACCCTGAAATCACGACGCATCTGGGCGCGGAGGTAATTTTCACGCCGCACCTGGGCAGCTTCCCGCGTGGGATCCTCGAAACCATTACCTGCCGCCTGAAGCCCGGCGTGACCAAAGAGCAGGTGAACGAGGCCTTCACGCAGGCGTATGCGGATAAACCGCTGGTGCGCCTGTACGACAAAGGCGTGCCGGCGCTGAAAAACGTGGTCGGCCTGCCGTTCTGCGACATCGGCTTTGCCGTGCAGGGCGAGCATCTGATTGTGGTCGCCGCGGAAGATAACTTACTCAAAGGCGCTGCCGCACAGGCAATGCAGTGTGCAAATATTCGTTTCGGTTTCCCGGAAACGCAGGCTCTTATTTAAGGTGTGATGATGAACCCATTAATTATCAAACTCGGTGGTGTACTGCTGGACAGCGAAGAAGCGCTGGAGCGTCTGTTTACCGCGCTGGTGAACTATCGCGAATCACACCATCGTCCGCTGGTGATTGTGCACGGCGGCGGCTGCGTGGTGGACGAGCTGATGAAAGGGCTCAACCTGCCGGTGAAAAAGAAGAACGGCCTGCGCGTCACGCCTGCTGACCAGATTGACATCATTACCGGTGCGCTGGCGGGTACGGCGAACAAAACGCTGCTGGCGTGGGCGAAGAAACACCACATCGCGTCCGTTGGCCTCTATCTGGGCGATGGCGACAGCGTAAAAGTGACCCAGCTCGACGAAGAGCTCGGCCACGTTGGACTGGCGCAGCCAGGTTCGCCTAAGCTGATTAACACGCTGCTGGAAGGGGGATTCCTGCCGGTGGTGAGCTCTATCGGCGTGACCGAAGAGGGCGAGCTGATGAACGTCAACGCTGACCAGGCGGCGACGGCACTGGCGGCAACGCTTGGCGCGGATCTGATCCTGCTCTCCGACGTGAGCGGCATTCTGGACGGCAAAGGTCAGCGCATTGCGGAAATGACGGCTGAGAAAGCCGAGCAGCTGATTGCTCAGGGCATTATTACCGACGGCATGATCGTCAAAGTGAACGCCGCGCTGGATGCCGCACGCACGCTGGGCCGTCCGGTGGATATCGCCTCCTGGCGTCACGCGGAACAACTGCCGGCGCTGTTTAACGGCACGCCGATTGGCACGCGTATTTTAGCGTAAGTTTTTATTGAATGACCGTAGGCCGGGTAAGCGAAGCGCCACCCGGCAGAACTAACGAATAAAGGAATCATGTTATGGCACTTTGGGGTGGGCGTTTTACACAGGCAGCGGATCAGCGGTTCAAACAGTTCAACGACTCTTTGCGCTTCGACTACCGCCTGGCCGAACAGGATATTGTCGGCTCTGTGGCCTGGTCCAAAGCGCTGGTGACGGTGGGCGTACTGACCCCAGACGAACAATTACGGCTGGAAGAAGCGCTGAACAATCTGCTGGAAGAGGTGCGTCTTAACCCGCAGCAGATCCTCGAAAGCGATGCTGAAGATATTCACAGCTGGGTGGAAGGTAAACTGATCGACAAGGTCGGCCAGCTAGGTAAAAAGCTGCATACCGGCCGCAGCCGTAACGACCAGGTCGCCACCGATCTGAAGCTGTGGTGTAAAGATACCGTTGGCGAACTGCTGGCGGCTAACCGTCAGCTGCAGAGCGCGCTGGTGGAAACCGCGCAGAACAACCAGGACGCGGTGATGCCGGGTTATACCCACCTGCAGCGCGCGCAGCCGGTGACCTTCGCGCACTGGTGTCTGGCCTACGTCGAGATGCTGGCGCGTGACGAAAGCCGTCTGCAGGATACCCTGAAACGTCTGGACGTCAGCCCGCTGGGCAGCGGCGCGCTGGCCGGTACGGCGTATGAAATCGACCGTGAGCAGCTGGCAGGCTGGCTGGGCTTTGCCTCCGCCACCCGTAACAGCCTGGACAGCGTGTCCGACCGCGACCACGTACTGGAGCTGCTCTCCAATGCGTCTATCGGAATGGTGCATCTGTCGCGCTTTGCCGAAGACCTGATCTTCTTTAACTCTGGCGAAGCGGGCTTCGTCGAGCTGTCCGACCGCGTGACCTCAGGCTCCTCCCTGATGCCACAGAAGAAAAACCCGGACGCGCTGGAGCTGATCCGCGGCAAGTGTGGCCGCGTGCAGGGCGCGCTGATCGGCATGATGATGACCCTGAAAGGGCTGCCGCTGGCGTATAACAAAGACATGCAGGAAGACAAAGAAGGGCTGTTCGACGCGCTCGACACCTGGCTGGACTGTCTGCATATGGGCGCGCTGGTGCTGGACGGCATTCAGGTGAAACGTCCGCGCTGTCAGGAAGCGGCGCAGCAGGGCTATGCGAACTCTACCGAACTGGCGGATTATCTGGTGGCGAAAGGCGTACCTTTCCGTGAAGCGCACCATATTGTGGGTGAAGCGGTGGTGGAAGCCATTCGTCAGGGTAAACCGCTGGAAGATCTGGCGCTGGCCGACCTGCAGAAGTTCAGCGCGGTTATCGGGGATGATGTATATCCGATCCTTGCGCTGCAGTCCTGTCTGGATAAACGTGCCGCGAAAGGCGGCGTGTCGCCTAAGCAGGTGGCGCAGGCGATAGCGGATGCGAAAAACCGGTTGGTTTGATTTGGTTTGAACAGTGCGGGCTGGTGTCCTCACTCCGGCCCTCTCCCACGGGGAGAGGGAGCAAACACTAAAAATGGCAACTTCGGTTGCCATTTTGCTTTTACCTCGGGTTTTTTTTACGCAAAAAAAAAGCGGACCACGGGGTCCGCAAAAGTTCACGTTGGCTTTAGTTGTTCGAGTTTTGAGAGAAACTCGCTGACGGTGCGGGGACGTCAAGGGTCAAACACGTGCCGCCTCGTCTATGTGGTGTATTATTCAACAGAATGCTTGATAGGGATAATCGTTCGTTGCTATGCTATCTATCGCCATGAACTATCGTGGCGACGGAGGATGAATAATGAATATTCGTGATCTTGAATACCTGGTAGCGTTAGCCGAGCATCGTCACTTTCGCCGCGCGGCAGACTCCTGCCACGTCAGCCAGCCCACGCTGAGCGGTCAGATCCGCAAGCTGGAAGACGAGCTGGGCGTGATGCTGCTGGAGCGCACCAGTCGTAAGGTTCTGTTCACACAGGCAGGTCTGCTGCTGGTGGATCAGGCGCGCACCGTGCTGCGCGAGGTCAAAGTGCTCAAGGAAATGGCAAGCCAGCAGGGGGAGGCAATGTCCGGCCCGCTGCATATCGGCCTGATCCCAACCGTTGGCCCGTACCTGTTGCCGCACATCATTCCGATGTTGCACCAGACGTTCCCGAAACTCGAAATGTACCTGCATGAAGCGCAGACCCATCAGCTGCTGGCGCAGCTAGACAGCGGCAAGCTCGACTGCGCCATTCTGGCGCTGGTGAAAGAGAGTGAAGCCTTTATTGAAGTGCCGCTGTTCGATGAGCCGATGATGCTGGCGATCTATGAAGATCACCCGTGGGCGAACCGCGATCGCGTGCCGATGGCCGATCTGGCCGGTGAAAAGCTGCTGATGCTGGAAGATGGCCACTGCCTGCGCGATCAGGCGATGGGCTTTTGCTTTGAAGCGGGTGCGGATGAGGATACCCATTTCCGCGCAACCAGCCTGGAAACGCTGCGTAATATGGTCGCGGCGGGAAGCGGTATTACGCTGCTGCCTGCGCTGGCCGTGCCGCGCGAGCGTAAGCGTGATGGCGTGGTTTATCTGCCGTGCATTAAGCCGGAGCCGCGTCGCACTATCGGCCTGGTGTATCGTCCGGGTTCACCGCTGCGCAGCCGCTATGAGCAGCTGGCAGAGGCCATCCGTGGTTCGATGGATGGCCATTTCGACAGCGCGTTAAAACAGGCGGTTTAAGCCGTTCAGCGCAGCTACCCGATAGGCTTCCGCCATGGTCGGGTAGTTAAAGGTGGTGTTAACGAAGTACTCAATGGTGTTACCACCGCCTTTCTGCTCCATTATCGCCTGGCCGATATGAATGATTTCCGCCGCGCGTTCACCAAAGCAGTGAATGCCGAGGATCTCTTTGGTCTCGCGATGGAACAGGATCTTCAGCGTTCCCACGCTCATCCCCACGATTTGCGCCCGCGCCAGATGTTTAAACTGGGCACGTCCCACCTCGTAAGGCACCTTCATTGACGTCAGCTGCTGCTCGGTTTTCCCGACAGAACTGATTTCCGGGATGGTATAGATGCCCGTCGGAATATCTTCGATCAGGTGCGCCGTCGCTTCGCCTTTTACCAGCGCCTGTGCGGCAATGCGTCCCTGGTCGTAAGCGGCTGAGGCCAGGCTTGGGTAGCCAATCACATCGCCGACCGCGTAAACGTGCGGCAGGGCGGTCTGATACATGCTGTTGACCTTCAGCTGACCGCGACTGTCGGTTTCAAGCCCGATATTTTCCAGCTGCAGTGAATCGGTGTTGCCGGTACGACCGTTGGCATACAGCAGGCAGTCTGCTTTCAGCTTCTTACCGGACTTCAGGTGCATGATCACCCCGTCGTCACAGCCCTCAATCTTCTCGTACTCTTCGTTGTGGCGAATCACCACGCCGCTGTTCCAGAAGTGGTAGGAGAGGGAGTCCGACATCTCCTGATCGAGGAACGCCAGCAGGCGGTCACGGGTGTTGATCAGGTCAACTTTGACGTCCATTCCGCGGAAGATCGACGCATATTCGCAACCAATGACCCCTGCGCCATAGATAATGACGTGGCGGGGTTCATGGTGCAGGCTCAGAATCGAGTCGCTGTCGTAGACGCGCGGGTGCGAGAAGTCCACGTCGGCCGGATGGTAAGGGCGTGAGCCGCAGGCAATCACAAATTTTTCAGCCGTGATGGTTTCAACCGAACCGTCGTGGCATTCGAGTGCCAGGGTGTGTTCATCCACAAAATGCGCGTTGCCCTGCAAAATTTCACAGTGGTTACGCTCATAAAATCCCTGACGCATGCGTGTCTGCTGGTTAATAACGGTATCCGCGTGATTCAGGATGTCAGCAAAGGATGAACGAAGAAGTCTGGAGTGGTCGCTGTAAAGAGGGTTCTGGTTAAATTCGATAATGCGGCTAACGGCGTGGCGGAGGGCTTTCGAAGGGATGGTGCCCCAGTGGGTGCAACCGCCGCCGACATTATGGTAGCGCTCGATGACCGCTACTCTGGCTCCCTGTTTCACCAGACCCATAGCAGCACCTTCGCCGCCGGGGCCGGAACCAATAACTATTGCGTCGTAATCGTAGGAATGTGGCATGGTAAGGCTTACCTGTTCTTATACATAAAAGCAACAGAATCATAACATCATTGGCAGAGTAACCCAATTATCGTTGTGCTTTTTTCGGGCAGTGGGGCACAAACCGCACGTAAACAATCATTCACAAAGCCAGGCAAACAGATTAATTTTATTCTCTGGTATAGTGCCATCAGGCCTTTGGAAGGATTCAACTATCGTGATGGGCGTAAGAGCACAACAAAAAGAGAAAACCCGGCGTTCGCTGGTGGAAGCCGCATTCAGTCAACTGAGTGCTGAGCGGAGTTTTGCCAGTTTGAGCCTGCGCGAAGTCGCACGCGAGGCCGGTATTGCGCCAACGTCCTTCTATCGTCATTTCCGTGATGTGGATGAACTGGGCCTGACCATGGTCGACGAGAGCGGTCTGATGCTGCGCCAGCTGATGCGCCAGGCGCGTCAGCGTATCGCCAAAGGGGGCAGCGTGATCCGCACCTCCGTATCGACCTTTATGGAATTTATCGGCAATAACCCCAACGCGTTTCGTCTGCTTCTGCGCGAGCGTTCGGGCACATCGGCGGCGTTTCGTGCCGCCGTCGCGCGTGAAATTCAGCACTTCATCGCGGAACTTGCCGACTATCTTGAACTCGAAAACCATATGCCGCGTGCGTTTACTGAAGCACAGGCTGAGGCGATGGTGACGATTGTTTTCAGCGCGGGTGCCGAAGCGCTGGATGTCAGCATTGAACAACGCAAGCAGCTCGAAGAGCGGCTGGTATTGCAGCTCAGGATGATCTCCAAAGGCGCGTACTACTGGTATCGCCGTGAACAAGAGAAACTGGCACATCAAACCGAAGAGTGAAGGTGAGTAATGAAACAGTCAGGTCAGGATAAAGGGACGCTGTTGCTGGCATTGATCGCTGGCTTATCCATTAATGGTACGTTTGCCGCTATTTTTAGCTCAATCGTTCCATTTTCGATTTTCCCGCTTATTGCGCTGGTGCTGACGGTTTACTGCCTGCATCAACGTTACCTGAACCGCACCATGCCGGTGGGGTTACCGGGGCTGGCCGCTGCCTGCTTTATTCTGGGGGTATTGCTATATAGCACGGTGGTTCGCGCGGAATATCCGGATATCGGCTCTAACTTCTTCCCTGCGGTACTGTCTGTGGCGCTGGTGTTCTGGATTGGCTCGCGCATGCGTAGCCGTAAGAGCCAGTTACCAGAGTAATGAATTATTTGTAGGGCAGGTAAGCGAAGCGCCACCTGCCAAAACGCGGATGGCGCTATGCTTATCCGGCCTACAGATCACCGTGCGGTAAGTAAAACGCCGCACTCCATATGGTGCGTATACGGGAACTGATCGAACAGCGCCAGACGTTCAACCTTGTGCGTCTGGCCTAATGTTTCGAGGTTCTTGCACAGCGTCTCCGGGTTACAGGAGATGTACAAAATACGCGGGTACGCCAGCACCATCTTCTCGGTTTCGCTGTCCAGGCCACTGCGCGGCGGGTCGACAAAAATTGTCTCACACTGGTAGCTCTTGAGATCGATCCCTTCCAGACGGTTAAACTGGCGTACGCCGTTCATGGCCTGCGTGAACTCTTCTGCGGCCATACGAACGATCTGCACGTTGTCGATATGGTTAGCGGCGATGTTGTACTGCGCGGCAGCCACCGACGGCTTGGCGATTTCCGTTGCCAGAACGCGATCGAAGTTACGCGCCAGCGCCAGGGAGAAGTTGCCGTTACCGCAGTAGAGCTCAAGCAGATCGCCCGTTGACCCTTCCGTCGCCTTCAGCGCCCACTCGAGCATCTGCACGTTCATCGCGGCATTCGGCTGGGTGAAGCTGTTCTCGACCTGACGATACACCATCTCTTTACCTGCCACCGGCAGGCGCTCGTCGATGTAGTCCTGATCCAGCATGATTTTGGTTTTTGTCGCGCGGCCAATCAGGTGAACGTTGATGTTCTGCGCGCGCAGCGCATCGCGCAGCGCTTCTGCCTGCTCGCGCCACTCGTCGTTAAGCGCTTTGTGATACAGCAGAGAGACAATTGCCTGATTGCTTTGCGTGGTCAGGTAGTCAATCTGGAACAGCTTGTTACGCAGTACCGGATTGTTGCGCACGCCGTCCATTATCAGCGTCATCAACTGGTTAATGAGCTCGCTCGCCGCCGGAAAGCTGTCCACGCGAATACGGGATTTCGTCTGCTGATCGAAAATGATGTGGTACAGGTCGTCGCCGTCGTGCCAGATCCGGAACTCGGCGCGCATGCGGTAGTGGCTGACGGGAGAGCGGAACACCTCGGGAACGGGCGCGTTGAAAGGCGTCATCATACTTTGCAGGCGGACGACTTTCTCTGCCAGCTGCGCGTCGTACTGTTCTGTCGGGAGGTGTTCTGGGGTCATGATGCGTCCTGAATGATAAAGAATTACGCGGGGATTGTAGGCATTGTTCAGGGGATGTCCAGATTTAATGGGCAATAGCTGTCTGGACATCCATACGTGTCTAATTGTAGCATTCTGTTTCCGGTCTCCTGAGAGTGAAAAGGGAATCCAGTGTAAATCTGGAGCTGACGCGCAGCGGTAAAGTCTGGCGGGATGAGCGTTGTAGACACTGTGAAAATGGGAAGTCTTCATCCTTATATAGCCACCTAGCCCGAAGACCTGCCGGGATCACGTCGCATTTGGTTTCATCATCGCGTGCTATCGATGAGGCCTGCGGCATCCTTCTTATATTGTGGATGCTTTAACAATGATTAAAAAAGTATCGCTGTTGACGGCGTTGTCCGTCACGGCATTTTCGGGCTGGGCGCAGGATAGCGCCGACTCGTTGGTGGTGACGGCAAATCGTTTTGAACAACCTGAAAAAACTATTCTGGCTGCAACCTCCGTTGTTACGCGTGCCGATATTGACCGTTGGCAATCAACCTCAGTCCTGGATGTTATGCGTCGCCTGCCTGGCGTGGATACGGCGCAAAGTGGTGGGATGGGGCAACTCTCTTCTCTCTTTATACGTGGCACCAACTCCAGCCACGTCCTGATCCTTGTTGATGGGATCCGCCTTAACCAGGCGGGCGTCACGGGGTCATCCGATCTCAGCCAGTTCCCGATCTCCCTGGTGCAGCGTATCGAATATGTTCGTGGACCGCGTTCGGCGGTATACGGCTCGGACGCGATCGGCGGAGTCGTAAACATTATTACCACTCGCGCGAAGGACGGTACCACGCTGAACGCAGGTGCAGGGTCGCATGGTTATCAGAATTATGGCGGCAGTACTCAGCAAACATTGGGCGACAGCACGCGCGTCACGCTTGCGGGTGATTACACCTATACCAAAGGGTTTGATGTGGTTGCGGACGGCAACAATGGTGGCCTTGCCCAGACCGATCGCGACGGCTTTATGAATAAAACGCTCTATGGTGCAGTGGATCACGCATTCTCGGAGCAGTGGAGCGGATTTGTTCGCGGCTTTGGCTATAGCAACCGTACTGCCTACGACGGTTACTACAGTTCATTTACCCCTGACGTACTGGTCGATACCCGCCAGCTCTATAGTCAGACCTGGGATGCAGGATTGCGCTTCAACGATGACATCTTCCATTCACAGCTGCTCACCAGCTATAGCCACAGCAAGGACTATAACTACGACCCAAATTTAGGCCGCTACGATTCAACAGCCACGTTGGATGAAATCAAACAGTACAACGTCCAGTGGCTGAACTCCGTTGACGTTGGCCATGGGAACATTGGCGCGGGCGTTGACTGGCAGAAGCAGAGCACCGAGCCGGGTACAAACTACGTGACCAGCGGCTACGACCTGCGTAACACCGGCGTTTACCTGACCGGGTTGCAGCAGTTTGGTGACTTCACTCTGGAAGGAGCGGTTCGCAGCGATGACAACTCTCAGTTCGGTCGCCATGGCACCTGGCAAAGTAGTGCGGCCTGGGAGTTCGTGGAGGGTTACCGCTTCGTTGCTTCTTATGGTACGGCCTATAAAGCACCGAATCTGGGTCAACTCTATGGTTTCTATGGCAATGACCATCTTGATCCCGAAGAGAGCAAGCAGTGGGAAGGTGCGTTTGAAGGCCTGACAGCGGGCGTGAGCTGGCGCGTCTCTGGCTACCGTAATGACGTTGATAATCTCATCGACTTCAATAATAACCTCCAGCAATATTACAACGTCGGTAAAGCGCGCATTAAAGGTGTTGAAGCGACAGCATCATTTGATACGGGCCCGTTGACGCATACTGTAGGCTACGACTATGTGGATGCCCGCAATGCCGCAACCAACGAACT
Source organism: Enterobacter asburiae (assembly GCF_001521715.1). Taxonomy (NCBI): domain Bacteria; kingdom Pseudomonadati; phylum Pseudomonadota; class Gammaproteobacteria; order Enterobacterales; family Enterobacteriaceae; genus Enterobacter; species Enterobacter asburiae. Next base: position 3,683,264 of record NZ_CP011863.1, read on the forward strand.
TCTGGACCGTCGTGCTAAGCAGCAGGTGAAATATCAGCTCGACACTCAGATCTATGATTTCGACTGGAGCCTGACTTATCACTATCTCGGTACGCGTTATGACACCGATTTTGGTACTTATCCGTCTGAGAAAGTAAAAATGGGCGGTGTAAGCCTGTGGGATGTCGCAGTTTCGTATCCTGTCACCTCACATCTCACCGTTCGTGGTAAAATAGCCAACCTGTTCGATAAAGATTACGAGACAGTTTATGGCTACCAAACTGCAGGACGGGAATACACCTTGTCTGGCAGCTACACCTTCTAATCCGCGTCCCACCGTGCTGGTGTTTGATTCCGGCGTCGGTGGGCTTTCGGTCTATGATGAGATTCGGCATCTCCTGCCGGATCTCCATTACATCTACGCCTTCGATAACGTCGCTTTCCCGTATGGGGAAAAGAGCGAAGATTTTATTGTTGAGCGTGTGGTTGAAATCGTCACCGCGGTACAAAAGCGCTATCCCCTTGCGCTGGCCGTCATTGCCTGTAATACGGCGAGCACCGTTTCTCTTCCCGCCCTGCGTGAAAAATTCCAGTTCCCGGTTGTGGGCGTTGTTCCTGCGATAAAGCCTGCCGCACGCCTGACGGCGAACGGCATTGTGGGTTTGCTGGCAACGCGAGGCACGGTAAAGCGTCCTTATACCCGCGAGCTGATCGACCGTTTTGCTAACGAATGCCAGATTGCGATGCTGGGTTCGGCTGAGCTGGTGGAGATGGCTGAAGCGAAGCTGCATGGAAAAGCGGTATCACTCGACGAGCTGCGTCGTATTCTTCGTCCGTGGCTGCGGATGCCCGAACCTCCGGATACCGTTGTGCTGGGCTGCACCCACTTCCCGCTATTACAGGAAGAGCTATTAGAGGTGTTGCCGGAGGGGACGCGCCTGGTGGATTCCGGCGCGGCTATCGCCCGTCGCACGGCCTGGCTGCTGGAGCATGAAGCGCCGGATGCGAAATCTACCGATGCGAATATCGCGTTTTGTATGGCCATCACGAAAGAGACTGAGCAACTTTTACCCGTTTTACGCCGTTATGGCTTTGAAACGCTCGAAAAACTGGCGCTGTAGCACGGTTTTGAGCAAAAAAGAGACGGTTGAAAGTTTTTTTTAAAAGAGGGGTTGTCAACGTCTGAGAACTCCCTATAATGCGCCTCCACTGACACGGAACAACGGCTTACAGGCCGCCGGGTTAGCGGGGTTCAGAGATGAACGCCGGCAGAGAAAAGCAAAAATAATCGCTTGACTCTGAATGAGGAAAACGTAATATACGGGACCTCGCAACGGTGAGCGAAAGCCGCGTTGCACTGCTCTTTAACAATTTATCAGACAATCTGTGTGGGCACTCAAAGTGACATGGATTCTTAACGTCGCAAGACGAAAAATGAATACCAAGTCTCTGAGTGAACATACGTAATTCATTACGAAGTTTAATTCACGAGCATCAAACTTAAATTGAAGAGTTTGATCATGGCTCAGATTGAACGCTGGCGGCAGGCCTAACACATGCAAGTCGAGCGGTAACACAGGGAGCTTGCTCCTGGGTGACGAGCGGCGGACGGGTGAGTAATGTCTGGGAAACTGCCTGATGGAGGGGGATAACTACTGGAAACGGTAGCTAATACCGCATAACGTCGCAAGACCAAAGAGGGGGACCTTCGGGCCTCTTGCCATCAGATGTGCCCAGATGGGATTAGCTAGTAGGTGGGGTAACAGCTCACCTAGGCGACGATCCCTAGCTGGTCTGAGAGGATGACCAGCCACACTGGAACTGAGACACGGTCCAGACTCCTACGGGAGGCAGCAGTGGGGAATATTGCACAATGGGCGCAAGCCTGATGCAGCCATGCCGCGTGTATGAAGAAGGCCTTCGGGTTGTAAAGTACTTTCAGCGGGGAGGAAGGCGATAAGGTTAATAACCTTGTCGATTGACGTTACCCGCAGAAGAAGCACCGGCTAACTCCGTGCCAGCAGCCGCGGTAATACGGAGGGTGCAAGCGTTAATCGGAATTACTGGGCGTAAAGCGCACGCAGGCGGTCTGTCAAGTCGGATGTGAAATCCCCGGGCTCAACCTGGGAACTGCATTCGAAACTGGCAGGCTAGAGTCTTGTAGAGGGGGGTAGAATTCCAGGTGTAGCGGTGAAATGCGTAGAGATCTGGAGGAATACCGGTGGCGAAGGCGGCCCCCTGGACAAAGACTGACGCTCAGGTGCGAAAGCGTGGGGAGCAAACAGGATTAGATACCCTGGTAGTCCACGCCGTAAACGATGTCGACTTGGAGGTTGTGCCCTTGAGGCGTGGCTTCCGGAGCTAACGCGTTAAGTCGACCGCCTGGGGAGTACGGCCGCAAGGTTAAAACTCAAATGAATTGACGGGGGCCCGCACAAGCGGTGGAGCATGTGGTTTAATTCGATGCAACGCGAAGAACCTTACCTACTCTTGACATCCAGAGAACTTTCCAGAGATGGATTGGTGCCTTCGGGAACTCTGAGACAGGTGCTGCATGGCTGTCGTCAGCTCGTGTTGTGAAATGTTGGGTTAAGTCCCGCAACGAGCGCAACCCTTATCCTTTGTTGCCAGCGGTTCGGCCGGGAACTCAAAGGAGACTGCCAGTGATAAACTGGAGGAAGGTGGGGATGACGTCAAGTCATCATGGCCCTTACGAGTAGGGCTACACACGTGCTACAATGGCGCATACAAAGAGAAGCGACCTCGCGAGAGCAAGCGGACCTCATAAAGTGCGTCGTAGTCCGGATTGGAGTCTGCAACTCGACTCCATGAAGTCGGAATCGCTAGTAATCGTAGATCAGAATGCTACGGTGAATACGTTCCCGGGCCTTGTACACACCGCCCGTCACACCATGGGAGTGGGTTGCAAAAGAAGTAGGTAGCTTAACCTTCGGGAGGGCGCTTACCACTTTGTGATTCATGACTGGGGTGAAGTCGTAACAAGGTAACCGTAGGGGAACCTGCGGTTGGATCACCTCCTTACCTTAAAGAATCTGCCTTTGTAGTGCTCACACAGATTGTCTGATGAAAAACAGCAGTAAAAATCTCTGCAGGCTTGTAGCTCAGGTGGTTAGAGCGCACCCCTGATAAGGGTGAGGTCGGTGGTTCAAGTCCACTCAGGCCTACCAAACTCCTTTTAAAGGATGAGCGGTACAGAGATTACACACGATGGGGCTATAGCTCAGCTGGGAGAGCGCCTGCTTTGCACGCAGGAGGTCTGCGGTTCGATCCCGCATAGCTCCACCATCTTTTACTGCGAACACAAGAAAACTTCAGAGTGAACCTGAAAAGGTGCACTGCGAAGTTTTGCTCTTTAAAAATCTGGATCAAGCTGAAAATTGAAACGACACATCTTTAATGGTGTGTTCGAGTCTCTCAAATTTTCGCAAGTCGATGGTGAATCGAAAGAAACATCTTCGGGTTGTGAGGTTAAGCGACTAAGCGTACACGGTGGATGCCCTGGCAGTCAGAGGCGATGAAGGACGTGCTAATCTGCGAAAAGCGCCGGCGAGGTGATATGAACCTTTGACCCGGCGATGTCCGAATGGGGAAACCCAGTGTGATTCGTCACACTATCGTTAACTGAATACATAGGTTAACGAGGCGAACCGGGGGAACTGAAACATCTAAGTACCCCGAGGAAAAGAAATCAACCGAGATTCCCCCAGTAGCGGCGAGCGAACGGGGAGCAGCCCAGAGTCTGAATCAGCTTGTGTGTTAGTGGAACGGTCTGGAAAGTCCGGCGATACAGGGTGACAGCCCCGTACACGAAAGCACACAGGTTGTGAACTCGAAGAGTAGGGCGGGACACGTGGTATCCTGTCTGAATATGGGGGGACCATCCTCCAAGGCTAAATACTCCTGACTGACCGATAGTGAACCAGTACCGTGAGGGAAAGGCGAAAAGAACCCCGGCGAGGGGAGTGAAAAAGAACCTGAAACCGTGTACGTACAAGCAGTGGGAGCACCTTCGTGGTGTGACTGCGTACCTTTTGTATAATGGGTCAGCGACTTATATTCTGTAGCAAGGTTAACCGTATAGGGGAGCCGAAGGGAAACCGAGTCTTAACTGGGCGTTAAGTTGCAGGGTATAGACCCGAAACCCGGTGATCTAGCCATGGGCAGGTTGAAGGTTGGGTAACACTAACTGGAGGACCGAACCGACTAATGTTGAAAAATTAGCGGATGACTTGTGGCTGGGGGTGAAAGGCCAATCAAACCGGGAGATAGCTGGTTCTCCCCGAAAGCTATTTAGGTAGCGCCTCGTGAACTCATCTTCGGGGGTAGAGCACTGTTTCGGCTAGGGGGCCATCCCGGCTTACCAACCCGATGCAAACTACGAATACCGAAGAATGTTATCACGGGAGACACACGGCGGGTGCTAACGTCCGTCGTGAAGAGGGAAACAACCCAGACCGCCAGCTAAGGTCCCAAAGTCATGGTTAAGTGGGAAACGATGTGGGAAGGCACAGACAGCCAGGATGTTGGCTTAGAAGCAGCCATCATTTAAAGAAAGCGTAATAGCTCACTGGTCGAGTCGGCCTGCGCGGAAGATGTAACGGGGCTAAACCATGCACCGAAGCTGCGGCAGCGACGCTTATGCGTTGTTGGGTAGGGGAGCGTTCTGTAAGCCGTTGAAGGTGTGCTGTGAGGCATGCTGGAGGTATCAGAAGTGCGAATGCTGACATAAGTAACGATAAAGCGGGTGAAAAGCCCGCTCGCCGGAAGACCAAGGGTTCCTGTCCAACGTTAATCGGGGCAGGGTGAGTCGACCCCTAAGGCGAGGCCGAAAGGCGTAGTCGATGGGAAACAGGTTAATATTCCTGTACTTGGTGTTACTGCGAAGGGGGGACGGAGAAGGCTATGTTAGCCGGGCGACGGTTGTCCCGGTTTAAGCATGTAGGCGGAGGTTCCAGGTAAATCCGGTACCTTTTAACGCTGAGGTGTGATGACGAGGCACTACGGTGCTGAAGTAACAAATGCCCTGCTTCCAGGAAAAGCCTCTAAGCATCAGGTAACATCAAATCGTACCCCAAACCGACACAGGTGGTCAGGTAGAGAATACCAAGGCGCTTGAGAGAACTCGGGTGAAGGAACTAGGCAAAATGGTGCCGTAACTTCGGGAGAAGGCACGCTGATATGTAGGTGAAGCCCCTGCGGGTGGAGCTGAAATCAGTCGAAGATACCAGCTGGCTGCAACTGTTTATTAAAAACACAGCACTGTGCAAACACGAAAGTGGACGTATACGGTGTGACGCCTGCCCGGTGCCGGAAGGTTAATTGATGGGGTTAGCGGCAACGCGAAGCTCTTGATCGAAGCCCCGGTAAACGGCGGCCGTAACTATAACGGTCCTAAGGTAGCGAAATTCCTTGTCGGGTAAGTTCCGACCTGCACGAATGGCGTAATGATGGCCAGGCTGTCTCCACCCGAGACTCAGTGAAATTGAACTCGCTGTGAAGATGCAGTGTACCCGCGGCAAGACGGAAAGACCCCGTGAACCTTTACTATAGCTTGACACTGAACACTGGTCCTTGATGTGTAGGATAGGTGGGAGGCTTTGAAGCGTGGACGCCAGTCTGCGTGGAGCCAACCTTGAAATACCACCCTTTAATGGCTGGTGTTCTAACGTAGACCCGTAATCCGGGTTGCGGACAGTGTCTGGTGGGTAGTTTGACTGGGGCGGTCTCCTCCCAAAGAGTAACGGAGGAGCACGAAGGTTAGCTAATCCTGGTCGGACATCAGGAGGTTAGTGCAATGGCATAAGCTAGCTTGACTGCGAGAGTGACGGCTCGAGCAGGTGCGAAAGCAGGTCATAGTGATCCGGTGGTTCTGAATGGAAGGGCCATCGCTCAACGGATAAAAGGTACTCCGGGGATAACAGGCTGATACCGCCCAAGAGTTCATATCGACGGCGGTGTTTGGCACCTCGATGTCGGCTCATCACATCCTGGGGCTGAAGTAGGTCCCAAGGGTATGGCTGTTCGCCATTTAAAGTGGTACGCGAGCTGGGTTTAGAACGTCGTGAGACAGTTCGGTCCCTATCTGCCGTGGGCGCTGGAGAATTGAGGGGGCTGCTCCTAGTACGAGAGGACCGGAGTGGACGCATCACTGGTGTTCGGGTTGTCATGCCAATGGCACTGCCCGGTAGCTAAATGCGGAAAAGATAAGTGCTGAAAGCATCTAAGCACGAAACTTGCCCCGAGATGAGTTCTCCCTGACCCTTTAAGGGTCCTGAAGGAACGTTGAAGACTACGACGTTGATAGGTCGGGTGTGTAAGCGCAGCGATGCGTTGAGCTAACCGATACTAATGAACCGTGAGGCTTAACCTTACAACGCCGAAGCTGTTTCGGCGGACGAGAGACAGACAATCAAATTTCAGCTTTGATACAGATTTAACAGAATTTGCCTGGCGGCTTTAGCGCGGTGGTCCCACCTGACCCCATGCCGAACTCAGAAGTGAAACGCCGTAGCGCCGATGGTAGTGTGGGGTCTCCCCATGTGAGAGTAGGGAACTGCCAGGCATCAAATTAAGTAGTAAGCCGGTGCATAAATCCGGTGGTTACAGCAGTCTTCGGTGGAGCGGTAGTTCAGTCGGTTAGAATACCTGCCTGTCACGCAGGGGGTCGCGGGTTCGAGTCCCGTCCGTTCCGCCACTTATTAAGACATTAAGCCTGCCTTGTTGGCAGGCTTAATGGCAAAAAACTTTAGGGGCGTAGCTCAGTTGGTAGAGCACCGGTCTCCAAAACCGGGTGTCGCGAGTTCGAGTCTCTCCGCCCCTGCCATATAGAATCCTTTGCTTCGGCAAAGGATTTTTTTTTGCCTGAAACACTGCAGAAAATTCTCTTCTTAATTTTCAGCCAGCATCCCTGCTGGCTGATGCATCAATCCATTACATTGATTTTTAACAGATCTTTTATCTGAGATTGCTTATCACTGTTTTGCAGCCAAATTGCATACAGCGGCCTGGTAAGCGTGGTGGAATCCAGTACGGTGTGCAGCCCTGCTTTAGCATCTGCCCAGCAAACAGGTAACCAGGTACAACCTTTCAGCAGGGACAGCTGCTGACAGGCGATCTCTGCCGAGCTGGTCGTTAACTGCGGAACATCATCAGGTGCAATCAGTCCCGTCTCGTGCTGCTGAAAATCCGGTCCCCATTCCAGGCGTAAATAGGTCAGGTCTGCCTTCATCATCGAAGGTTCAGACGCATAAAGCGCCAGGCCAAACTGGCCCACAATCTGGCTGCTAAATTCGTCCATCTTGGGGGCTTCGGTTGTGATCAGAAGATCAAGCTGGCGCTCATGAAGTTGCTTAACCAGCGACTGCCGCTGTGCAATCCTGGCTTCAAATTGCAGGTGCCCGTGTGAGTGATATAGCCGGGTAAGCCACTGACTTAGCATGCATTCCCACAGAGAAGCGCTGGCCCCTATCGAAAATTCATTATGTCTTGAAGTATGTGCGACCTCTTTACGTGCCGCCTGCCAGGTATTCATCAGCGTTTCTGCGTACGGCAGCAGTTTCTCGCCGGCTGGCGTTAAGCGAATATTGTTGCGATGGCGGGTAAAAAGATTCACACCCAATTGATTTTCCAGCTGTCGAATACGAAAACTGACTGCTGACTGCGTCAGGTAAAGGGCTTCAGCTGCTCGCCCAAAGTGACGTGTTCTGCTCACTTCAAGGAAAGTTTTAAGCAATTCCGTATCCACATCTTTCTCCGCAAAATTATTTGTCGTTATGATTTAAATGTTTTGTTTTACACTCTGTCAAGCGTAACTAATACTCCGCGCCATAAATAGCTCGGCCAAAGAATTAGGAGCGTGTAGGATGGCGGAAAGCTTTACGACGACTAATCGTTTTTTCGACAATAAACATTATCCGCGCGGGTTCTCTCGTCACGGCGATTTCACCATCAAAGAAGCTCAACTGCTTGAGCGCCATGGTTATGCCTTTAACGAGCTGGATCTTGGTAAGCGTGAACCTGCAACCGAAGACGAAAAACAGTTTGTTTCTGTTTGCCGTGGTGAGCGTGAGCCGGAGTCTGAAGCGGAACGTGTATGGATCAAATACATGGCGCGCATTAAGCGTCCAAAACGCTTCCATACGCTTTCTGGCGGCAAGCCGCAGATGGAAGGTGCAGAAGACTACACCGAGTCTGATGACTAAATGAAAAGAAGGGGCTACGGCCCCTTTTTTTATGCCAGCAATTTCTGCAAATGCAGCAGCAAACGATCGATAGCGCGGTAGCTCAGCGCCTCCTGCAAATGCTTTCTCTCAATGTCAGTGCATCCCTCCACGTCAGCAATAGTTCTGGCCACCTTCAGCAAACGTTGCCACGCACGTATGGACAGCCCGAACCGCGTTAACGTATCTTCCAGCCATCCCGCATCTTCAACGTTAAGAGAACAAAACTGCCGAATCCCGGCATTATCCAGCCGTGCATTCAGTTTGTTCTGGCGAGCGTACTGCCGCGTCTGGGCTGCAATCACCCGCTCGCGTACCTCCGCTGAGCTTTCACCCGTTATGCCCGTTTGCCTGAGCAGACCCGGCGGGGGAAGGGGGATTTCGAGGGATAAATCGAAACGGTCGAGGAACGGGCCGGATAACTTACCCAGATAGCGCAACGTCTGCTCTGGCGTACAGCGGTTATGGTTGCCCTGGTAGTGACCCGTCGGGCTGGGATTCATCGCCGCGATTAACTGAAACTGCGCGGGATAGCTTATTTTCGCTCGCGTGCGTGAGATATGTATCTCACCGGATTCAATGGGTTCCCTTAGTGCATCCAGCACGCGGCGCTCAAACTCAGGCAGCTCATCGAGAAACAGAATGCCATTGTGTGCCAGCGAGATCTCACCTGGCCCGGGGATAGACCCGCCGCCAACCATTGCCGTCAATGAAGCGCTATGATGCGGCGAACGAAAAGGACGGCGCCGCCACTGTTTTTGCAACGACGTCGAACTGATAAGGCTATATATGGCAGCACTTTCCAGCGCTTCATGATTATTGAGCGGTGGAAGCAACCCACTTAACCTGCTTGCCAGCATTGTTTTACCCGTACCCGGCGGGCCAATTAACAGAAGATTGTGTCCACCTGCCGCCGTAATCTCCAGCGCCCGTTTCCCTTGCTCCTGTCCCATAATCTCGCTGAGATCCTCTGGAGCATCCGCTATAGCATCATCGCACTCCTCCGGCTCGGACAGTTCATGACGCCCTTCCAGCCAGGCACAAACTTCCTGTAAATGCCCCGCGATGAGACACCCCTTCTCGGCGATAAGACTCACTTCTGATGCGTTTTCATTGGCGACAATGATTTGCCGTCCTGCTCGTATGGCTTCCAGCGCTCCCGATATCGCACCGGGAACGCCTCTTAACGCGCCTGTAAGCGCGAGTTCGCCAACGAACTCATACGAGCCTAGCCGTGTCGTATTAAGCTGCTCAGAAGCCGCGAGAAGGGCAATTGCGATAGGTAAATCGTATCGTCCCCCCTCTTTAGGCAGATCGGCGGGGGCAAGGTTGATGGTGATCTTCTTCGCGGGGAAGGTATAACCGCTATTTATTATTGCGCTGCGAACGCGATCCCTGGCCTCTTTAACCGTCGTTTCAGGTAACCCGACAAGCGTGAGTCCGGGTAGCCCATTGCTCAAATGAACCTCGACGGAAATAAGCGGTGCCTTTACCCCGAGAGCCGCACGCGTATAAACAACTGACAGTGACATTTGCACTACCTCCTGTGGTAACTATGCCAGCGCCTGTTTTGTCTGTTTAGCGTCATTTTGCGAATTTACGCCGCCTGTTCAGAGATTTTAAGCGCACAATGAAATCCTTGCATAACCGTGGAAGCCTCCTCGCAGAATGTAAAAAGCCCCGTTTTGACGCTTAAAACCGCAGTAAAAAAATGAAAAATATTCATTTTCTATTTTCCTCATATAAAACAACGATTTTAAGAAATATGATTTGCTGGCTAATCAAATGAGCCATAAATAAATCTTGTGTTTGTTTTGAATTCTGTGATAACTCTTTAGGTATTCCTTCGAACAAGATGCAGAAAGAACTGAAAATGACAGCCCTTCTACGAGTGATTAGCCTGGTCGTGATTAGCGTGGTGGTGATTATTATCCCACCGTGCGGGGCTGCACTTGGACGAGGAAAGGCTTAGAAATCAAGCCTTAACGAACTAAGACCCCCGCACCAAAAGGTCCGGGGGTTTTTTTATGACTAAAAAACGTAAATGAGGAGCAGAGAATGACGACTAGCACAAAATTCTGTTTCTCCCGATTTATGACGGGGAACTAACTATGAATGGGGCACAGTGGGTAGTACATGCGTTGCGCGCGCAGGGAGTCGAAACAGTATTCGGTTATCCGGGTGGCGCAATTATGCCGATTTACGATGCACTGTATGACGGCGGCGTGGAACATCTGTTGTGCCGACACGAGCAGGGCGCAGCGATGGCAGCCATCGGTTATGCCCGCGCGACCGGTAAAACCGGCGTGTGTATGGCGACTTCAGGCCCGGGCGCAACGAACCTGATCACCGGTCTGGCTGACGCGCTGCTGGATTCCGTTCCCGTTGTCGCCATCACCGGGCAGGTGGCGTCTCCGTTCATCGGTACTGATGCTTTCCAGGAAGTCGACGTCCTCGGTTTATCGCTGGCCTGCACCAAACACAGCTTCCTCGTTCAGTCTCTGGAAGAGCTGCCGCGCGTAATGGCAGAAGCGTTCGAAGTGGCAGGCTCCGGCCGTCCTGGTCCGGTTCTGGTCGATATCCCGAAAGATATCCAGGTGGCGCTCGGCGATCTGGAGCCGCACTTCTCTACCGTTGAAAGCGACGATGCTTTTCCGGAAGCGGAAGTTGAAGAGGCCCGTCAGATGCTGGCGCAGGCGAAACAGCCGATGCTGTACGTCGGCGGTGGCGTCGGCATGGCGCAGGCCGTTCCAGCCCTGCGCAAATTTATCGCAACAACGCAGATGCCAGCGACCTGCACGCTGAAAGGTCTCGGTGCTGTCGACGCGGATTACCCATACTATCTGGGCATGCTGGGGATGCACGGCACCAAAGCGGCAAACCTGGCGGTGCAGGAGTGCGATCTGCTCATCGCCGTAGGTGCCCGTTTTGACGACCGCGTCACCGGCAAGCTGAATACCTTTGCGCCGAACGCCAAAGTCATCCATATGGATATCGACCCGGCGGAGATGAACAAGCTGCGTCAGGCGCACGTTGCGCTGCAGGGCGATCTCAACGCGCTGTTACCGGCATTGCAGCAGCCGCTGGATATCAACGCATGGCGTCAGCACACCGCAGACATGCGCGCCGAGCACGCCTGGCGTTACGACCACCCCGGCGAGGCCATCTACGCGCCGCTGCTGTTAAAGCAGTTGTCCGACCGTAAACCGGATGACAGCGTCGTCACTACCGACGTAGGCCAGCACCAGATGTGGTCCGCGCAGCACATGACCTACACCCGCCCGGAAAATTTCATCACCTCCAGCGGCTTGGGTACCATGGGCTTCGGTCTGCCAGCCGCCGTTGGTGCGCAGGTTGCTCGCCCTAACGATACCGTTATCTGTATCTCCGGTGACGGCTCCTTCATGATGAACGTTCAGGAGCTCGGCACCGTTAAGCGCAAGCAGTTGCCGCTGAAAATCGTCTTGCTCGACAACCAGCGTTTAGGGATGGTTCGCCAGTGGCAGCAGCTGTTCTTCCAGGAGCGTTACAGCGAAACGACTCTCACCGATAACCCCGATTTCCTCACCCTGGCCAGCGCCTTTGGCATCCCTGGCCAGCACATCACCCGTAAAGATCAGGTTGAAGCGGCGCTCGACACCATGCTGAACAGCGATGGGCCTTACCTGCTTCATGTCTCAATCGACGAACTCGAGAACGTCTGGCCGTTGGTACCGCCTGGTGCCAGTAACTCACAAATGATGGAGAAATTATCATGATGCAGCATCAGGTCGCCGTACAGGCTCGCTTCAACCCGGAAACCTTAGAACGCGTTTTGCGTGTGGTGCGTCATCGTGGTTTTCAGATTTGCTCTATGAATATGGAAACGGCCACAGACGCCCAAAACATCAGTATCGAATTAACCGTTGCCAGCCCGCGGCCGGTCGACTTACTGTTTAGTCAGTTATCAAAGCTGGTAGACGTTGCCCATGTTGCCATCTGCCAGAGCACAACCACATCACAACAAATCCGCGCTTAAGCGTGACAGGACGAAAAAATGACGACAAAAAAAGCTGATTACATTTGGTTCAACGGTGAGATGGTTCGCTGGGAGGACGCGAAGGTCCACGTGATGTCCCACGCGCTGCACTACGGTACCTCCGTATTTGAAGGCATCCGCTGCTACGATTCTCACAAAGGGCCAGTGGTGTTCCGCCATCGCGAACACATGCAGCGTCTGCATGACTCAGCCAAAATTTATCGTTTCCCGGTTTCACAAAGCGTTGACGAGCTGATGGAGGCCTGTCGCGACGTGATCCGTAAAAACAACCTGACCAGCGCCTATATTCGTCCGCTGGTGTTCGTGGGCGACGTCGGCATGGGCGTGAACCCGCCGGCCGGTTATAACACCGATGTGATCATTGCCGCGTTCCCGTGGGGTGCTTATTTGGGTGCAGAGGCCCTGGAGCAGGGGATCGACGCAATGGTCTCTTCATGGAATCGCGTTGCGCCAAACACTATTCCGACCGCCGCGAAAGCAGGCGGTAACTACCTTTCTTCCCTGCTGGTCGGTAGCGAAGCGCGCCGCCACGGCTATCAGGAAGGTATCGCCCTGGACGTGAATGGCTACATCTCTGAAGGCGCGGGTGAAAACCTGTTTGAGGTGAAAGACGGTATCCTGTTCACGCCGCCGTTTACCTCGTCCGCGCTGCCGGGCATCACCCGCGACGCCATCATCAAGCTGGCGAAAGATCTGGGTATCGAAGTGCGCGAGCAGGTGCTGTCCCGCGAATCCCTGTATCTGGCCGATGAAGTGTTCATGTCCGGTACCGCGGCTGAAATCACGCCGGTGCGCAGCGTAGACGGTATCCAGGTGGGCGAAGGCCGCTGTGGCCCGGTCACCAAACGTATTCAGCAAGCGTTCTTTGGCCTCTTTACCGGCGAAACAGAAGATAAATACGGCTGGTTGGATCAGGTTAATCACTAAGCATAAATTTGGGACGGCACGCACCGTCCCATTAAATAGTCAGACGGGAGTAAATAAAGCATGCCTAAGTATCGTTCAGCCACCACCACCCACGGCCGTAATATGGCGGGTGCCCGCGCACTGTGGCGCGCCACCGGAATGACCGACGCCGATTTCGGCAAGCCGATTATCGCCGTAGTGAACTCCTTCACCCAGTTCGTACCGGGCCACGTGCACCTGCGCGATCTCGGTAAGCTGGTTGCCGAGCAAATCGAAGCCTCCGGCGGCGTGGCGAAAGAGTTCAACACCATTGCGGTGGATGACGGTATCGCGATGGGTCACGGGGGCATGCTCTATTCACTGCCGTCGCGCGAGCTGATCGCCGACTCGGTTGAGTACATGGTAAACGCCCACTGCGCCGATGCGATGGTCTGCATCTCCAACTGTGACAAAATCACCCCGGGGATGCTGATGGCCTCCCTGCGCCTGAATATTCCGGTGATCTTCGTCTCCGGCGGTCCAATGGAAGCGGGTAAAACCAAGCTCTCCGACAAAATCATCAAGCTCGACCTGGTTGATGCAATGATCCAGGGCGCGGACCCGAAAGTCTCTGACGAGCAGAGCGACCAGGTGGAACGCTCCGCGTGTCCGACCTGCGGCTCCTGTTCCGGGATGTTCACGGCGAACTCCATGAACTGCCTGACCGAAGCGCTGGGCCTCTCTCAGCCGGGTAACGGCTCGCTGCTGGCGACCCACGCCGACCGTAAGCAACTGTTCCTCAATGCCGGTAAGCGCATCGTTGAGCTGACCAAACGCTACTACGAGCAGGACGATGCCAGCGCTCTGCCGCGCAATATCGCCAGCAAAGCGGCGTTCGAAAACGCCATGACGCTGGATATCGCCATGGGCGGCTCCACCAACACCGTACTGCACCTGCTGGCCGCCGCGCAGGAAGCCGAAATCGACTTCACCATGAGCGACATCGACAAGCTGTCCCGCAAAGTGCCGCAGCTGTGTAAGGTCGCGCCGAGTACCCAGAAGTACCATATGGAAGACGTACACCGCGCGGGGGGCGTGCTGGGCATTCTGGGCGAGCTGGATCGCGCCGGGCTGCTGAACCGTGAAGTGAAAAACGTGCTCGGCCTGACGCTGCCTGAGTCGCTGGACCAGTACGACGTGATGCTGACCAAAGACGACGCGGTGAAAAAGATGTTCCGCGCTGGCCCTGCCGGCATCCGTACCACCCAGGCATTCTCGCAGGACTGTCGCTGGGATACCCTGGACGATGACCGCGCCGAAGGCTGCATCCGCTCGCTGGAGCACGCCTACAGCAAAGACGGCGGTCTGGCCGTGCTGTACGGTAACTTCGCGGAAAACGGCTGCATCGTGAAAACCGCAGGCGTGGACGACAGCATCCTGAAATTCACCGGTCCGGCGAAGGTATACGAAAGCCAGGATGAAGCGGTAGAGGCAATTCTCGGCGGCAAAGTGGTGGAAGGCGACGTGGTTGTCATTCGCTACGAAGGGCCGAAAGGCGGTCCCGGCATGCAGGAGATGCTCTACCCAACCACCTTCCTGAAATCCATGGGACTCGGTAAGGCGTGTGCGCTGATCACCGACGGGCGTTTCTCCGGCGGCACCTCCGGCCTCTCTATCGGCCATGTTTCCCCGGAAGCGGCAAGCGGCGGCAACATCGCCATCATCGAAGACGGCGATCTGATCGAAATCGACATTCCGAATCGCGGTATTCAGCTGAAGCTGAGTGACCAGGAAATTGCGGCCCGTCGTGAAGCGCAGGAAGCCCGCGGCGATAAAGCCTGGACGCCGAAAGACCGCCAGCGTGAAGTCTCCTTTGCCCTGCGCGCCTACGCGAGCCTTGCCACCAGTGCAGATAAAGGCGCGGTGCGCGATAAATCTAAACTTGGGGGCTAATGATGGCCGAGTCACAACCCTTATCCGCCGCCCCCGAGGGGCGGAATACCTGAGAGCGGTGCTGCGCGCGCCGGTCTATGAAGCCGTGCAGGTTACGCCCCTGCAGAAAATGGAAAAACTCTCTTCGCGCCTCGACAACGTCATTCTGGTCAAGCGCGAAGACCGTCAGCCGGTGCACAGCTTTAAGCTGCGCGGCGCCTACGCGATGATGGCCGGGCTGACCGATGAGCAGAAAGCACGCGGCGTGATTACCGCGTCTGCGGGCAACCACGCCCAGGGCGTTGCGTTCTCGTCTGCTCGTCTGGGGCTGAAGGCGCTGATCGTGATGCCGGTCGCTACCGCAGACATCAAA
Organism: Enterobacter asburiae; assembly: GCF_001521715.1. NCBI lineage: Bacteria > Pseudomonadati > Pseudomonadota > Gammaproteobacteria > Enterobacterales > Enterobacteriaceae > Enterobacter > Enterobacter asburiae. The sequence goes on from NZ_CP011863.1 coordinate 3,698,712, forward strand.
GTCGACGCGGTGCGCGGTTTCGGCGGCGAAGTTCTGCTCCACGGCGCCAACTTTGACGAAGCCAAAGCCAAAGCGATTGAGCTTGCGCAGCAGCAGGGTTTCACCTGGGTGCCGCCGTTCGACCACCCGATGGTGATTGCCGGGCAGGGCACGCTGGCGCTGGAACTGCTGCAGCAGGATGCCCATCTCGACCGCGTGTTTGTGCCGGTCGGCGGCGGTGGCCTGGCTGCGGGCGTCGCGGTGCTGATCAAACAGCTGATGCCGCAGATTAAAGTCATCGCCGTTGAAGCGGAAGACTCTGCCTGCCTCAAAGCGGCGCTGGATGCGGGTCATCCGGTGGACCTGCCGCGCGTCGGGCTGTTTGCCGAAGGCGTGGCGGTGAAGCGCATTGGGGATGAAACCTTCCGCCTGTGCCAGGAATATCTCGACGATATCGTCACGGTCGATAGCGACGCCATCTGCGCGGCGATGAAGGATCTGTTCGAGGATGTGCGTGCGGTGGCGGAACCTTCCGGCGCGCTGGCGCTGGCGGGGATGAAAAAATACATCGCCCAGCACAACATTCGCGGCGAGCGGCTGGCGCACGTGCTGTCTGGTGCCAACGTGAACTTCCACGGTCTGCGCTACGTTTCCGAGCGCTGCGAGCTGGGTGAACAGCGGGAAGCGCTGCTGGCGGTGACGATTCCGGAAGAGAAGGGCAGCTTCCTGAAGTTCTGCCAGCTGCTGGGCGGCCGTTCGGTGACGGAGTTCAACTACCGTTTTGCCGATGCCAAAGACGCCTGCATTTTTGTCGGCGTGCGTCTGAGCCGCGGCGTGGAGGAGCGCAAAGAGATCCTCAACCTGCTGCATGAGGGCGGCTACAGCGTGGTCGATCTCTCTGATGACGAGATGGCGAAGCTGCACGTGCGCTATATGGTCGGCGGGCGTCCATCGAAGCCGCTCAAGGAACGTCTGTTTAGCTTCGAGTTCCCGGAATCACCGGGCGCGTTGCTCAAGTTCCTGCACACGCTGGGCACGCACTGGAACATTTCCCTGTTCCACTACCGTAGCCACGGCACCGACTACGGCCGCGTGCTGGCGGCGTTCGAACTGGGCGAGCACGAGCCGGATTTCGAAACGCGGCTGAACGAGCTGGGCTATGAGTGCCACGACGAAACCCATAACCCGGCCTTCCGCTTCTTCCTCGCGGGCTAAGGGCTGAGCGGCATGTAGGCCGGGTAAGCGCAGCGCCACCCGGCTTTAGTGGTTCGGCAATATCGTCCAGAACGCATCAATAAGCGGCTCATGCAGCCGCTTTTTTTGTGCGCACACGCCAAGCTCAAACGGCGTCTTCTCGTCGCTGCGCTCCAGAATCATCACGCGATTACGAACGGGCTCCGGGCTGTTTTCCAGCACCACTTCCGGCAGCAGCGCCACGCCGCAGCCGAGCGCCACCATCGACACCATCGCCTCGTGGCCGCTGACCGTGGCGTAAATCGACGGGTTGCTGATTTTCTGACGGCGGAACCACAGCTCGATGCGGCGGCGCACCGGCCCCTGATCGGCCATGATAAACGGTACCGTCGACCAGTCCGGTTTTTCCACCGACACCTGATTACGCACCGGGCAGGGCAGCGCCGGCGCGATCAGCACCACCGCCAGATTCTCCAGCATTGAGAATGCCACCGCACCCGGCAGAGTTTCGGGTTTCCCGGCAATAGCGAGATCCGCTTCGCCCGTCACCACTTTTTCCATTGCGTCGGAGGCGTCGCCGGTGGTGAGCTTAATTTCAACCGACGGATGCGCCGCGCGGAAGCGGTCAAGGATGGGCGGCAGATGGCTATAGGCGGCTGTGACGGAGCAGAAAATATGCAGTTCGCCGGAAAGGGACGGCCCCTGCTGGTCAATCGAGTGCCGCAGCTGCTGGTACTGCAACAGCGTCTGCTGGGCAAAAATGCGCAGCTCTTCACCCGCTTCCGTGAGGGTGACGGTGCGGTTGTCGCGCACGAACAGCGGCTGGCCGAGGTCTTCCTCAAGCCGCTGGATCTGGCGTGAAAGCGTGGAGGGGCTAACGTGCATCGCCCGGGCGCTGCGGCCAAAATGGCGGCTTTCCGCCAGGTGCAGGAACATTTTTAGATCGCGTAAATCCACCGATTCCACTCCCTCTTTTTATATTGCAAAAATTGCAACATGACGTTGTGAATATATCAATTTCCGCAATAAATTTCCTGTTGTAATGTGGGTACATTCTCGCTGAAACGCGAACCGAACAATAAGACACACAACATCACGAGGTATCACCCATGGCTAACTACTTTAATACACTGAACTTGCGCCAGCAGCTGGCGCAGCTGGGCAAATGCCGCTTCATGGCGCGCGACGAATTTGCCGATGGCGCGAGCTACCTTCAGGGTAAAAAAGTGGTCATCGTCGGCTGTGGCGCACAGGGTCTGAACCAGGGCCTGAACATGCGTGACTCCGGTCTGGATATCTCCTACGCTCTGCGCAAAGAAGCAATTGCCGAGAAGCGTGCTTCCTGGCGCAAAGCGACCGAAAACGGCTTCAAAGTGGGCACCTACGAAGAGCTGATCCCGCAGGCGGATCTGGTGGTTAACCTGACCCCGGACAAGCAGCACTCTGACGTAGTGCGTTCCGTACAGCCGCTGATGAAAGACGGCGCCGCGCTGGGTTACTCCCACGGCTTCAACATCGTTGAAGTGGGCGAACAGATCCGTAAAGACATCACCGTGGTGATGGTGGCGCCGAAGTGCCCGGGTACGGAAGTACGCGAAGAGTACAAGCGTGGCTTCGGCGTGCCGACCCTGATCGCGGTTCACCCGGAAAACGATCCGAAAGGCGAAGGCATGGCGATTGCCAAAGCATGGGCAGCAGCGACCGGCGGTCACCGTGCGGGCGTGCTGGAATCTTCCTTCGTTGCCGAAGTGAAATCTGACCTGATGGGTGAGCAGACCATTCTGTGCGGCATGCTGCAGGCCGGTTCTCTGCTGTGCTTCGACAAGCTGGTGGAAGAAGGCACCGACCCGGCCTACGCGGAAAAACTGATTCAGTTCGGCTGGGAAACCATCACCGAAGCGCTGAAGCAGGGCGGTATTACGCTGATGATGGACCGTCTGTCCAACCCGGCAAAACTGCGTGCTTACGCGCTGTCTGAACAGCTGAAAACCATCATGGCACCGCTGTTCCAGAAACACATGGACGACATCATCTCCGGCGAATTCTCTTCCGGCATGATGGCGGACTGGGCGAACGACGATAAAAACCTGCTGACCTGGCGTGAAGAGACCGGTAAAACTGCGTTCGAAACCGCGCCACAGTATGAAGGTAAAATCGGCGAGCAGGAGTACTTCGATAAAGGCGTACTGATGATCGCGATGGTGAAAGCAGGCGTTGAGCTGGCGTTCGAAACCATGGTGGATTCCGGCATTATCGAAGAGTCTGCGTACTACGAATCTCTGCACGAGCTGCCGCTGATCGCGAACACCATCGCCCGTAAGCGTCTGTACGAAATGAACGTGGTAATCTCTGATACCGCAGAATACGGTAACTACCTGTTCTCTTACGCCTGCGTACCGCTGCTGAAAGAGTTTATGACCACTCTGCAGACGGGCGATCTGGGCAAAGCGATTGCGGAAGGTGCCGTGGATAACGCGCAGCTGCGTGATGTGAACGAAGCGATTCGCAGCCACCAGATCGAGAAAGTGGGTCACAAACTGCGTGGCTACATGACCGATATGAAGCGTATCGCGGTAGCGGGCTAACACCTGGTGCGGGCTGATGCCCTCACCCCGCCCCTCTCCCACGGGGAGAGGGTGCAAACATTAAAGGCCTTCTCTTAGAGAAGGCCTTGTTGTTTATTTCCGATACAGTACTTTAATAATGTGATACCCGAACTGCGTGTGCAGCGGGCCGGTTGGCTCCAGCACCGGGCAGGAGAACACCACTTTATCGAACGCCGGAACCATCTGACCCTGGCGGAACTCACCCAGATCGCCGCCGCGTTTGCCTGACGGACAGATAGAGTGCTTCTTCGCCAGCTTGCCGAAGTCGGCACCGTTTTTAATCTGCTCCAGAAGATCTAAAGCCAGTTTCTCTTCTTTAACGAGGATGTGCACTGCTGCTGCTGTTTTTGCCATGATCGTGCCTTGAATAGGTTGAAATAAATCGGGGCGCAATATACCACGCGTCAGCGGCGATAAAGCACCTTAATGATATGGTAGCCAAATTTGGTTTTTACCGGGCCGTAGGGCTTCAGAAGCGGGCAGCTAAAGACCGCCTGATCGAACGGGCCGACCATCGCACCTTGTTGAAACTCGCCAAGATCCCCGCCATTGCGTCCGGACGGGCATTTAGAGTAACGCTTCGCCAGATGATCAAAGCTGATGCCGCGCTCCAGCTTGGCCAGGATCTCCTGGGCCAGTTTCTCTTCTTTTACCAGAATATGCAGGGCTGCTGCGGTCTTTTTCATGGTTCTGCTCTGCGGGTTAAACGCGATTTCTCCACTTTATCATTAGCCGGTAAATCTGCGCCCGGCTTTCTGCTACAATCCACACCCCGTTCGAAGATTGAGCAATACTCCCATGCGTTTAAACCCTGGACAACAACAAGCGGTCGAATTCGTTACTGGACCATGCCTGGTGCTGGCAGGGGCCGGTTCGGGTAAAACCCGCGTGATCACCAACAAAATCGCCCATCTGATCCACAACTGCGGATATCAGGCGCGACACATTGCGGCGGTCACCTTTACCAATAAAGCGGCGCGCGAGATGAAAGAGCGCGTCGCTCAGACGCTGGGCCGTAAAGAGGCGCGCGGCCTGATGATCTCCACCTTCCACACGCTGGGGCTGGATATCATCAAACGCGAGTATGCGGCGCTGGGAATGAAGTCCAACTTTTCGCTCTTCGATGACACCGATCAGGTGGCGCTGCTCAAAGAGCTCACCGAGGGGCTGATCGAAGATGACAAAGTGCTGTTGCAGCAGCTGATCTCGACGATCTCGAACTGGAAAAACGATCTGATGACGCCGGCCCAGGCCGCGGCGATCGCCAAAGGCGAACGGGATCGGATCTTCGCCCACTGCTACGGTCTGTACGATGCGCATATGAAAGCGTGCAACGTGCTGGACTTTGACGACCTGATCCTGCTGCCCACGCTGCTGCTGCAGCGCAATGAAGAAGTGCGCGAGCGTTGGCAGAACAAAATCCGCTACCTGCTGGTGGATGAATATCAGGACACCAACACCAGCCAGTATGAGCTGGTGAAGCTGCTGGTGGGGCAGCGCGCGCGTTTCACCGTGGTAGGCGATGACGACCAGTCGATTTACTCCTGGCGCGGCGCGCGCCCGCAAAACCTGGTGCTGCTGAGCAAAGATTTCCCGGCCCTGCAGGTGATTAAGCTGGAGCAAAACTACCGATCCTCCGGGCGTATCCTGAAGGCGGCAAACATCCTGATTGCCAATAACCCGCACGTATTCGAGAAGCGTCTCTTCTCCGAACTGGGCTACGGCACGGAGCTGAAAGTGCTCAGCGCCAACAATGAGGATCATGAAGCGGAGCGCGTGACGGGCGAGCTCATCGCTCACCACTTCGTCAACAAAACCGAATATAAGGATTACGCGATCCTCTATCGCGGCAATCACCAGTCGCGCGTCTTTGAAAAGATGCTGATGCAGAACCGCATTCCGTACAAAATCTCGGGCGGCACGTCGTTCTTCTCACGACCAGAAATCAAAGATCTGCTGGCCTACCTGCGCGTGCTCACGAACCCGGATGACGACAGCGCGTTTCTGCGCATCGTGAATACGCCAAAACGCGAGATTGGCCCGGCGACGCTGCAAAAGCTCGGCGAGTGGGCGATGACCCGCAACAAAAGTATGTTTACCGCCAGCTTCGACATGGGGCTGAGCCAGACGTTAACCGGACGCGGGTATGACTCGTTAACCCGCTTCACCCACTGGCTCGGCGAAGTGCAGCGTCTCGCGGAGCGCGAGCCGGTGGCGGCAGTGCGCGATCTCATTCACGGCATCGACTATGAGTCCTGGCTGTATGAAACCTCAGCCAGCCCGAAGGCGGCAGAGATGCGCATGAAAAACGTTAACCAGCTCTTCAGCTGGATGACCGAAATGCTCGAGGGCTCTGAAATCGACGAGCCAATGACCCTGACGCAGGTGGTCACTCGCTTTACCCTGCGCGACATGATGGAGCGCGGCGAGAGCGAAGAAGAGGCCGATCAGGTTCAGCTGATGACGCTGCATGCGTCAAAAGGGCTGGAGTTCCCGTATGTTTATCTGGTCGGCATGGAAGAGGGATTGTTGCCGCACCAGAGCAGCATTGATGAAGATAACGTCGACGAGGAGCGCCGTCTGGCCTACGTGGGGATCACACGCGCGCAGAAAGAGCTAACGTTCACGCTGTGTAAAGAGCGCCGCCAGTATGGTGAACTGGTACGCCCGGAGCCGAGTCGTTTCCTGCTGGAACTGCCGCAGGATGACGTGATCTGGGAACAGGAGCGCAAAGTGATTACCGCGGAAGAGCGGATGCACAAGGGTCAGGCTAACGTGGCGAACATCCGCGCCATGCTGGCAAAAGCCAAAGAGAAAGGATAAGGCCGTAGGGATCTGTAGGCCGGGTAAGGCGAAGCCGCCACCCGGCAATGTTTAGTGTATTACTTTACCTCAAGCACCCAGTGCACATAGCTCTGCCACTGGCATTCCTGCTCGATCATTTCTGCCCCTAACGGGTGACGATCAATCCAGTTCTCCGGCAGCGTCAGCGAAAGCTTCTCGTCATCGGCCACCAGATTAATGGCGGGCAGCAAATCATCGCGGCGGCGGCTGGCAAACAGGATCGCCAGACGCAGCAGGCGGCACATATGCTCGGCCACGCGCGGCGGGACGGCGTTTTGCTGATGCAAAGAGGAGAGATCGACGGCATTGGTCTGGTTCAGCAGCAGCGTTGCCAGCAATTTTTTCTGCGCGGGTGTATAGCCCGGTAAATCAAGGTTGCGTACCAGATACGCTGCGTGAGCCGGTGCCTGCTTAAAATCAATGCTCAGTCCGACTTCATGGAGCGCGCAGGCGCTCAGCAGTAAATCCCGGCTCAGATGATCAAGATCCCAGACGTTAGCAACCCGATCGGCGAAGCGTGACGCCAGCTGCGATACGCGTCCTGCCTGATCGATATCAACCAGAAAACGACGCTGAACGTTGCGCAGGGTACGGCTGCGGATGTCCTGATCGACCGACAGATGCAACATCCCATAGACCAGACCTTCGCGCAGCGCGCCGCCGGCCAGGGTCATACACTGGATGTTCAGCTCGGTGAAAATGGCGATAAGAATAGCCAGCCCGCTCGGGAAGACCAGCGCGCGTTCCAGCGTCAGGCCTTCAATTTCCAGCTCTTCCAGGCGCCCGCACTGAATAGCGCGCTGTTTCAGCTGCTGAAGCTTGGCAAGCGTAATCCGCTCGTCCATTCCCTGTGCCATCATGATTTCCTGCAGAGCTTGCACGGTACCCGAGGCACCCACGCAGACTTTCCAGCCGTGATAGCGCAGCTCGTCCATCACCGGGCGTAACACCTCGCGCGCGGCGTTTTCTGCCTCGTCGAAGTTCTCTTTGCCCAGGTTCCGATCGGTAAAGTAGCGCTCAAGCCAGGTCACGCAGCCCATCGACAGGCTGAACAGCGACGTTGCCTGCGCGCCGGTGCCGGTCACAAGCTCGGTACTGGCACCGCCAATATCCACCACCAGACGGCGATCGTCACCTCCCGTGGTGTGCGCAACGCCCTGGTAAATCAGGCGAGCTTCTTCTTCACCGCTGATAACCTGTACCGGACAACCCAGAATTTCCTGCGCTCTGGCAATGAAATCCACGGCGTTAACCGCCAGGCGGAGTGTCGCAGTGGCGACCACGGTGATTTGGGCATGCGGGATATCCTGCAGACGCTCGGCAAAGAGCCGCAGACACTGCCAGCCACGTTCCATGGCCTCAGGTGAGAGGTGATTATCGCTGCTCAGGCCCGCCGCGAGGCGGACCTTGCGCTTGATGCGCGTCAGCGTTTGTATGCTTCCCGCCACCTCGCGCACAACCAGCATATGAAAACTATTCGAACCGAGATCAATTGCCGCATAAAGCGAGGTGGAGCTGAGCATATTTTCTTAACCTGAACGACGACGATTACGCGGTGCGCCGCCTGAACGACGCGGACCATTGCCGGAGCGTGGGCGGGTTAGACGCTTAGGCGGCGGCAGTTCACTTAACAGCGCTTCCGGATTGTATTTGCTCTGCGGAATAGAGTGACCGATATACGTCTCAATGGCCGGGAGATTCAGCGCATACTCTTCACACGCAAGGCTAATCGAGTGACCGCTTGCGCCCGCACGACCGGTACGACCGATACGGTGTACGTAGTCTTCGCAGTCGTCTGGCAGATCGTAGTTAAAGACGTGCGTCACGGCCGGAATGTGCAGACCACGAGCCGCTACGTCGGTTGCGACCAGAATATCAAGATCGCCACGGGTAAACTCTTCCAGAATACGCAGGCGTTTTTTCTGCGCCACGTCGCCGGTCAGCAGACCAACACGGTGACCGTCTGCAGCCAGATGGCCCCAGATGTCTTCACAACGGTGTTTGGTGTTCGCAAAGATAATGGCGCGATCTGGCCACTCTTCTTCAATCAGCGTTTGCAGCAGACGCATTTTCTCTTCATTGGAAGGATAGAAGAGCTCTTCTTTAATGCGGTGACCCGTTTTCTGCTCCGGTTCCACTTCAACATATTCGGCGTTGTTCATCTGTTCGAACGCCAGCTCGCGTACGCGATAAGAAAGGGTAGCGGAGAACAACATGTTCAGACGCTGATTGGCCGGCGGCATGCGGCGGAACAGCCAACGAATGTCTTTAATGAAGCCCAGATCGTACATGCGGTCAGCTTCATCGAGCACCACAACCTGGATTGCGCCGAGGTTAATGTGGTTCTGTTTGGCGTAATCGATAAGACGGCCGGTGGTACCGATCAGGATATCCACACCGCTTTCCAGTACTTTCAGCTGTTTATCGTAGCCGTCGCCGCCATAGGCCAGGCCAAGCTTCAGTCCGGTAGAATGCGCCAGGGGTTCAGCGTCTGCGTGGATCTGTACCGCAAGTTCTCGCGTCGGGGCCATAATTAGCGCGCGCGGCTGGTTAACTTTGCGGTCTGCAATCGCTGGGTGAGAAAGTAAATAATGAAACGTTGACGTTAAAAACGCCATCGTTTTGCCGGTACCGGTTTGCGCCTGCCCGGCAACATCGCGACCGGCCAGCGTCAGCGGCAGCGCGAGGGCCTGAATGGGCGTGCAGTTATGAAACCCTTTATTTTCAAGGGCTTCAATCACCTTCGGGTGCAGCGCGAAGTCGGAAAACTTCTGTTCTGTTAAATGTGTTTTGCTCATAGTGTGGTAGAATATCAGCTTACTATTGCTTTACGAAAGCGTATCCGGTGAAATAAAGTCAACCTTTAGTTGGTTAATGCGACATCAACACGTCGTTGGTGGAGACAAAACCAACGTACCAGGCTTATTCCTGTGGAGTTATATATGAGCGATAAAATTATTCACCTGACTGACGACAGTTTTGACACGGACGTACTTAAGGCTGACGGGCTGATCCTCGTCGATTTCTGGGCTGAATGGTGTGGTCCTTGCAAAATGATCGCCCCGATTCTGGATGAGATCGCCGACGAATATCAGGGCAAACTGACCGTTGCCAAGCTGAACATCGACCAGAACCCGGGCACCGCACCAAAATACGGTATCCGTGGCATCCCAACCCTTCTGCTGTTCAAAAACGGCGAAGTGGCAGCGACCAAAGTGGGCGCGCTGTCCAAAGGTCAACTGAAAGAGTTCCTGGACGCTAACCTGGCGTAAGGTTTCTCCGCTGTGCGTTCAGAGCTCCCGGCTAAATGATGTGGAACTCTGGACGCCCGGCTGAAGTCGTGCTAAGTTAGCTATGACTTCGTTTTAAACATATCTTGTTGTTTGAATCTTGTTTTACCCGATACTTCCCGTTGTTAACATGAACAGTGCGTGAAGTGGCTAAATTCCGGGCTTGTCACTCAATCCGTCTTGTCGTTTCAGTTCTGCGTTCTTTCCCTGTGACCAGACAGCGAACAGACATGAGTTGATGGCCGCTAAACAGGCATGGATGACCCTGCCATACCATTCACAACATTAAGTTCGAGAATCACCCCGAGTTTAAGAACCCACACCATTATGAATCTTACCGAATTAAAGAATACGCCGGTTTCTGAGCTGATCACTCTCGGCGAAAATATGGGGCTGGAAAACCAGGCTCGTATGCGCAAGCAGGACATCATTTTCGCCATCCTGAAGCAGCACGCTAAGAGTGGCGAAGATATCTTTGGCGACGGTGTGCTGGAGATATTGCAAGACGGATTTGGTTTCCTCCGCTCTGCAGACAGCTCCTACCTCGCCGGCCCTGACGACATCTACGTATCCCCCAGCCAAATCCGCCGTTTCAACCTCCGCACTGGTGACACCATTTCAGGTAAGATTCGTCCTCCTAAAGAGGGTGAACGCTACTTTGCGCTGTTGAAAGTCAATGAAGTTAACTTCGACAAACCGGAAAACTCGCGTAATAAGATCCTCTTCGAGAACTTAACGCCGCTGCACGCGAACTCTCGCCTGCGCATGGAGCGTGGTAACGGTTCTACTGAAGACTTAACCGCGCGTGTTCTGGATCTGGCATCACCAATTGGTCGCGGCCAGCGTGGTCTGATTGTGGCACCGCCAAAAGCGGGTAAAACCATGCTGCTGCAGAACATCGCGCAGAGCATTGCCTATAATCACCCAGACTGCGTGCTGATGGTGCTGCTGATTGACGAACGTCCGGAAGAAGTGACCGAGATGCAGCGTCTGGTTAAAGGTGAAGTGGTTGCTTCTACCTTCGACGAGCCAGCATCTCGCCACGTTCAGGTTGCGGAAATGGTTATCGAGAAGGCGAAACGCCTGGTTGAGCACAAGAAAGACGTGATCATCCTGCTCGACTCCATCACCCGTCTGGCGCGTGCCTACAACACCGTGGTTCCAGCGTCCGGTAAAGTGCTGACCGGTGGTGTGGATGCTAACGCCCTGCATCGTCCGAAACGCTTCTTCGGTGCCGCACGTAACGTGGAAGAGGGCGGAAGCCTGACCATCATCGCGACGGCGCTGATCGATACCGGTTCAAAAATGGACGAAGTGATTTACGAAGAATTTAAAGGTACAGGTAACATGGAACTGCACCTTTCTCGTAAAATCGCTGAAAAACGCGTCTTCCCGGCTATCGACTACAATCGTTCCGGTACCCGTAAAGAAGAGCTGCTCACCACGCAGGAAGAGCTGCAGAAAATGTGGATCCTGCGCAAAATCATCCATCCAATGGGTGAAATTGACGCGATGGAGTTCCTCATTAATAAACTGGCGATGACCAAAACCAACGACGATTTCTTCGACATGATGAAACGCTCGTAACGCAAATAAAGCCAGCGAACGCCACGTTTTTACGTGGCGTTTTCCTTTTATGGACTATACGCTAGTACCACCAACTCCCAATTTTGACTGGTCAGTGCGACAATAAGATAATTCGCACAGTAAAAACATTAATAGCTTGAATAATAAACAAATGGAATTGTAAGAGGTTTGCTTTATAACTTCAGGCTCAGCGCCTTGATGGTTATACTTCCTTGACTAACATTTGTTGAGAACATCCATTGTGAACCTACTTGATACGTTTACTGAACTAACCAGTATTTTCTTGTTTACCACCTGCTTTTTGTTTCTGGCACGTAAGGTGGCGAAATATCTGGGGTTAGTGGATAAACCCAACTTCCGTAAGCGTCATCAAGGTATGATTCCTTTGGTCGGCGGTATCTCTGTTTTCGCGGGGATCTGCTTCACGTTTGCCATCGCGGATTACTATATTCCACATGCCAGACTGTACCTGACCTGTGCGACAGTGCTTGTGGTGGTTGGCGCTCTTGACGACCGTTATGATATTAGCGTTAAAATCCGCGCCTTCGTTCAGGCTGCTGTAGCTATCGCTATGATGGTGTTCGCTAAGCTGCACTTGAGTAGCCTGGGCTATATTTTTGGCTCCTGGGAGATGGAACTCGGTCCGTTCGGTTATTTCCTGACACTTTTTGCCGTGTGGGTGGCAATTAACGCGTTCAACATGGTTGACGGTATCGATGGTTTATTGGGAGGCTTGTCCTGCGTCTCATTTGCCGCAATTGGTTTCATTTTATGGTTCGATGGGCAATATAGCCTTGCTATGTGGTGTTTTGCCATGATTGCGGCCATCCTGCCTTATATCCTGTTGAATCTCGGCGCATTGGGCCGGCGTTATAAAGTATTCATGGGTGATGCGGGTAGCACACTTATCGGCTTTACTATCATTTGGATCTTGCTGGAAACCACTCAGGGTGATGTACACCCCATTAGCCCAGTAACGGCATTATGGATTATCGCTATCCCGTTAATGGACATGGTTGCGATTATGTATCGCCGCCTGCGTAAAGGGATGAGTCCTTTCTCTGCTGACCGTCAGCACATTCATCATTTGATCATGCGAGCCGGATTCACTTCCCGGCAAGCATTTGTGCTTATTACGCTGGCGGCTGCTATTCTAGCGGGGATTGGCGTGACGGCGGAATATACACATTTTGTGCCTGAATGGGCTATGTTGGTATTGTTCTTGCTAGCTTTTTCTCTCTACGGCTACTGCATCAAGCGTGCATGGAAGGTAGCACGCTTCATTAAACGTATTAAGCGCAGGATGCGTCGTAACAGTGGCAAACATACAACATTAACTAAGTAAAACCGGGACTATGATGACTCAACCGTTGGCGGGAGCGAAATCAGTGGTAACAGAGAATGAGCTGGATATTCGGGGTTTGTTTCGCGTGTTATGGGCAGGCAAACTTTGGATTGCGGGGATCGCGCTGGGGTTTGCCCTGTTAGCGCTGGCCTATACGTTCTTTGCAAAGCAAGAGTGGAGCGCCACGGCAATCACAGACAAGCCAACGGTTAACATGCTCGGGGGATACTATTCCCAGCAGCAATTCCTGCGTAACCTGGACATCAAAGCCAGTCTTGCTACGCCAGACCAGGCTTCCGTTATGGATGAAGCCTATAAAGAGTTTGTGATGCAGCTGGCCTCGTGGGATACCCGCCGCGATTTCTGGTCCCAGACGGATTACTATAAGCAGCGCCGGGTTGATAATACAAAAGCCGATGCCGCCCTGCTGGACGATCTGATTAACAATATTCAGTTTATGCCGGGCGACGCGCTGCGTAGCGTGAATGACAGCGTCAAGCTGATTGCAGAAACCGCGCCGGATGCCAACAACCTGTTGCGTCAGTATGTCGCGTTTGCCAGCCAGCGTGCCGCAAGCCATCTTAACGAAGAGCTTAAAGGTGCCTGGGCGGCTCGTACAATCCAGATGAAAGCCCAGGTGAAACGTCAGGAAGAGGTGGCGAATACCATTTTCGGTCGCCGCGTGCATAACATTGAGCAGGCGCTGAAAATTGCGGAACAGCACAATATTTCCCGTACTGAGACGGACGTGCCGGCCGATGAGCTGCCTGATTCAGAAATGTTCCTTCTTGGCCGCCCCATGCTGCAGGCGCGTCTGGAAAACCTGAAGGCCGTCGGGCCTGATTTTGACCTCGATTACGATCAAAATCGCGCGATGCTCAATACGCTTAATGTCGGCCCATCCCTGGACCCGCGTTTTCAGACCTATCGTTATTTGCGAACACCTGAAGAACCTGTAAAACGCGACAGTCCGCGCCGCGCATTCCTGATGATCATGTGGGGGATTGTGGGCGCACTGACGGGCGCTGGCGTGGCGTTAGCGCGTCGCCGCAAAAACTAAGAACGCCGTTTACGATGAAGGCTATGGCCTTCATCGCCTAATCGAAGAGAATCGATGTGAAAGTACTTACCGTATTTGGCACCAGGCCGGAGGCCATTAAGATGGCGCCTCTGGTTCATGCGCTGGCCAGCGATCCTGATATTGAAGCGAAAGTCTGCGTCACGGCACAGCACCGTGAAATGCTCGACCAGGTTTTAACGCTCTTTTCCATCGCCCCGGATTACGACCTTAATATTATGAAACCGGGGCAAGGCTTGACCGAAATAACCTGCCGCATACTGCAAGATCTCAAGCCGATCCTGGAGTCATTTAAGCCCGACGTCGTGCTGGTACACGGTGACACCACCACAACCGTGGCGACAAGCCTGGCCGCGTTTTACCAGCGAATTCCCGTGGGGCATGTTGAGGCGGGTCTGCGTACCGGCAATCTTTATTCGCCGTGGCCGGAGGAGGCCAACCGCACGTTAACGGGTCATCTGGCGATGTACCACTTTGCGCCAACGGAAAACTCTCGTCAGAACCTGCTGCGTGAAAATATCGCCGATAACAAAATCTTTGTGACCGGCAATACGGTCATTGACGCGTTAATTTGGGTACGTGACCGCGTCCTGGCAAACAGCGATCTTCAGAAAGAGCTCGCTGCACGCTATCCGTTCCTTCACAACGGCAAAAAAACCATTCTGGTCACTGGCCACCGTCGCGAGAGCTTTGGCCGGGGTTTTGAGCAAATCTGTCACGCGCTGGCTGAAATCGCCGCGCAGAATGACGATGTGCAAATTGTCTATCCAGTACACCTTAACCCTAACGTCAGCGAGCCGGTTAACCGGATCCTGGGCCATGTCGAAAATGTCCTTCTGATTGAACCTCAGGACTACATGCCGTTTGTCTGGCTGATGAACCACGCCTGGCTGATCCTCACCGATTCCGGCGGCATTCAGGAAGAAGCGCCATCCCTCGGCAAACCGGTGCTGGTGATGCGTGAAACGACCGAACGTCCGGAAGCCGTCAAAGCCGGTACGGTGCGTCTGGTCGGCACCAACGCGCAGCTCATCGTCGAAGAGGTCACGCGCCTGCTGCATGACGATGAAGCGTATCAGGCGATGAGCCGTGCCCATAATCCGTATGGAGACGGGCAGGCTTGTGGCCGTATCTTGCATGCACTTAAACACAATCGGGTATCGCTATGAGTTTTACTACCATCTCTGTCATTGGTCTTGGCTACATTGGCTTGCCTACTGCGGCCGCGTTTGCCTCTCGTCAGAAACAGGTTGTTGGTGTGGATATCAACGCACGGGCGGTAGAAACCATTAACCGTGGCGAGATTCATATTGTGGAGCCCGATCTTGACCGCGTGGTGAAAGAGGCGGTGGAGGGGGCTTCCTGCGTGCAAGCACGAGCCCAGTTGAAGCGGATGCCTACCTGATTGCCGTCCCTACCCCGTTTAAAGGTGACCACGAGCCCGACATGGCATTCGTCGAGGCGGCGGCAAAATCCATAGCGCCCGTGCTGAAGAAAGGGGCGCTGGTGATCCTGGAATCGACCTCTCCGGTCGGCGCTACCGAGCAGATGGCACAGTGGCTGGCCGAGGCGCGTCCTGATTTACGTTTCCCGCAGCAGGCGGGTGAGCAGGCGGATATCAACATCGCCTACTGTCCGGAGCGCGTGCTGCCGGGCCAGGTGATGGTCGAACTGATTAAAAACGACCGCGTCATTGGCGGTATGACGCCCGTCTGTTCCGAACGTGCCAGCGCGCTGTACAAGATTTTCCTGGAAGGCGAGTGCGTGGTGACCAACTCCCGCACCGCCGAGATGTGCAAGCTGACGGAGAACAGCTTCCGCGACGTCAATATCGCCTTTGCGAACGAACTGTCGCTGATCTGCGCCGACCAGGGGATTAACGTCTGGGAGTTGATTAGCCTGGCAAATCGCCATCCTCGCGTGAACATTCTCCAGCCAGGCCCGGGCGTGGGCGGACACTGTATCGCCGTCGATCCGTGGTTTATCGTGGCGCAGAATCCGGCGCAGGCGCGTCTGATTCGCACCGCGCGTGAAGTGAATGACAGCAAGCCTCACTGGGTGCTCAACCAGGTTAAAGCGACGGTAGCGGATTGCCTGGCAGAGAGCGGCAAGCGCGCCAGCGAGCTGAAAATTGCCTGCTTTGGTCTGGCATTTAAACCCAATATTGACGATCTGCGTGAAAGCCCGGCGATGGAAATTGCCGAGATGATTGCCGAATGGCACAAGGGTGAAACGCTGGTGGTTGAGCCGAATATCCATGAATTACCGGCAAAACTGGCGGGACACTGCACGCTGACGGCGCTGGACGACGCGCTGGCGACGGCGGACGTGCTGGTGCTGCTGGTAGATCATAAAGAGTTTAAAGCGACGTCCGGCGATGCTGTTCGTCAGCAGTATATTGTGGATACCAAAGGTGTCTGGCGTTGAACAGCCTGAATGGGGTGCTTGAGTCCCTGCAGTGGGAGAGTGCCTTTTTCGGCCTGCCGTCGGCCATCGTACGTCTGCGCGATGATGCGCCGGTGCTGGCTGAATCAGATTTTATCGCCTGGCAACGGGTGCAGGCTAAGATCCCGGCGGAGCGCGCCGATCTGCTTGACGCGCTCCAGCAGCACGGCTTTCAGCTGGTTGAAGGTGAGGTAGACCTTTCCATTACCCTTACCCGGCACGATGCGTCCGGCGCGGAAATTGCAAACGAACAGGACATCCCCGTGCTGCGTCAGATGGCGGCCCAGGCATTTGCACAGAGCCGCTTTCGTGCGCCCTGGTATGCACCTGACGATAGCGGACGTTTCTATGCCCAGTGGATAGAGAATGCGGTCAAAGGCACCTTTGACCACGTCTGCCTGGTTTTCCGTGCTGGGGACGGTCAAATCCAGGGGTTCGTCTCGCTGCGTAAGCTCAACGAGCGCGAGGCGCGTATTGGCTTATTAGCCGGGCGCGGCATGGGTGAGAAACTCATGCAGGCGGCGCTGCACTGGGCGCAGCAGCAACAGCTTGTGACGCTGCGGGTCGCGACCCAACTGGGCAACACCGCCGCGCTTAAACGTTATATTGCGAGTGGTGCCAACATCGACGCCACCGCCTACTGGTTATACAGGTGACAAGATGATTCCATTTAACGCACCACCCGTTGTCGGAACTGAACTTGACTATATGCAGTCTGCCATGGGCAGCGGCAAACTCTGTGGTGACGGCGGTTTTACCCGTCGCTGTCAGCAGTGGATGGAACAGCGTTTTCGCAGCGCCAAAGTGCTGCTGACCCCGTCCTGCACGGCATCGCTGGAAATGGCGGCACTGTTGCTGGATATCCAGCCCGGTGATGAAGTGATTATGCCGAGCTATACCTTCGTTTCCACCGCGAACGCCTTTGTCCTGCGCGGAGCGAAAATCGTCTTTGTGGATATCCGCCCGGATACCATGAACATTGATGAGACGCTGATTGAAGCGGCGATCACCGACAAAACGCGCGCGATCGTGCCGGTTCACTACGCGGGCGTGGCCTGTGAAATGGACACCATCATGGCCATCGCCCAAAAACATAATCTGTTCGTGGTGGAAGATGCCGCGCAGGGCGTGATGTCCACCTACAAAGGACGCGCGCTGGGCACTATTGGCCACATTGGCTGCTTTAGCTTCCACGAAACCAAAAACTACACGGCGGGCGGAGAAGGTGGCGCGACGCTGATTAACGACCGGGCTCTCGTGGAGCGTGCGGAAGTGATCCGTGAAAAAGGCACCAACCGCAGCCAGTTCTTCCGGGGTCAGGTAGATAAATACACCTGGCGCGACATCGGTTCCAGCTATCTGATGGCGGATCTGCAGGCGGCATACCTGTGGGCGCAGCTGGAAGCGGCTGAACGTATCAACCTTCAGCGTCTTTCCCTGTGGCAAACGTATTACGATGCGCTTGAGCCGCTGGCCAAAGCCGGGCGTATTGAGCTGCCGACCATCCCGGCGGATTGCGTCCACAATGCGCATATGTTCTACATCAAGCTGCGCGATAACGACGACCGCAGCGAGCTCATCGCCTGGCTGAAAGAGGCCGAGATTATGGCGGTGTTCCACTACATCCCGCTGCACTCCAGCCCGGCCGGCGAAGCGTTTGGCACGTTCGCGGGTGAAGATCGTTACACCACGAAAGAAAGTGAGCGTTTGCTTCGCCTGCCACTGTTCTACAACCTCGCGCCTGTTAACCAGCGTACGGTGATTAATACCCTTCTGAGTTATTTCGGCTGATATGTCTCTGGCAAAAGCATCGGTGTGGACCGCCGCGTCCACGCTTGTAAAAATTGGCGCCGGGCTGCTGGTCGTCAAGCTGCTGGCCGTCTCATTTGGCCCCTCTGGCGTGGGGCTGGCGGGTAATTTCCGCCAGCTCGTTACCGTCCTTGGGGTGCTGGCCGGTGCCGGTATCTTCAACGGCGTGACCAAATACGTTGCGCAGTATCACGATGATGCGGCTCAGCTGCGCAGGGTGGTGGGCACCTCTTCGGCGATGGTCACGGGTTTTTCGACCCTGATGGCGGTTGTCTTTCTGCTGGCGGCGGCGCCCATCAGCCAGGGATTGTTCGGGCACACCCATTATCAGGGGCTGGTGCGTCTGGTCGCGTTGGTTCAGATGGGCATTGCCTGGGCAAACCTGCTGCTGGCGCTGATGAAAGGTTTTCGTGATGCCGCCGGGAACGCGCTTGCCTTAATCCTGGGCAGCGTCATCGGCGTGATTGCCTATTACTTCTGCTATCGCCTTGGCGGCTATGAAGGCGCACTGCTTGGGCTTGCGCTGGTCCCGGCCCTGGTTGTTGTGCCTGCGGCATTGATGCTGATGCGTCGGGGCGTCATCCCTTTGAGCTACCTGAAACCGCAATGGGACACGATGCTTGCCAGCCAGCTGGGTAAATTTACCCTGATGGCGCTCATCACCTCCGTCACGCTGCCGGTGGCCTACGTGATGATGCGAAACCTGCTGGCGGCGCATTATAGCTGGGATGAGGTGGGGATCTGGCAGGGCGTAAGCAGTATTTCCGACGCCTATCTCCAGTTTATTACGGCTTCCTTTAGCGTTTACCTGCTGCCAACCTTATCGCGTCTGACGTCCAGACAGGATATTACCCGTGAGATTTTCCGATCGCTGCGCTTTGTGCTGCCGGCCGTCGCAGCGGCCAGCTTTACCGTCTGGTTACTGCGCGATGTTGCCATCTGGCTGCTGTTCTCGGCGAAGTTCACCGCCATGCGCGATCTCTTTGCCTGGCAGCTGGTGGGTGATGTGCTGAAAGTGGGTGCTTACGTTTTTGGCTATCTGGTGATTGCAAAAGCGTCCCTGCGGCTGTATATCCTGGCGGAAATTAGCCAGTTTGCGTTACTGACAGCATTTTCACACTGGCTGATACCCGCGCACGGTGCGCTGGGGGCGGCTCAGGCCTACATGGCAACCTATATCGTTTATTTCGCCGCCTGTTGCGGCGTATTTTTATTGTGGCGTAAACGCGCATGACTGCACTGATTCACATCCTGGGATCGGATATCCCACACCATAACCAGACCGTTTTGCGGTTCTTCAACGACGAGCTGGCATCGGGTAACCCTGATGCGCGTGAGTTTATGGTTGCAGGTCAGGATAAGGGCCTGAGCGAGGCGTTTCCGGCGCTGACGATTCGCTTCTGGCCGGATAAGGCCGCGCTGGCGAAGGCGGTTGTTGCCAAAGCCAAAGCGGATCGTAAGCAACGTTTCTTTTTCCACGGGCAGTTCAATACCGGCCTATGGCTGGCACTGCTCAGCGGGGGGATTACACCCTCCCAGTGCAGCTGGCATATCTGGGGAGCCGATCTCTACGAAGTCTCCCGCGGCTGGAAATTCCGTCTTTTCTATCCGCTGCGGCGTATGGCGCAGGGGCGCGTCGGCTGTGTGTTTGCCACCCGTGGCGATCTCAACTATTTTGCTAAACAGCACCCGAACGTGCGCGGAGAACTACTCTATTTCCCAACCCGCATGGATCCGGCGCTGAACGCCATGGCGAATGACGCGGTGCGTGAAGGCAAGCTGACGATCCTGGTGGGGAATTCCGGCGATCGCAGTAACGAACACGTCGCGGCGCTCAGGGCGGTGCATCAGCAGTTTGGCGATACGGTGAACGTGGTGGTGCCGATGGGCTATCCCGCCAACAACGACGCCTATATTGCTGACGTTCGCCAACAAGGGCTTGCGCTGTTTAGTGCAGAAAATCTGCACATCCTCAGCGATAAGCTGGAATTTGATGAGTATCTTGCGCTGCTGAGAAAATGCGATCTCGGCTATTTCATCTTCGCCCGACAGCAGGGAATCGGCACGCTATGTCTGCTGATTCAGGCGGGTGTACCGTGCGTGCTCAACCGCGACAACCCGTTCTGGCAGGACATGGCCGAGCAGCATATTCCGGTGCTGTTTACCTCTGACACGCTGAATGTCGAGGTGGTACGGGAAGCCCAACGCCAGCTCACGCTGGTGGATAAGAATAGCATCGATTTTTTCAGCCCGAATTACCTCACGCCGTGGCACCGCGCGCTGCGTATCGCTTCAGGAGACAAAGCATGAGTCAGTTGCAATTCAGCGGCTTACTGGTTGTCTGGCTTCTGAGCACCCTGTTTATTGCCACGCTTACCTGGTTTGAATTCCGCCGGGTGCGTTTCAACTTTAACGTTTTCTTCTCGTTACTGTTTCTGCTGACCTTCTTTTTCGGCTTCCCGCTGACCAGTATTCTGGTCTTCCGTTTTGACGTGAGCGTCGCGCCGCCGGAAATCCTGCTCCAGGCGCTTCTGGCGGCAACCTGCTTCTATGCCGTCTACTACGTCACCTATAAAACGCGTCTGCGTTCAGCGCAGGCTGCTGCCCCGCGCCGGCCGCTTTTTACCATGAATCGGGTGGAAACCCACCTGACGTGGGTGATGCTGATGACCATCGCCCTGGTCAGCGTCGGTATCTTCTTCATGCATAACGGCTTTCTGCTGTTTAAGCTCCACTCCTACAGCCAGATTTTTTCGGCCGAAGTCTCGGGCGTGGCGCTTAAGCGTTTCTTCTACTTCTTCATTCCGGCGATGCTGGTGGTCTTTTTCCTGCGCCAGGACAGCAAAGCGTGGCTGTTCTTTCTGGTCAGCACCGTCGCGTTTGGCATTCTGACCTACATGATTGTGGGCGGTACGCGCGCGAACATTATCATCGCCTTCGCCATCTTCCTGTTTATCGGCATCATCCGCGGCTGGATCTCGCTGTGGATGCTGGTTGCAGCAGGCGTGTTTGGCATTGTCGGGATGTTCTGGCTGGCGCTGAAACGCTACGGGATGAACGTGGCGGGCGATGAGGCGTTTTACACGTTTCTCTACCTGACGCGCGATACCTTCTCGCCGTGGGAAAACCTGGCATTGCTGCTGCAAAACTACGACAAGATTGATTTCCAGGGGCTGGCACCGATTGTTCGCGACTTCTACGTCTTTATCCCTTCCTGGCTATGGCCGGACCGGCCTGGCGTGGTGCTTAACACGGCAAATTACTTTACCTGGGAAGTGCTGAACAACCATTCCGGTCTGGCAATCTCGCCAACGCTGATTGGTTCCCTGGTGGTGATGGGAGGGGCGTGGTTCATTCTCCCCGGGGCGGTTGCCGTGGGGCTGATTATCAAGTGGTTCGACTGGCTTTACGTGCGTGGCAACGAAGAGACCAACCGCTATAAAGCCGCCATTTTGCACAGTTTCTGCTTTGGTGCCATTTTCAATATGATCGTTCTGGCGCGCGAAGGGCTGGACTCGTTCGTTTCGCGCGTGGTGTTCTTCATGGTCGTTTTCGGCCTCTGCCTGTTGCTGGCCAAACTGTTGTACTGGCTGTTTGACAGCGCAGGACTCGTGCACAAGCGCGAGCGGCAGGGCAGCACAACGCTGTCGCAAGTCTGAGTAAGGATAGTAATGACTGATAAAATTTCTGCACCGCGCTACGCGCTACGTGGCCTGCAGCTAATTGGCTGGCGCGACATGCAGCACGCGCTGGACTTTCTGTTCGCCGATGGCCAGATGAAATCCGGTACGCTGGTGGCCATCAACGCGGAAAAAATGCTGGCGGTTGAGGATAATGCGGAAGTCAAAAGCCTGATTGAAGCGGCTGAATTTAAATACGCGGACGGGATCAGCGTGGTCCGCTCTATCCGTAAAAAGTATCCTGACGCTAATGTTTCCCGCGTGGCGGGGGCCGATCTCTGGGAGCAGCTTATGGCCCGCGCAGGTGCGCAGGGCACGCCCGTGTTCCTGATTGGCGGTAAGCCGGAGATACTGGCCCAGACGGAGGAGAAACTGCGTCGTCAATGGAATGTTAATATCGTCGGCAGCCAGGATGGTTACTTCAAACCGGAAGATCGACAGGCTCTGTTTGAGCGCGTTCGTGACAGCGGGGCGAAAATTGTCACCGTGGCGATGGGCTCCCCGCGCCAGGAGATCCTGATGCGTGACTGCCGTCTGGTCTGTCCTGATGCCCTCTACATGGGCGTCGGCGGCACGTACGACGTCTTTACCGGCCACGTTAAGCGTGCGCCAAAGATCTGGCAAAATCTGGGGCTGGAGTGGCTGTACCGCCTGTTATCACAACCGACGCGCATTAAACGACAGATCCGTCTGCTTCGCTACCTCGCCTGGCATTACACCGGGAAAATGTAATCAAAATGTAGCGCGATATGCTATTCGCGCTGCAACTCGCCTGCAAAACTGCTGATAATCTGTGCAATGCATTCATTTTTTTAATGCATCGTTTGCCATTTGGCAGATTTTAGGAAACCATTCGCTCCGTATTTTAGTACCCCTAAAAAACAATACCCGGTATTAAGCCGGGAAACAGCAAACACAATCGAGGATCTATGGCAGAGAAACAACCGGAGCTACAGCGTGGGCTGGAAGCTCGTCATATTGAACTGATAGCGCTGGGCGGCACTATCGGCGTGGGCCTGTTTATGGGCTCCGCAAGCACGCTCAAATGGGCAGGCCCTTCCGTATTACTGGCGTATATTATCGCCGGGCTGTTTGTTTTCTTCATTATGCGTTCCATGGGCGAAATGCTCTTCCTGGAGCCGGTAACCGGCTCTTTCGCCGTTTACGCGCATCGCTATATGAGCCCCTTCTTCGGCTACCTGACGGCCTGGTCATACTGGTTTATGTGGATGGCGGTGGGCATCTCAGAGATCACCGCGATAGGGGTCTACGTCCAGTTTTGGTTCCCGGACATGGTCCAGTGGATACCCGCGCTCATTGCCGTGGGGCTGGTGGCGCTGGCAAACCTGGCAGCCGTGCGCCTTTACGGTGAAATTGAGTTCTGGTTCGCAATGATCAAAGTCACCACGATTATTGTGATGATTGTCGTTGGCCTGGGCGTGATTTTCTTCGGCTTTGGCAACGGTGGACACGCTATCGGCTTTGGCAACCTGACCGAAAACGGCGGCTTCTTTGCCGGCGGCTGGAAGGGCTTCCTGACGGCGCTGTGTATCGTTGTGGCCTCGTATCAGGGCGTGGAGCTGATCGGTATTACCGCCGGTGAAGCGAAAAACCCGCAGGTCACGCTGCGTAGCGCGGTGGGTAAAGTGCTGTGGCGTATCCTGATTTTCTATGTGGGCGCGATCTTCGTCATCGTGACCATCTTCCCGTGGAACGAAATTGGCACGACGGGTAGCCCGTTTGTATTAACCTTCGCCAAAATTGGTATCACGGCGGCGGCGGGCATCATCAACTTTGTGGTCCTGACGGCAGCACTGTCAGGCTGTAACAGTGGGATGTACAGCTGCGGGCGTATGCTCTATGCGCTTTCGAAGAATAACCAGCTGCCTGCGGCGATGAGTAAAGTCTCACGTGCCGGCGTACCGGTGGCGGGTGTGGCGGTCTCCATTGCGATCCTGCTGATTGGTTCGTGTCTGAACTACATCATCCCGAATCCGCAACGCGTGTTCGTTTACGTTTATAGCGCCAGTGTGCTGCCGGGCATGGTGCCGTGGTTTGTTATCCTCATCAGCCAGCTGCGTTTCCGCCATGCGCATAAAAAAGCGATCGAAAGTCATCCGTTCCGCTCAATTCTGTTCCCCTATGCGAACTATTTGACGATGGCGTTCCTGATTTGCGTATTAATCGGCATGTACTTTAATGAAGATACCCGCATGTCGCTGTTTGTCGGGATGATCTTCCTGGCGGCTGTGACGGCCGCATATAAGCTTTTTGGCCTGGGTCGCCGCGGCACCACGCAGAAAGTGGAGGAATAAGCGGCAAAATGTGCAAACCATAACCAAACGCGCATTTTTTTCAAAAAAGCACTAGACAGCGGGGACGGAGGTACGTAATATCCAGCCCCGCAACGGCGCTAAGCGCCCGTAGCTCAGCTGGATAGAGCGCTGCCCTCCGGAGGCAGAGGTCTCAGGTTCGAATCCTGTCGGGCGCGCCATTTTAGTCCCGGCGCTAGAGCTGCGGTGGTCTGAGAAGTAGTCAGTACCGCGTGAAAGAATACAGTGGTGGCTATAGCTCAGTTGGTAGAGCCCTGGATTGTGATTCCAGTTGTCGTGGGTTCGAATCCCATTAGCCACCCCATTATTTGAAAGAGTTGTGAATTGCGAAGGTGGCGGAATTGGTAGACGCGCTAGCTTCAGGTGTTAGTGTCCTTTGGATGTGGGGGTTCGAGTCCCCCCCCTCGCACCACGACTTTTTAAATGAATTGAACTAAAAATTCAAAAAAGCAGTACATCGGCGAGTAGCGCAGCTTGGTAGCGCAACTGGTTTGGGACCAGTGGGTCGGAGGTTCGAATCCTCTCTCGCCGACCAATTTTGAACCCCGCTTCGGCGGGGTTTTTTGTTTTCTGCGATTCTTCATCCCTGTCGTTATTCCCCAACCACGTCCTTTTTCATTGTCGCAATCCAGCGACATGCAACTCATTGAAAGTCATATAAAAAACCATTTATGGGTTTTGCCGTCTCCTCCTGGCGACATATTCCCGCCTTTTCCCGCTACGTTGTAGCGCTTAAGGCGGCGCTTAGCAGCATAATTTCCTTTTATCTTAAAATGTTGCGTCATGTAAAAGTTCTGGGTGTTATGTTGGCACGTTACGTGCAATAATATGCGTGTAGATGCTCATTCCATCTCTTATGTTCGCCTTAGTGCCTCATAAACTCAGGAATGACGCAGAGCCATTTACGGTGCTTATCGTCCACTGACAGATGTCGCTTCGGCCTCATCAGACACCATGGACACAACGTTGAGTGAAGCACCAAATATGTTGTCTTACAGACCTGTTTTAACGCCTGCTTTTATAGCAGGCGTTTTTTTATGCCTTATTCCCGATACAAGCGCATGATCAGGGCAACCATCAGCAGGGCCGATGCAGAGACAGCATATAGCGCCTGTACTGAGCCAAACCCTGAAGCCACCGCCGCTGCAATGCCGGTGAAAAGAGAGGCGCTGAGCGTTTGCCAGCGCCAGGCTTTACCGCTGGCAGAAGCGGTTTGCGTGAGAGGAAAACTACTGAGTACGCCAAACGTGCCCGCTGCGAAGAGAACATTCGAGGCCAGATGCGCGATAAAGATCATCCCCAGCGCACATACCGTCCACCCGGACAAAAACGGCAGCATGCCATAAGCGGCCAGAAAGATGCTCAGACAAACGATTATTCGCGGCGTGTGGGCCGCAAAGCGCATCAGGCTCTCTTTTTTTAGCAGCAGGGGGCCACAAAGCTGCCCCAGACTCCTCGCGAAAAGCAGGGGCAAAGCAAGGCCCGCCGCATCCTGAGGACGGAGCTGCTGGGCCAGTGCAGGAAGAAGCGCCATGGCCGGTGATCCGACGGCGGCCAGCGCCGGCAGGATGAGCAGGCTGCGTTTCTGCCGAACGGTCAACGCCTGCCAGCGTAATGTTGCAGAACCCCCCTTTTCCATAGTAGTGGGGCCTGGTGCCGGAGAAAACCGGCGTCCAGCCATCCATAGCAGTAACAGTGACCCGAAAAAGCTCAAGGCATCAATGGCCAGCAGGGTAAACACGGATGTCTTCTGAAACAGCACCACGCCGAGGCCGGTCCCTAACAACACCTGAGAAGCAAAAATCACATTTTCCAGACAGGTCGCAGCAGGCAGCTCTGCTTCGCTAAATCCGCGCTTAAAGAGCAATGTCAGCGCGGGCCAACTCATCCCGCTGAGCAGCGCTTCGGTGGATTGCACGGCGAGCAATGCGGCAACGCTGTGGTAACCCACGCCAAGCAGGGGAAAGAGCAGGGCGAGCAAGCCTAGTCCCTCGGTCAGTATCAGCAGGGAGATCGGAGAACAGCGTGAGCACAGCTTTTCACCGATCGTGCTGCCGATGAATCCGGGTACCGTAGCGAAAAGAAAAGCGAGAGTCAGCAGAGCGGGCGGGGCTGACCATGCTAAGAGCAAACCGAAGACCACAACCTGGGTTAGACCATTCCCCAGCGAAGAAAAGATAAAAGCGCAGGCAAGCAGGCGCAGCCAGCGGTGGCAGCGCAGCGCCTGGATAAGCGCATACAAAAGCGAGTTCATTGAGATTTCCTTTCAAAAACGATTTAGTCCACGCTGCAAAATGTGCGCGTGTGTGAAAAAAGGTTAATGAAAAGACATCGTTACATTGGCGGATTCGTTTGCGGATGTGGGTGCAAAGAATGTAGCAGGAGAAAGGCGATAAAAAAAGGAGACCCGCTGGCCTCCTTTTTATTTACTGCTGCGTACCGTTATTTTGCAGCGTTAGCAGCAACCCATCACGACGCATGGCGGCTGCCTCTTCCGGCTTATGCTGCTTGTCCAGCGTATCGGCAAGCCACGCGTAGTCAAACGCGTCCGGACGCTGTTTCAGCGCCGCGCGGAAGGAGAGGCTCGCCTCCTGCCATTCTCCGTGCTTCATCAGCGACTGACCAAGCGTGCTCCACAGCAGCGGGCGGTCACCGACGGTTTTAATCTGATGACGCAGCACTTTTTCGATTTGCTCAGGATTATTGGTTTTCAGGCGCGGGATCACCATCACCAGACGATCGTCATACTGGCGCTTCAGGCCGTCGAGGAGGATCTCCTGAGCCGTGTCATGATCGTCACATTCAATAAGATGTTCCGCCATGGCGACCTGCAGAGGAACCTGCTGACGCGTCTTACGGCTCTGATTCTTCCACCACGTTTTCAGACCGTCGCTGCCCAGGTCGGCGCGCGCCTGATCCATCAGGCCAATCCATGCCAGACGCTGAAGCTCATCACGATGTTCATCGTCACCCACCTCGGCCTTCGCCATTGACGGAATGATGTCCAGCAGTGAACCCCAGGCGCCGGTACGAATATACGCCTGCTCGGCAAGACGCAGCACTTCCGGATGACGTGGCGCAACTTCCAGCAGGCGATCGATACCGTGACGCGCCGCGTGATTTTCATTGCGCGCCAGCTGCAGGCGAACGCGCGTGATTTCTACCGGAATCGGGTCGCCATGAGCCAGCTCTGCCGCCCGCTCCAGATGCTGATTGGCGCGGGCTTCGTCACCGCGCTGCTGCGCCGCTTCGGCAGCGAGCAGATAATTAACCACCGGCTGTTCGGCATGATCGGCGTTTTTCGACATCAGCTTTTCAACCTGCTGATAGTCACCCTCGGCAAGCTTAAGCAGCGCCTGTTCGGTCTGCTTACGGGCGCGGCGGCGCTTGCGGCCAACGAACCAGCCGCGCGTGTGGGCACCGGTGCGGAAAATGCGGCGCAGGATCCACTCGATCGCAAACAGCACCACCACGCCGAGGATCAGAATGATCGTCAGGCCGGTTACGCTGGTTTCAATGTTGTAGTTATCGGTCTGGATCAGGACGTAACCCTGATGACCCGCAAGCATAGGTCCCAGCACGATCCCGGCGATCAGCAGGATGAAGAGTAAGAGGACTTTAAGCATCATTACTCTCCTTGTGGTGCGCTTTCAGGCGCTGGAGCCGGAGCCGCTTCGCCCGACGGCTCTGCCGGCACGCCCGGTTGCGCCAGCAGGTTACGTACGCGCGTCTGCATCAGTTTCTCCAGAATCGGCTGGCTGGCCAGCTTATCCGGCACGTTCATGGTGATGTTCTGCTGGCTCAGCTTATCAATGTCTTCGAGGAAGGCGGTGGTCGTCGCATCATCGGTGTTGTAGTAGGCGCGTACCCACGTTGAAACGTTATCCAGCGCCTGTTTATAGATCTCTTCCTGATGACGCGGCACGGCCTGAGCCGCTACCAGCAGGCGGGAACGGATGTTCTCGCGCAGATAGATATCCTGGTTCGGCGCCAGCAGCGGCACGGCGGTTTCGTCGCGACGGCGGATAGTGATGAAGCTGTCCATAAAGTTCTGCCAGCTTTTCTGCAGGTTTATGCGCCATTCGCTCAGGGAGCTGGAAAGCTCGGTACCGTCGGAATCCATCGGGGAGTCGTCGTCGTTGTTATCCGCCAGCTGCAGGTTATCAATCTGATTCGACAGCTGGTTCACCTTAAGGATAATGCCGTCGTAATCCACCTGCGAGACGGCGGAGAGGCTGGCGATGTCCTCGGTGATCGCGCGACGGGCCGTGATAAGGCTCGGGTCGTTCATGTCTGCCAGGCTCGCGTCGGCGCTTTTCAGCAGCGCGGCGGCAGTGGTGACGTCCTGATCGCTCCAGAGCTTACGTCCGGCGAGCTTCACCAGGAAGTCAGCCTGCGAGAGCAGCCAGGTTTTGGCATCGGTACCGGAAATCGTGGCGACTTTCTGCTGCACGTCGCCCAGCTGTTTGGTCAGCTCTTCCTGTTTGCTGTTCGCCTCGGCAAGCGCGGCGGCCTGCTGCTTAATCACCGCTTCCAGCTCGGTTTTCTGCGTCTCCTGCGCTTTTTGCAGGGCGGTGAGCTGATTCACCAGCGCGTCGCTGGTGGACGTTTGATTAGCACCCTGTTGCTTCACCAGACCGTACAGGCCAACCCCTGCTGCCAGCGCAATGGCAATGGCAATCGCGCTCAGCGCGAGGCTCGTTTTGTTGCTGCCGTTTTTCTTCTCAGCGGTTTTCTCTGTCGTCTCTGGCTGTGGCGTCGTCTCCACAGTCTCCCTGGTCTCTTCAACCACGGCGGAGGATTTGTCGTGTTCCGTCATTATGGCTTCCCATTTGAGAGTTATTGTAATGCGCGCAGCAGCGCATCGTTGTCGGCGTTATCAGCGATCCGAATATCCTGCCAGCCCAGTTCCCGGGCCTGGTTCGCCAGACGCTCACTGACGACTAAAAGCCGACAGCGGAGTAACCAGTTTTCGCGATACCAGAGCGGTATCAGCGACCAAAGCTGTTGTAACATTTCACCGCTGGTGACCACCAGCGTATTAATGCCGCGCGCGTGCCAGCGCATCGCCTCTTCCGCGCCATCGTAGTGTTTTGCACAGCGCTGATAGCACTCAATGAACGTTACGTCTGCACCACGTTCACGCAGCGTTTCGCCCAACAGTTCGCGGCCACCATTACCGCGCAAAATGAGCGCACGCTTTCCGGCAATAGTTTGTAATTCAGGTAATTGTAGCAAGACTTCGCTGATTTCCCGATCTAACGGGTAACGAACGTCCGCGCTGCTTACGGTATGCAGCGCCAGTGCCGTTGTGCGGCCAATCGCGAAATAGCGGGGGGCGGTTGGCCAGGCCAAACCCTGCTGTTGCAGCTGCGCGTGGGCAAATTCCACGGCATGTTGCGACAGCGCAAACAGCAGGTCGCCTTCCTGAAGGGTATTCATCTGGTCGGCGAGCGCAGAGAGCTCCCGACCGGGGGAGAATTCAATGAGCGGAAAACTCCAGGCCACCTGCCCCAGTGCGCGCAGACGGCTCACTAACTGCTCTCCTGCGGGAGAAGGGCGGGTGACGAGAATACTCATGCAGGGGGCTCTCCATTATAAACGTCAGCCAGAATCTCGCGGGCGCCGTTATCCAGCAGTTCTTCCGCCAGCGACACGCCAAGCTGCTCGGCATCTTGCGCTTTACCGCGACGTTCGCCGCGTACCATCTGCGAACCGTCCGGAGCGCCCACCAGCGCGCGCAGCCACAGTTCACCTTCTGTTAATTCAGCATAGCTGCCAATCGGTACCTGGCATCCCCCTTCGAGGCGGGTATTCATCGCACGCTCGGCTTTTACGCGGATAGCGGTCTCGTCATGGTTCAGCGGTGCGAGCAGTTCGCGGGTACGCGCATCGTCCAGACGGCACTCGATGCCGACGGCACCCTGGCCCACGGCCGGGAGCGACAGCTCTGGCGGCAACGCCACGCGAATGCGCGACTCCAGCCCCAGACGCTTAAGGCCGGCAACGGCGAGGATAATGGCATCGTAATCGCCGTTATCCAGCTTGCCCAGGCGCGTGCCGACGTTACCGCGCAGCGAGCGAATGATCAGGTCAGGACGGCGCTCTGCCAGCTGACACTGACGGCGTAAACTGGACGTGCCAACCACGCTACCCTTCGGCAGCGCGTCGAGCGAGTCATAGTGGTTAGAGACAAACGCATCGCGCGGATCTTCGCGCTCGCAGATGGTCACCAGCCCCAGCCCTTCCGGGAACTCGACGGGCACGTCTTTCATTGAATGTACGGCGATATCGGCGCGGTTCTCAAGCAATGCCAGTTCCAGCTCTTTGACAAACAGGCCTTTGCCGCCCACTTTCGCCAGGGGCGTATCGAGGATCACGTCACCGCGCGTGACCATCGGCACCAGCTCGACGCGCAATCCACTGTGGCAGGCTTCAAGGCGCTGCTTCACATAATGTGCCTGCCAGAGCGCGAGAGGGCTTTGGCGTGTGGCAATTCTCAAAACATTGTCTAACATGCTTGTTACCGTCATTATCAATCGCTAACCATCCTAACATTGTTGACTCTGGGATGGCAGTTTTACGGTTGATGAAGCGTGAGAGGGACAAGGCGGCGTATTCGTCAGCCATAGCCGTATTCAGGAATTTACACGTACAGAACGGTGCTACACTTGTATGTAGCGCATCTTTCTTTACGGTCAACCGGCAAGGTGTTAAATTGATCACGTTTTAGACCATTTTTTCGTCGCTACCACCAAAAATGATAAGGGCGAAAAAGGGTAACGGTTATCTTTTTGAAATACTGCGGGTCCGCTGTTATTCGTGTTTTGAATAGCTTGCGACACCCGGAAACATCAGGCGATACGTCTTGTACCTCTATATTGAGACTCTGAAACAGAGACTGGATGCCATTAATCAACTGCGTGTGGATCGCGCGCTTGCTGCCATGGGCCCTGCTTTCCAGCAGGTATACAGTCTGCTGCCGACATTATTGCACTATCACCATCCGCTGATGCCTGGCTACCTTGACGGTAACGTTCCCCAGGGCATTTGCCTTTTCACGCCTGATGAAACTCAACAGCATTACCTCAACGAACTGGAACTCTACCGCGGCATGCCGCCACAAGAGTCTCCAAAAGGTGAACTGCCGATTACCGGCGTTTACTCTATGGGGAGCACCTCATCGGTAGGGCAAAGCTGTTCTTCGGACCTGGACATCTGGGTCTGCCATCAGTCCTGGCTCGATAACGACGAGCGTCAGCTGCTGCAGCGCAAGTGCAGCCTGCTGGAGAGCTGGGCGGCCTCGCTCGGCGTGGAAGTAAGCTTCTTCCTGATTGATGAAAACCGTTTCCGCCATAACGAAAGCGGCAGTCTGGGTGGTGAGGACTGCGGCTCGACTCAGCACATCTTACTGCTGGATGAATTTTACCGTACTGCCGTGCGTCTGGCCGGGAAGCGTATTCTGTGGAATATGGTCCCTTGCGAAGAAGAAGAGCATTACGATGACTACGTCATGTCGCTTTACGCGCAGGGCGTACTGACGCCAAACGAATGGCTGGACCTCGGCGGTCTGAGCTCTCTGTCAGCCGAAGAATACTTTGGCGCAAGCCTCTGGCAGCTCTATAAAAGTATCGACTCACCGTACAAAGCGGTGCTGAAAACGCTGCTGCTGGAAGCCTATTCCTGGGAATACCCCACGCCGCGCCTGCTGGCGAAAGATATTAAGCAGCGTCTGCACGACGGGGAGATCGTCTCCTTCGGGCTGGACGCCTACTGCATGATGCTGGAGCGCGTGACCGAATACCTGAAAGCCATTGATGACACCACGCGTCTTGACCTGGTGCGCCGATGTTTCTATCTCAAAGTCTGTGAGAAATTGAGCCGCGAGCGCGCCTGCGTGGGCTGGCGTCGTGAAGTGGTCAGTCAGTTAGTGAAAGAGTGGGGATGGGACGAAGCGCGTCTGTCCATGCTCGACAACCGGGCCAACTGGAAAATCGATCAGGTGCGTGAAGCGCACAACGAACTGCTCGATGCGATGATGCAAAGCTACCGTAACCTGATCCGCTTTGCGCGCCGTAACAACCTCAGCGTTTCCGCCAGCCCGCAGGACATTGGGGTATTAACCCGCAAGCTGTATGCCGCGTTTGAAGCGCTGCCGGGTAAAGTCACCCTTGTTAACCCGCAGATTTCGCCAGACCTGTCAGAACCGAATCTGACCTTTATCTATGTGCCGCCGGGCCGCGCAAACCGCACCGGGTGGTATCTGTATAACCGTGCGCCAAGCATGGACTCAATCATCAGCCATCAGCCGCTGGAGTATAACCGCTACCTGAACAAGCTGGTGGCCTGGGCCTGGTTTAACGGCCTGCTGACCTCGCGCACGCGCCTGTTTATCAAAGGCAACGAGGTGGTTGATCTCGCTAAGCTGCAGGAGATGGTCGCGGATGTGTCGCACCACTTCCCGCTGCGTCTGCCTGCCCCAACGCCGAAAGCGCTCTACAGCCCGTGCGAAATTCGCCATCTGGCGATTATCGTCAACCTGGAATACGACCCGACGGCGGCCTTCCGCAATCAGGTGGTTCATTTTGACTTCCGCAAGCTGGACGTCTTCAGCTTTGGCGAGCAGCAAAACTGCCTGGTGGGCAGCGTGGATCTGCTGTACCGCAACTCGTGGAACGAAGTGCGTACCCTGCATTTCAACGGCGAGCAGGCGATGATCGAAGCGCTGAAAACCATTCTCGGCAAGATGCACCAGGATGCCGCACCGCCTGACAGCGTTGAGGTGTTCTGCTACAGCCAGCACCTGCGCGGTTTAATTCGTACCCGAGTGCAGCAGCTGGTTTCTGAGTGTATCGAACTGCGTCTCTCCAGTACCCGCCAGGAAACCGGACGCTTTAAAGCGCTGCGCGTCTCCGGCCAGACCTGGGGCCTGTTCTTCGAACGTCTGAACGTGTCGGTACAGAAACTGGAAAACGCCATCGAGTTCTACGGCGCGATTTCACATAACAAGCTGCATGGCCTGTCGGTGCAGGTGGAAACCAACCACGTTAAGCTGCCGCAGGTGGTGGACGGATTCGCCAGCGAAGGGATTATTCAGTTCTTCTTTGAAGAGTCGGGCGACGATGCCGGGTTCAACATCTACATTCTGGATGAAACCAACCGCGCCGAGGTGTATCACCACTGTGAAGGCAGTAAAGAGGAGCTGGTGCGCGACGTCAGCCGCTTCTACTCCTCTTCGCACGACCGTTTCACCTACGGCTCAAGCTTTATCAACTTTAACCTGCCGCAGTTCTACCAGATTGTGAACGTCGACGGTCGTACGCAGGTGATCCCGTTCCGCACCCAGGCCGTAACGCCTGCCGCGCCTGCCAATCAGGACACCGCGCCGCTGTTGCAGCAGTATTTCTCCTGAGCCTTTTCGCTCGCCCGGTGGCGGCTACGCCTTACCGGGCCTACAACAACTCGAACCCGTAGGCCGGGTAAGCGCAGCGCCACCCGGCACCAAAACTATCTGAAACTCACAGCCTCACCCGCCTGCGCGGTCGCCGCCTGTTCCAGCAGATCCCAGAACGGTACGCCGCTGCGGTCGCAAACCCATTCCCCGTCCTTCAGATCGAAATGATAGCCGCCCTGTTTCGCGGCCAGCCACACCTGGTGAAGCGGCTCCTGGCGGTTAATAATTATTTTGCTGCCATTTTCGAAGCTCAGGGTCAGAATGCCGCCGTTGATTTCACAATCGATATCGCTGTCGCCGTCCCAGTCGTCAAGACGCTCTTCGATGGTCATCCACAGGTTGTCGGCAAGGCGATGGAATTCACTGTCGTTCATGGTTTTGTTCCTGTTTTTCGTGATGCCGGCAGTATAACCCTAAATAATTCCCGTTGCAGGAAAGCGGCAAACTCTTGCTTTTGTGTCTTCTCCTGCGATGATAGAAACAGATTTGAACTTACGAGCAACTTTATAATGAAAAACGTCTTCCGAACGCTTGCCGTTCTCATCACGCTGTTTAGCCTGACTGGTTGTGGACTGAAAGGACCGCTGTACTTCCCGCCAGAGGATAAAACCGCGCCGCCGCCGACGAAACCCGTACAAAGCGGCATTGAGTCTAGCACGCCAAATACTAACGACCGTGGCGACAACGGTGGCCCGACTCAGGTTAATCTCTGACGACAACGTTCTGTACCCGCGCAATGGAGCAAATGATGCAGTTCTCTAAAATGCATGGCCTTGGCAACGATTTTATGGTCGTCGACGCGGTAACGCAGAATGTGTTTTTCTCCCCGGAACTGATCCGTCGCCTGGCGGATCGGCATCTGGGCGTGGGGTTCGATCAGCTGCTGGTGGTCGAGCCACCGTACGATCCCGACCTCGATTTTCACTACCGTATTTTTAACGCGGACGGCAGCGAAGTTAACCAGTGCGGCAACGGCGCGCGCTGTTTTGCCCGCTTTGTCCGCCTGAAAGGGCTGACCAACAAGCGTGATATTCGCGTCAGCACGGCCAATGGCCGCATGGTGCTCAGCGTCACCGATGATGAGCTGGTGCGCGTGAATATGGGCGAGCCTAACTTCGAGCCCTCCGTCGTGCCGTTTCGCGCAAACAAAGCGGAAAAGACCTATATTATGCGTGCGGCCGAGCAGACAGTATTGTGCGGCGTCGTCTCAATGGGTAACCCACACTGCGTGATTCAGGTTGATGATGTGGAAACCGCCGCGGTCGAAACGCTCGGCCCGGTACTGGAAAGCCACGAACGTTTCCCGGAGCGCGCGAACATCGGCTTTATGCAGGTGGTGAAGCGCGAGCACATTCGCCTGCGGGTTTACGAGCGCGGCGCGGGCGAGACTCAGGCCTGCGGAAGCGGCGCCTGTGCTGCGGTGGCCGTGGGCATCTCTCAGGGGTTACTGGCAGAAGAGGTTCGCGTGGAGTTACCGGGCGGTCGGCTTGATATCGCCTGGAAAGGACCGGGTCATCCACTGTATATGACTGGCCCGGCGGCACATGTCTATGACGGGTTTATCCATCTATGAAACAACCAGGGGAAGAACTGCAGGAAACAGTGACGGAACTGGACGACAGAGCTGTTGTTGATTATCTGCTGCGCAATCCTGAGTTTTTTATTCGCAATGCACGCGTCGTCGAAGAGATGCGCGTGCCGCATCCGGTTCGCGGGACCGTGTCGCTGGTCGAATGGCACATGGCGCGCTCGCGCAACCACATCAATCAGCTAGAAGAGAACATGACGCTGCTGATGGAGCAGGCCAGCACCAACGAAAGCCTGTTCTATCGTCTGCTGCATCTGCAGGCGCGTCTGGCGTCGGCGCACAGCCTTGACGAGTTCCTCAGCCGCTTCCACCGCTGGGCTCGCGAGCTGGGGCTGGCGGGCGCAACGATTCGTCTTTTCCCTGACCGCTGGCGCATTGGCGCACCGTCGGGGTTCACCCATCTGGCGCTCAGCCGTCAGGCGTTTGAACCGCTGCGCATTCAGCGTCTGGGCCATGAGCACCACTATCTGGGGCCGCTGAACGGGCCTGAGCTGCTGGTGGTGTTACCGGAAGCCAAAGCGATTGGCTCGGTGGCGATGTCGCTGATGGGGCGCGATGGCGATCTGGGTGTCATGTTATTTACCAGCCGCGATGCGCATCACTATGAGCAGGGGCAAGCCACGCACCTGCTGCAGGAGATCGCCCTGATGCTGCCCGAGCTGCTGGAGCGCTGGATTGAGCGCGTATGACGGCCGGACTGCTCGCCACTGACGTCTCGCGCTTTCTGCGCTATCTGGGCGTGGAGCGTCAGCTTAGCCCCATTACCCTGCTCAACTACCAGCGTCAGCTTGATGCCATCATGCAGATTGCCGACGAAATCGGCCTGAAAAGCTGGCAACAATGTGACGCTGCGACGGTACGCGGGTTCGTCGTGCGTAGCCGTAAAAAAAATCTCAGCCCGGCAAGCCTGGCGCTCAGGCTCTCAGCGCTGCGCAGTTTCTTCGACTGGCTGGTCAGCCAGGGGGCCTTAAAAGCCAACCCGGCAAAGGGGATCGCCACGCCGAAAGCGCCGCGCCATCTGCCTAAAAATATCGACGTTGACGACGTAAACCGCCTGCTGGATATCGACCTTAACGATCCGCTCGCCGTGCGCGACCGCGCGATGCTGGAGGTGATGTACGGTGCCGGGCTGCGTCTGTCCGAGCTGGTTAATCTTGATATCAAACACCTCGATCTGGAGTCCGGTGAAGTGTGGGTGATGGGCAAGGGCAGCAAAGAGCGCCGCCTGCCGATTGGCCGCAATGCGGTTTCCTGGATTGAGCACTGGCTTGACCTGCGCGGGCTGTTTGGCAGCGAAGAGGATGCGCTGTTCCTGTCGAAGCTCGGCAAACGGATCTCGGCGCGTAACGTCCAGAAGCGCTTTGCGGAGTGGGGCATTAAGCAGGGGCTGAACAGCCACGTTCACCCGCACAAGCTGCGCCACTCCTTTGCGACACACATGCTTGAGTCGAGCGGCGATCTGCGCGGCGTGCAGGAACTGCTTGGCCACGCAAATCTGTCGACCACTCAAATCTATACCCACTTAGACTTCCAACACCTTGCCTCGGTGTATGACGCGGCGCATCCACGCGCCAAACGGGGGAAATAATGCGTTTTTACCGCCCACTTGGTCAGATCTCAGCCCTGACGTTTGACCTTGATGACACCCTTTACGACAACCGCGAGGTGATTCTGCGTACCGAGCAGGAGTCGCTGGCGTTTGTGCAGAACTACCATCCCGCGCTGAAAGCGATACAGAACAAGGACTTTCAGAAGCTGCGTCAGTCCCTGCGGGAGACCGAGCCGGACATTTACCACGACGTGACCGAATGGCGTCGTCGTGCGGTTGAGCAGGCGATGCTCAATGCTGGCCTGAGCGCGCAGGATGCGGCCATCGGTGCCGAAGCGGCCATGGAAAACTTCGCCAAATGGCGCAGCCGTATCGACGTGCCGCAGGAGACTCACGACACGCTGGCGAAGCTTGCCGAAAAGTGGCCGCTGGTGGCCATCACCAACGGCAATGCACAGCCCGAGCTGTTTGGCCTTAGCGATTACTTTGAATTTGTGCTGCGCGCAGGCCCGCACGGGCGTGCGAAGCCGTTCAGCGATATGTACCATCTGGCGGCGGATAAGCTTAACCTGCCGCTGGGTAACATTCTGCACGTGGGGGATGACCTGACCACGGACGTGGCCGGTGCTATCCGCTGCGGGATGCAGGCCTGCTGGATCAAGCCGGAAAATGCGGAGCTGATGACCTCAACCGACAGCCGTCTTCTGCCGCACGTGGAAATTTCACGGTTGGCATCCCTCACGACGCTGATATAATCACCAGTAATATTGTATAAATTACCAGGGGTTTGCAGTTGTAGGCCCGGTAAGCGAAGCGCCACCGGGCGCTTCGCTGTGTTCCTGAATACTATGTGACGGTGCCAATGGACGTTTCTTACCTGCTCGACAGCCTTAATGACAAACAGCGTGACGCGGTTGCCGCCTCGCGCACCAACATGCTGGTGCTGGCTGGGGCGGGCAGTGGTAAGACGCGCGTGCTAGTTCACCGTATCGCCTGGCTGCAGAGCGTGGAGAACTGCTCCCCGTACTCCATCATGGCGGTGACGTTTACCAACAAGGCGGCAGCAGAGATGCGCCACCGTATCGCCCAGCTGATGGGCACCAGCCAGGGCGGCATGTGGGTTGGCACCTTCCACGGTCTGGCGCACCGCCTGCTGCGCGCGCACCATATGGACGCTAACCTGCCGCAGGATTTCCAGATCCTCGACAGCGAAGACCAGCTCCGCTTGCTGAAGCGCCTGATTAAGGCGATGAACCTCGACGAGAAGCAGTGGCCGCCGCGTCAGGCGATGTGGTACATCAACGGCCAGAAGGACGAGGGGCTGCGCCCGCACCACATTCAGAGCTTCGGCAACCCGGTCGAGCAGACCTGGCAGAACGTTTACAAGGCCTATCAGGAAGCGTGCGATCGCGCCGGCCTGGTGGATTTTGCCGAGCTGCTGCTGCGCGCCCACGAGCTGTGGCTCAACAAGCCGCACATCCTGCAGCACTACCGCGAACGCTTCACCAATATCCTGGTGGACGAATTCCAGGATACCAACAACATCCAGTACGCGTGGATCCGCCTGCTGGCCGGTGATACCGGCAAGGTGATGATCGTGGGCGACGACGATCAGTCGATTTACGGCTGGCGCGGGGCGCAGGTGGAGAACATTCAGCGCTTCCTCAACGATTTCCCCGGCGCGGAAACCATCCGTCTGGAGCAGAACTACCGCTCAACCAGCAACATCCTGAGCGCGGCCAACGCCCTGATTGAAAACAACAACGGGCGTCTGGGTAAAAAGCTGTGGACCGACGGCGTCGACGGCGAACCGATTTCGATTTACTGCGCCTTCAACGAGCTCGACGAAGCCCGCTTCGTGGTGAACCGCATAAAAACCTGGCAGGACAACGGCGGCGCGCTGGAGCAGTGCGCCATTCTCTACCGCAGCAACGCCCAGTCGCGCGTGCTGGAAGAGGCGCTCCTGCAGGTGAGCATGCCGTACCGCATTTACGGTGGTATGCGCTTCTTCGAACGTCAGGAAATCAAAGATGCGCTGTCGTATCTGCGCCTCATTGCGAACCGTAACGACGACGCGGCGTTTGAACGCGTGGTCAATACGCCGACCCGCGGGATTGGCGACCGCACGCTGGACGTGGTGCGTCAGGCCTCGCGCGATCGCCAGCTGACGCTGTGGCAGGCGTGCCGCGAGCTGCTGCAGGAAAAAGCCCTCGCCGGACGTGCCGCCAGCGCATTACAGCGCTTCCTTGAGCTGATTGACGCTCTTGCGCAGGAAACCGCCGACATGCCGCTGCACGTGCAGACCGACCGGGTGATTAAAGACTCCGGCCTGCGCACCATGTACGAGCAGGAAAAAGGCGAGAAGGGCCAGACCCGTATTGAGAACTTAGAGGAGCTGGTCACGGCAACGCGCCAGTTCAGCTACAACGAAGAAGACGAAGACCTGATGCCGCTGCAGGCGTTCCTCTCCCACGCCGCGCTGGAAGCGGGCGAAGGGCAGGCCGACACCTGGCAAGATGCGGTTCAGCTGATGACCCTGCACTCCGCCAAAGGCCTGGAGTTCCCGCAGGTATTTATCGTCGGGATGGAAGAGGGGATGTTCCCGAGCCAGATGTCGCTGGATGAAGGCGGCCGTCTGGAAGAGGAACGTCGTCTGGCCTACGTGGGCGTGACGCGCGCGATGCAAAAGCTGACGCTAACCTACGCCGAAACCCGCCGTCTGTACGGTAAAGAGGTCTATCACCGTCCGTCGCGCTTTATCGGCGAACTGCCGGAGGAGTGCGTGGAAGAGGTGCGTCTGCGGGCGAGCATCAGCCGTCCGGTCAGCCATCAGCGCATGGGCTCGCCGATTGCGGAAACCGACACCGGCTACAAGCTGGGCCAGCGCGTGCGCCATTCGAAGTTTGGCGAAGGCACTATTGTGAATCTGGAAGGCAGCGGCGAGCACAGCCGCCTGCAGGTAGCGTTCCAGGGGCAGGGGATCAAATGGCTGGTGGCGGCCTATGCGAAGCTGGAAACAGTCTAACATTCAGAAAAATATCATTATTTTGTAATAATCTGCTAGCCTTATACAGTGAAGGTCAATTAATGCCCTTCAGCGTTCCGTTGCGTGTTGACGCCACAGTTATAGCTGGCGTAACATGCGCGCACGATTACGCTAAGAGGACATTCGCCTTGGACACACCCAGTAGATACTGGCTCAATTCCCTGTCATCCAGGAACAACTCCTAAGGCTATCTCCTCTTGCTGATGGCCTTAGTGGTTGTCAGCGACCTGCATTATTCCCGTCGCGCTGAGTCAGGCTGTTTAATGGTCTGAAACCCAATTTGTTTCTGTGTGCCCACCGAACTGTCCGATATTTTTTGCATTGGGAGTCCCGGTCATGTTGAGCGCATTTCAACTCGAAAATAACCGACTGACTCGGCTTGAAGCCGAAGAGTCACAGCCCCTCATTGATGCCGTATGGGTGGATCTGGTCGAGCCGGACGACGATGAACGCCTTCGCGTACAATCTGAACTGGGGCAAAGCCTGGCAACCCGCCCGGAACTGGAAGACATCGAAGCATCCGCGCGTTTTTTTGAAGACGAAGACGGTCTGCATATTCACTCCTTCTTCTTCTTTGAAGATGCGGAAGACCACGCGGGTAACTCCACCGTGGCGTTTACCATTCGCGACGGCCGTCTGTTTACCCTGCGCGAGCGCGAGCTGCCGGCATTCCGCCTCTACCGCATGCGCGCCCGCAGCCAGGCAATGGTGGACGGTAACGCTTACGAGCTGCTGCTCGATCTGTTCGAGACCAAAATTGAACAGCTGGCGGACGAAATCGAAAACATCTACAGCGATCTGGAAAAGCTGAGCCGCGTGAT
This sequence comes from Enterobacter asburiae, assembly GCF_001521715.1. NCBI lineage: Bacteria > Pseudomonadati > Pseudomonadota > Gammaproteobacteria > Enterobacterales > Enterobacteriaceae > Enterobacter > Enterobacter asburiae. The sequence goes on from NZ_CP011863.1 coordinate 3,739,360, forward strand.
CATGGAAGGCCATCAGGGCGATGAGTACGACGAAGCGCTCTCCACGCTGGCGGAGCTGGAAGATATCGGCTGGAAGGTGCGCTTGTGTCTGATGGATACCCAGCGCGCGCTGAACTTCCTTGTGCGCAAGGCGCGTCTGCCGGGCGGTCAGCTGGAGCAGGCGCGGGAAATTTTACGAGATATCGAATCCCTGCTGCCGCACAACGAATCTCTGTTCCAGAAGGTGAACTTCCTGATGCAGGCGGCGATGGGCTTTATCAACATCGAGCAGAACCGCATCATCAAGATCTTCTCGGTAGTGTCCGTGGTGTTCCTGCCGCCGACGCTGGTGGCGTCCAGCTACGGGATGAACTTTGAGTTTATGCCGGAGCTGAAATGGAGCTTTGGTTACCCGGGGGCGATTATCTTTATGATCCTCGCGGGGCTGGCGCCGTATCTGTACTTTAAGCGCCGGAACTGGCTGTAAAAATCTGGCGGGTGGCGCTGCGCTTACCCGCCCTACGATCGAATTCCCTCTCCCTGTGGGAGAGAGTTAGGGTGAGGGCAACATCACAGCCCTTTGCGCACCCTGCGCTGGGTATAAATCGCATCCGCAACAAAGATTGCCAGAGCCACCCAGATAAAAGCGAACGTCACCATCTTATCCGCCCCCGGCACCTCACCGTAAAACACCACCGCCAGCAGGAACATCAGCGTCGGGCCAATGTACTGGAAGAAGCCCAGCGTGGAGAGACGCAGACGCGTCGCGGCACCGGTGAAGCACAGCAGTGGAATGGTGGTCACCACGCCCGCCGCCATCAGCATCAGGTTCAGCGACCACGGGTTGCTGCCCATATGGCTGGTGGCGCTGTCGGCGATGCCGAAGAGATAAATCGCCGCCACGGGCAGCAGCCACAGGGTTTCAAACAGCATCCCCGTCTGCGCTTCCACCGCAATCTTCTTACGCACCAGGCCGTAGAACGCAAAGCTGAACGCCAGGCCGAGGGCAATAATCGGCAGCGAGCCGAAGGTCCAGAGCTGCACCAGTACGCCGCAGAAGGCCAGAATCACCGCCACCCACTGCATCCGGCGGAAGCGCTCACCGAGGAAAATCATCCCCAGCACGATATTCACCAGCGGGTTAATGAAGTATCCCAGGCTCGCTTCGAGCATGTGATGATTATTCACCGCCCAGATAAACAGCAGCCAGTTGCCGCCAATCAGCACCGCTGAGAGCGCCAGCAGGAAAATCTTTTTCGGGGTTTGCAGCAGCGTTTTGACGCCCGACCACTGACGGCTGAGGCTCATCAGCGCAATCATAAAGAAGAATGACCAGATAACGCGGTGAGTCAGGATCTCATCGGCCGGAACGTAGGCGATAAGCTTGAAATACGCCGGGGCGATACCCCAAATAAAATAAGCGGCAAGGGCGAGTAAAACGCCCTGCCGCGTCTGTTTAGCATCCATCGGGAAAATCCGTTACAAAAAAGTGAATTAATTTTACCCGATTTTGCCGCCTCAACCCACCATATAAGTGGCGGTTGCGCTGGCGATATACACCTGTTCTTCGTTGTGTAATTCAACGCGCGCCACGGCAACTTTATTTCCCGCGCGCAGCAGGCTGCTGGTACAGGTAAAGCGATTTCCGCGCCCCGGGCGAAGATAGTCGACGCGCAAATCAATGGTGCCCATACGCGCCAGACGCTGGCGGAGTTCGTCTTCGTTGATGGTGTCATGGCGGGTCAGCGTACTGCCCACGCAGACCAGACCTGCCGCCACGTCCAGCGCGGAGGCAATCACGCCGCCGTGCAAAATACTTTGCGCCCAGTTACCTACCATCATGGGCTGGTTGTTGAAGCTCAGCTGGGCAAAATCTTTCTCGTAACGCTCCAGCTCCAGTCCCAGCGCGCGGTTAAACGGCATATGGTAAACAAAAATCTCGCCCACGAGTTTTAACACTTCTTCGGCGGTAAGCATGGCTGACATGAGGCATCACATCCTTATTGTTAACGAAATGTTGATTTTATGCCTCAGCAACAAGGAATTCCACTTTCAGAAACGAGGATGCAGCAGTTGTCGCAGAAGTCTGTAGAATGTTCGCCACATAACTATTCAGCTAATTTTACTCTTTTGCAGGAGAACACCACCGATGCGGACGTATCTGGCCTGGTTACTGGCGGCGGTTGCGCTGCCCCTCACAGCATATGCGCAGGAAGCGACGATCAAAGAGGTGCATGATAAACCTGCCGTTCACGGTAGCATTATCGCGAACCTTCTTCAGGAGCATGACAATCCGTTCACGCTCTATCCGTATGACACCAACTACGTAATTTATACCCAGACCAGCGATCTCAACAAAGAGGCGATAAGCTCCTATAACTGGTCTGATAATGCGCGTAAAGATGAGGTGAAGTTCCAGCTCAGCCTCGCGTTCCCGTTCTGGCGCGGTATTCTGGGGCCGAACTCGGTGCTTGGAGCGTCTTACACCCAGAAATCCTGGTGGCAGCTCTCTAACAGCGGAGAGTCCTCGCCGTTCCGTGAAACCAACTATGAGCCGCAGCTGTTCCTCGGTTTTGCAACGGATTATGAGTTTGCGGGCTGGACGCTGCGTGACGTCGAAGTGGGCTTTAACCACGATTCCAACGGTCGCTCTGACCCGACATCCCGCAGCTGGAACCGCGCCTATACGCGTCTGATGGCGCAGAACGGTAACTGGATGGTGGAAGTGAAGCCGTGGTATGTGGTGGGCGAAACCGATGATAACCCGGATATCACCAAATATATGGGCTACTACCAGCTCAAAGTCGGCTATCAGTTGGGGGATGCCGTGCTCAGCGCCAAAGGCCAGTACAACTGGAACACCGGTTACGGCGGTGCGGAAGTGGGCTTAAGCTATCCAATGACGAAGCATGTCCGCATCTATACTCAGGTGTACAGCGGTTACGGCGAGTCGCTTATCGATTACAACTTCAACCAGACCCGCGTCGGCGTGGGCGTGATGCTGAACGATATTCTCTAGGCTGTTCGAATGTTTTTGCGTTAAACGTTGAAGTTTCTTTCTCAGGCGCTGAAAATAGCGCCTGTTTCATTTCTGGCATATGGGGTTAACGTGGCGCAGGCGGAAGTATTGAATCAGGAGTCGCTGGCTAAACAGGTTTTGCATGAAACCTTTGGCTACCAGCAGTTCCGCCCCGGCCAGGAAACCATCATTGAAACGGTGCTGGAAGGTCGTGATTGCCTGGTGGTGATGCCGACCGGCGGCGGTAAGTCCCTCTGTTATCAGGTGCCCGCGCTGGTGCTTAACGGCCTGACGGTCGTGGTATCCCCTCTCATTTCTCTGATGAAAGACCAGGTTGACCAGCTGCTCGCCAACGGCGTGGCGGCAGCCTGTCTTAACTCCACGCAAACCCGGGAGCAGCAGCAAGAGGTGATGGCCGGGTGCCGCACCGGGCAGATCCGCCTGCTGTATATCGCGCCGGAACGCCTGATGCTGGATAACTTCCTCGATCACCTGGCGCACTGGAACCCGGTGCTGCTGGCGGTAGATGAAGCGCACTGTATTTCCCAGTGGGGACACGATTTCCGCCCGGAATACGCTGCCCTCGGCCAGCTGCGTCAGCGCTTCCCCGAGCTGCCGTTTATGGCGCTTACCGCCACGGCGGATGACACCACGCGGCTGGATATCGTTCGCCTGCTCGGGCTGAACGACCCCTATATTCAGGTCAGCAGCTTCGACCGCCCAAACATCCGCTATATGCTGATGGAAAAGTTCAAGCCGCTGGATCAGCTCCTGCGCTACGTCCAGGAGCAGCGCGGGAAGTCCGGCATCATCTACTGCAACAGCCGTGCGAAGGTGGAAGACACTGCCGCGCGTCTGCAAAATCGTGGCTTTAGCGCCGCCGCGTATCATGCCGGGTTAGAGAACCACATCCGCGCCGACGTGCAGGAAAAATTCCAGCGTGACGACCTGCAAATCGTCGTCGCGACGGTGGCGTTCGGAATGGGCATTAACAAGCCCAACGTGCGCTTTGTGGTGCATTTCGACATCCCGCGCAATATCGAATCCTACTATCAGGAAACCGGCCGCGCCGGGCGTGACGGTCTGCCTGCGGAAGCGATGCTGTTTTACGATCCGGCCGATATGGCGTGGCTGCGCCGCTGTCTGGAAGAGAAACCGCAGGGACAGCTGCAGGATATCGAGCGCCACAAGCTCAACGCGATGGGCGCGTTTGCCGAAGCGCAAACCTGCCGTCGTCTGGTGCTGCTCAACTACTTTGGTGAAGGGCGCCAGGAGCCGTGCGGCAACTGCGATATCTGCCTCGATCCGCCAAAGCAGTACGATGGCCTGATGGACGCGCGTAAGGCGCTCTCGACCATTTACCGTGTGAATCAACGCTTCGGGATGGGCTACGTGGTGGAGGTGCTGCGCGGCGCCAATAACCAGCGTATCCGCGATATGGGCCACGACAAGCTGCCGGTTTACGGTATTGGCAAGGAGCAGAGCCACGAGCACTGGGTGAGTATCATTCGCCAGCTGATCCACCTCGGCTTCGCCACGCAGAACATTGCCCAGCACTCCGCCCTGCAGCTGACCGAGGCGGCGCGTCCGGTCCTGCGCGGAGACGTCGAACTCAAGCTCGCCGTACCGCGCGTCATCGCCCTGAAGCCGCGCGTGATGCAGAAATCCTACGGCGGCAACTACGACCGCAAGCTGTTCGCCAAACTGCGCAAGCTGCGTAAAGCCATCGCTGATGAAGAAAACATCCCGCCTTACGTGGTGTTTAACGACGCGACGCTGATCGAGATGGCCGAGCAAATGCCGCTCAGCGCCAGCGAGATGCTCAGCGTCAACGGCGTGGGAACGCGCAAGCTGGAGCGCTTCGGTAAAGAGTTTATGGCGCTCATCCGCTCTCACGCCGATGGTGATGATGAGGAGTAGTCAGCCGGGCGAAAAAGTGCCAGGATGATGACTCACTAAATTATTTCCTCGCGAGCTAATTATGTTAATGCTATTTCTCACCGTGGCGTTAGTGCACATCGTTGCGCTGATGAGCCCCGGCCCGGACTTTTTCTTCGTATCACAAACGGCCGTCAGCCGCTCCCGCAAAGAGGCGATGATGGGCGTGCTCGGTATCACCATGGGCGTTATGGTCTGGGCGGCCGTTGCGCTGCTCGGTCTGAACCTTATCCTGGCGAAGATGGCCTGGCTGCATAACATCATTATGGTCGGCGGCGGTCTGTACCTGTGCTGGATGGGCTACCAGATGCTGCGCGGGGCGCTGAAGAAAGAAGAGAAAAAGCCGGAAGAGCCAAAGGTGGAGCTGGCAACGGGCGGCCGCAGCTTTGTAAAAGGGCTGCTGACCAATCTGGCGAACCCGAAAGCCATTATCTATTTCGGCTCGGTGTTCTCGCTGTTTGTCGGCGATAGCGTCGGCGCGGGCGCACGCTGGGGAATCTTCCTGCTGATCGTCGTTGAAACCTTTGCCTGGTTTACCATCGTGGCCAGCCTGTTTGCCTTACCGGCGATGCGCCGCGGCTATCAGCGTATCGCGAAGTGGATTGACGGCTTCGCCGGCGCGCTGTTCGCCGGCTTCGGCATTCATCTCATCATTTCTCGCTAAGCATGACGCGCTGACGCAAGCAGCGCGCCAACCAGCATAAACAGCGAGCCAAAGACTTTATTCAGGGCCTTCATCTGCTTAGGCCCTTTAATCCACGCCGCAATTCGCTGTGCCAGCGTCGCGTAACCAATCATCACGATGATATCGACGATAACGGTGGTCGCGCCCAGCACCACGTACTGCATCACCTGGGGCTGATGCGGAACGATAAACTGCGGGAACAGCGCGGCGAGGAAAACGATGCTCTTCGGGTTGGTCAGGTTGACGAACACTGCGCGCTTAAACAGATGGCCGCGGTTTTGCGTCTGAGCCAGCGTATTCAGGTTGATGGAGCCTGCCGCGCGCCACTGCTGGATGCCGAGCCAAATCAGATACGCTGCGCCGGCCCATTTCAGCACCTCAAAGGCCAGCACGGAGCGGGAGAACAGGGTCCCCAGACCGATCCCGACCAGCACAATATGAATGCCCAGCCCGGTCTGCAAACCGGCAATCGACGCCGCCGCACCGCGATAGCCGTGATTGATGGAGGTGGTCATGGTGTTAATAGCCCCAGAGCCCGGAGAAAGGCTGAGGATAATGGATGTCAGCAGGTAGGCGAACCACCATTCGAAGGTCATTTGAAACTCCCGAACCGTCTATTTTTATGCCACAATACGCTATTATTGAGTCATTTTGTGACCGGTGACGAAAAAAACGATATTCCCTGGATTACGTGAGTGGAAACCCAATGTTTCAGCAGAAAAAGGACTGGGAAACACGAGAAAACGCTTTTGCTGCTTTCTCTATGGGGCCGCTGACCGATTTCTGGCGGCAGCGTGAGGAAGATGAGTTTACGGGCGTCGGGGGCATCCCGGTGCGTTTCGTTCGTTTCCGAAATGAAGAAAATGACCGGGTGATTGTGGTCTGCCCCGGGCGTATTGAAAGCTACGTTAAATACGCCGAGCTGGCCTATGACCTGGTCCATATGGGGTTCGATGTCCTGATCATCGACCATCGTGGACAGGGGCTGTCCGGACGTATGCTGCCGGACACGCACCGTGGGCACGTCGATCGCTTCAGCGATTACGTCGACGATTTTGCCGCGTTCTGGCAGCAGGACGTTCAGCCCGGCCCCTGGCGCAAGCGGTATATTCTTGCGCACTCCATGGGCGGCGCCATTTCGACGCTGTTTTTGCAGCGTTATGCGCACGAGTGCGACGCCATTGCGCTCACCGCGCCGATGTACGGTATCGTCATCCGTTTTCCTGACTGGATGGTGCGCCATCTTCTTGACTGGGCTGAGGGCCATCAGCGCATTCGTGAAGGTTATGCCATTGGCACAGGACGCTGGCGCGCGCTGCCGTTCGCCATCAACGTCTTAACCCATAGCCGGCAGCGTTATCGCCGCAATCTGCGCTTTTATGCCGATGAACCGCGCTTGCGCGTCGGCGGCCCGACCTGGCACTGGGTGCGGGAGGGGATTCTGGCCGGTGAGCAGGTGCTGGCGGGCGTAGGCGATGATGACACGCCGACGCTTCTGATCCAGGCGGAAGAAGAGCGTGTGGTGGATAACCGCATGCATGACCGCTATTGTGAACTGCGCGCTGCAGCCGGTCACCCTTGTGAAGGGGGTAAACCGCTGGTCATTAACGGCGCGTTCCATGAGATCCTTTTTGAAAAGGACGCTATGCGCTCAGTCGCGCTCAACGCCATTGTTGAATTTTTCAACAGGCATAATTGATTCTTGTTTTCCACCAGAGGTTGAAATCCCTATGTACCAGGTTGTTGCATCTGATTTAGATGGCACGCTGCTTTCCCCCGACCACACCCTAACGCCTTACGCGAAAGAGACCTTAAAACTCCTGACTGCCCGTGGCGTGAACTTTGTGTTCGCCACCGGCCGCCACCACGTGGACGTGGGGCAGATCCGCGATAATCTTGAGATCAAATCGTACATGATCACCTCCAACGGTGCGCGCGTGCATGATACCGACGGCAACCTGATCTTTACCCACAATCTGGATCGCGATATTGCCGCCGATCTGTTCGGCGTGGTGCATAACAACCCGGCTATCGTTACTAACGTTTACCGCGACGACGACTGGTTTATGAACCGCCACCGCCCGGATGAAATGCGTTTCTTCAAGGAAGCGGTATTCAACTACTCCCTTTACGAACCGGGCCTGCTGGAGCCGGAAGGGATCAGCAAGGTGTTCTTCACCTGTGACAGCCACGAAGAGCTGCTCCCGCTGGAACAGGCGATCAACGCCCGCTGGGGCGATCGCGTCAACGTGAGCTTCTCAACCCTGACCTGTCTGGAAGTAATGGCGGGTGGCGTCTCCAAAGGTCACGCGCTGGAAGCGGTTGCGAAACGTCTGGGCTTCGGGCTGAAAGACTGTATCGCCTTCGGTGACGGCATGAACGACGCCGAGATGCTTTCGATGGCGGGCAAGGGCTGCATCATGCAGAACGCGCACCAGCGTCTGAAGGATCTGCACCCTGAGCTGGAAGTGATTGGTTCTAACGCTGACAACGCGGTACCGAAGTATCTGCGTAAACTGTTCCTTGAATAATCTTCATTCGGTTGTTTATTGCTCAGTTGTCAACTAAAGAGTTCGCTACAATGCCTCTCCTTCTTTCTGAGAGACAAGCATTGTGGCGCTACTCATTATCACCACTATCCTGTGGGCCTTCTCCTTTAGCCTGATTGGCGAATACCTTGCCGGTTCGGTCGACAGCTACTTCTCGGTGCTGATGCGCGTGGGGCTGGCGGCGCTGGTGTTCCTGCCGTTTCTGCGTACGCGCGGGCAATCGCTGAAAACGATTGTGCTTTATATGCTGGTGGGAGCGATGCAGCTCGGCATCATGTATCTGTTCAGCTTCCGGGCCTACGTCTACCTGTCCGTCTCCGAATTCCTGCTTTTTACCGTGCTGACGCCGCTCTATATCACGCTGATTTACGACCTGCTCAGCAGACGCCGTCTGCGCTGGGGATACCTGCTGAGCGCCGCGCTGGCGGTGATCGGCGCGGCGATTATTCGCTATGACAAAGTCAGCGATCACTTCTGGACCGGGCTGATGTTCGTCCAGCTCGCCAACATCAGTTTCGCCATCGGCATGGTGGGCTACAAACGCCTGATGGAAACCCGTCCGATGCCGCAGCATAACGCGTTTGCCTGGTTCTATATGGGCGCCGCGATTGTCGCGGTAGCGGCGTGGTTCATGCTCGGTAATCCGCAAAAGCTGCCGACCACCGCCGTGCAGTGGGGCGTTCTGGTCTGGCTGGGCGTAGTGGCGTCAGGGCTGGGATACTTCATGTGGAACTACGGCGCTACGCAGGTAGACGCCGGTACGCTGGGGATCATGAACAACGTGCATGTCCCGGCAGGGCTGCTGGTCAACCTCGCCATCTGGCAGCAACAGCCGCACTGGCCAAGCTTCATTATTGGGGGAGCGGTGATCCTGGCTTCGCTGTGGGTCCATCGCCGATGGGTCGCTCCGCGCTCCGCACAAACGGAAGATGGTCGCACGCGTGGTTCCGCGCTGAGCGAATAAACGCCTCCGTAATCGGCTGACGCTGCTCGCCATCGCGCACGGCGGCGTACAGTCGGCTCCACAGTCCTTCACCCAGGGTTTTGGTCTGCACCAGACCCTGGCGTTCAAAACTCTCCACCACCCAGTGCGGCAGCGCCGCGATACCCATTCTGGCCGCCACCATCTGAATCAGCAGCAGGGTGTTATCCACGCTTTTCAGCTGCGGGCTAATGCCTGCTGGCTGCAGGAAGTGGCGCCAGATATCCAGGCGGCTGCGCTGGACCGGATAAATCAGCAGCGTTTCTGTCGCCAGGTCTTCCGGCGTGATGCGCGTTTTGGCGGCCAGCGGGTGGTCCGGCGCCAGCACCAGGCGCACTTCATAATCAAACATCGGCGAATAGTGCAGGCCACTGCGCGGCAGGATGTCAGAGGTCATGACCAGATCCAGCTCGCCCTGCTGCAGCGACGGCTGGGGGTCAAAGGTCACGCCGGATTTGAAGTCCATCTCCACCTGCGGCCACTTCTGACGGAAGTTCTCAAGCGCGGGGGTCAGCCACTGAATACAGCTGTGGCACTCAATGGCGATGCGCAGTTTGGTCTGCTGCGGTTCGTTACACGCCTGCAGCGCGCTCGCGATCTGCGGCAGTACCTGATTCGCCAGCTGAAGAAGAATTTCACCCTGCGGCGTAAAGCGCAGGGGCTGGCTCTTACGCACAAAAAGACGGAAGCCGAGGCGTTGTTCCAGATCGCTGAACTGGTGAGAAAGGGCGGACTGGGTCTGGTGCAGCGTGGCCGCAGCCGCCGCGAGCGAACCGCAGTTCCGCAACGCTTGTAGCGTTTTCAGGTGTTTAATCTCGATCATGAAAGTCCTTCACTTCGCCATGAACATATTGCGCTTGAGGAATATACAGTACCTGCCAATTATAGATGTGTAAACATCTGGACGTCTAAATAACGAATTTCACAAGGGGCATACCATGACAATCCGCAATCACACTCTCGGTTTCCCTCGCGTAGGCCTGCGTCGCGAGCTGAAAAAAGCGCAAGAAAGCTACTGGGCGGGTAATGCCACCCGCGAAGAGCTGCTGGCGGTAGGACGCGAGCTGCGCGCCCGCCACTGGGATCAGCAAAAACAGGCGGGCATTGACCTGCTGCCGGTGGGCGATTTCGCCTGGTACGACCATGTTCTGACGACCAGCCTGCTGCTTGGCAACGTACCGGCTCGTCATCAGAACAAAGATGGATCGGTAGATATCGATACTCTGTTCCGCATCGGCCGTGGCCGCGCGCCAACGGGGGAGCCAGCGGCAGCGGCGGAAATGACCAAGTGGTTTAACACCAACTATCACTATATGGTGCCGGAGTTTGTCAAAGGCCAGCAGTTCAGGCTGGACTGGACGCAGCTTCTGGACGAAGTGGATGAAGCGCTGGCGCTGGGCCACCAGGTGAAGCCGGTGCTGCTCGGGCCGGTAACCTATCTGTGGCTGGGCAAAGTGAAAGGTGAGCCGTTTGACCGACTCAGCCTGCTGAAGGATATTCTGCCGGTCTACAAACAGGTGCTGAGTGAGCTGGGCAAACGCGGCATTCAGTGGGTGCAAATCGATGAACCGGCGCTGGTGCTTGAGCTGCCGCAGGATTGGCTAGATGCCTTTAAACCGGCGTATGACGCGCTCACCGGTCAGGTAAAACTCCTGCTGACGACCTATTTTGAAGGCGTGGCGTCGAACCTGAAGACCATTACCGCGCTGCCGGTTCAGGGCCTGCACGTTGACCTCGTACACGGTAAAGACGATGTCGCGGAGCTGCACAAGCGCCTGCCAGCGGACTGGCTGCTCTCTGCCGGGCTGATTAACGGCCGTAACGTCTGGCGCGCCGATCTCACCGAAAAATATGCACAAATCAAAGACATCGTCGGCAAACGTGAGCTGTGGGTGGCCTCATCTTGTTCCCTGCTGCACAGCCCGATCGATCTGAGCGTGGAAACGCGTCTGGATGCCGAGGTGAAAAGCTGGTTTGCCTTCGCCCTGCAAAAATGCGAAGAGCTAACGCTGCTGCGCGACGCGCTCAACAGCGGCGACACGGCGGCGATTACCGAATGGAGCGCCCCGATCCAGGCGCGTCGTCACTCGGCGCGCGTGCACAACCCGGCGGTGGAAAAACGTCTGGCGGCCATCACCGCCCGGGACAGCCAGCGCCAGAGCCCGTACGAGGTGCGCGCTGAAGCGCAGCGCGCACGCTTCAATCTGCCCGCGTGGCCAACAACGACGATAGGTTCTTTCCCGCAAACTACGGAGATCCGCGGCCTGCGTCTGGACTTTAAGAAGGGCAATCTGGATGCGAATCACTACCGCACCGGCATCGCGGAACACATCAAGCAGGCGATTATCGAGCAGGAGCGCCTGGGGCTGGACGTGCTGGTGCACGGTGAAGCCGAGCGTAACGACATGGTGGAATATTTTGGCGAGCACCTGGACGGCTTCGTCTTTACCCAGAACGGCTGGGTGCAGAGCTACGGCTCCCGCTGCGTGAAGCCGCCTGTGGTCATTGGTGACGTCAGCCGTCCGGAAGCGATCACCGTGGAGTGGGCGAAGTATGCCCAGTCCCTGACCGACAAGCCGGTAAAAGGCATGCTGACCGGTCCGGTGACCATTCTCTGCTGGTCGTTCCCGCGCGAAGACGTGACCCGTGAAACCATTGCGAAGCAAATTGCGCTGGCGCTGCGTGATGAGGTGGCGGATCTGGAAGCGGCAGGCATTGGCATTATCCAGATTGACGAGCCGGCCCTGCGCGAAGGCCTGCCGCTGCGCCGCTGCGACTGGGATGCCTACCTGCAGTGGGGCGTGGAGGCGTTTCGCATCAACGCCGCGGTGGCGAAGGACGACACCCAGATCCACACCCACATGTGTTACTGCGAATTTAACGACATCATGGATTCGATTGCCGCGCTGGATGCCGACGTGATCACCATCGAGACTTCGCGTTCAGACATGGAGCTGCTGGAGTCGTTTGAAGAGTTTGACTACCCGAATGAAATCGGGCCGGGCGTGTACGACATTCACTCCCCTAACGTGCCGAGCGTGGAGTGGATTGAAGCCCTGTTGAAAAAAGCGGCCCAGCGCATTACGGCAGAGCGCCTGTGGGTGAACCCGGACTGCGGACTGAAAACCCGCGGCTGGCCGGAGACGCGTGCGGCGCTCGCCAACATGGTGAAGGCGGCGCAGAATTTGCGTCAGGCGTAGCGGTGCAGGATTGCCGGGTGGCGACAACGCTTACCCGGCCTACCTGTTGGCCCGGTAAGGCGTAGCCGCCACCGGGCTTTTTGCTTTATGCTTTCTTCCCGCCGTACTGGCTAAACCACGCCAGCATCCGCTGCCAGCCATCTTTGGCTGATTCTGCGTGATAGCTTGGACGATAATCGGCGTTAAACGCGTGCCCGGCATCCGGGTAGACCACAATCTCCGCCTTCGCATTTGCCGCACGGAGCGCATGGCGCATGGTCTCTACCGAATCAAGCGAAATACCGGTGTCCTGACCGCCGTAAAGCCCTAACACGGGGGCATTTAACTCGGTGGCGATATCGACGGGATGTTTCGGTGAATTCAGCGTTTTTTCACCCACCAGTTTGCCGTACCAGGCGACAGCGGCTTTGAGCTGCGGGTTATGCGCGGCATACAGCCAGCTAATGCGTCCGCCCCAGCAGAAACCGGTGACCAGCAGACGATGCGGATCCCCGCCGTTGCGCGCCGCCCAGCTGGCGACGTGGTCGAGATCGGCCAGCACCTGCGCGTCCGGGACTTTGCTGACCAGGTTGCTGAGCAATGTTGGAATATCGCTGTAGTCGTTCGGATCGCCCTGGCGGAAGTAGAGCTCTGGCGCAACGGCCAGATACCCTTCCAGCGCCAGCCGGCGGCAGAGGTCGCGAATGTATTCGTGAACACCAAATATCTCCTGAATCACAATCACGATGGGCAGCGGACCGTCTGCCGATTTTGGCCGTGCGTGCCAGGCAGGCATATTCTCCCCCTGCGAGGGAATGGAGGTCTCGCCCGCGGTAATTGCCGCTTCTGGCGTCGACACGATGGTTGAAGCATGTGGGGCCGCAGCAGGTGCAAAACCGGTTTTTTCAGTCATGGCATTCTCCGTACCAATGAGTTAGCGCAAAGGTAAATATAGACACCAGGTTAACAACTCACAGTGCCTTAAACGGTCTATCTTTTGTGCAGCACCTGGCGATATAACTTGTTAATGTGATGTGAATCACCTTTTTATGGAAATTCAATGTAATCATTTTCATTCATGGTGAGGTGCGTCACGAAAATATGCTTACTGCTTCTGTAAAGTACCGTTTTACTTCTTCTGACTAACCGACCCACAGAGGAGTCACCTATGTCTAAGTCTGATGTTTTTCATCTCGGCCTCACCAAAAACGATTTACAAGGGGCTACGCTCGCTATCGTCCCTGGCGATCCTGAGCGTGTGGAAAAGATCGCCGCGCTGATGGATAAGCCGGTCAAGCTGGCTGCCCATCGTGAGTTCACCACCTGGCGCGCAGAGCTGGATGGCAAAGCGGTGATCGTGTGCTCTACCGGTATCGGTGGTCCGTCTACGTCTATTGCTGTTGAAGAGCTGGCCCAGCTGGGCATTCGTACTTTCCTGCGTATCGGTACTACCGGCGCTATCCAGCCGCACATCAACGTCGGCGACGTGCTGGTCACGACCGCGTCCGTTCGTCTGGACGGCGCAAGCCTGCACTTTGCACCGATGGAATTCCCGGCAGTGGCTGATTTCGAATGCACCACCGCGCTGGTTGAAGCCGCGAAGTCCGTAGGCGCAACCACCCACGTGGGCGTAACCGCCTCTTCCGACACCTTCTACCCGGGCCAGGAGCGTTATGACACCTTCTCAGGCCGCGTGGTAAACCGTTTCAAAGGCTCAATGGAAGAGTGGCAGTCCATGGGCGTGATGAACTACGAAATGGAATCCGCAACGCTGCTGACCATGTGCGCAAGCCAGGGTCTGCGTGCCGGTATGGTGGCGGGCGTTATCGTCAACCGTACCCAGCAGGAGATCCCGAACGCCGAAACCATGAAGCAGACCGAAAGTCATGCAGTGAAAATCGTGGTGGAAGCCGCGCGTCGCCTGATCTAATCCTCTCTTCTGAAATCAAAGGCCGACGCGTTCGGCCTTTATTTTTTGCGTAGCGCCTCGCAGGAAAAGCCTTTCAAACTGGACGTTTATACAGCACAATTCTATTTTGTGCGGGTAATACGTTGATGCAGGGGGTTTTGTGGATATCTCAATCCTGATTTACGCGGTGATTGCGCTGGTGGGCTTAGGGATTGGCTGGCTGATTTCCAGCTACCAGCATGCGCAGCAGAAGGCCGACCAGCTGGCCGAGCGAGAAGAGATGGTCGCCGATTTAAGCGCGACAAAACAGCAGCTTGCTCTTAGCGAACACTGGCGCGACGAGTGCGAACTGCTCAACAACGAGCTGCGTAACCTGCGAGATATCAATACGTCACTGGAGGCCGATCTCCGCGAAGTGACCACCCGCCTTGAATCCACCCAGCTGCATGCGGAAGACAAAATCCGCCAGATGATCAACAGCGAGCAGCGCCTCAGCGAACAGTTTGAGAACCTCGCCAACCGAATTTTTGAGCACAGCAACCGCCGCGTTGACGAACAGAACCGCCAGAGCCTCAACAGCCTGCTGACGCCGCTGCGCGAACAGCTGGACGGTTTTCGCCGTCAGGTGCAGGACAGCTTTGGTCAGGAAGCCCGCGAGCGGCACACGCTGGCGCATGAGATTCGCAATCTCCAGCAGCTGAATGCGCAAATGGCGCAGGAAGCGGTCAACCTGACCCGCGCGCTGAAAGGGGATAACAAAACCCAGGGCAACTGGGGAGAAGTGGTGCTGACCCGCGTGCTGGAGGCCTCTGGCCTGCGGGAAGGATATGAATACGAAACGCAGGTCAGCATTGAGAACGACGCCCGCTCTCGCATGCAGCCGGATGTGATTGTGCGGCTGCCGCAGGGTAAAGATGTGGTGATTGACGCCAAAATGACGCTGGTGGCGTATGAACGTTACTTTAATGCGGACGATGACTACACGCGCGAGTCTGCGCTACAGGAGCACATTGCCTCCGTGCGTAACCACATTCGCCTGCTCGGCAGAAAAGACTACCAGCAGCTGCCGGGGCTGCGCTCGCTGGACTATGTTCTGATGTTCATCCCGGTAGAACCCGCATTTCTGCTGGCACTCGACAGACAGCCTGAACTTATCACCGAAGCGCTCAAAAATAACATTATGCTGGTCAGCCCCACCACGCTGCTGGTGGCGTTACGCACCATTGCGAACCTGTGGCGCTATGAGCACCAGAGCCGCAACGCTCAGCAGATTGCCGATCGCGCCAGCAAGCTTTACGACAAAATGCGCCTTTTCGTGGACGACATGTCTTCCGTCGGGCAGAGCCTGGATCGTGCGCAGGATAACTACCGCCAGGCGATGAAAAAACTCGCCTCCGGACGCGGCAATTTGCTGGCTCAGGCCGAATCATTCCGCAGCCTGGGGGTTGAGGTTAAACGCGAGATTAATCCGGAATTGGTCGAACAGGCCACCGCCCAGGACGACGAGTTTCGCCTGCGAGAAGGTGCGGACGAACAAAATACAAACAGTGAAGACAATACGTTAGCGGCGGATTTATCACCAGACGAGACTCCAGCGCGTTTCTTTCGCGGTGGTTGAAACGTAGGGCAAACGCGCCCAATCTGTTACACTTCACGAACATTTTACTGATAAGCAGGCTCTGAGATGGCTGACGATTCACAAGACACAACGCACTTTGGCTTTCAGACTGTCGCCAAAGCGCAGAAAGCTGACATGGTGGCCCACGTATTTCATTCCGTGGCGGCGAAGTACGATGTGATGAATGACCTGATGTCGTTCGGCATTCATCGCTTGTGGAAGCGCTTCACCATTGACTGTAGCGGCGTTCGCCGTGGACAAACGGTGCTGGATTTAGCCGGTGGTACGGGCGATTTAACCGCGAAATTCTCCCGTCTGGTGGGCGAAACCGGTCGCGTTGTTCTCGCCGATATTAATGACTCCATGCTGAAAATGGGACGCGAAAAGCTGCGTAACATCGGCGTGGTGGGGAATGTGGAGTATGTGCAGGCAAACGCCGAAGCGCTGCCATTCCCGGACAATACCTTTGACTGCATCACGATCTCTTTCGGTCTGCGTAACGTGACCGATAAAGAAAAAGCGCTGCGCTCCATGTACCGCGTGTTGAAGCCGGGTGGACGTCTGCTGGTGCTCGAGTTCTCTAAACCTATCATTGAGCCGCTGAGCAAAGCCTACGACGCCTATTCCTTCCACGTGCTGCCGCGTATTGGTGAGCTGGTGGCTAACGACGCTGAAAGCTACCGCTATCTGGCGGAGTCTATCCGTATGCACCCGGATCAGGACACATTAAAAGCCATGATGCAGGATGCAGAATTTGAGAACGTTGAATATTTCAACCTGACGGCGGGCGTCGTCGCGCTGCATCGCGGTTACAAATTCTGAGTGGAGGTGTCCCGTGCCCTTTAAACCCTTAGTCTCCGCAGGCGTCGAGAATGTACTGAACGCTTTTCTGTATCGCGCTCCGGCGCTGAAAGCTGCACGTCAGCGGCTTAACGGGAAGGTATTACGCATTGTTTTAAAAGAGTTCTCGACGCCGCTTGTGCTGGTATTCAGCGAACGCCAGCTTGACGTTCTGGGGGGGTGGGAAGGTGAAGCAGACTGCTCGGTCATTACGCACATGAGCGTGCTGCCTAAACTGCGCGATCGCCAGCAATTAACGGCGCTTATCCGCAGCGGTGAGCTGGAAGTGGAGGGCGACATTCAGGTCGTGCAGAACTTCGTTGCGCTCACCGATCTAGCGGAGTTCGATCCGGCAGAGCTGCTCGCGCCTTTTATCGGCGACATCGCCGCCGAAGGCATCGGGAAAGTCCTTCATGGTGGCGCCTCCTTTGCGCGTAAAAGCCTTCAGCGCCAGCAACGCTATGCGGCGGAAGTGCTGACTGAGGAGTGGCGAATGGCGCCCGGACCACTGGAAGTTGCATGGTTTGCGGAAGAGACCGCTGCTGTTGAACGTGCGGTTGATGCGTTAACCAAACGGCTGGAAAAACTGGAGGGCAAATGACGCCTGGTGAAATTCGGCGCCTCTATTTTATTATTCGCACCTTTTTGAGCTACGGGCTCGACGAGCTTATCCCCAAAATGCGTATCACGCTGCCGCTTCGTATCTGGCGGCGGATGCTGTTCTGGATGCCCAATCGCCATAAAGGTCAACCGCTGGGTGAGCGTCTGCGCCTGGCGCTGCAGGAGCTCGGTCCGGTTTGGATTAAATTCGGACAGATGCTGTCGACCCGCCGCGATCTCTTCCCGCCTCTGATTGCCGATGAGCTCGCGATGCTGCAGGATCGCGTCGCACCGTTTGACGGCGCGCGCGCGAAAAAGCAAATTGAAGAGGCGATGGGAAATGTACCCGTTGAGACCTGGTTTGACGATTTCGACATTAAGCCACTGGCATCGGCCTCTATTGCGCAGGTGCACACCGCGCGTCTGAAAGAAAACGGCAAAGAAGTCGTTATTAAGGTCATTCGTCCGGACATCCTGCCAGTCATCAAAGCGGACATGAAGCTGATTTATCGTCTGGCGCGCTGGGTGCCACGCCTGCTGCCGGACGGGCGTCGCCTTCGTCCACTGGAAGTGGTGCGGGAATATGAAAAAACGCTGATTGATGAGCTTAACCTGCTGCGCGAATCGGCAAACGCCATTCAGTTGCGTCGCAACTTTGAAAACAGCCCGATGCTCTATGTACCTGAAGTCTATTCTGACTACTGCAGCCAGAACATGATGGTGATGGAGCGTATCTACGGTATTCCGGTTTCGGATGTGGTGGCCCTGGAGAAACAGGGAACGAACATGAAGCTCCTGGCCGAGCGTGGGGTACAGGTCTTCTTTACCCAGGTGTTCCGCGACAGCTTTTTCCATGCGGACATGCATCCGGGCAATATCTTCGTGAGCTACGAGCATCCTGAGGATCCGAAGTATATCGGTATCGACTGCGGAATTGTGGGGTCGCTGAACAAGGAAGATAAACGGTATCTGGCTGAGAACTTCATCGCGTTCTTCAACCGCGACTACCGTAAGGTGGCCGAGCTGCACGTCGATTCCGGCTGGGTGCCGCCGGATACCAACGTCGAAGAGTTTGAGTTCGCGATCCGGACCGTTTGTGAACCGATTTTTGAAAAACCGCTGGCGGAAATCTCCTTCGGGCATGTGCTGTTGAACCTGTTCAACACGGCTCGCCGTTTTAATATGGAAGTTCAGCCACAGCTAGTTTTACTTCAGAAAACATTACTTTACGTTGAGGGTGTAGGCCGACAGCTCTATCCTCAGTTAGACTTGTGGAAGACCGCGAAACCTTTCCTTGAATCCTGGATTAAGGATCAGGTTGGCATTCCGGCGCTGGTGCGCTCGCTGAAAGAGAAAGGTCCGTTCTGGATAGAAAAAATGCCTGAAATTCCTGAACTGGTTTATGACAGTTTGCGTCAGAGCAAGAACCTTCAGCACAGCATGGATAAAATCGCCCGCGAGCTTCAGTCCAGCCGTGTTCGCCAGGGACAGTCACGCTATCTCTTTGGGATTGGCGCAACGCTGCTGCTGAGCGGTACGCTGCTGCTGATCAACCGTCCGGACTGGCAGATGATGCCCGCCTGGCTGATGGCTGGCGGGGTGGTAGTCTGGCTGGCAGGCTGGCGAAAAACGCGCTGAGCGTGCGTCGCTATCGACGGGTCGCATACGTATAATGCGATCTGACTCATTAATCATCTATCCCTGAGGAACATGTATGGGTGGTATCAGTATCTGGCAATTAGTCATTATTGCCGTCATCGTCGTGCTGCTGTTTGGCACCAAAAAGCTCGGTTCTATTGGTTCCGATCTGGGCGCGTCTATCAAAGGCTTCAAGAAAGCGATGAGCGATGATGAGAGCAAGCAGGATAAAACCAGCCAGGACGCTGACTTTACTGCTAAATCCATCGCCGACAAGCAAGAAGAAGCCAAAAAGGAAGACGCTAAACGCCACGATAAAGAGCAGGTGTAAGTCGTGTTCGACATTGGTTTTAGTGAGCTCCTGCTGGTCTTTGTGATTGGCCTGATTGTGCTGGGGCCGCAGCGTCTGCCGGTGGCAGTGAAAACCGTTGCGGGCTGGGTTCGTGCGCTGAGATCGCTGGCATCGACCGTTCAGAATGAACTGGCGCAGGAGCTTAAGCTGCAGGAATTTCAGGAAAGCCTGAAAAAGGTCGAAAAGGCGAGCATGGATAACCTGACGCCGGAACTGAAAGCGTCAATGGATGAGCTGCGCGAAGCGGCGGAATCGATGAAGCGCTCCTATAGCGTTAACGATCCTGAAAAAGCGAGCGATGAAGCGAACACCATCCATAACCCGGTGGTGAAGGGCAGCGAGGAGCAGCGCGAGGGCGTAACGCCTGCCAGTGCTGAACATCAGGCTGCCGCACCAGAACAGACGCCGCAGGAAACCGAATTGAAAAAACAGGCGCAGCCGGAAGAGCCGGTGGCAAAAGCGGCGGAAGTGAAGCCCGTTGCGTCCGTTTCCGAATCATCCCCCTCGTCGAGTGATAAAGCGTAAACATGGCAGTAGATGATACTCAACCGCTGATTACGCACCTCATTGAGCTGCGTAAGCGCCTGTTAAACTGCATTATTGCGGTTTTACTCATATTCCTGTGCCTGGTCTATTTTGCCAACGATATCTATCAGGTGGTCTCTGCGCCGCTGATCAAGCAGATGCCGCTGGGCGCAACGATGATTGCAACAGACGTTGCTTCTCCGTTCTTTACCCCCATCAAGCTGACCTTCTGGGTGTCGTTGATTGCCTCTGCACCGGTCATTCTTTACCAGGTGTGGGCGTTTGTGGCGCCAGCGCTGTATAAGCATGAACGCAAGCTGGTGATCCCGCTGCTGGTGTCCAGCTCGCTGCTGTTCTATATCGGCATGGCGTTTGCCTATTTCGTTGTCTTCCCGCTGGCCTTCGGCTTCCTGACGCATACCGCGCCGGAAGGGGTCCAGGTGTCGACGGATATCGCCAGCTACCTCAGCTTTGTGATGGCGCTGTTTATGGCGTTTGGCGTGGCATTCGAAGTGCCGGTGGCCATTGTGCTGCTTTGCTGGGTAGGGGTTACGACCCCGGATGACCTGCGTAAGAAGCGTCCATATATTCTGGTGGGCGCCTTCGTGGTCGGCATGCTGCTGACACCGCCGGATGTGTTCTCGCAGACGCTGCTGGCCATACCAATGTACTGTCTGTTTGAGGTCGGCGTTTTCTTCTCGCGTTTCTACGTGGGTAAAGGACGTCGAGCGGATGACGAAGACGATACGTCCGACAAGACCACTGAAGAGTAAAACCAGCCGCCCGTCAGGGCGGTTGTTATATGGGGATTTGCATGTTTGATATCGGACTCAACCTGACCAGCTCGCAGTTTGCGAAAGATCGTGATGAGGTGGTTGCGCGTGCGTTTGCCGCCGGGGTGAAAGGACTGCTGCTGACGGGCACCAACCTGCATGAGAGCGAGCAGGCGCAGCAGCTGGCGCAACGCTACGATCGCTGTTGGTCTACTGCTGGCGTGCATCCTCACGACAGCAGCCAGTGGACCGCGGAAAGTGGCGACACCCTGTACAGGCTGGCGAAGACGCCAGACGTTGTGGCGATCGGCGAATGCGGTCTCGATTTCAATCGTAACTTTTCCACGCCTGAAGAGCAGGAAAAGGCGTTCACTGCCCAGCTTGCGCTGGCGGCAGAGCTTGGAATGCCCGTGTTTATGCACTGCCGCGACGCGCATGAGCGTTTCCTGGCACTTCTGGATCCGTGGCTGGAGAAACTGCCCGGCGCGGTACTGCACTGCTTCACCGGTTCACGGCAGGAAGCGCTGGATTGCCTGAAGCGAGGGCTTTATCTGGGTATTACCGGCTGGGTGTGCGATGAACGCCGCGGGCTTGAACTTCGTGAGCTGTTGCCGGTAATCCCGGCTGACCGGCTGCTCCTCGAAACCGATGCGCCTTATCTGCTACCGCGCGATATGAAACCCAAACCGGCATCGCGGCGAAATGAGCCCGCGTATCTGGGGCACATTGTTGAGAGCGTCGCGAAGTGGCGCGGAGAGGATCCGCACTGGCTTTCGGCGCAGACGGATGACAACGTGCGTAATCTGTTCGGGATAAACGTTTAAAGTTTGCGGAAGTCGGTGTTTTTAACGCTCTGCAGCACCTGCTTGTTCAGCAGATTGAGCAACAGCATAGAGCGCGCTTCCCCGTCCGGTTCGGCAAAAATCGCCTGCAGGCCTTCGAAAGCGCCTTCGGTAATCACGACGCTATCGCCGCTGTAAGGGGTTTCAGGGTCGGTGATCCCTTCAGGCTGTTGATAAATCGACAGCTGATGAATGACCGTCGACGGAACCGTTGCCGGGTGTGCGCCAAAACGAACGAAGTGGCTGACGCCGCGCGTTGCGCTGATGGTGGTGGTGTGGATGACTTCCGGGTCGAACTCCACGAACAGGTAGTTCGGGAACAATGGCTCACTGACGGTTGTGCGCTTCCCGCGCTGCATTTTTTCAAGCGTGATCACGGGCGTCAGGCAATTTACAGACTGACGTTCAAGATGTTCCTGCGCGCGCTGAAGTTGCCCGCGTTTGCAATACAGTAAATACCAGGCCTGCATAATCACTCTTTCCCTTAGTTCGGGGCGCAAGCATATCAAAACCCTGGCGGGATCGCTAAGTTGATTATAATGGGGGAAAATGGAACAGAACGCATAAGTTCACGCTTATTTAACAAAATTACAGCATCAAGCAGGCATACGCCGTATAATGAAGCGCTTACAGAGAGGCCATGATTAACTGCATGAAATACCACGATCTCCGCGACTTCCTGACGCTGCTGGAAAAGCAGGGTGAACTCAAACGTATTACACTTCCTGTCGATCCTTATCTGGAAATGACAGAAATTGCTGACCGCACCCTGCGTGCCGGTGGCCCCGCATTACTGTTTGAAAATCCGAAAGGTTACTCCATGCCGGTGCTGTGCAACCTGTTTGGTACACCGCGTCGTGTTGCACTGGGAATGGGGCAGGAAGACGTCTCTGCGCTGCGTGAAGTCGGTAAACTGCTGGCGTTTCTGAAAGAGCCGGAGCCACCGAAGGGCTTCCGCGATCTGTTCGACAAGCTGCCGCAGTTTAAGCAGGTGCTGAACATGCCCACCAAACGCCTGCGCGGCGCGCCGTGCCAGCAGAAAGTGCTGGAAGGCGATGCGGTAGATCTGACTAAAATCCCTATCATGCAGTGCTGGCCTGAAGATGCCGCTCCGCTGATCACATGGGGGCTGACCGTTACGCGCGGCCCGCACAAAGAGCGGCAAAACCTCGGTATTTACCGCCAGCAGTTGATTGGCAAGAATAAACTCATCATGCGCTGGCTGTCGCATCGCGGCGGCGCGCTGGATTTCCAGGAGTGGTGCGCTGCGCATCCGGGGGAACGTTTCCCGGTGTCTGTCGCCTTAGGCGCCGATCCGGCCACCATTCTGGGAGCC
Organism: Enterobacter asburiae; assembly: GCF_001521715.1. Classification (NCBI taxonomy): domain Bacteria; kingdom Pseudomonadati; phylum Pseudomonadota; class Gammaproteobacteria; order Enterobacterales; family Enterobacteriaceae; genus Enterobacter; species Enterobacter asburiae. Next base: position 3,762,124 of record NZ_CP011863.1, read on the forward strand.
GTCACCCCCGTGCCGGATACGCTCTCTGAATATGCGTTTGCAGGCCTGCTGCGCGGAACGAAAACCGAAGTCGTGAAGTGTATTTCTAACGATCTCGAAGTTCCGGCCAGTGCAGAAATTGTTCTGGAAGGTTACCTTGAGCAGGGTGAAATGGCGCCAGAAGGCCCTTACGGCGACCACACCGGCTATTACAACGAAGTGGATAACTTCCCGGTGTTCACCGTGACGCACATTACGCAGCGTGAAGATGCGATTTATCACTCTACGTATACCGGACGTCCACCGGATGAACCGGCGGTACTGGGCGTGGCGCTGAATGAAGTGTTTGTGCCGATTCTGCAAAAGCAGTTCCCGGAAATTGTTGATTTTTATCTGCCGCCTGAAGGATGCTCGTATCGCATGGCGGTGGTCACGATGAAGAAGCAGTATCCTGGTCATGCTAAACGCGTGATGATGGGCGTATGGTCTTTCCTGCGCCAGTTTATGTATACCAAATTTGTTATTGTTTGCGATGATGACGTTAACGCCCGCGACTGGAATGACGTAATCTGGGCCATTACCACGCGAATGGACCCGGCGCGCGACACGGTGTTAGTCGAAAATACGCCGATAGATTACCTGGATTTTGCCTCGCCGGTTTCCGGCCTTGGCTCAAAGATGGGACTGGATGCCACAAATAAATGGCCTGGCGAAACCGACCGTGAATGGGGTCGCCCGATCAAAAAAGATCCTGCAGTGACCGCGCGAATTGACGCGATCTGGGACGAGCTGGCCATAATGAATAACGGTAAACCCTGAGCTGACCGTTAAGCCCTATAGACTTCCCGACAGAGAGAGCGAATGACAACCTTAAGCTGTAAAGTGACCTCGGTAGATGCCATGACCGACACCGTATATCGCGTCCGTTTAGTGCCAGAAGCGCCATTCTCTTTCCGCGCGGGTCAGTACCTGATGGTTGTGATGGATGAGCGTGATAAGCGTCCTTTCTCTATGGCCTCAACGCCAGCGGAGCAGGAATTTATTGAGCTTCATATTGGTGCGTCAGAGCTTAACCTGTATGCGATGGCGGTGATGGATCGGATCCTGAAGGAACGTGAAATCGTTGTGGATATTCCGCACGGCGATGCGTGGCTGCGCGATGACGAAGACCGTCCGCTGATCCTGATCGCTGGCGGTACGGGCTTCTCTTATGTGCGCTCTATTCTGTTGACAGCACTGGCGCGTAACCCTGACCGCGACATCACCATTTACTGGGGTGGCCGCGAAGAGAAACATCTGTACGACCTGTCTGAGCTGGAAGCGCTGAGCGTAACTCATCCTAACCTGCGCATTGAGCCGGTGGTTGAGCAGCCGGAAGAGGGCTGGCGTGGTCGTAGCGGGACGGTGCTGACGGCGGTGCTGCAGGATCACGGCACGCTGGCAGGGCACGATATCTATATCGCTGGCCGTTTTGAGATGGCGAAAATTGCCCGCGACCTGTTCTGCAACGAACGTGACGCGCGTGAAGACCGCCTGTTTGGCGATGCGTTTGCCTTCATTTAAATAAAAAAACCCGCCCCTGACAGGCGGGAAGAACGGCAACTAAACTCTTTCTCTTCGCCAATGACGCCATAACTGCGTTGGCTGCGCTCGTTCACCCGAATCACTTACTTTAGTAAGCTCATCGGGATTCGCTCGCTTGCCGCCTTGTTCTGACGCCATTGGCTTTGAGATACTTTTCCTGATTTACACTCTCTCAAACACCGTCGCGATACCCTGACCCAGCCCGATACACATCGTTGCCAGACCAAACTGGGCATCTTTGCGTTCCATCAGGTTAATCAGCGTCGTGCTGATACGCGCTCCGGAGCAGCCCAGTGGGTGACCGAGGGCGATCGCGCCGCCGTTGAGGTTAATCTTCTCGTCGATCTGCTCCATCAGCCCCAGATCTTTAATGCACGGCAGGATCTGCGCGGCGAACGCTTCGTTCATTTCGAACAGGTCGATGTCGCTGGCGGTTAATCCCGCTTTTTTCAGCGCCAGCTTCGAGGCCGGAACCGGGCCGTAACCCATGATTGAAGGATCGCAGCCCACGACCGCCATCGAACGTACCCGAGCGCGAGGAGTTAAGCCCAGCTCGCGGGCGCGACTTTCGCTCATTACCAGCATCGCGGCGGCACCGTCGGACAGCGCCGACGAAGTACCTGCCGTTACTGTACCCGTGACCGGATCAAACGCAGGGCGCAGGGTAGAAAGCGCTTCTACGGTGGTTTCCGGGCGGATGACTTCGTCGTAGCTGAACTGCTTCAGTACGCCGTCTGCGTCGTGGCCGCCGGTCGGGATGATCTCATTCTTAAAGGCACCGGACTGCGTCGCCGCCCATGCGCGAGCATGAGAGCGCGCGGCAAAGGCATCCTGCATTTCACGGCTAATGCCGTGCAGCCGAGAGAGCATCTCGGCGGTCAGGCCCATCATCCCCGCGGCTTTCGCCACGTTACGGCTCATGCCCGGGTGGAAATCGACCCCGTGGCTCATCGGCACGTGACCCATGTGCTCGACGCCGCCCACCAGGCAGGCCTGCGCATCACCGGTCATGATCATGCGCGCCGCGTCGTGCAGCGCCTGCATTGACGAACCGCACAGGCGGTTCACGGTGACGGCCGGAACCGAGTGCGGGATCTCCGCCAGCAGCGACGCGTTACGGGCGATGTTGAAACCTTGCTCCAGGGTCTGCTGCACGCAGCCCCAGTAGATATCGTCCAGCGCAGCAGGATCCAGCGCCGGGTTACGCGCCAGCAGGCTACGCATCAGATGCGCGGAGAGATCTTCTGCACGCACGTTACGGAATGCACCGCCTTTTGAACGGCCCATCGGGGTGCGAATCGCATCAACAATGACAACCTTTTCCATTGTGACTCCTTAAGCCGTTTTCAGCTCGCCAACCGGACGGGCTGGCTCAACTGCTGGATAGTAGGGTTCGTTATGGCGCGCTTTGTTGCGAAGCCCTTCCGGCACCTCATAAAGCGGGCCGAGATGCTGATACTGCTGAGCCATATCGAGATAGCGGGCGCTGCCGAGCGTGTCCAGCCAGCGGAACGCGCCGCCGTGGAACGGAGGGAAGCCCAGGCCGTACACCAGCGCCATGTCCGCTTCTGCCGGGCTGGCGATGATGCCTTCTTCCAGGCAACGCACCACTTCGTTGACCATCGGGATCATCATCCGGGCGACGATCTCATCGTCGGTGAAGTCGCGTTTTGGCTGGCTAACGTCGGCCAGCAGGCCGTCCACCACGGCATCTTCTTCTTTCTTCGGTTTGCCTTTGCTGTCTTCTTTATAGCGCCAGAAGCCCAGGCCGTTTTTCTGGCCGAAGCGGTTAGCGTCGAACAGAGCGTCAATGGCGTCGCGATAATCTTTCTGCATACGCTGCGGGAAGCCTGCCGCCATTACCGCCTGAGCGTGGTGGGCGGTATCAATGCCGACCACATCCATCAGATACGCCGGGCCCATCGGCCAGCCGAACTGTTTCTCCATTACTTTGTCGATTTTGCGGAAGTCCGCACCGTCGCGCAGCAGCTGGCTGAAACCGGCGAAGTAAGGGAACAGCACGCGGTTTACGAAGAAGCCCGGGCAGTCGTTAACAACGATCGGCGTTTTGCCCATCTTGCTCGCCCATGCCACCACTTTAGCGATGGTTTCGTCAGAGGTTTTTTCCCCACGGATCACTTCGACCAGCGGCATACGGTGTACCGGGTTGAAGAAGTGCATCCCGCAGAAGTTTTCCGGACGCTTCAGCACGCTCGCCAGTTCGCTGATTGGAATGGTGGAGGTGTTAGAGGCCAGCACGGTCTCAGGACGAACCTTGTCTTCCGTTTCCGCCAGCACCGCTTTTTTGACTTTCGGATTCTCGACGACGGCTTCGACTACCACGTCGACACGGTCGAAACCGCTGTATTCCAGCACGGGCTGAATGGTGGAGATCACACCTGCAAGCTTCAGCCCGTCAATTTTTCCGCGTTCCAGCTGTTTATTCAGCAGCTTGGCCGCTTCGGTCATGCCCAGCGTCAGGGATTTCTCGCTGATGTCTTTCATCACCACCGGCACGCCTTTCCAGGCCGACTGGTAAGCGATGCCGCCACCCATAATGCCGGCGCCGAGTACCGCCGCATGTTTTGGCGTCTCAACGTTTTTAGTCAGCTGTTTGGCTTTACCCTTCACGAACTGATCGTTGAGGAAGATACCGACCAGCGCGCGGGCTTCATTGGTGTGCGCCAGCGGGACAAAGCTCTGATTTTCGAGCTTCAGCGCCTCGTCGCGTCCGAGACGAGCAGCCGCTTCAATGGTTTTCACCGCCGTGATCGGCGCCGGGTAGTGTTTACCCGCCGTCTGCATGACCATGCCTTTGGCGATGGTGAAGCTCATGGTGGCTTCAATTTTGCTGAGTTTTAACGGCTCCAGCTTCGGCTGGCGTTTGGCTTTCCAGTCGAGATCGCCGTTAATGGCCTGACGCAGAATGGCGAGTGCGCCTTCAACCAGTTTCTCTGGCTTCACGACGCCGTCGACCAGGCCGATTTTCTGCGCCTGTTCGGCGCCGACATCTTTACCTGCGGCAATGATCTCCAGGGCGCTGTCGGCACCCAGCATGCGCGGCATACGCACGGAGCCGCCAAAGCCCGGCATGATGCCCAGCTTGGTTTCCGGCAGGCCGATGCGCAGGTCCGGCGTCGCCAGACGGTAGTCGGTCGCCAGCACGCACTCGCAGCCGCCGCCCAGCGCATAGCCGTTAACGGCGGAAATGGTCGGGACAGGCAGATCTTCCAGACGATTAAAGACGCTGTTGGCAAAGTGCAGCCACTGGCTCAGCTGTTCTTCCGGAACCAGGAACAGCGAAAGAAACTCGGTGATATCGGCACCGACAATAAAGGCCGCTTTGTTCGAACGCAGCAGCAGCCCTTTTAATTCAGGTTGTTTTTCAAGAATATCCAGCGCCTGGCCAAGACTGGCCACCGTTGCGGTATCAAGCTTGTTCACTGAGCCGGGGGCATCGAACACCAGTTCGGCAATGCCATCTTCCAGCCAGTTGAGGTACAGGGTGTCGCCTTTGTAGAGCATGTCAGTCTCCTGAATCCAGCAATTGGATCTGGTCATACCAGATGAATCGGAGTGTGGGATTTATGTTAATAAAATGCAAATTACTCATTAAGAAAATGCTGCATTGATCACGGTCGGTGGAAATCACGCAGCCGGAGTGAGGTGTGCTAAGATGCGATGACTTGAGGTCAAAAAAACGAAAGGAAGAATGATGGACTCACTGGCTTCGCTTTATAAAAATCATATCGTTACCCTACAGGAACGTACCCGCGATGTACTGGCCCGCTTTAAGCTGGATGCGCTGCTGATCCACTCCGGCGAGCTGATGAATACCTTTCTGGATGACCACGCTTATCCGTTCAAGGTGAACCCGCAGTTTAAAGCCTGGGTGCCGGTAACTCAGGTTCCAAATTGCTGGCTGCTGGTGGACGGCGTGAACAAGCCGAAACTGTGGTTCTACCTGCCGGTCGATTACTGGCACAACGTAGAACCGCTGCCGACCTCTTTCTGGACGGAAGAGATTGATGTGATTGCACTGCCGAAAGCGGACGGCATTGGCAGCCAGCTGCCTGCCGCGCGGGGCAACATCGCCTATATTGGCCCTGTTCCGGAGCGCGCGCTGGGTCTGGATATTCCGGCAGACAAACTCAATCCGAAAGGCGTGCTGGATTACCTGCACTATTACCGCGCGTATAAAACCGACTACGAACTTTACTGCATGCGTGAAGCGCAAAAAACGGCGGTGAATGGCCACCGTGCCGCGCACGAAGCGTTCCAGTCGGGGATGAGCGAGTTCGACATCAATCAGGCCTATCTGACCGCGACGGGCCACCGTGATACCGACGTGCCTTACAGCAATATCGTCGCGCTGAATGAGCACGCGTCTGTGCTTCACTACACCAAGCTGGATCACCATGTTCCGTCGGAAATGCGCAGCTTCCTGCTGGACGCAGGGGCAGAGTACAACGGCTACGCGGCCGACCTGACCCGTACCTGGGCGGCGAATGCGGATACCGATTTCGCGCAGCTGATTAAAGACGTGAACGATGAACAGCTGGCGCTGATTGCCACCATGAAGGCGGGAACCAGCTATGTGGATTACCACATCCAGTTCCATCAGCGCATCGCAAAACTGCTGCGTAAGCATCAGATTGTGAAAGACATGAGCGAAGAGGCGATGGTCGAGAACGATCTGACCGGGCCATTCATGCCGCACGGTATCGGTCACCCGCTGGGCCTGCAGGTTCACGACGTTGCGGGCTTTATGCAGGATGACACCGGGACGCACCTGGCGGCTCCGTCTAAATATCCTTACCTGCGCTGCACCCGTATTCTGGAGCCGCGTATGGTGTTGACGATTGAACCGGGGATCTACTTTATCGAATCCCTGCTGGCGCCGTGGCGTGAAGGCCAGTTCAGCAAACACTTCAACTGGGAAAAAATTGACGCGCTGAAGCCGTTTGGCGGCATTCGCATCGAAGATAACGTGGTGGTTCACGAAAACGGTATTGAGAACATGACGCGAGACCTGAAGCTGGCCTGATGGAAAGCTGGCTGATACCGGCTGAACCGGTCACCTTTGTTGAGGAAATCAAGAAAAGCCGCTTTATTACGCTGCTGGCGCATACCGACGGCGTAGAGGCGGCAAAGGCGTTTGTCGAATCCGTTCGGGCTGAGCATCCTGACGCGCGTCACCACTGCGTGGCGTGGGTGGCAGGGCCGCCGGACGATTCACAACAGCTGGGGTTTTCCGACGACGGTGAACCGGCGGGCACGGCCGGTAAACCCATGCTTTCGCAGCTGATGGGCAGCGGCGTGGGTGAAATTACCGCCGTGGTGGTGCGCTACTACGGCGGTATCCTGTTGGGCACGGGTGGGCTGGTAAAAGCGTATGGCAGCGGAGTTCAGCAGGCACTGAATATGCTCACAACTATCCGCAAAACGCCGCTCACTGAATATACTTTGTTGTGCGATTACGCTCAGCTATCGGGCATTGAAACGCTGCTCAAACAGTTTAACGGCGTGATTGCGCACAGTGATTACCAGGCAATGGTGCAATTACGCGTGGCGCTTCCTCAGGCGGAGCTGGCTGCTTTTTCAGCAAAACTGGCTGATTTTAGTCGTGGTTCGTTGCAATTGCTGCCGATTGAAGAATAATCCCCACCTCACTTTTTTGAATACCAAAGGAAGCGGCAGAGATGCATTTTCGTGCCATAACCCGAATCGTTGGACTACTGGTCATACTCTTTTCCGGGACGATGATTCTCCCAGGACTGGTGGCGCTTATCTACCGGGACGGCGCGGGGCGTGCATTTACCCAGACCTTCTTTGTCGCGCTGGCGATTGGCTCGCTGCTGTGGTGGCCAAACCGTCGTCAGAAAGGTGAGCTGAAATCTCGCGAAGGATTTCTGATTGTGGTCCTGTTCTGGACGGTGCTGGGGAGCGTTGGTTCGCTGCCCTTTATCTTCTCTGAACAGCCTAACCTGAGCATCACGGATGCCTTTTTTGAATCGTTCTCCGGTTTAACAACCACCGGGGCGACGACGCTGGTGGGGCTGGATTCACTCCCGCACGCCATTCTCTTTTATCGCCAGATGCTGCAGTGGTTCGGGGGGATGGGGATCATCGTCCTGGCAGTGGCTATTCTCCCTATTCTGGGCGTTGGCGGCATGCAGCTCTATCGCGCCGAAATGCCCGGACCGCTGAAAGATAACAAGATGCGCCCGCGTATTGCCGAGACGGCGAAAACCCTCTGGCTTATCTATGTATTACTGACGGTGGCCTGTGCGCTGGCGCTATGGTTCGCCGGGATGCCCGCTTTCGACGCCATCGGACACAGCTTTGCGACGATCGCTATCGGCGGGTTCTCCACCCACGATGCCAGCGTCGGCTACTTCGACAGCCCAACCATTAACACCATCATTGCCATTTTCCTGCTGATTTCAGGCTGTAACTACGGTCTGCACTTCTCTTTACTGAGCGGGCGCAGCCTGAAGGTGTACTGGCGTGACCCGGAATTCCGCATGTTTATTGGCGTCCAGCTTACGCTGGTAATCATCTGTACCCTGGTGCTGTGGTTCCATGATGTCTACAACTCCGCGCTGACCACGCTAAATCAGGCGTTCTTCCAGGTGGTATCGATGGCGACGACCGCCGGGTTTACCACGGACAGCATCGCGCGCTGGCCGCTGTTCCTGCCGGTGCTGCTTTTATGCTCGGCATTTATCGGGGGCTGTGCGGGTTCTACGGGCGGCGGCCTGAAGGTGATTCGTATTCTGCTGCTGTTTAAGCAGGGCAACCGTGAGCTGAAGCGCCTGGTCCACCCGAACGCGGTTTACAGCATTAAGCTGGGGAACCGCGCGCTGCCGGAACGTATCCTCGAAGCGGTGTGGGGATTCTTCTCGGCGTATGCGCTGGTCTTTATCGTCAGTATGCTGGCGATTATCGCGACGGGGGTGGATGATTTCTCCGCCTTTGCGTCCGTCGTAGCAACATTGAATAACCTCGGGCCCGGCCTGGGCGTTGTGGCGGATAACTTTGCCAGCATGAACCCGGTCGCGAAATGGATCCTCATCGCCAATATGCTGTTTGGTCGTCTTGAGGTCTTTACGCTGCTGGTGCTGTTCACCCCTACATTCTGGCGCGAGTAAGGAGCCGTTGATGAAAACATTGATTCTTTTCTCTACGCGAGACGGGCAAACGCGTGAGATTGCCGCTTATCTGGCGTCGGAATTAAAAGAGCTGGGTATTTACTCTGATGTGGTGAACCTGAACCGTGCGGAGCAGATAGCCTGGCAGGAGTACGATCGCGTGGTGATTGGCGCGTCAATTCGTTACGGGCATTTCCATCCGGCGCTGGATCGCTTTGTGAAAAAGCACACGGCGGTGCTCAACAAATTGCCCGGTGCCTTTTACTCGGTCAACCTGGTCGCACGTAAAGCTGAGAAGCGTACGCCGCAGACCAACAGCTACACGCGCAAGTTTTTACTCAGCTCGCCGTGGCAGCCAGACCTGTGCGCCGTCTTTGCCGGCGCGCTGCGCTACCCTCGCTACCGCTGGTATGACCGCTTTATGATCCGCCTGATTATGAAGATGACCGGGGGTGAAACCGATACGCGTAAAGAAGTGGTTTATACCGACTGGTCGCAGGTGGCCAGTTTTGCGCGGGAAATCGCACATTTAACGGGCGATTCGCGACATAAATAAGCGTTAAGTTTGAAAAGTGAGCGAACGAAAAGTTTTTTGTATTTTATGCTTGTCACGTCGGAATAACTCCCTATAATGCGCCTCCACTGACACGGAACAACGGCACACACGCCGCCGGGTCAGCAGAGAAAAGCGAAAATAAACGCTTGACTCTGAAGCGGGAAAGCGTAATATGCACACCCCGCGCCGCAGCGAAAAGCGAAGCGGCACTGCTCTTTAACAATTTATCAGACAATCTGTGTGGGCACTCAAAGTGACATGGATTCTTAACGTCGCAAGACGAAAAATGAATACCAAGTCTCTGAGTGAACATACGTAATTCATTACGAAGTTTAATTCACGAGCATCAAACTTAAATTGAAGAGTTTGATCATGGCTCAGATTGAACGCTGGCGGCAGGCCTAACACATGCAAGTCGAGCGGTAACACAGGGAGCTTGCTCCTGGGTGACGAGCGGCGGACGGGTGAGTAATGTCTGGGAAACTGCCTGATGGAGGGGGATAACTACTGGAAACGGTAGCTAATACCGCATAACGTCGCAAGACCAAAGAGGGGGACCTTCGGGCCTCTTGCCATCAGATGTGCCCAGATGGGATTAGCTAGTAGGTGGGGTAACGGCTCACCTAGGCGACGATCCCTAGCTGGTCTGAGAGGATGACCAGCCACACTGGAACTGAGACACGGTCCAGACTCCTACGGGAGGCAGCAGTGGGGAATATTGCACAATGGGCGCAAGCCTGATGCAGCCATGCCGCGTGTATGAAGAAGGCCTTCGGGTTGTAAAGTACTTTCAGCGGGGAGGAAGGTGTTGAGGTTAATAACCTCAGCAATTGACGTTACCCGCAGAAGAAGCACCGGCTAACTCCGTGCCAGCAGCCGCGGTAATACGGAGGGTGCAAGCGTTAATCGGAATTACTGGGCGTAAAGCGCACGCAGGCGGTCTGTCAAGTCGGATGTGAAATCCCCGGGCTCAACCTGGGAACTGCATTCGAAACTGGCAGGCTAGAGTCTTGTAGAGGGGGGTAGAATTCCAGGTGTAGCGGTGAAATGCGTAGAGATCTGGAGGAATACCGGTGGCGAAGGCGGCCCCCTGGACAAAGACTGACGCTCAGGTGCGAAAGCGTGGGGAGCAAACAGGATTAGATACCCTGGTAGTCCACGCCGTAAACGATGTCGACTTGGAGGTTGTGCCCTTGAGGCGTGGCTTCCGGAGCTAACGCGTTAAGTCGACCGCCTGGGGAGTACGGCCGCAAGGTTAAAACTCAAATGAATTGACGGGGGCCCGCACAAGCGGTGGAGCATGTGGTTTAATTCGATGCAACGCGAAGAACCTTACCTACTCTTGACATCCAGAGAACTTAGCAGAGATGCTTTGGTGCCTTCGGGAACTCTGAGACAGGTGCTGCATGGCTGTCGTCAGCTCGTGTTGTGAAATGTTGGGTTAAGTCCCGCAACGAGCGCAACCCTTATCCTTTGTTGCCAGCGGTTCGGCCGGGAACTCAAAGGAGACTGCCAGTGATAAACTGGAGGAAGGTGGGGATGACGTCAAGTCATCATGGCCCTTACGAGTAGGGCTACACACGTGCTACAATGGCGCATACAAAGAGAAGCGACCTCGCGAGAGCAAGCGGACCTCATAAAGTGCGTCGTAGTCCGGATTGGAGTCTGCAACTCGACTCCATGAAGTCGGAATCGCTAGTAATCGTAGATCAGAATGCTACGGTGAATACGTTCCCGGGCCTTGTACACACCGCCCGTCACACCATGGGAGTGGGTTGCAAAAGAAGTAGGTAGCTTAACCTTCGGGAGGGCGCTTACCACTTTGTGATTCATGACTGGGGTGAAGTCGTAACAAGGTAACCGTAGGGGAACCTGCGGTTGGATCACCTCCTTACCTTAAAGAACCTGCCTTTGCAGTGCTCACACAAATTGTCTGATGAAAAACAGCAGTAAAAATCTCTGCAGGCTTGTAGCTCAGGTGGTTAGAGCGCACCCCTGATAAGGGTGAGGTCGGTGGTTCAAGTCCACTCAGGCCTACCAAACTCCTTTTAAAGGATGAGCGGTACAGAGATTATAAACGATGGGGCTATAGCTCAGCTGGGAGAGCGCCTGCTTTGCACGCAGGAGGTCTGCGGTTCGATCCCGCATAGCTCCACCATCTTTTACTGCGAACACAAGAAAACTTCAGAGTGAACCTGAAAAGGTGCACTGCGAAGTTTTGCTCTTTAAAAATCTGGATCAAGCTGAAAATTGAAACGACACATCTTTAATGGTGTGTTCGAGTCTCTCAAATTTTCGCAAGTCGATGGTGAATCGAAAGAAACATCTTCGGGTTGTGAGGTTAAGCGACTAAGCGTACACGGTGGATGCCCTGGCAGTCAGAGGCGATGAAGGACGTGCTAATCTGCGAAAAGCGCCGGCGAGGTGATATGAACCTTTGACCCGGCGATGTCCGAATGGGGAAACCCAGTGTGATTCGTCACACTATCGTTAACTGAATACATAGGTTAACGAGGCGAACCGGGGGAACTGAAACATCTAAGTACCCCGAGGAAAAGAAATCAACCGAGATTCCCCCAGTAGCGGCGAGCGAACGGGGAGCAGCCCAGAGTCTGAATCAGCTTGTGTGTTAGTGGAACGGTCTGGAAAGTCCGGCGATACAGGGTGACAGCCCCGTACACGAAAGCACACAGGTTGTGAACTCGAAGAGTAGGGCGGGACACGTGGTATCCTGTCTGAATATGGGGGGACCATCCTCCAAGGCTAAATACTCCTGACTGACCGATAGTGAACCAGTACCGTGAGGGAAAGGCGAAAAGAACCCCGGCGAGGGGAGTGAAAAAGAACCTGAAACCGTGTACGTACAAGCAGTGGGAGCACCTTCGTGGTGTGACTGCGTACCTTTTGTATAATGGGTCAGCGACTTATATTCTGTAGCAAGGTTAACCGTATAGGGGAGCCGAAGGGAAACCGAGTCTTAACTGGGCGTTAAGTTGCAGGGTATAGACCCGAAACCCGGTGATCTAGCCATGGGCAGGTTGAAGGTTGGGTAACACTAACTGGAGGACCGAACCGACTAATGTTGAAAAATTAGCGGATGACTTGTGGCTGGGGGTGAAAGGCCAATCAAACCGGGAGATAGCTGGTTCTCCCCGAAAGCTATTTAGGTAGCGCCTCGTGAACTCATCTTCGGGGGTAGAGCACTGTTTCGGCTAGGGGGCCATCCCGGCTTACCAACCCGATGCAAACTACGAATACCGAAGAATGTTATCACGGGAGACACACGGCGGGTGCTAACGTCCGTCGTGAAGAGGGAAACAACCCAGACCGCCAGCTAAGGTCCCAAAGTCATGGTTAAGTGGGAAACGATGTGGGAAGGCACAGACAGCCAGGATGTTGGCTTAGAAGCAGCCATCATTTAAAGAAAGCGTAATAGCTCACTGGTCGAGTCGGCCTGCGCGGAAGATGTAACGGGGCTAAACCATGCACCGAAGCTGCGGCAGCGACGCTTATGCGTTGTTGGGTAGGGGAGCGTTCTGTAAGCCGTTGAAGGTGTGCTGTGAGGCATGCTGGAGGTATCAGAAGTGCGAATGCTGACATAAGTAACGATAAAGCGGGTGAAAAGCCCGCTCGCCGGAAGACCAAGGGTTCCTGTCCAACGTTAATCGGGGCAGGGTGAGTCGACCCCTAAGGCGAGGCCGAAAGGCGTAGTCGATGGGAAACAGGTTAATATTCCTGTACTTGGTGTTACTGCGAAGGGGGGACGGAGAAGGCTATGTTAGCCGGGCGACGGTTGTCCCGGTTTAAGCATGTAGGCGGAGGTTCCAGGTAAATCCGGTACCTTTTAACGCTGAGGTGTGATGACGAGGCACTACGGTGCTGAAGTAACAAATGCCCTGCTTCCAGGAAAAGCCTCTAAGCATCAGGTAACATCAAATCGTACCCCAAACCGACACAGGTGGTCAGGTAGAGAATACCAAGGCGCTTGAGAGAACTCGGGTGAAGGAACTAGGCAAAATGGTGCCGTAACTTCGGGAGAAGGCACGCTGATATGTAGGTGAAGCCCCTGCGGGTGGAGCTGAAATCAGTCGAAGATACCAGCTGGCTGCAACTGTTTATTAAAAACACAGCACTGTGCAAACACGAAAGTGGACGTATACGGTGTGACGCCTGCCCGGTGCCGGAAGGTTAATTGATGGGGTTAGCGGCAACGCGAAGCTCTTGATCGAAGCCCCGGTAAACGGCGGCCGTAACTATAACGGTCCTAAGGTAGCGAAATTCCTTGTCGGGTAAGTTCCGACCTGCACGAATGGCGTAATGATGGCCAGGCTGTCTCCACCCGAGACTCAGTGAAATTGAACTCGCTGTGAAGATGCAGTGTACCCGCGGCAAGACGGAAAGACCCCGTGAACCTTTACTATAGCTTGACACTGAACACTGGTCCTTGATGTGTAGGATAGGTGGGAGGCTTTGAAGCGTGGACGCCAGTCTGCGTGGAGCCGACCTTGAAATACCACCCTTTAATGGCTGGTGTTCTAACGTAGACCCGTAATCCGGGTTGCGGACAGTGTCTGGTGGGTAGTTTGACTGGGGCGGTCTCCTCCCAAAGAGTAACGGAGGAGCACGAAGGTTAGCTAATCCTGGTCGGACATCAGGAGGTTAGTGCAATGGCATAAGCTAGCTTGACTGCGAGAGTGACGGCTCGAGCAGGTGCGAAAGCAGGTCATAGTGATCCGGTGGTTCTGAATGGAAGGGCCATCGCTCAACGGATAAAAGGTACTCCGGGGATAACAGGCTGATACCGCCCAAGAGTTCATATCGACGGCGGTGTTTGGCACCTCGATGTCGGCTCATCACATCCTGGGGCTGAAGTAGGTCCCAAGGGTATGGCTGTTCGCCATTTAAAGTGGTACGCGAGCTGGGTTTAGAACGTCGTGAGACAGTTCGGTCCCTATCTGCCGTGGGCGCTGGAGAATTGAGGGGGGCTGCTCCTAGTACGAGAGGACCGGAGTGGACGCATCACTGGTGTTCGGGTTGTCATGCCAATGGCACTGCCCGGTAGCTAAATGCGGAAAAGATAAGTGCTGAAAGCATCTAAGCACGAAACTTGCCCCGAGATGAGTTCTCCCTGACCCTTTAAGGGTCCTGAAGGAACGTTGAAGACTACGACGTTGATAGGTCGGGTGTGTAAGCGCAGCGATGCGTTGAGCTAACCGATACTAATGAACCGTGAGGCTTAACCTTACAACGCCGAAGCTGTTTCGGCGGACGAGAGACAGACAATCAAATTTCAGCTTTGATACAGATTTAACAGAATTTGCCTGGCGGCTTTAGCGCGGTGGTCCCACCTGACCCCATGCCGAACTCAGAAGTGAAACGCCGTAGCGCCGATGGTAGTGTGGGGTCTCCCCATGTGAGAGTAGGGAACTGCCAGGCATCAAATAAGTGAAGAGGCCATCCGAAAGGATGGCCTTTTTGCGTTTATACGCTGCACAAACTAATCCCCCAACGCCCTGCTTATACGGTAAACTACCTGCGTTTTTGCATCAGGATAGCGTCTATGAACCACTCCCTTAAGCCCTGGAATACCTTTGGCATTCAACGCAATGCTAAACAAATTGTACGTACCGATACTGCACAGCAACTGCTGGATGCATGGCAAAGCGCAACAGAAAATAACGAACCCGTACTGATTCTGGGCGAAGGAAGTAATGTCCTGTTTCTCGATGATTTTGCGGGAACGGTGATCGTTAACCGCATCATGGGGATTGATGTTGAAGAGCGTGCCGATAGCTGGCACCTGCACGTGGGGGCTGGAGAAAACTGGCATCATCTGGTGCAATTCACCCTCGAAAAAGGGATGCCGGGTCTGGAAAACCTTGCGCTTATTCCAGGCTGCGCCGGATCGTCACCTATTCAAAACATCGGCGCCTACGGCATCGAACTGAAACATGTCTGTGAATATGTCGACTGCATCGAACTGGCGACCGGAACGGCTAAGCGTTTAACCGCAGGACAGTGTCGATTTGGCTATCGTGACAGTATCTTCAAACATGAATATCAGGACCGCTACGTGATTGTCGCCGTGGGTCTGCGCCTGTCGAAGAACTGGCAGCCGGTGCTGACCTACGGGGATTTAACGCGTCTCGATCCGGAAACCGTTACCGCACGCGACGTTTTTGACTCGGTTTGCCATATGCGGATGACCAAACTTCCCGATCCAAAAGTAAACGGAAACGCCGGCAGTTTCTTCAAAAATCCGGTTATCAGCAGCGAAAATGCAAAAGTCTTTCTTGAAGGATGGCCAGCCGCGCCACATTACCCTCAGGCGGATGGCAGCGTGAAGCTTGCCGCGGGATGGCTTATCGATCAATGCCAGCTAAAAGGCACTTCAGTAGGCGGTGCTTCTGTTCACCAGCAGCAGGCTCTGGTGCTGATTAATCAACGCGATGCGACCAGCGATGATGTTGTACAGCTGGCTCATTATGTTCGTCAGCGTGTGGGCGAAAAATTTAACGTCTGGCTGGAGCCAGAAGTTCGCTTCATTGGCTGCACAGGTGAAGTCAATGCCGTGGAGGCTATCGCGTGAAGGACAATACCATTCCCTTAACCCTGATTAGCATCCTTGCTGACGGTGAGTTTCATTCTGGCGAGCAGCTGGGTGAACAGCTTGGCATGAGCCGTGCTGCTATCAATAAACATATTCAGACGCTTCGCGACTGGGGTGTTGATGTGTTCACGGTTCCCGGAAAAGGCTACAGTCTGCCGGAGCCGATTCAATTGCTGAATGAAGAAAAGATCCGCAGCCAGATCGGACACGGCAATGTTGCGGTGCTGCCGGTGATTGATTCGACGAACCAGTATCTTCTGGATCGTCTGCCTGAGCTGACATCCGGCGATGCCTGCGTTGCTGAATATCAACAGGCCGGTCGCGGCCGTCGCGGTCGCAAATGGTTTTCGCCATTTGGCGCTAACCTCTATTTGTCCATGTACTGGCGACTCGATCAGGGCCCGGCCGCTGCTATTGGCCTGAGTCTGGTCATCGGCATCGTCATGGCGGAAGTGCTGCACGATCTGGGAGCGGATAAAGTACGTGTTAAGTGGCCTAATGACCTCTACCTCAACGATCGTAAACTTGCCGGTATTCTTGTCGAACTGACGGGAAAAACGGGCGATGCGGCACAGATCGTCATTGGGGCAGGCCTCAATATGGTGATGCGCAACGTACAAAATGATGTGGTGAATCAGGCCTGGACGAACCTCCAGGAGGCGGGGATCGTCATCGATCGTAACACCCTTGCCGTGCGTATGATTAAAGAGTTGCGCAGTTCACTCACGCTTTTTGAGCAGGAAGGGCTGGCACCGTTCCTGTCTCGTTGGGAAAAGCTGGATAACTTCATCAACCGCCCGGTGAAACTGCTGATTGGTGATAAAGAGATCTACGGGACTTCACGCGGTATTGACGCACAGGGCGCGCTGCTCCTGGAGCAGGACGGTGTGATAAAACCCTGGATGGGCGGTGAGATTTCACTGCGAAGTGCCGAATAACCGGATTGAGTTAATTATGCGAAAACCCGTCTGCGCGACGCTGGCCGTCATGATGAGTCTGCTGTTCTCGCCTCTCTCTCATGCGGATCGGGCCTGGGAGAGCTACAAGGCCCGCTTTTTCAAACCGGAAGGCCGCATTGTCGATACCGGCAATGGCGGCGTGTCGCATACGGAAGGCCAGGGTTTTGCCATGCTGATGGCGGTGGCCAACGACGATAAGGCCACGTTCGATAAGCTCTGGCAATGGACAGACAGTCAGCTGAAGAACAAAGAAAATGGTCTGTTTTACTGGCGCTATAATCCCGCAGAGTCCAACCCGGTCGCCGACAAAAACAACGCTGCCGATGGCGACGTGCTGATTGCCTGGGCGTTGCTGAAAGCCGACGCCCGCTGGCATGACAAACGCTACAGCGCCGCATCGGATGCAATTACAAAAGCACTGATTGACCATAGCGTGATCCGCTATGCCGGTTACCGCGTGATGCTGCCCGGCGTCCAGGGGTTTAAGCTTGAGGGTGAAGTGGTCCTTAATCCTTCCTATTTCGTGTTTCCGGCCTGGCAGGCCTTCTCCAGACGCAGTCATTTGCCGGTCTGGCGCGATTTGATTAAGGACGGGAAACGCCTGCTGGGGAAAATGGGTTCGGGTAAAGCGAATCTGCCCACTGACTGGGTTTCACTGGCATCAGGTGGCAAGCTGGCACCTGCTAAAGGCTGGCCGCCGCGAATGAGCTATGACGCGATTCGTGTTCCGCTGTACGTCGCCTGGTCTGATAAGCAAAGCCCGCTGCTGACGCCGTGGAAGGCCTGGTTCGGACAGTTTTCCCGGGAACAAACTCCCGCCTGGGTTAACGTCACGACCAACGAATATGCGCCCTACATGATGGAAGGCGGCCTGCTGGCTGTACGTGATTTCACGATGGGGCAGTCTTCCGGTGAACCCGAAATCACCTCTAAAGACGACTACTATTCGGCAAGTCTGAAAATGCTGGAGTGGATCG
Source organism: Enterobacter asburiae (assembly GCF_001521715.1). Classification (NCBI taxonomy): domain Bacteria; kingdom Pseudomonadati; phylum Pseudomonadota; class Gammaproteobacteria; order Enterobacterales; family Enterobacteriaceae; genus Enterobacter; species Enterobacter asburiae. Next base: position 3,779,943 of record NZ_CP011863.1, read on the forward strand.
CCCAGCAATAATGTTGACATTGTCCCTCTCCCCGATGGGGAGAGGGACGTCATACCGTGTTACTGCGGATACGGTACCCAATCCCCGCCGTTCAGGCGAACGTAAGGTTTGTTTTGATATTGAATGACGACCGCGTTAGCGTTCTCGGAGACTTCTGCCGTTTGCGGCAGGTTGCTGGTGAGCTGATCCCAGTTCACGCTATCTTCCACAAACAGCTTCCCGTCAACGGCGCGGGCAACCAGCTCTGAGATTGCCAGATAGCTGGTTGGCTGTGTAATCTCAATCGGTGCGCCCTGATGCGGTGCCTTCATACCAAAGAATTTAATGCCTGCAGGCACGTTGGTAATGGACGGGCTTGGGATATCACGCAGACCCGACACCTGCATTCTGTCACCTTTCAGCGCTCCACCGTGCTCAGGCACCACAACCACCATCACTTTACGGCCCGATTTTTCCAGCTCCGTGAAGAACGCGTCCAGCTCGTCAAAGAACTTCTGAGCACGCACTTTATAATCAGCCGTTTTGCTCACGCCCGGGAAATGGTTACCGTCGTGGAGCGGCAGAGTGTTATAGAACGTCGCGCTGCGCGGATTACTGTCTTTTTCGATGGTCTGCAGCCAGCGTTGCAGGACGGCAGTATCGTCATAAACGGGCGAGCCGTCGAAGCCCAGCAGAGAGACGGGAAGACCGGTTTGATCCATCAGCGGTGCCTGCATGCCGCCCTGTTCGCGCACCTCTTTCAGGAAGTTACCGAACTGGCCGTTATGCCCCAGCATCAGATGCTGCGTAAAGCCCAGCTTTGCGAGGTTATCGAACAGATAACACTGGTTACCGGCGGGTTGATACAGGTTTTTATGCGATGTTTGACCGCAGCTTGCACGCAGCAGGCGGATCGCCGCCGGGCCGCTGTAAGAGGTAGCAGAGTTGAAATCTTTAAACTGAATATCGAAGTGTGACCACAGCGGATGAGACATCAAACCGGCGGCGTCCACGTCGGCCCAGGAGAGAGAGCAGATGTTGATCACCAGCAGTTCAAACGGCTGAGCATCCGCCGGCAGCGCATCCGGGAATTTAGTCTGTCGCTTGTCTTCCGCGGTATAGAAACTGGAGAGCCAGGCGTTCAGGTTGGTTGAGGTCGGCGGTGCGGTCTGGGTTGGGATATCGCCCACCACAGGCGTATCGCCTGCCGTTGTGACGGTTGCCGCCGCGCTTCCCCCTGTGGTGGTCACCGTGGTGGTCGGTTGACCGGCAGGCCACAGCGAAAAGTTCGGCCCAGCCAGCGTCAGCACGTTAAGCCAGATCATAATCGCGACCACAAACACCGTGACGCGGATCCACTGCGACAGGAACAGCCAGGCAACCAGCAGCACAAATACCGCGCCAATCATCTGCCAGTTAATAAAGCGCTCGGTCAGATCGAGGACATAGCTGGCGCTAAAGCCCGCCACCTGCGACCCCTGGCTCATAATGCTGTCCGGCCCCGGTAGCCAGGTATCATGCCAGAACAGCGCAAAGCCGACAGGTATAGCGACCCAGTGGCGCAAGCGATGTAGCCTGATATTCGGCAGCGGCATCAGCAGGAAGGCCATAAATACCAGGTTGAGAAGGGGATGGAAATTCAGATAGCCTGCCCACAGCAGACCAAACTTCACCAGAAAGTAGAAGTTCCAGCCGGAAAGGCCGCGCCAGTATTGCCAGAGCGGCGAGGGTGACGAAGCGGTATAGGTAGAATTAGTCATGTTTTCGGTCTGCCTTGACGTGTGATGCCCGTGTCAGTGTTCCGGCTGGTTTTACATAGCGAGGTTTAATAAACAGCACTCTGGCCGTATCACGGATACGGCGTATGGAATGGCGCGCATAGTAGCCAAGCGGGAAAAAGATCAGCGCACAGAATATAACCAGTTGAATGATATCGCTGATGTTCATGATGATGCGTTCTCCGCGTTGTCTGTTAATAAGCGAAGGGGTTCCGGAACCCGACGCCAGACGTGTCCATCATGCCTTGCATTGAGGATAGGTTTGGCATCGCTCTTAATTGCGAGCGGTTTGGCCCATTGTTCAGGCTGGAGCGCACGCATCTGCACCAGCTCCGCGCTAATCGTATTATCTTCGAACCAAATCATACGGTTCGAGAAAATATCCCCTGTAGGCAGGGGGAAGATGTGGTTAAGCGCCGTATCGAGATCGTTTACCCGGCAGAAGGACAAAAACAGCACCAGGCGATTGTCGCCAATGGTCATGATGTCCCCAGTACGGTTCGGGCGACATAAAGTGAGAGCCTGTTCAACGCGAATACCCGGTACAGGGCGCAGGGCAACCATGACCCCTTTTCCGTCAGCAGGAAGAAGCGTGTTGTTCATCATGTTGCCCACGGCGTCGCAGAAGGTATCCCATTTTTGGTACCCACGCAGCTTCATCGGCTGCGTCATGGAGAGCAGCGTGGAAATATCTTCCGGTACGTGGCGGCTAAACTGCTGGCCCTGAACGCTTTCGATAAGCGTCAGACAGCGTGACAACGGCGCATTCCATGGAATAACCATATTGGCACCGCAGCCCAGAAGCAGGCGCTCATCGGTGGCGCGCAGGCTGGTATTATTTTCGCGCACGATAATTTTCAACGCACTGCCGCGCTGGCGGCGTAAGGTGTGGATTTGCCGCGCCAGCGTCTCAATCTGGTTATTCTGCATCAGCGAGAAAATAAGGGTTGCCGCCTGGGTTGTGCGGGCTTCATGGAAAAGGGCTTCGTTAGAATCAAACAGCGTCCAGTTTTCCGACAGGGCGGGTGCCCCCTCTAAAACCGCGATATGGCTCAGGATGCGTTTTTCATCACTGCGCGGTTGCACCACGGTTTCTTCCTGCTGCGCCAGGTGCCACTCGCCCTCGACATGTTTCAGCGTAAGCTGTTGCCTGGCGCTCACGCCTTTTTCGGTAATGACTCCAAATTATTGATAGTGTTTTATGTTCAGATAATGCCCGATGACTTTATCATGCAGCTCCACCGATTTTGAGAACGACAGCGACTTCCGTCCCAGCCGTGCCAGGTGCTGCCTCAGATTCAGGTTATGCCGCTCAATTCGCTGCGTATATCGCTTGCTGATTACGTGCAGCTTTCCCTTCAGGCGGGATTCATACAGCGGCCAGCCATCCGTCATCCATATCACCACGTCAAAGGGTGACAGCAGGCTCATAAGACGCCCCAGCGTCGCCATAGTGCGTTCACCGAATACGTGCGCAACAACCGTCTTCCGGAGCCTGTCATACGCGTAAAACAGCCAGCGCTGGCGCGATTTAGCCCCGACGTAGCCCCACTGTTCGTCCATTTCCGCGCAGACGATGACGTCACTGCCCGGCTGTATGCGCGAGGTTACCGACTGCGGCCTGAGTTTTTTAAGTGACGTAAAATCGTGTTGAGGCCAACGCCCATAATGCGGGCGGTTGCCCGGCATCCAACGCCATTCATGGCCATATCAATGATTTTCTGGTGCGTACCGGGTTGAGAGGCGGTGTATGTGAACTGTAACTGCCATGTTTTACGGCAGTGAGAGCAGAGATAGCGCTGATGTCCGGCAGTACTTTTACCGTTACGCACCACCCCGTCAGTAGCTGAACAGGAGGGACAGCTGATAGAAACAGAAGCCACTGGAGCACCTCAAAAACACCATCATACACTAAATCAGTAAGTTGGCAGCATCACCAATTCGCCCATCAACAATAAGGGAGCCATTGATGGCCATACTCGGATTACAGGGTGTCCGTGGCGGTGTGGGTACCACATCAGTTACCGCGGCGCTGGCGTGGTCATTACAGCTTTTAGGTGAATCGGTGCTGGTTATTGACGCCTGCGCCGATAATTTGTTGCGTATGTCGTTTAACGTCGACTTTTCTCGTGAAGAGGGCTGGGCCCGGGCACTGCTTGATGATAAAGACTGGCAGGATGCAGGGATGCGCTATACCTCCCAGCTTGATCTGCTGCCGTTTGGGCAACTGAGCACCACGGAACGCGAGAATGAAGCCGCGTATCAGCGCTTGTTTTCACAGTTCACGCTGGCGCTGCAAACCCTGAAAGAAAAGGGGCACTACAAGTGGATCCTACTGGATCTGCCGCACGGCGCCGGCACGCTGACCCGACAGCTTATCGCCCAGTGCGATCATATACTTTCCATCGTCAACGTCGATGCGAACTGCCATATCCGCCTGCATCAGCAGGGGCTGCCTCAGAACGCTCACCTTCTGATTAACGATTTGCGCATTGGCAGCCAGATTCAGGACGATCTGTATCAGGTCTGGCTGCAAAGCCAGCGCCGTCTGCTTCCCATTGTCATCCATCGTGATGAGGGAATGGCGGAATGCCTTGCGTCTAAGCAACCGCTCGGCGAATACCGCAGCGATTCACTGGCGGCAGAAGAGATCCTGACGCTGGCTAACTGGTGTCTGCTGAACTTCGCCAACAGGGCGGAGCATGCAGGGAGTTCTGTATGAGTCGTCTCGCCAGCTGGTTACTCATCCCACCGGTCAGTTCGCGTTTGAGCGAACATTACCGGCATTTCCGCCGACACGGTGCTTCGGCATTTAGCGCCGCGCTCGGCTGTTTCTGGATGATTCTGGCCTGGATGTTTATTCCCCTCGAACACCCGCGCTGGCAGCGCATACGTGCCCGGCACAGTGAGCTATATCCGCACATTAATCCCAACCGACCGCGTCCTTTGGATCCGGCACGCTATCTCATTCAAGCCATCTGGCTGGTGGTCACGTCATCCCGCTCAGAGAAAATAACGCCGCACTGGCGCAGCTTCTCCCGCGTGCAGCAGTTACGTGAGCGCTACCACCAGTGGCTGGACAGGCTGCCCAACAGCGTAAGCGATAAGACCAGCCATCTGGATAACCACAAAGAGCTCGGGCATCTCCACCCGGGCCTGCGGCGCTTTATCCTCGGCGTGATCGTCGTGTTCTCGCTCATTCTGGCGCTGGTCTGTATTACGCAACCTTTCAACCCTCTGGCGCAGTTCACCTTCCTGATCCTGCTGTGGGGCGTGGCGCTGCTGGTCCGCCGTATTCCGGGCCGCTTCTCGGCGCTGATGCTGATTGTGTTGTCGTTGACCGTCTCCTGTCGCTACATCTGGTGGCGTTATACCTCAACCCTGAACTGGGACGACCCGGTCAGCCTGGTGTGCGGCCTGGTGCTGCTGTTTGCCGAAACCTACGCCTGGATCGTACTGGTGCTGGGCTATTTCCAGGTTATTTGGCCGCTCAACCGCCAGCCGGTTCCGCTGCCAAAAGACACCGCGCAGTGGCCGTCTGTTGATCTCTTTGTACCGACCTACAACGAAGATTTGAGCGTGGTGAAAAATACCATTTATGCCGCGCTGGGCATCGACTGGCCGAAAGACAAGCTTAAGGTCTGGATCCTGGATGACGGCAACCGTCCGGCGTTCCGCCAGTTCGCAGAAGAGGTTGGCGTCGAGTACATCGCCCGTCCGACTCACGAGCATGCGAAAGCCGGGAACATCAACAACGCGTTGAAGTATGCCACAGGGGAGTTTGTCTCGATCTTTGACTGTGACCACGTGCCGACGCGCTCGTTCCTGCAGATGACCATGGGCTGGTTCCTGAAGGAGAAAGAGCTGGCGATGATGCAGACGCCGCACCACTTCTTCTCGCCGGATCCGTTTGAACGTAACCTTGGCCGCTTCCGCAAAACCCCGAACGAAGGCACCCTGTTCTATGGCCTGGTGCAGGACGGGAACGACATGTGGGATGCCACCTTCTTCTGCGGCTCGTGTGCGGTTATCCGCCGTAAGCCGCTGGATGAAATTGGCGGTATTGCCGTCGAAACGGTCACTGAAGATGCGCACACCTCTTTGCGCCTGCACCGTCGTGGCTATACCTCGGCGTATATGCGTATTCCGCAGGCCGCCGGTCTGGCAACGGAGTCACTGTCGGCGCACATTGGCCAGCGTATTCGCTGGGCGCGCGGCATGGTGCAGATTTTCCGTCTCGATAACCCACTGATTGGGAAAGGGCTCAAGCTGGCGCAACGTCTCTGCTACGTCAACGCCATGTTCCACTTCTTATCCGGTATCCCGCGGCTGATCTTCCTGACGGCGCCGCTGGCGTTCCTGCTCCTTCACGCTTATATCATTTACGCCCCGGCGCTGATGATTGCGCTGTTTGTTCTGCCGCACATGATCCACGCGAGCCTGACGAACTCGAAGATACAGGGTAAATACCGCCATTCCTTCTGGAGTGAAATCTACGAAACGGTGCTGGCCTGGTATATCGCGCCGCCGACGATGGTGGCGCTGATTAACCCGCACAAAGGGAAATTTAACGTCACCGCCAAGGGCGGCCTGGTGGAAGAAGAGTACGTCGACTGGGTGATCTCCCGTCCGTATATCTTACTGGTATTGCTGAATATCGTTGGCGTCATCGCCGGTATCTGGCGTTACTTCTACGGCCCGGAAAACGAAATCCTGACCGTCTTTGTGAGTATGGCCTGGGTCTTCTACAACCTGATTATCCTCGGCGGCGCGGTAGCGGTGTCGGTGGAGAGTAAACAGGTTCGCCGTGCGCATCGCGTTGAAATCTGCATGCCTGCGGCGATCGCCCGTGAAGATGGCCACCTCTTCTCCTGTACAGTGCACGACTTCTCTGACGGTGGTCTGGGGATCAAAATCAACGGCCAGGCGAAGGTGCTGGAAGGCCAGAAAGTTAACCTGCTGCTTAAGCGCGGTCAGCAGGAGTATGTCTTCCCGACGCAGGTTGTTCGAGTGGCGGGCAATGAAGTCGGTTTGCAGCTGATGCCGTTGACCAAAAAGCAACATATCGATTTTGTGCAGTGTACGTTTGCCCGCGCGGACACGTGGGCTCTCTGGCAGGACAGCTTCCCGGAAGATAAACCTCTGGAAAGCCTGCTGGATATTCTGAAGCTGGGGTTCCGTGGCTATCGTCACCTTGCAGAATTCGCCCCGTCGTCGGTGAAATTAATTTTCCGGTCACTTACTTCGCTGGTTTCCTGGGTCGTGTCGTTCATTCCTCGTCGTCCTGAGCGGGATGAGGCGAAGCAGGCGGACCCGGTTATGGCTCAACAATGATGATAACGCGATGAAAACAAAACTTTCCTGGTTATGTGCAGTGGCAATGGGGATGAATGTCCTCCCCGCAACAATGGCTAACGCAGCTCCTGGTAACGCAGCGGCAACGCCTGCGCCAACGGTACCTGTCGTCGCGCAGGCAACCGATCCGGTTGTCACCGCGGCACCCGGTCAAACAGAAAATATCACGCCGAACCAGCCAACGGAGGGGAACACCCTGCCGGCAGACGGCCAGGTCATCGGGCAGGTGATGCCGGGCGTCCGGGGGGCGAATGCGCCCGTCGTTGCGGACAATGCGCCGTCGCGGGACGTGAAGCTGACCTTCGCGCAAATTGCACCACCTCCGGGCAGTATGGTGCTGCGCGGCATCAACCCTAACGGCGGCATCGAGTTTGGCATGCGCAGCGATGAGGTCGTTTCGAATGCGGTGCTGAACCTGGAATACACGCCGTCGCCATCTCTGCTGCCGACGCAGTCTCAGCTGAAGGTCTACCTGAATGATGAGCTGATGGACGTACTGCCGGTCACCAAAGAGCAGCTGGGCAAGAAAACCCAGGCGCAGGTGCCGATCAATCCGCTGTTCATCACCGACTTTAACCGTATCCGTCTGGAATTTGTCGGTCACTACCGCGATGTCTGCGAAAACCCGGCCAGCAACACGCTGTGGATGGACGTCGGACGTAACTCCTCGCTGCAGATGACCTACCAGTCGCTGGCGCTGAAAAACGATCTCTCGGCATTCCCGGTTCCGTTCTTCGATCCGCGTGATAACCGTCCGCTCACGCTGCCGATGGTGTTTGCATCATCCCCGGACGTGACCGAGCAGCTGGCGGCCACCATTGTGGCGTCCTGGTTTGGTTCACGTGCTGGCTGGCGTGGACAGAGCTTCCCGGCGATGTATGACAAACTGCCGGACAGAAATGCCATTGTGTTTGCGACCAACGCGAAACGCCCGGGCTTCCTGCGCGATCATCCGGACGTCAAAGCGCCGACCGTTGAGATGATAAGCCACCCGGAAAACCCGTACGTGAAGCTGCTGGTGGTCTTTGGCCGCGACGATAAAGATCTGGTGCAGGCCGCAAAAGCGATTGCCCAGGGCAACGTCCTTTTCCGCGGTGACAGCGTGGTGGTGGATGAGGTCAAACCGCTGCTGGCGCGTAAACCTTATGATGCGCCAAACTGGGTGCGTACCGACCGTGCGGTGACATTTGGCGAGCTGAAAACCTATGAAGAACAGCTGCAGGCGACGGGGCTTGAGCCAGCGCCGATTAGCCTGTCACTGAATCTGCCGCCGGATCTGTATCTGCTGCGCACCAACGGCATTGATATCAACCTGAACTACCGTTATACCGCGCCAGCGACCAAAGACAGCTCGCGCATGGATATCAGCCTGAACAACCAGTTCCTGCAATCGTTCAGCCTGCAAAGCACGCAGGATACTAACCGCCTGATGCTTCGCCTGCCGGTGTTGCAGGGGCTGCTGGACGGTAAAACGGATGTCTCCATCCCGGCACTGAAGCTCGGCGCGATAAACCAGCTGCGCTTTGACTTCCAGTACATGAACCCGATGCCTGGCGGCTCGGCGGAAAACTGCATCACCTTCCAGCCCGTACAGAACCACGTTGTGATTGGCGATGAGTCGACCATCGACTTCTCGAAGTACTATCACTTCCTGGCGATGCCGGATCTGCGCGCCTTTGCTAACGCGGGCTTCCCGTTCAGCCGCATGGCCGATCTCTCTGAGTCCATCGTTGTGATGCCAAAAGCGCCAAGCGAAGGGCAGGTCACGACCCTCCTGGATACCATGGCGACCGTTGGGGGACAGACGGGATTACCGGCGATTAACGTCACGTTGACGGATGATGGCAGCCAGATCCAGAACAAAGATGCTGACATCATGGTGATCGGCACTATTCCGGATAAGCTGAAGGATGACAAACGTATCGATCTGCTGGTGAAAGCGGCCCAGTCCTGGGTTAACACGCCGCTGCGCCAGACCGAGTTCCCAAGCATTATGCCGGATGTGAACGACCGTCAGGCCAGCGCGCAGACGACCGTAACGTCTCAGGGGGCAATGGCTGCGGTGGTGGGCTTCCAGTCACCTTACAACGAACAGCGTAGCGTGGTGGCTCTCCTGGCGGACAGCCCGCGCGGGTATGAACTGCTCAATACGGCCATGAACGACAGCGGTAAACGTGCCGCGATGTTTGGTTCCGTTTCGGTGATACGTGAGTCCGGCGTCAACAGCCTGCGCGTGGGCGATGTGTACTACGTAGGCCATCTGCCGTGGTTCGAACGACTGTGGTATGCGCTGGCTAACCATCCGGTTCTGCTCGCCATCCTGGCGGCGGTCAGCGTGGTCTTGCTGGCATGGGTGCTGTGGCGTCTGCTGCGTATCATCAGCCGTCGTCGCCTGAACCCGGATGAGTAAGATGTGATGAAAGCCTTTCGCTGGTGTGCATTAGCAGCGTTGATGCTGGCGGCGCTTCCTCTTCGCGCCGCCTGTACCTGGCCTGCCTGGGAGCAGTTTAAAAAGGATTACATCAGTGAGGGCGGGCGTGTCGTTGATCCCAGCGACACGCGCAAAATTACGACCTCGGAAGGGCAAAGCTACGCCTTGTTCTTTGCCCTTGCGGCGAACGATCGCAGCGCGTTTGACCAGCTGCTGACCTGGACGCGCGATAATCTTGCCAGCGGCAATCTCAACGACCATCTGCCCGCCTGGCTATGGGGTCAGAAAGATAAAGAGACGTGGGCGGTGATTGATACCAACTCCGCCTCTGACGCCGATGTCTGGATCGCCTGGTCTCTGCTCGAAGCGGGTCGGTTGTGGAAACATCCGGACTATACCCGCACGGGTAAGGCGCTGCTGAAACGCATTGTCAGTGAGGAAGTGGTGAAAGTGCCGGGGCTCGGCGCAATGCTGCTTCCCGGTAAAGTCGGTTTTGCCGATGAAAACGTCTGGCGTTTTAACCCCAGCTATCTTCCTCCGCAGCTAGCGAGTTATTTCACGCGTTTTGGTACCCCGTGGACCCAGCTTCGTGAAACCAATCAGCGTCTGCTGCTGGAGAGCGCGCCGAAAGGTTTTTCGCCGGACTGGGTTCAGTATCAGAAAAACAAAGGGTGGCGGTTACAGCAGGATAAATCGCTGGTGGGCGGCTACGATGCCATCCGCGTTTATCTCTGGGTGGGAATGATGAGTGATAAAGATCCTCAGAAAGCCCGGCTGCTGACGCGCTTCCAGCCGATGGCGGCAAAGACAATGAAACGGGGTGTGCCGCCGGAGAAAGTGGATGTGGCGACGGGTAAACGCACCGGGAATGGCCCGGTCGGGTTCTCTGCCGCCATGCTGCCGTTTTTACAACAACGTGATGCCCAGGCGGTTCAGCGCCAGCGCGTTGCAGACCATTTTCCCGATAATAATGCCTATTACAGCTACGTGCTGACTCTCTTTGGGCAAGGATGGGATCAGCATCGTTTTCGCTTCACCGCAAAAGGTGAATTAATACCGGATTGGGGCCAGGAATGCGCAAGTTCACAGTAAATCTACTCACTTTATCGCTTGGCCTGGCACTGATGCCGATGGCTGAGGCCGCCAACTCTCCGCAGCAGAAACAGCTGCTGGAACAGGTTCGGCTGGGCGAATCGACACAGCGTGAGGATTTGGTTCGTCAGTCGCTTTACCGTCTTGAGCTGATTGACCCGAACAACCCTGACGTCATTGCCGCACGTTTTCGCTACCTGCTGCGCCAGGGCGATAACGCCGGTGCGCAAAAAAAGCTGGATCGTCTGAAAGGGATCGCGCCGGGCTCGAGTGCGTATCAGTCATCTCGCAACACGATGCTGCTGTCCACCCCGGATGGCCGCCAGCAGCTCCAGCAGGCGCGATTGCTCGCCACCACGGGACACACGCAGGAGGCGATTGCAGCCTATGACAAGCTGTTTGACGGCAACCCGCCGGGCGGCGACGTGGCGACGGAATACTGGAACGTCGTGGCGAAAGACCCCGCTCGCCGGAATGCGGCCATTAACCAGCTCAAGAAAATCAACGCCAGCAGTCCCGGAAATACGCAGCTGCAGGCGACGCTGTCCCAGCTTTTGTTCCAGAGCGGACGCCGTGATGAAGGCTTTGCCGTATTGCAGGAGATGGCTAAATCGACCAACGGGCGCAGCCAGGCGTCTGATATGTGGTATGACCAAATCAAAGGCCAGCCTGCCAGCAGCGCCAGCGTCAGCGCGCTGCAAAAATACCTGAGCGTATTCAGCAGTGGTGATAGCGTCGTGGCGGCGCGTGCCCAGCTCGAAGAACAGCAAAAACAGCTCGCTGACCCGGCGTTCCGCGCGAAAGCGGAAGGGCTGGCGGCTGTGGATGCCGGGCAGGGGAGTAAGGCGGTGGCTGAGCTGCAAAAAGCCGTCAGCGCCAACCATGCCGACAGTGAAGCGGTGGGCGCCCTTGGCCAGGCCTATTCCCAGAAAGGCGACCGCGCCCGCGCGGTGGCGCAGTTTGAAAAGGCGATCGCCCTCGATCCCCAGAGCGATAACCGGGGTAAATGGGACAGTCTGCTCAAGGTCAACCGCTACTGGCTGCTGATCCAGCAGGGTGATGCGGCCCTGAAGGCGAATAACCCTGCGCAGGCGGAGCGTTACTATCAGCAGGCGCGCGGTATCGACAATACCGACAGTTATGCCGTGCTGGGGCTGGGCGATGCCGCCGCGGCGCGTAAAGACAACGACGCGGCGGAACGTTACTATCGCCAGGCGCTGCGTATGGACAGCGGCAACAGCAATGCGGTCCGCGGCCTGGCCAATATTTACCGCGCGCAGTCCCCGGAGAAGGCCTCGCAGTTTATCCAGTCTCTCTCCGCCAGCCAGCGCCGGAGCATCGATGATATTGAACGCAGCCTGACCAACGAGCAGCTCTCCGCTCAGGCAGAACAGCTGGAAAATCAGGGGAAATACGCCCAGGCGGCAGAGATTCAGCGTCGTCGTCTGGCGCTCTCTCCCGGCGACGTGTGGATAACCTATCGTCTCTCGCGCGATCTCTACAGCGCAGGTCAGCGCAGCCAGGCGGATACCCTGATGCGTCAGCTTGCCAGCCAGAAACCGTCCGACCCGGATCAGGTGTACGCCAGCGGGCTCTATCTTTCCGGCAACGATCAGGACCGCGCCGCGCTGGCGCATCTGGACACGCTGCCGCGCAGCCAGTGGAACGGCAATATTCAGGAGCTTGCCGACCGCCTGCAAAGCAACCAGGTGCTGGAAACCGCCAACCGTCTGCGTGACAGCGGCAAAGAGCAGGAGGCGGAAAACCTTCTGCGCCAGCAGCCGACCTCCACCCGCATCGACCTGACGCTGGCGGACTGGGCGCAGCAGCGTGGCGATCTGGCGTCGGCGAAAACGACGTACAGCGCTGTACTGCAGCGTGAACCGCAGAACGAAGACGCGATCCTCGGCCTGACCGAGATTTATAGCGCGCAGGGTGACAAAGATGCCGCGCGCGCAGAGCTGGCGAAACTGCCCGCCGCGCAAAATGGCCAGCCGCTGTCGCTCAACATGCAGCGCCGGATCGCGATGGCGCAGGCAGGTCTGGGCGATTCCGCTGCCGCAGAACAGACCTTCAACAACATCATTCCGCAGGCTAAATCGCAGCCCGGCTCCATGGAAAACGCGCTGGTGTTACGTGATGCCGCGCGTTTCCAGGCGCAAAACGGTCAGCCTCAGCAGGCGCTGGAAACCTATAAAGACGCGATGGTGTCGTCCGGCGTCACGACGACCCGTCCGGCCGACAACGACAGTTTCACTCGTCTGACGCGTAACGATGAAAAAGACGACTGGCTGAAGCGCGGCGTACGCAGTGATGCCGGTGACTTGTACCGTCAGCAGGATGTTAACGTCACGCTGCAGCACGACTACTGGGGTTCCAGCGGAACGGGCGGCTATTCCGACCTGAAAGCGCACACCACCATGCTGCAGGTGGATGCCCCGCTGTCTGACGGGCGCATGTTCTTCAGAAGCGATCTGGTCAACATGGACGCCGGTTCATTTGATAACAATAACGGGACCTACGATCCAAAATGGGGGACCTGCTACGAAACGCCGTGTAGCGGCAACACCCATCAGTCCGACAATGGCGCAAGCGTCGCCGTCGGCTGGCAGAATAAAACCTGGGCGATGGATATTGGCACCACGCCAATGGGCTTTGACGTCGTCGATGTGGTGGGCGGGATCAGCTACAGCAGCGATCTGGGCCCCATCGGCTATACCGTTAACGCCCATCGCCGCCCAATCTCCAGCTCTCTGCTGGCGTTCGCCGGGCAAAAAGATACCAACACCGGCACCACCTGGGGCGGCGTACGTGCCACCGGTGGCGGCGTAAGCATGAGCTATGACAAAGGGGAAGCGAACGGCGTCTGGTCAAGCCTGAACGCGGAAACGCTGACGGGTAAAAATGTGGAAGATAACTGGCGCGTCCGCTGGATGACGGGTTACTACTACAAGCTCATTAATAAAAACAACGAGCGCCTGACGGTCGGCGTCTCCAATATGCTCTGGCACTACGACAAAGACCTGAGCGGTTATACCCTGGGTCAGGGCGGCTACTACAGCCCGCAGGAGTATGTCTCCTTCGCACTGCCGGTGACCTGGCGTAAACGCACGGAGAACTGGTCATGGGAGCTGGGTGGCTCAGTGTCCTGGTCTCACTCTAAAACCAAAGACGAGCTGCGCTATCCAATTCAGAACCTGATCCCGACCGATGAGCCAGACCGCTATACCGACCGGGGCGCGATGGAAACCGGCAGCAGCTCCTCAGGCACGGGTTATACCGCGCGGGCCATTATTGAACGCCGCGTAACGTCCAACTGGTTTGTGGGCATGGGCGTGGATATTCAGGAAGCGAAAGACTATACCCCAAGCCATGCGCTGATCTATGTGCGTTACTCTGCTGCAGGCTGGCAGGGCGATATGGACTTACCGCCGCAGCCGCTCATCCCTTACGCGGACTGGTAATCGGATTTTCCTTAATCCATTTGTAAGTCTCTCTTAATAGCGCGGCAATCGGGTATACTCAGGCGCGCCAGGTTTACACCCTGGCGCGCCCTGCGCTTCGAGTTTTGTGGAGAGTCATTTTGCGTGTCAGCCGTTCCTTAACAATCAAACAGATGGCGATGGTTTCTGCCGTCACCATGCTGTTTGTACTGCTCTTCTGCGTAATTTTGCTGTTTCATTCCGTACAGCAGAATCGCTATAACACGGCTTCGCAGTTAGAAAGTATCGCCCGCTCGGTGCGCGGCCCTCTCTCTGCCTCTATCCTGAAAGGGGATATTCCCGAAGCGGAAACCATTTTAAAACGCATTCAGCCTGCCGGCGTCGTGAGCCGCGCCGATGTGGTCTTGCCCAACCAGTTTCAGGCGCTGCGGATGAGCTTTATCCCGGAGCGTCCCGTCCCGATGATGGTGATGCGCCTGTTTGAACTGCCGGTGCAGATTTCGCTGCCCGTTTATTCGCTTGAACGCCCTGCCAACCCGCAGCCGCTGGCCTACCTGGTATTACAGGCGGACTCCTACCGCATGTATAAATTCGTCATGAGCTGGGTGGTTACGTTAGTGACCACTTGCTTACTTATGACGCTTATTCTCAGCGTGGCGCTTACCTGGTGCATTAACCGGCTGATTGTTCATCCGCTGCGCCGTATCGCCCGCGAGCTGAATACGCTTGCGCCGCAGGATCAGATGGGGCATCAGCTTGAGCTACCGCGTCTGCATCATGACGATGAGATAGGTATGCTGGTGCGCAGCTACAACCTCAACCAGCAGCGCATCCAGCGCCAGCAGGATGAGCTAAACAGCAGCGCCACGCGCTTCCCGGTGTCTGAGCTTCCTAATAAAGCCTTCCTGATGGCGATGCTGGAGCAGACCGTTGCCCGTCAGCAAACCACGGCGCTGATGGTTATCGCCTGTGAAACCCTGCAGGACACGGCTGGCGTGCTCAAGGAGAGCCAGCGCGAAATGCTGCTGCTGACTCTGGTCGAAAAAGTGAAGTCTGTCCTTGCCCCGCGCATGGTGCTGACCCAGGTCAGCGGTTACGACCTGGTGGTGATTGCCAACGGCGTAAAAGAACCCTGGCATGCGATCACTTTAGGTCAGCAAGTACTCACTGTCGTTAATGAGCGGTTGCCCATTCAGGGTATCCAGCTTCGTCCAAGCGCCAGTATCGGTATTGCGATGTACTATGGCGATTTAACGGCAGAGCAGCTTTATCATCGCGCGTTCTCGGCGGCGTTCACCGCCCGGCGCAAAGGCAAAAATCAGATCCAGTTCTTCGCGCCGGAAGAGATGGAAAAGGCGCAGCAGCGCCTGACGGAAGAGAGCGACATCCTGACCGCGCTGGATAACCGCCAGTTCGCCCTCTGGCTACAGCCGCAGGTGAATTTGCTGACGGGAGAAGTGAAAAGCGCCGAGGCACTGCTGCGCGTGCAGCAGCCGGATGGTTCATGGGAGCTACCGGAAGGGCTGATTGAGCGCATTGAGTCCTGCGGCCTGATGGTTACCGTTGGCTACTGGGTGCTGGAGGAGTCCTGCCGTCAGCTTGCTGCCTGGCAGGAGCGCGGCGTGACGCTGCCGCTGTCGGTCAATTTGTCTGCCCTGCAGCTTATGCACCCAACCATGGTTTCAGAGATGCTGGAGCTGATCCATCGTTACCGAATCAAGCCTGATACGTTAACTCTGGAAGTGACGGAGAGCCGACGCATCGACGACCCTAATCAGGCGGTCGCAATTCTGAAACCGCTGCGTAATGCCGGCATTCGCATCGCGCTGGATGATTTTGGCATGGGGTACGCCGGGCTGCGTCAGCTTCAGCACATGAAAACCCTTCCGGTGGATGTGCTCAAAATTGATAAAGCGTTTGTCGACGGTCTGCCGGGCGACAGCAGCATGGTGCAGGCGATTATCCAGATGGCACGCAGCCTCAACCTGCATCTTATTGCCGAGGGAATTGAAACCGAAGCGCAACGCGCCTGGCTGGCAGAGGCGGGCGTGGAGAGCGGACAAGGCTTCCTTTTTGCCCCTGCTGTTCCTTCGGATGTCTTTGAAGAACGATACCTTTCTGGTGCTGACAATAACGCAAAAGTGTAATTTTGTTGCTGGCTTGTGCGAGCCAGCTCAAAGTTCTTAACATTTGTGTTTCAAATTTGAACTGAGTTTATTTCTGTCCTGCTATGTGGGTGTTATTTTAAAGCCGCAGGTTAACCATAACCTTACAAAGCCTGTGGTTTTTCTTCCCAAGGACACCTTATGAAAACCTCACTCTTCAAAAGTCTTTATTTCCAGGTCCTGACAGCCATCGCCATCGGTATTCTGCTGGGTCACTATTACCCTGAGCTGGGCGCGCAAATGAAACCGCTTGGCGACGCGTTCGTTAAGCTCATCAAAATGGTCATCGCTCCGGTGATCTTCTGTACCGTCGTGACGGGCATCGCTGGCATGGAAAGCATGAAGGCGGTAGGTCGTACCGGTGCAGTGGCGCTTCTCTATTTCGAAGTGGTCAGTACCCTTGCGCTGATTATCGGTCTGATCATCGTCAACGTGGTGCAGCCGGGCGCGGGGATGAACGTAGACCCGTCAACGCTGGATGCCAAAGCGGTCGCGGTGTATGCCGAGCAGGCGAAGGATCAGGGCGTGGTGGCCTTCCTGCTGGACGTAATACCGGGCAGCGTCATTGGCGCGTTCGCCAGCGGAAACATCCTGCAGGTTCTGCTGTTCGCGGTGTTGTTTGGCTTTGCCCTGCACCGTCTGGGCAGCAAAGGCCAGCTTATCTTTAATGTGATCGAAAGCTTCTCGCAGGTGATCTTCGGCATCATCAATATGATCATGCGCCTGGCGCCGATCGGTGCTTTCGGTGCGATGGCCTTTACCATCGGTAAGTATGGCGTCGGTACGCTGGTGCAGCTGGGTCAGCTGATTATCTGCTTCTATATCACCTGTATCCTTTTCGTGGTCGTGGTGCTGGGCTCCATCGCCCGCGCGACGGGTTTCAACATCTTCAAATTTATCCGTTACATCCGCGAAGAGCTGCTGATTGTTCTGGGGACCTCCTCTTCAGAGTCGGCGTTGCCGCGTATGCTCGACAAGATGGAAAAGCTGGGGTGCCGTAAATCGGTGGTCGGGCTGGTGATCCCGACGGGCTACTCCTTCAACCTGGACGGCACCTCGATATACCTGACGATGGCGGCCGTGTTTATCGCTCAGGCGACCAACAGCCATATGGATATTTTCCACCAGATTACCCTGCTGGTGGTGCTCCTGCTCTCCTCTAAAGGCGCGGCAGGCGTGACGGGCAGTGGCTTTATCGTGCTGGCTGCCACCATTTCCGCTGTGGGTCACCTGCCGGTGGCGGGTCTGGCGTTGATTCTCGGTATCGACCGCTTCATGTCAGAGGCGCGCGCGTTAACCAACCTGGTGGGTAACGGCGTGGCAACGGTGGTAGTGGCGAAATGGGTAAAAGAGCTGGATCACAAAAAGCTCGACGATACTCTGAATAATCGTTCAACTGACAGCAAAAATCCTGGCTTATCCTCTTAATCTTGACACAAATGCCCGTATTCCCTTGTCGGGATGCGGGCTCCTGCGCATAATAACTGTTCGTACCTGTCATAATTCGACAAGATTTTTTTTGGGTATATTTCACTTCTGACCGTGACGTTTTGCCGAACGCGCGGTCTAATCGACGTGTTTTCATCGTCATCTTTAAGAGTGAAGAGCGTCGCGAAACACTCTTTTTTAACCAGGAATGTTGATCAGGGGTTCACATGCAGGGCACAAAAATTCGACTCTTAACCGGCGGTTTGCTGATGATGGCAGCAGCCAGTTATGTGCAGGCAGATGCGCTCCAGCCAGACCCGGCCTGGCAACAAGGGACATTAGCGAACGGTTTTCAGTGGCAGGTGTTAGCCACTCCGCAGCGTCCCAGTGACCGTATAGAAATCCGTCTGTCTATTAATACCGGTTCCCTCACGGAAAGCACTCAGCAAACCGGTTTTAGCCATTTTATTCCCCGGCTGGCGCTCACGCAGAGCGGCAGCCTGCAAGCGGTTCAGGTGCGTTCGCTTTGGCAGCAGGCCATCGATCCAAAACGCCCGCTCCCCCCGGCTGTTGTCTCGTATGACTACACCATGTTTAACCTGAGCCTGCCTAATAACCGTAACGATCTGCTTAAAGAAGCGCTTACATATCTCTCCGATGCCTCTGGCAATCTGGCGATTACGCCGGACACCGTCAACTATGCGCTGAGCAACAGCGACATGGTGGCGACCTGGCCCGGGGATACCAAAGAGGGCTGGTGGCGTTACCGCCTGAAGGGCTCGACGCTGCTGGGACACGATCCGGCCGAACCGCTGAAACAGCCGGTGGATGCCGAACAGGTAAAATCGTTCTACCAGAAGTGGTACACCCCGGACGCGATGACGCTGATCGTGGTGGGTAACGTGGACAGCCGCGCGGTGGTGGAGCAGATCAACAAAGCGTTTGGTGATTTGAAAGGCAAGCGTGAAACGCCAGCCCCTGTTCCGACGCTCTCTCCGCTGCGTGCAGAGCCTGTCAGCATTATGACGGACGCCGTGCGTCAGGATCGCCTCTCCGTCATGTGGGATAACGCCTGGCAGCCAATCCGCGAGTCCGCGGCGATGCTGCGCTACTGGCGTGCTGATCTGGCGCGTGAAGCGCTGTTCTGGCACGTTCAGCAGACGCTGAGCAAGAACAACGTGAAGAATATCGGTCTTGGCTTTGACTGCCGCGTGCTGTTCCAGCGTGCGCAGTGCGCCATCAACGTTGAATCGCCGGGCGATAAGCTGAATGCCAATCTGGGCGTGGTCGCGAAAGAGCTGGCAAAAGTGCGTAAAGAGGGTCTTTCCGAAGAGGAATTCAACGCTCTCGTGGCGCAGAAAAAACTCGAGCTGCAGAAGCTGTTTGCGACCTACGCTCGCGCCGATACCGACATTCTGATCAGCCAGCGTATTCGCTCTCTGCAGAATCAGGTGGTCGACATTGCGCCGGAACAGTACCAGAAGCTTCGTCAGGACTTCCTGAACGGTCTGACCGTCGAGATGCTTAATCAGGACCTCCGTCAGCAGCTGTCGCAGGAGATGGCGCTGATCCTCCTGCAGCCGAAGGGCGAGCCGGAATATGACATGAAGGAAATTCAGACGACCTGGGATTCCATTATGGCTACCGCGCCGCAGCCTTCGCAGGCCGCCACGGCTGATGATTTACATCCGGACGCGACGGATATTCCGCAGGGGCAGTAATGCTTAAACATTCCCTCTCCCTGTGGGAGAGGGTTAGGGTGAGGGCATCAGCCCGCACCTTACTTAAACAGGCATCGCCTCACGCGGAATAATCGCCCCGCGATACTGAATCACCGTGCTGGCCGTCAGGTGCCCACGCTGTGCCGCCGCTTCCGGCGTTCCACCCGTCAGACGTACCGCCAGATACCCAGCGCTGAATGAATCGCCGGCCGCCGTGGTATCAATCACTTTCTCTTTGGCAAGCTTCACCGCCGGAACGTTAACCAGCGCTTCGCCCGCCACCGCGACCAGGCACGAATCCGCCCCGCGCTTAATCACCACTTCGCTCACGCCTGCCGCCTGCGTGCGTGCAATCACGTCCTCTACCGGTTTCTCACCCCACAGGGCGTCTTCATCGTCGAGCGTCAGGAAGGCGATATCGGTGCACTGCAGCATCTGCTGATAGACCTGCTGCGTCTCTTCGCGGCTGGCCCACAGGCGCGGGCGATAGTTGTTATCGAAAATAACCTTGCCGCCGTTTGCACGGCATTCGCGCAGCAGCGAGAGCAGCTTTTCACGGCTGGCGGGGCTTAAAATCGCCAGGCTAATGCCGCTCAGATAGAGGTAGTCAAAGGTCGCCAGCTCTTCGCAGATGGCCGCGGCTGCGTCGCTCTCCAGCCAGAATTTGGCCGCGGCTTCGTTACGCCAGTAATAAAACGTGCGTTCGCCGGTGCTGTCGGTTTCGATGTAATAAAGCCCCGGGAGGCGGTTCTCCATACGCTGAATCAACGACGTTTCAACATGTTCACTCTGCCAGGCCTCCAGCATTTGCTGGCTGAAGCTGTCCGTGCCCAGGGCGGTCACGTAGTTCACGGTAAGCGCGTCAGGCGCGACCTGACGGGCAATATAAACGGACGTGTTTAACGTATCGCCACCAAATCCGCGGCTGACTTCCGCGCCTTTTTGTGACAGCTCAATCATGCATTCGCCAATCACGGCAATTTTTTTGGACATAGTCGTGAACCTGAACAGAAGAATTATCAGCAGTGTGCGCTGAGTGAATTAACCGGTCAACTATATTAAAACAACGTTCCATTATTTTATTTGAGCCAGCGCGTGTTCCCGCGCATTTCTGTCATCTTAATTTCATTTTCCCGGTGAATTGAACATAAAGTTCTCAATTGTCGGGCCGATAATCCTGTGACGAGTCCAGAAAGGCTATCCCAACAACAGGACATCTGAAATGAAGTCAGAGCAGGTTATCCAGCGGCTGAGCACTACGCCTGAGGCAAGTATTGAGAACTTGCAGGAGCATCGCTACTGGCTGCAATGTGAGCGTGCGTACACCTATCAGCCGATCTACCGAACAGATGGTCGACTGATGGCGATTGAAATTTTGACCGTCGTTACGCATCCCTCAAACCCTACTCAGCGCATCGCGCCGGATCGCTATTTTGCCGAAGTTGCCGTTCGCCAGCGTCTGGACGTGCTGGAAGAGCAGCTTCGTATGCTGGCGACGAAGCAACCTTTTTTCGAACAGCACGATATCCTCGCCTCGGTGAACGTCGATGGCCCAACCCTGCTGGCGCTGCGTCAGAACGCGAAATTGCAGGAGCTGATCGCCACTCTGCCGTGGATGCGCTTCGAGCTGGTGGAGCATGTCCGCCTGCCGCAGGATTCCTCGTTTGCGTCGATATGCGAATACGGCCCGCTGTGGCTGGATGACTTTGGCACCGGCATGGCGAACTTCTCCGCCCTGAGTGAAGTACGCTACGACTACATTAAAGTGGCCCGCGACCTGTTTATTATGCTGCGTCAAACCCCGGAAGGGCGGAATCTGTTTACGCTGTTATTACAGCTGATGAACCGCTATTGCCAGGGCGTGATTGTTGAAGGTGTGGAAACACTGGAAGAGTGGCGTGATGTGCAAAACTCTCCCGCAGCGGCGGCGCAAGGCTATTATCTCTCCCGCCCGGTACCCATGGATCGCCTCGATAGCGTTATAACGACCCTCTGATAAGCCCGCTTCCCTTTGTCTGGACTATAGTTTTACAGGACAGGTCATCAGGAAAGGGGATAAAAATGACGAGAACAACCAGGGTAATCTCCTGGACAGCAGGGATTTTCTTGTTGTTGATCGTGGTCGTCGCCATCATTATTGCGACGTTTGACTGGAACCGTCTCAAGCCGACCATCAACCAGAAAGTCTCAACCGAACTGAACCGCCCCTTCGCCATACGCGGTGATTTAGGGGTGGTATGGGAGCGTCAGAAAGAGGAGCCCGGCTGGCGCAGCTGGATCCCCTGGCCTCACGTCCATGCCGACGACATCATTCTCGGCAACCCGCCGGATATCCCGGACGTCACCATGGTCCACCTGCCGCGCGTTGAAGCCACGCTGGCTCCGCTGGCGCTCCTCACCAAAACGGTCTATCTGCCGTGGATCAAACTTCAGCAGCCCGATGCGCGCCTGATCCGACTTTCAGAAAAAAACAACAACTGGACGTTTAACCTTGCCAGCGACAGCGAAAAAGATCCGAATGCCCAGCCTTCCTCCTGGTCATTCCGTCTCGACAATATTCTTTTCGATCGAGGACGGATCGCCATCGACGATAAGGTCAGCAAGGCGGATGTGGAGATCCTCGTCGATCCGCTGGGCAAACCGCTGCCGTTTAGCGAGGTCACGGGCACGAAAGCAAAAGGCGACGCGGCAAGCGTAGGTGACTATGTCTTCGGCCTGACGGCAAAAGGGCGCTACAACGATCAGCCTCTCAGCGGTAAAGGGAAAATAGGCGGCATGCTGGCGCTGCGGAGCGAAGGCACGCCGTTCCCGGTGCAGGCGGACTTCCGTTCCGGTAACACCCGCGTGGCGTTCGTGGGCACGGTCAACGATCCGATGAATATGGGGGGCGTCGACCTTCAGCTCAAATTTGCCGGTGATTCGCTGGGCGAGCTGTATGAACTGACCGGCGTGCTGCTGCCGGATACCCCGCCGTTCGAAACGGACGGGCATCTGGTTGCCAAAATCGATACCGAAAAAGCGTCCGTTTTTGACTACCGGGATTTCAACGGCCGCATCGGCGACAGTGATATTCACGGCACGCTGACCTACACCACCGGAAAACCGCGCCCGAAACTGGAAGGGGATGTTGAGTCCCGTCAGCTGCGTCTGGCCGACCTGGGCCCGCTAATTGGCGTGGACTCGGGTAAAGGTACCAAGTCGAAAGAGATCAAAAAGGATGTTCAGCCTGCCGGCAAAGTGCTGCCATACGATCGCTTCGAAACCGACAAATGGGATGTTATGGATGCGGATGTGCGCTTCAAAGGCGGAAAAATTGAACATGGCAGTACGCTGCCGATCAGCAATCTTTCGACCCATATCCTCCTCAAAAACGCCGACCTGCGCCTGCAGCCGCTGAAGTTCGGCATGGCGGGCGGGACGATTTCCTCGAATATTCACCTGGAAGGCGATAAGAAGCCGATGCAGGGACGGGCGGAAATCCAGGCGCGTCGATTGAAGCTGAAAGAGCTGATGCCGAACGTAGAACTGATGCAGAAAACTCTCGGTGAAATGAACGGTGATGCCGACATTCGCGGCGTGGGGAACTCGGTGGCGGCGCTGCTGGGCAGCGGCAATGGTAACCTGAAGCTGCTGATGAACGACGGGCTGGTGAGCCGCAACCTGATGGAGATCCTGGGGCTGAACGTCGGTAACTACGTCATCGGGCAAATCTTCGGTGATGACGAGGTGCGGGTGAACTGCGCGGCGGCCAATCTGGATCTGGTTAACGGCGTGGCACGTCCACAGATATTTGCCTTCGACACGGAAAACGCGGTGATTAACGTGACCGGGACCGCGAGCATGGCCTCGGAGCAGCTTGATTTGACGATTGACCCGGAAAGTAAGGGGATCCGCATCATCACCCTGCGCTCGCCGCTTTACGTGCGCGGAACCTTCAAAAACCCTCAGGCGGGCGTGAAGCCCGGACCGCTGATTGCGCGCGGTGCGGTAGCTGCGGCCCTGGCGACGCTGGTCACCCCAGCCGCAGCCCTGCTGGCGTTGATTTCGCCGTCTGAGGGCGAGGCTAATCAGTGCCGTACTATTTTGTCGCAGATGAAGAAGTAGCTCCCTTTCTCCCTCTCCCTGTGGGAGAGGGCCGGGGTGAGGGCATCGGGCCGCAGTGAATTACAGAGCCTGGTGCTTCGTCTCGTGCGTCAGCAGCAGCGCAATCAGCGTCAGCGCTGCCATGGCCGCCAGATAGACGCCCACGTAGAACAGACCATAGTTCGCCTGCAGCCAGGTGGCGATATACGGCGCAACGGACGCGCCCAGAATAGAGGCAACGTTGTAGGAGAACGACGCACCGGTATAACGCACTTCCGTCGGGAACAGCTCAGGCAGCAGCGCGCCCATCGGGCCGAAGGTCAGCCCCATCAGGCTCAGGCCAATCAGCAGATAGGCCATCACCAGTGCCGGACTACCTGAACCCAGCAGCGGCGGGAAGACGAACAGGGCAAACAGAATGATCAGCGTGGTGATCACAATCATGCTTGAGCGGCGACCAAACTTATCCGCCAGCAGACCCGCAATCGGTACCATGACCCCGAACCCGATCACCGCCATCATCAGCATCCACAGCACTTCGTTACGCGGCAGCCCCAGGCCAACCGGCGCGGCGGCGGTACTGAACGTCATGGAGTAGACGGTCATGATGTAGAACAGCGTATAGGTTGCCAGCATGATGAACGTGCCCAGTACGGTCACGCGGACGTGTTTGGTCAGCAGCGTACCCAGCGGCACTTTCACCTGCTTGTTCGCCGCGGCCACTTTCGCAAAAACTGGGGTCTCATGCAGCGAAACGCGCACATACAGGCCAATCAGCACCAGCACGGCTGAGAAGATAAACGGGAGACGCCAGCCCCAGCTCATGAACTGTTCATCCGTCAGCAGCCAGGAGAGCAGCAGGAACGTCCCGTTGGCAAAGAAGAAGCCAATCGGTGCGCCCAGCTGCGGGAATGAACCGTACAGTGCGCGCTTGCGCGCCGGGGCGTTCTCGGTGGCCAGCAGCGCCGCGCCGCCCCATTCACCGCCCAGTCCCAGACCCTGACCGAAACGCGCCAGCGCCAGCAGGACCGGCGCCAGAATGCCGATGGTTTCATAGGTTGGCAGCAGACCGATGGCTACGGTGGAGATGCCCATCGTCAGCAGCGAGGCCACCAGGGTGACTTTGCGGCCAATGCGATCGCCAAAGTGTCCAAACAGCGCAGAGCCAATCGGACGCGCAACAAACGCGATGGCAAAGGTCGCCAGAGACTGCAGCGTGGCCGCCGTCGGATCGCCCTGCGGGAAGAAAATATGCGGGAAGACGATGACCGCGGCGGTGGCATAAATATAAAAGTCGAAGAACTCAATGGCGGTGCCAATCAGCGAGGCGACGACAACTTTATTGCGCGAGTTTACCGGAACGTTTTCCGTTCCTGAGTCGAGTGTGGTGGCTGTTGCTTGCATAATATTTTCTTATTTTTGTCGAACGAAAGGCCATATTACGCACAGCAAAAGCGACATTTCAATCTGTAACAAAGCCGCGCGCTGGTGATAAAAGCAACAAAAAGCGGATAATTTTCAGGCCAGCGAAAACACGTCTATGAAATGCTTCACAGATTTTAAATATCAGTCAATTAAACTGGTTTTCGGTTAAATAAAAGTTACGGACTGGATTTATATGCTGAAATGATGAATCGGGCTGAAATTTCAGCCCGAGAGCGGGGCTAGCGGTGCGTTTTACCGGGCATTCGCGTGTCGCCTTTGTACTCGGCGGTGGCAATCCATGCCGCGCAGAACAGCGTCAGGCGGGCGAAGAAATAGAAGAAGGCCATCAGTCCCAGCACCGAGCCAAACGCCGCGCCGGAAGGCGATTTCACCAGCGACGGCAGCGTGTAGGTCATCACGATTTTGATCACCTCAAAGCCGATCGCCGCAATCAACGTGCCGCGAATCAGCGCCTTCTTGCGCGGACGATGGCGGGGCAAGCGCCAGAAGATCCAGAAGAACAGCAGGTAGTTAGCGAAGATGGAAATGGCCAGCCCAATGCCGCGCCAGGCGGGCTTCAGCCATTCGATGTAATCAAGATAGAGCGCGGAGATGATCATCTGCTGCGCCGAGCCCGCCACGGAGGTAATGGAAAGCGTCACGATCAGCGCGACGAGCAGGCCAATCAGCGAAACAAAATCGCGGAGATACTTCACCCAAATTTTCTCCTGGTCCTGCGGCTTACGCTCCCAGACGTCGCGTGACTGGGCGCGAATGGCCTCGCGCAGGTTGCCCATCCAGTTAACGCCGGAGTAAAGTGCAATCAGCAAACCGACGATACCGACGGTGGTACGCTGCTGCACGGCGGTATTGATGGTGCTCTTGAGCGTGCTGGCAAGAGTCGGGTCACTGACGTTATTCAGGATCTTACTGAAGATATCCTGCAGCAGCGTCGGGTGCGACGCGAGCACAAAACCTGCCGCTGCAAACGACACCATCAGGATCGGGATCATCGACAGGAAGGAAAAATAGGTGATGGCGGCACCAAACTGGTTCCCCATGCGGTCATTAAAGCGCTCGGTCGCGCGTATCAGATGCGCAACCATGGGAAACTGCTGAATTCTCGCGGCGATGCCGGTGACGGTCCCCAGCGCTTTGCTGGCGGTGCCTGGCGTTTTGGCCTCTTCGGGCCCGGTTTCCATCTTTTTGACGGGCTCATACTCTAAATGTTGGGTGGGTCGTTGCGGGTTGTTTTCCGGCGTCACGCGCATTTTCCTTTTCGTTGAGCTGGATGTGTTTGTGAATTATAGCTTGCGGCTAGTCCACGTAAGCTTTTGTGAGTTCGGTAAGCCACTCCATGAACAGATGGACCCGGCGGGAGAGGTTGCGGCGGTGAGGGTAAATCAGGGAGACGGGCATCGGTTCGGCCCGGTATTGCGGGAGGATCTCAGTCAGTTTCTTCGCGCGCAGTAAATCGCGCACCCCAACCCGCGGAACCTGAATAATGCCCAGCCCGGCGAGACAGGCAGCCTGGTAAGTTTCCGTGCTGTTGACGGTTAATACCCCGCCCGTTTTTATCCACTGCGTCGCACTGCCGTTATAAAACTCAAAACCCTGCGGGCGGGTTCCCAGCATCGCAGCGTAGTGGATCACGGCGTGCGAGCCTAAATCGTCCAGGGTTTCCGGATAGCCAAAACGCGTCAGATAATCCGGGCTGGCGCAGTTAATCACCGACAGCTTGCCCAGAGGACGAGCAATCAGCCCTGAATCCTTCAAAGTGCCGACGCGCACCACGCAATCAAACCCTTCGCGAATCACATCCACCAGGCGATCGCTGCTGCTGAGCTCCAGTTCAATGCCCGGATAGTGCTGCAGAAAAGCAGGTAGTTTGGGGATGACTAAATTTCGAGCAACGCCGACGGGCATATCCACGCGCAGCCGACCGCTGATGCTGGAGGGATCGTGCTGAAACATACCGTCGAGTTCATCAAGGTTTGCCAGCAGATCTTTTGCCCGTTCGTAATAGACCATGCCGTCCTGCGTCAGGCTGACGCGGCGCGTGGTGCGGTGCAATAGCTGGGTCCCAAGCCGGTTTTCCAGGGCCTGAATTTGCCGCGAGACGCTGCCTTTCGGCAGGGTTAATGTTTCGGCCGCGCGGGAAAAACTCTCCAGTTCCGCGACGCGGACGAACAACTGCATTGCGTGAATTTTATCCATAGAGGAAGCTCATTGTTGTTTCTGGTGAAACAGTGAAGCGTTTTAACCCATCTTTATTGATTTTCTATCACCTAATAAGCTCTTTCTCAATCTCCTTAACAGCCAAAACGAGGTTTATGATGAGTGAACGTATCGCATTAGTGACGGGTGGTAGCCGTGGTCTGGGTAAAAACGCTGCGTTAAAGCTGGCGGCAGACGGCACGGGAATTGTCCTGACATACAACCGTAGCCAGCAGGAAGCGCTGGATGTTGTGCATGAAATTCAGCAAAAAGGCGTCAACGCAGCGGCATTACAGCTCAACGTCGGGGATATCACGGGTTTTGATCATTTTGCCCGACAGCTTCAGGAAACTCTTAAGACCGTCTGGCAGCGCGAAACCTTTGACTATTTATTGAACAATGCCGGAACGGGTTTATATGCGCCCTATGCCGACACGACGGAAGCCCAGTTTGATGAAGCGTTGAACATTCATTTCAAAGGACCTTTCTTCCTGACCCAGCGCCTGCTGCCGCTGCTTAACGACGGGGGACGTATCCTCAACGTCTCCAGCGGGCTGGCCCGTTTTACCCAGCCGGGCTCAGGGACCTATGCGGCCATGAAGGGGGCGATGGAAGTGTTGACGCGTTATCAGGCGAAAGAGCTGGGCGCGCGCGGGATTTCCGTCAATATCATTGCGCCGGGTGCGATAGAAACCGACTTTGGCGGCGGACGCGTGCGCGACAACGCGGAGCTGAATCAGTTGCTGGCCTCGCAGACGGCGCTGGGACGGGTGGGGCTGCCGGACGATATTGGCGATGCCATTGCGGCACTGCTCAGCGATAAGCTGGGCTGGATGAATGCGCAACGTATTGAAGTGTCAGGCGGTATGTTCCTGTGATGCGCGGGCTTAAGGGGAAGGAACCTCTTAAGGAAACCCTTAATATGGATGTGTCTGCATACTGACAGTGATAAAGAACGCAGGCAGCCATAGCCGATAACCCATTTTCATCACGATATTTCTCCAGAGAAAGACCCGGATGTTTTTTTATTAACGCAATGGCCGCTGAAAATATTTCCAGCGAATGATGTTTGATATTCGTTTCCTCTTAATAGCGACACTGAAGAGGAAACGACGTCCGGGAAATATCTGCTAAAAAGCGGTTGGTCAGGAATTATTATTCAGGTATTCCTGCTGTAATAAACCAAATAGCCAGTCATTTTGCCAGCGCCCCGCAAGGTAATAGCTCTCGCGTAATTCACCTTCCAGGCGAAAGCGGGCTTTTTCCAGCAGGCGTCTTGACGCGACATTTCCCGCGGTAACGGTGGCGGTGAGTCGCCGTATACCGCCCTGATGAAAAGCGTAATCGCAAAGTGCTTTCAGGGATTCAAAGCCGTAACCTTTCCCCTGCGCCTCGGGTGCGAAAAGGAAGCCCACTTCGGCGCAGTCCTCCTCCCGATGAATATACCCGGTAACGCCCAGCGGGGCATGTGAGGCGGTGTCACGTACGACGAGACAAAGCCAGTGCGCGCTGCCCGGTGCCCATGGGGTCAGACGCGAATCAAACGCCTCGCGGATCGCCGCGACGGGACGATCTTCCGCCACAAAGCGCATCACGTCCGGGTGCTGCTGTAGCGCCAGAAAAAAGGGCCAGTCTTGTTCCTGCAGGGGCGAACAGGTCAGGCGAGAGGTAATTAAAACCGGCATTCAGTTTCTCCTGAAACATTTTAAATCATTTTAGGGTTGTCACTTTATTTCAACAGAAAGTCAGGTATGGTTAACCGCGTATAAATAAAAAGAAAAAAGGGCGTCTCGTGCCCATTCCGGATGTCTTCGTTGTCGCTTAAGGAAAACAATGACTCTCAGCACATCACACCATATTCGCGAACAGTTTGAACACTGTCTGGCGGTCATTCGCCATGCGTCGGTGGAAATTTTACTCCTTCTGAATGTACATGCTTCTGAGGGAAAAGATCCACGCTGGTTCCTGGAACAACTCGACAGCGCGCGATTAGCTCTGGGCGGCTGGGGAGCCGTTGCGAAAAAACTCAACCTCAATGATGCCGAGATGTCGGAATTTACGCTCCAGCTGCGCCTGCTGCAGCAGCGCGTTCCGCAGTATGAAAGCGGACAGGATGTGAGTGAAAACCAGCTTATTGCGGCGATGCGGTTTGTGACCGCGCTGGAACATCTTCGCCTGCAGCAGCCGCTGTTGACCTACAGCACTGACCTGGCACCGGGAAGCGAACTCCAGCAGCAGCAGGCGCACAAGCAGGTACGCGCGATTGAGCTGATGATTAAAGGGCTCATCCAGCAGGCCTGGCCCGATCAGGTGCGGCTGAACAACCATCTTAAGACCCTGTTTAACGCTGACCGCGTGCGGCGCTGGCTGAAGCTTGGCGAGATCAATGATGTCCTCAGAGGCATGATGTTCAGTGAACTGGCGCAGATGCTGGTGGATAAAAAAGAGTTCAGCCGCTATTACGCTTCGCTGTTCAGCGACCCGTCCATGCTGACGCTGCTGGTTGAACCGCGCAAAACGCTGCAAACCTTCCTCGATGATATTCGGCAAATCCGCAACAGCATCACCGTTCAGAAAACGCTAAGCTCGGCGCAAATCCAGCTGCTGGATAACTACTATGCGCAGATCGCGCGGCCCGTTCAGCGCGCGTTTGAAGAGGGGAGAACGCGCGTCAATCCGGCCGGATTCATGGCGGTAGATGCCAGCGAATTGCATACCTTCTGGGAAAAGGCGCAGAAAATGGATCGGGTCACCGGTGGGGATCTGTTTGAAGTCCGTGACACCATTGAAAAGCCGACCCAGCGCGCGCCGCGTACCCCTGAACAACGCGAGCAGCTCATTTCCGGTGCGCTATGGGGGGCGGTTGGCGTCATGGTGATCGCCATCGTGGCGGGAGGCTTCTGGCTGGTGACCAGCAGCAAACCGCAGCCTGCAACCGCCAGCGCGGCTGAAGCGGCTCCTCCGCAGGAAATGCGCGAGACGCCTTCCTCGCGCGAAACGCTCACGCGCATGGGGGTCACCTGGGACGAGAATAATTTCCGCTCGGCCATTAACCGCAACGATACCCGCGTGACCCTGCTATTTTTGCAGGGCGGTATGGACTGGAAGCTGTCCTGGACCGAAGAGGCGATGTCGGCAGGCTATGACGATGTGCTGGAGCTGATGTTACGCTACCGGCAGAACATGGTGGAAGAGAAGCCGTGTCGTCGCTTCATCAACACGCTCAGCCATGCCATGTCGAACGGCGAGTCTCTGACCTCGGTTCGTAAAGAGTATCTCAAAGCGTTCTGCACCGTGCCTGCCGAGGTGAAACGCCAGCAGCACGATCTCGACATGGCCACACGCCGCGCGCAGTCGCAGCCGGATGCCACCACGAAAAAATGGCAGTCCATTCAGACTGCCATTTATGAGGTGATTCGCTGATCTCTTCTCCCTCTCCCTGTGGGAGAGGGCCGGGGTGAGGGCACCAGACCGCACCCCGCTTAAGGCTCCCCATACAGCCCAATCAGCCGCCGCACCACGCCGTTCGTCCAGCCAAAACCGTCCTGCAGCGGATATTCACCCCCGCCACCTTCGCGCGGCGTGCTGCTGGCGATGTGATACTTCTCAATTAGCTTGTGATGCGTCTTATAAAAATGGTTCACCGTATGCAGCCAGCTCCAGGCTATCTCATCGCCCAGCGAGTCGTTGCCGTACTGCTTGAACCCCTGAATCGCCATCCACTGCAGCGGCGCCCAGCCGTTGGGTTTATCCCACTGCTCGCTGGTTTCGTACTCGGTCGCCAGAATTCCGCCCGGGGTCAGCAGCCGCGCTTTGACCGCATCAGACAAACGTTCTGCCTGCTCGTGCGTCGCCATTCCAACATACAGCGGCACAATGCTGGCGGCAGAAAACAGCGCCAGCTCTTCGCGTCGCCAGTCGTAATCGCGGTAGCAGCCGCTCTCCTCATCCCACAGATAGCGGTTCACCGCCGCGCGGCGATCGTTGGCTTTCTGGCGGAACGCCTCTGCCGTCTCTTTATCCCCTTTCGACGCCGAGATGTTGGCGATAGCGCTTTCCAGCTTGAACAGGAAGGCGTTCAGATCGATGGGGATAAACTGCGTCGTGCGGATGCTGGCGAGCCGCGCCGGATCGCGCAGCCAGCGGGACGAATAATCCCAGCCGGACGCCGCCCCCGCGCGCAGATCGCGGTAAACCTCATTGGGCGGACGACCCGAGTGGCGGGCAGTTTCCACGTCCTCAATCCACGATTCGTCGCGCGGGGTATCACGGTCGTCCCAGTAGCGGTTGAGCAGTGAACCGTCCGGCATGCGCACGGCGCTGCGGTAAGCCTGGTTAAGCAGCAGCGACTCCGCGCCGTCCATCCAGAAGGCGTACTCCATTTTGAGGTGATCCAGATAGCGTTTCGCACCGCGCACGCCGTCCTCCTCGAACAGCTCCACCATCAGGGCAAAGACCGGCGGCTGCGAGCGGCTGAGATAATAGGTGCGGTTGCCGTTGGGGATATGCCCGTAGCGTTCAATCAGCCAGGCGAAGTTGTCTGCCATACACTTCAGCAGATCGTTACGGCCACTCTCCGCCAGCCCCAGCATGGAGAAATAGGAATCCCAGTAGTAGGTTTCGCTGAATCGCCCGCCGGGGACGATATAGGCCTGCGGCAGGGCCAGCAGGGAAGACCAGGGAATATGATCCTGTGGCTCGCGCGTCAGCACCGGCCACAGGTTATCAATGTGCTCTTTCAGGGAGAGTCCCGGGTCGGAGACATATTCTGTGCCGTACGTTTCCGGCATCCAGAAGTGGTTCTCCACAAACTGGCGCAGGTCGAAATCCCGATGGCGTCTGACCTTGCGGTAGCGGATCAGGATATCTAGCGGATCCATCTTCGGCGCGCAGTCGGGGAAGGTTTTACTGTCCGCAAACAGCCGCGTCGACTGCACATGCTCGAACAGTTCAAGATAGCGGTCTGCGGGCGTCAACGCATCGGAGGCGGGTAGCCCCTCGATCATTTCGGGTTCCGGCTCCGCCTCAATCATTTCATCCAGTTTCAACTCGCAGGGATCGGTCTCGTAGCGCAGCTCTTCTGCAATCTCGAACTCGATGTTCTCGGTAGCCTGTAGTTTCTGGTTGAACATGGTGATAGGGACCTCCGGTTGTGTGTTCAAAAGACAGGTTTATCCGGGCGTCCTATAAGCGTAGTCATTCGCTTCGGTAGATGGGGAGGGATATGTGCGGTAGATCACTATTTTCGGAGCATTCGTTTTGCAACGATTTATGAATGTTAAAAAAATGCCCCTCCGGAGAGGGGCATCAGGATTAACGCATGGTCACAAACTCTTCCGCGGCCGTAGGGTGGATGGCCACCGTGTTGTCGAAGTCTTTCTTGGTTGCGCCCATCTTCAGCGCCACGGCGAAGCCCTGCAGGATCTCGTCCATGCCGAAACCGATGCCGTGGATACCGACAATCTTCTCTTCCGGACCTACGCAGACCAGCTTCATGCGGCACGGCTGACGGTGAGAGGTGACGGCGGTGTACATCGCGGTAAACGCCGATTTATACACTTTCACCTGGTCGTCGCCGTACTGCTCGCGCGCCTGCGGCTCGGTTAAGCCGACGGTGCCGATTGGCGGGTGGCTGAAGACCACGGTCGGAATGTTGCTGTAGTCCAGATGCTCGTCCGGCTTGTTGTTGAACAGGCGCTCGGAGAGACGACGACCCGCCGCAACGGCGACCGGCGTCAGCTCAACCGCGCCGGTGTTGTCGCCGACCGCATAAATGCCCGGAACGCTGGTGTTCTGGAATTTATCGACGACAATATAGCCTTTTTCATCGGTTTTCACGCCGGTCACGCCCAGGTTGAAGTTATCGTTCGCCGGCTCACGGCCAATCGCCCAGATCAGGCAATCGACGGTCTGGCTGCGGCCATCTTCCAGCTCAAGCGTCAGGCTGCCGTCCGCGTTTTTCACCACCGCTTTTGGCACGGCGTTGGTGTGCAGGGTCGGGCCTTCGGTGTTCATTACTTCAACCAGCGTATCGACAATCAGCGGGTCAAAGCTGCGCAGCGGCGCGTGTTTACGTACGAACAGGTGCGCTTCTGCGCCCAGGCCGTTAATCACGCCGGCCAGTTCCACCGCAATGTAACCCGCGCCAACAACGGCAACGCGCTTAGGCAGGGCAGGCAGCTCGAAGAAACCGTCGGAATCAATGCCGTATTCCACGCCCGGGATGTTCGGGTGGCTCGGACGGCCGCCGGTGGCGATCAGGATGTGATCGGCGGTGATCGTCTCGCCGTTCACTTCGATCGTTTTCGCGTCCACAAAGCGGGCGAAGCCGTGGATCACGTCAACGTTATTTTTACCCAGCACGTTGTCGTACGAGGTGTGAATGCGGTCGATGTAGGCGGTACGGCTGGCGATCAGTTTGTCCCAGTCGAAGCGGTTGATGGTGGTGTCAAAGCCGTAGTCCGGGCCATACATATGGATAGCTTCACGGATTTGCGCCGCATGCCACATCACTTTCTTCGGTACACAACCCACGTTCACGCAGGTGCCGCCCAGCGCTTTGGCTTCAATCAGCGCGCACTTCTGGCCGTACATGGCCGCACGGTTGATGGAGGCGATGCCGCCGCTGCCGCCGCCGATTGCGATGTAGTCATAATGCTTAGTCATTACTTTTGTCCTTAATCGTGAATTGCCGCGATTGTATACCTGAAATCAATAGTTTCCACCGATGGCTGCGATTACTCCGGCACGATCCAACTGACGGTGGCGTGGCCTGTACCCGCTGGCACCAGCGTTTTATGCAGCCACGGCAGCACGTTGTTCATCTGCGCTTCGAGCTTCCACGGCGGGTTGATCACAATCATCCCGGAGGCGGTCATGCCGCGCTGATCGCTGTCAGGGCGTACCGCCAGCTCGATCTGCAGGATCTTGCGGATGCCGGTCGCTTCCAGGTCTTTGATCATGCGTTTGATTTGCGCGCGCAGCACCACCGGGTACCACAGGGCATAGGTGCCGGTAGCAAAGCGTTTGTAGCCTTCGTGGATACCGGTCACCACCGCCTGATAGTCGGTTTTGATTTCGTACGGCGGGTCGATCAGCACCAGGCCGCGACGGGAAACCGGCGGCAGTTTGGCCTTCAGCTGCTGGTAACCGTCGGATTTTTCCACGCGGGCGCGGCTGTCTTTCTGAAATTCAGAACGCAGCAGCGGGAAGTCGCTCGGATGCAGCTCGGTCAGCTGGAGGCTGTCCTGCTCGCGCAGCAGCTGACGTGCAATCAGCGGCGAGCCAGGGTAGTAGCGCAGCTGGCCGTTGCGGTTGAAGTGATTCACCACACCGATGTAAGGCTCCAGCTCGGCAGGCAGGTCGTCCTGCTGCCAGATGCGGGCAATCCCTTCCAGATATTCACCGGTACGCTCGGCATGCTCGCCGCTCAGCTGATAACGGCCCGCGCCCGCGTGCGTGTCCAGATAGAGAAACGGCTTCTCTTTCTCTTTGAGCGATTCGATGATCAGGCTCTGAACGGTGTGTTTAAGGACGTCGGCGTGGTTGCCTGCGTGGAAGCTGTGGCGATAACTGAGCATGGATGAATGTGTTCCAGGTAGTAAACGTAGGCCCGATTAGCGTAGTGCCATCGGGCAAAAATAGAGCGTATCGCCACAGTATACAGAAAAGTTTCCACTGCCGCGAAAGCGCAACGTCCGGCATTGAAATCCTCTACACTTAACCCCATTCTAGATCTCATATGCACAGCGCCGGATGCGCGCTTCATTCACCTATTTCAACAGGACAGCGTTTATGACCAATCCATTACTGACGCCTTTTTCGTTGCCGCCGTTTTCTAAAATCCTCCCTGAGCATGTGGTTCCAGCCGTTACGCAATCGCTGGGCAACTGCCGCGCGGCGGTAGAAAGCGTGGTAGCGCAGGGCGCGCCGTACACCTGGGAAAATCTGTGTCAGCCGCTGGCCGAAGTGGACGACGTGCTGGGGCGTATCTTCTCCCCGGTGAGCCACCTGAACTCGGTAAAAAACAGCCCGGAACTGCGCGAAGCCTACGAACAGACGCTGCCGCTGCTCTCTGAGTACAGCACCTGGGTTGGCCAGCACGAAGGGCTGTACAAAGCCTACCGCGACCTGCGCGACGGCGACCACTATGCCGAACTGAACACGGCGCAGAAAAAATCGGTCGATAACGCCCTGCGTGATTTTGAGCTGTCCGGGATTGGCCTGCCAAAAGAGAAGCAGACCCGCTACGGCGAAATCGCCGCGCGTCTGTCCGAGCTGGGCAACCAGTACAGCAACAACGTGCTCGACGCCACCATGGGCTGGACGAAGCTGATTACCGACGAAGCTGAGCTGGCCGGTATGCCAGAAAGCGCGCTGGCGGCGGCAAAAGCCCAGGCCGAAGCGAAAGAGCAGGACGGTTTCCTGTTAACGCTGGATATCCCGAGCTATCTGCCGGTGATGACCTACTGCGACAACCAGGCCCTGCGCGAAGAGATGTACCGTGCGTACAGCACCCGCGCCTCCGATCAGGGGCCGAATGCCGGTAAGTGGGACAACAGCCCGGTAATGGCGGAGATCCTCGCCCTGCGACACGAGCTGGCACAGCTGCTGGGCTTCGAAAATTACGCCGATAAATCCCTCGCCACCAAAATGGCGGAGAACCCGCAGCAGGTGCTCGACTTCCTGACCGATCTGGCGAAACGCGCCCGTCCTCAGGGTGAGAAAGAGCTGGCCCAGCTGCGCGCCTTCGCGAAAGCGGAGTTCGGCGTGGACGAGCTGCAGCCGTGGGATATCGCGTACTACAGCGAAAAACAGAAGCAGCACCTCTACAGCATCAGCGACGAGCAGCTGCGCCCGTACTTCCCGGAAAACAAAGCCGTTAACGGCCTGTTCGAAGTGGTAAAACGCATCTATGGCATCACCGCCAAAGAGCGTACCGATATCGACGTCTGGCATCCGGACGTGCGCTTCTTCGAACTGTATGACGAGAAAAACGAGCTGCGCGGCAGCTTCTACCTCGATCTCTACGCGCGTGAGAACAAACGCGGCGGGGCGTGGATGGACGACTGCGTGGGCCAGATGCGTAAAGCCGACGGTTCTCTGCAAAAACCGGTCGCCTACCTGACCTGTAACTTCAACCGTCCGGTAAGCGGCAAACCGGCGCTGTTCACCCATGACGAAGTGATTACCCTGTTCCACGAGTTTGGTCATGGTCTGCACCATATGCTGACCCGCATCGAAACCGCAGGCGTGGCCGGTATCAGCGGCGTGCCGTGGGATGCGGTCGAGCTGCCAAGCCAGTTTATGGAAAACTGGTGCTGGGAGCCGGACGCGCTGGCGTTTATCTCCGGTCACTATGAGACCGGCGAGCCGCTGCCGAAAGAGCTGCTGGATAAAATGCTGGCGGCGAAAAACTACCAGGCGGCGATGTTCATCCTGCGCCAGCTGGAGTTCGGCCTGTTCGATTTCCGCCTGCACGCCGAGTTTAGCCCGGAGCAGGGCGCGAAAATCCTTGAGACCCTGGCCGAGATTAAAAAGCAGGTTGCCGTTATTCCTGGACCAACCTGGGGCCGCTTCCCGCATGCCTTCAGCCACATCTTCGCAGGCGGCTACGCGGCGGGCTACTACAGCTACCTGTGGGCCGACGTGCTGGCGGCAGATGCCTTCTCTCGCTTCGAAGAAGAGGGGATCTTCAACCGCGAAACCGGCCAGTCGTTCCTCGATAACATCCTGACCCGCGGCGGGTCTGAAGAGCCAATGGTGCTGTTCAAACGCTTCCGCGGACGCGAGCCGCAGCTGGATGCGATGCTTGAGCATTACGGGATCAAAGGCTGATTGTTACGTGAAGATCTGCTTAGTAGATGAAACAGGCGCCGGAGACGGCGCCTTATCTGTTCTGGCGGCCCGCTGGGGGCTGGAGCACGATGAAGAAAACCTGATGGCGCTGGTGATGACGCCGGAGCATCTCGAATTACGCAAGCGCGACGAACCGAAGCTCGGCGGGATTTTCGTCGACTTTGTCGGCGGCGCGATGGCGCACCGGCGCAAGTTCGGCGGCGGTCGCGGCGAAGCGGTGGCCAAAGCGGTCGGCATCAAAGGGAGCTACCTCCCGGATGTGGTCGATGCCACGGCGGGACTGGGGCGCGATGCGTTTGTGCTAGCGTCTGTCGGCTGTCGCGTGCGGATGCTGGAGCGTAATCCGGTGGTCGCTGCGCTGCTCGACGATGGACTAGCGCGGGGCTACGCGGACCCGGAAATCGGCTCCTGGCTGCAGGATCGTTTGCAGCTGATCCACGCCTCCAGCCTGACGGCATTGACGGATATCACCCCGCGCCCGCAGGTGGTCTATCTCGACCCTATGTTCCCGCATAAGCAGAAAAGCGCGCTGGTGAAGAAAGAGATGCGGGTGTTTCAGTCTCTGGTGGGGCCGGATTTGGATGCCGATGGCCTGCTGGAGCCGGCTCGTCAGCTTGCCACGAAGCGGGTGGTGGTAAAGCGCCCGGACTATGCACCGCCGCTGGCGGACGTTGCGACCACTAACGCGGTGACCACGAAAGGGCACCGGTTTGATATTTATCCGGGTACGCCGGAATAAAAAAGCCGGGTGGCGGCTTCGCCTTACCCGGCCTGTGTCCTCGATCTATCCCCTCTCCCTTTGGGAGAGGGTTAGGGTGAGGGGAGCTTAACGCACTTACTCGTCTTCTTCGTCACGCAGTGGAACAATCAGCATATCCACGTGAACGGTGTTAATCAGCTGGCGCGCTGAAGACATCAGCTTGCTCCAGAAGTCCTGATGGTGACCGCAAACCACCAGGTCCATATCGTATTTCTTGATCGCATCAACCAGCACCTGGCCCAGGTCGCCGCTGCCGCTCAGGGTTTCGGTAATTGGATAGCCCGCGTTGGTGGAGAGTTCGCTCAGGGCATGGTGAGTCTCTTCGGAAATGCGTTTCTGCATATCGCCAAGATTCACGTCGATCAGACCGGTGTAGAGGTCGGAGTAATTCACGTCAACGTGAATCAGCGAAACTTTCGCGTTGTAGGGACGTGCCATGGATACCGCTTTATCAACCAGCACTTTGCTCTCAGGGGAGAGGTCAACCGCGATGAGAATGTGTTTGTAAGCCATAGTGTTACTCCTTCCTTAAGTTATCGATGACTAAGTGAGAATGCCGTCGTCTGATACTTTCATTACGGCCCAGTTAAACATATTTTTCAAGCTTTGGTGTTGATAACGATTAACCTTGTGGCAAAAAAATTAACGGATCTCCTACACTATTAAATGAGCCGTTCGGATATTAAAACGCGAACCGGATCGACTTCTGGTCATTCTTTCACTGAACTGTCTGTCAGGGCATTGGGGTGCGGTAGCTCAGGAGCCTTGCTTCGTGGGCGGACGCCGGGGAGGATGTATGATTAGCACCGTCGCATTGTTTTGGGCGTTATGCGTGGTTTGCATAGTGAATATGGCGCGCTACTTCTCATCGTTACGTGCGCTGTTAGTGGTACTTCGTGGTTGCGATCCGTTGCTTTATCAGTATGTGGACGGTGGAGGGTTCTTCACCTCGCATGGACAGCCCAGCAAGCAGATGCGTCTGGTGGGATACATCTACTACCAGCGCTACCGCGATCATCACGATGAAGAGTTTATTCGTCGCTGCGAGCGCCTGCGTCGTCAGTTCATTTTGACCAGCGCCCTGTGCGGGCTGGTCGTGGTCAGTATGATTGCATTGATGATTTGGCACTGAGCATCACAGCAGGCGGGGAAAGCCCCGCCTTCTTTCATCTGGCTCAGGGCTTAACTGAGAACCGGAGACTGGAGATATTGTTCTCAATCGAAATAACCTTTCCGCTATAGGCAATGTTCACTTCCCCGCTTGTATCAATACTGGCCGAGGTTATCGTGCCTGTACCTTCGATTACCGGATACTTCATCGCAAGCTGATGGATAATATCAGGGTCTTTCCCTGCAAGCGCCCCCGAGAGATAGTAACGGTAGATTGGTGGTACGGTTGTGCCACCCTGATTGTTCACGGTCATATAGAGCCAGACGCTATCGGATAATTTATAAACGCGCTGTAGCTCATCGCTATTTCGCTGATTGGGCTGATGGTTTAACCAGAAAAATCCAATGAACAGAACCAGAAGTGAAAAGGTAACAAGGCGATGAATCCATTTAATAGCCGTTTTGAATGGCATAGTCTATTCCGTCATGGGTGTTGTTTGGACTGAGAACATTCGCGAGGATAATAGTTATTTGTGCAGTAAAAATCTGAACAGATAGTGTTCAGATTGTCCTGATTACAGCACTGGGTTGAGTAAAAAAACAGCCATAAAAAAAGCGGGTCAGTTTCCTGACCCGCTTTTTTGTCGCACTAAACCGATTAGATCAGCTTCAGCGAAATCCAGTACAAACCGCCAGACAGCAGGATGGATGCCGGAAGGGTGAACACCCAGGCCATCAGAATGTTGGTCACGGTTTTGCGCTGCAGACCGCCACCGTCAACAATCATGGTACCTGCCACGGACGAGGAGAGTACGTGGGTGGTAGATACCGGCATACCGGTGTAGCTCGCCAGACCGATAGACACTGCCGCCGTCATCTGCGCGGACATACCCTGCGCATAGGTCATGCCTTTCTTACCGATCTTCTCGCCGATGGTGGTCGCCACACGACGCCAGCCAATCATCGTACCGATACCGAGCGCCAGCGCGACGGCCATGATGATCCAGATTGGCGCGTACTCGATGGTGTTGAGCATATCGCCTTTCAGTTTCTTCAGGAGACGCTGGTCGTCAGCATTCACGTCAGGCAGCTTCGCCACTTTATCCGTCACATCAGAGATGCACAGCATAATGCGACGCAGCTGACCACGCTGCTCGACGGTCAGTTTGTCATAACTTTCGATATTGCCCAGCATGCCTTTCGCACGTTCCAGCGCGTTAATCGCGTTTGCCGGATGGCAGTGGAACTCGCCTGGTGCAGTCGTGGCACCGGCTTCCGGAGAAGGGATTAACTGGTCAACGCCGGTCGCCTTCTTCAGCAGTTCAGGATGTTGCTGGAAGTAGGTTTCGACGTTGTTGACCGCATCGCGGGTACGGGTGATTTCGTAGCCGGAGGCATTCATGTTGACCACGAATCCTGCCGGTGCAACGCCAATCAGTACCAGCATCACCAGACCAATGCCTTTCTGACCATCGTTCGCGCCGTGTGAGAAAGCCACGCCGATAGCGGAAATGATCAGGGCAATACGCGTCCAGAATGGCGGCTTTTTCTTGCCGTCTTTCTTTTCACGCTCTGCAGGCGTCAGGTGAATACGGGAGCGTTTTTTGGTATTGCTCCAGTAACGACGCAGGATGAAGATCAGCCCGCCAGCCACCACCAGACCCACGATAGGGGAGACGATGAGTGAGGCAAAGATCCCCAGTACTTTCGGGATATTTAATGCATCAACAACCGAGGTACCGGTCATGAGGGCATTCGTTAACCCGATACCGATAATCGCGCCGATGAGGGTGTGAGAACTGGATGCAGGCAGGCCAAAATACCAGGTACCGAGGTTCCAGATAATTGCAGCAAGCAGCATTGAGAACACCATAGCGAGGCCATGGCCAGAACTAACGTTAAGCAGCAGATCCGTTGGCAGCATATGCACGATGGCATACGCAACGCTCAGCCCGCCCAGGAGAACACCAAAAAAGTTAAATACCGCCGCCATAACAACCGCAAGCTGCGATCGCATTGC
Organism: Enterobacter asburiae; assembly: GCF_001521715.1. Classification (NCBI taxonomy): domain Bacteria; kingdom Pseudomonadati; phylum Pseudomonadota; class Gammaproteobacteria; order Enterobacterales; family Enterobacteriaceae; genus Enterobacter; species Enterobacter asburiae. Next base: position 3,820,808 of record NZ_CP011863.1, read on the forward strand.
GCGAGTGTAGATAACCGTCGCTACTGCGTTTGCAGTGTCGTGGAAGCCGTTGATCGCTTCGTAAAACAGTACAAAAACCAGAGCAAGCAATAATAAAAGCCCGGTATGTAAATCCAGGCCGGCAAACAAATGTAGCATAGGACGTTACGCCATTTTGAGGACATGAACGCGGCGCATTATCCAGGACAAATGCGCGGCGGGCAAAGTGAAATATAGACTTTTTTTGACATACCACCTGATTTGCGAAAAGCACTAGAAAGGATATTCTTTAAATTTCAATGGAATGCCTTTGTAATATCTTTTTACGCTGGTGTGACCACAGAGGAAACTTTACAATCCGCGGCAGTTAACAAAGAGGGTTTTGACGTGGAAAGGTTTGATGCCGTAGTAATTGGCGCCGGTGCGGCGGGTATGTTTTGTGCGGCAATGGCCGGACAGGCGGGTCGTCGCGTGCTGCTGCTGGATAACGGTAAAAAGCCCGGCCGTAAGATCCTGATGTCCGGCGGCGGGCGCTGCAACTTTACTAATCTGTATGTTGAACCCGCGGCCTATTTGAGCCAAAACCGTCATTTTTGTAAATCTGCGCTGGCGCGCTACACCCAATGGGATTTTATCGACCTGGTGGGCAAGCACGGCATCGCGTGGCATGAAAAGACGCTGGGGCAGCTGTTCTGCAACGACTCCGCGCAGCAGATTGTCGATATGCTGGTGGCCGAGTGCGAGAAGGGCGGCGTCGTCATGCGCCTGCGCACGGAAGTGCTGGAAGTCGCCCGCGACGACCAGGGCTATACGCTGCAGCTGAACGGTGAAACCGTCAGTGCTGATAGCCTGGTGATCGCCAGCGGCGGCCTGTCGATGCCGGGGCTGGGCGCCTCCCCGTTCGGCTATAAGATTGCCGAACAGTTTGGCCTTAAAGTCTTGCCCACTCGCGCCGGGCTGGTGCCGTTTACGCTGCATAAACCGCTTCTTGAACAGCTTCAGACGCTGTCTGGCGTGTCCGTTCCCTCGGTCATTACCGCCGAAGACGGGACGGTGTTCCGCGAAAATCTGCTCTTTACCCATCGCGGTCTTTCCGGCCCGGCGGTACTGCAAATCTCCAGCTACTGGCAGCCTGGGGAGTTTGTCACGGTGAATCTGCTCCCCGATTGCGATCTCGACGCGTTCCTTAACGAGCAGCGTACCGCGCACCCAAATCAAAGCCTGAAAAACACCCTGGCAATGCAGCTGCCAAAACGTCTGGTGGAATGTTTGCAGGCGCTGGGGCAGATCCCGGACGTGTCGCTCAAGCAGCTTAACAGCCGCGAGCAGGAGATGCTGGTGGAAACCCTGACAAACTGGCGCGTGCAGCCAAACGGCACCGAAGGCTACCGCACGGCGGAAGTGACGCTGGGTGGCGTTGACACGAATGAGCTCTCGTCCCGCACCATGGAAGCGCGCAACGTGCCGGGGCTCTATTTTATTGGCGAAGTGATGGATGTGACCGGCTGGCTCGGCGGGTACAACTTCCAGTGGGCATGGGCAAGTGCCTGGGCGTGTGCTCAGGCGCTGGCAGATGTCCGAAGACAATAAAGTTGTACACAAAGCACTAAAGTTGTAACCATTCTCAAAAAACGACGCTAATGTTGTATACTTACTGAATGTGTGGTTATAGGGTTGGAGACTATAAAATGCACATATAGGTACGTATCAATGTCGTTTTTTGGGTACGATCATGGGTAGGGGTAGGCGTCTCAAATCCTATTTGGATTATGAAAATGCGCTAGGTGACGGCATAGGAGTGGGCTATGGCCAAAGTTATCAGCCCTGGCTTAGAGCTCAGGACGTTAAATCCCGTGGAAACCGTTCGATAGTCTTTGGCCTTAAGACGTTTCGAAACCATCATCTCCTTTCTTCTGTCGAAAGTAACTTTTTCTATCTGGCTGAGTTTAATGACTCGGTGATTGATATCCGGGAACAATTCCCACTCTTTCCTCTCCGGCTTACCCAACAAATAGCAAATCATTTACATTTTCAACATCCTATGGTGAGGGGAGTAAGAGGAGTACCTGTCGAAGTTCTGAATGTTATGACAACCGATTTTTTACTGACCTTGAGAACTCCTGAAGGCGGACTTCGATACAAAGCTGTAGCAGTAAAACAAAACGAGAGCATACCTGAACGCGAAGCCCAAAAACTTGAAATAGAGAGGATGTTTTGGCAGTTGATTGATGTGGTGATGCTGCCAACTTACTGATTTAGTGTATGATGGTGTTTTTGATGTAGCCCCCTGAAACACCGGACAGTAGCTGTATCTCCAGATAAGAGATAGGCTTGAATATATGTCTAACACTAACGCCAATTTTGAGATGACCGGGATCCTGTTAGGGCAAGAAGCCCGTAAACGTAAAACTCCTCAGGAGAAGATCGCCATTATCCAGCAGACGATGGAGCCGGGCATGAATGTCTCCCATGTCGCCCGCCTGCATGGTATCCAGCCCAGCCTGCTGTTTAAGTGGAAGAAGCAATATCAGGAAGGCAGCCTCACCGCCGTTGCGGCCGGAGAGGAAGTCGTTCCTGCTTCTGAGCTTACTGCTGCTCTGAAGCAGGTCCGGGAACTTCAGCGCCTTCTGGGCAAGAAGACGATGGAAGTTGAGATCCTGAAAGAAGCCGTGGAGTACGGCCAGTCGCGAAAATGGATAGCGCACGCGCCCTTGTTGCCAAAGGACGGGGAATAGCCCTGGTCAGCCGCACCATGGGCGTGTCGCGTGCGCAGCTGTCACTGCGGATTAACCGTTCTGCCGACTGGCAGGACAGGCGCTGTAACCGGCGTAATGACGAAGCAGACGAAGAAATACTGTCGGCTATCCTCGACATCATCAGCGATATGCCGAGTTATGGTTATCGACGCGTGTGGGGCATCCTGCGCAAGCAACGTCGCACAGAGGGACAGCCACCTGTGAACGCCAAACGGCTTTACAGGATAATGAGCGAGCATAACCTGTTGTTGTTGCATGACAAACCAGAGCGACCGAAGCGTGAACATAAGGGCAAGATAGCGGTGGCAGAAAGCGATATGCGCTGGTGTTCAGATGGCTTCGAGTTCGGCTGCGACAACGGCGAAAAACTGCGGGTAACGTTCGCGCTGGACTGCTGCGACCGTGAGGCCATAGACTGGGCAGCAAGCACGGGAGGCTATGACAGTTCGACCGTGCAGGATGTGATGCTGAGGTCGGTGGAAAAGCGCTTCGGCGACAGGCTACCGGAAACACCAGTGCAGTGGCTGACGGATAACGGTTCAGCGTATACCGCGTATGAAACGCGGAGGTTCGCGAGAGAGCTGAATCTGGAGCCCTGCACAACAGCGGTGAGCAGCCCGCAGAGTAATGGCATGGCCGAACGGTTCGTGAAAACGATGAAAGAAGACTATATCGCGTTCATGCCAAAACCGGATGTGAGAACAGCACTGCGAAACCTTGCAGTAGCGTTCACGCATTACAATGAAAACCACCCGCACAGCGCGCTGGGATATCACTCCCCGAGGGAATACCGGCGGCAGCGGACATCGTTAACTTAAGATACAAAAGCTGTCCGGAGATGGAGGGTCAAGATCAGTATGATGGTGTTTTTGAGGTGCTCCAGTGGCTTCTGTTTCTATCAGCTGTCCCTCCTGTTCAGCTACTGACGGGGTGGTGCGTAACGGTAAAAGTACTGCCGGACATCAGCGCTATCTCTGCTCTCACTGCCGTAAAACATGGCAGTTACAGTTCACATACACCGCCTCTCAACCCGGTACGCACCAGAAAATCATTGATATGGCCATGAATGGCGTTGGATGCCGGGCAACCGCCCGCATTATGGGCGTTGGCCTCAACACGATTTTACGTCACTTAAAAAACTCAGGCCGCAGTCGGTAACCTCGCGCATACAGCCGGGCAGTGACGTCATCGTCTGCGCGGAAATGGACGAACAGTGGGGCTACGTCGGGGCTAAATCGCGCCAGCGCTGGCTGTTTTACGCGTATGACAGGCTCCGGAAGACGGTTGTTGCGCACGTATTCGGTGAACGCACTATGGCGACGCTGGGGCGTCTTATGAGCCTGCTGTCACCCTTTGACGTGGTGATATGGATGACGGATGGCTGGCCGCTGTATGAATCCCGCCTGAAGGGAAAGCTGCACGTAATCAGCAAGCGATATACGCAGCGAATTGAGCGGCATAACCTGAATCTGAGGCAGCACCTGGCACGGCTGGGACGGAAGTCGCTGTCGTTCTCAAAATCGGTGGAGCTGCATGATAAAGTCATCGGGCATTATCTGAACATAAAACACTATCAATAATTTGGAGTCATTACCAGTTCATGTCAGAGAAGCCCTTAAAAGCTTTGATCCCTGGAGATATAGACAGGCCACAGCACAAGGAATTCGTAAGAAAAATAGACGAGGTTATGCGCAATTTCGACGAGAAAATACTGTCTCTTGACCATGATCTTGTTATCACCAGAACAGCTGAAAAGAAAAATACCTACGATGCTCTTCAGCGTTGCGGGCTTATAAATACAGATCCACTTAATAAATTGTAATGAGGTCATCAGTTCGTAACGGTCAAAGAGAGGTGGGGTAAATGAGAATGTTGTCTGTTTTACCTGATGAATCCTTGTTCAGTCGGTTTTGTCGGACAGCTACCGTGTACGGTATGTCCCCATCTTCTCTGTTAACGATCATTTTCCACAAACCTGATATGAGCGTCCATCCAATTCTCAATTCAGGATTAAAGGCTATTTCTCTTCATACATCCGAAAGTGCAGACCAGCTCTGGCATGAACAGACTTTACTCCCTCTGTTTGCCTGGGCACTACCAATCAGTCGTAATGAAATTATGGATTTCAACACGACCCCTGCCAGGCTTAATCGATTGTGCCGCCTTAGTAATTTTTCACTAGGACAGCGGACACTATTGAAGTTTTGCCCGGTTTGCGCTCGTGAAGATACTTTTCATTATGGTGTTACTTATTGGCATCTGGCGCATCAACTTCATGGGGTTACAACCTGCCATCGGCACCAGGTAGTGCTTGAAAGCATCAATGTCCCTTCTGCACCGCACATACGTATTGGACTGATGCCTCCTGTTTCGTATACAGAACAACTCAGCAATGAGACAGACTTCGATTTTGCTAAATTTTGTTATGAGTCCATAAATATAATCAGAAGAAAAGAAATTTGTCACCCAAATTACATGGATGTACTTAAAAAGTTAAATTTATTATCATTGGACGGGAATCTGAAGAAAAATGTATTTTACGCACATGTTTATGCTAAGTGCCAGTTATTTGGGGAGGGTTCATCGGAGCTTCTACCGACATCCCTTACTGATTATCACTACTGGGAGCCTATACTCAAAGATAAATGTTGTCAGCATCCCACAAAGCACCTTTTGCTTTGTTATTGTTTGTTAAATACTTGCTGGCCAACGTATGCAGGAAGTCGTCCTAATAAAAAGAAAGAAATCTTTAAAAGTCATAAGGAATACAGCTTTCATATGGCTGAAAATAATACTAGTGTTAGCAACCTTGGGAGAGAATTTAATCGCAGCAGATGTTACATTAAAACACTTATTTATAAAAAATACCTGAGGGCGTTTAAGCGAAACACAAAAATTAATATATTCACTGAATTGCTTATCAAGTCTATGGCTGTAAGGGGGTTTAGTCTGGCATCCATAGCTGAGAAAAACTCATTATCGGAAGGAACTGTATCCTCTGTAATTTCATCTTGTTACGGTTTATGCTCATGGCGTAAAAAATGTAAAAAAGATTCTTTAAGACGGCGTCATAAGCAGAAAATATTAAGATTTATACATAATCAATCCATTTCTGTAACGCGAAAGTTAGTCAAGGAAAGTTGTTATGCTAGTTTCTTTTGGCTAAATAAACATGAAAATGGCTGGCTTAATTCCTGTCTTCCTAAAGCAGTACGATGTTATAGAAATAAAAGAGTAGACTGGAGCGAGAGAGATATAATCTCATCATCATTAATAAATGTTGTTTTATCTCAGGGGCAATACCCGATGTCACTTACAAGCCTGGATGCTTTACTGGGGGGGCATAACTGGCTTTTGAAATACAGAGATAAACTACCAATGACAATGACACTTCTCAGGAAAAAGAATCTAATTAAATAAGAGGGAGTGATATGGTTTACGAAAATGAATTGTGGCACAGTTTTCTTCTGCGTTCACAGATAATGTATAACTTATCCAATTGCAGGAACATAATATCTAAGCATGGTGAACTAAGGTACGATGCCTTTCCTCGGCTCGAACTGATTGATATGTACAAATTGCATAGTTTGCAGGATATATATGACATTCTTGCCACAAGAAATGGTTATATACTAACTTCCAATATAGTGTCGTTATCTTCTGGTGTTTACGGGTATTTCAACGCTGTTGAAGATGCCTGTCGAAATAATTTACACATAACTAATTCATATCCATTGGTAAACATCTCAAAGATTCGTTACTGCCATAAATGTATTATTGAAGATATACACTCTAAAGGCATTGGTTATCTTCGTCATAGATGGTTGTTTGAATCTAAATGTGCAGCTCATAGTACCTGTTTATATGAGGTTTGTTTTGACAACTATTTGGATGCAGTGAAAGGACTTAGTGACTTAATTATAAGTGGAATAAATCCTCATGGTTATTGTTCCCTTGTGGTTGACATTTCAAATCCTTTCAAAACTCCAGTGTATTTATTGCCATGTGCCAGGGATAAAATTTTAAAATGGATTTCTGACAATAAAAATGAGCTGGTTTACTTTCTCTTTGACCTCTTTAAAAGTAAATCGCATTCTAGTTTATTAAAGGTTATTGAAGTCAGGATAATGCATAGTAGTTATATTTCTGCGGTGTTCAGGATATTGAGTGAGGTTAATTTTTGTAATTTCAACTCATTTATTACCGATTTATTCGAGGACGTAAGTTATGCCTCTGTTGGACTTGATGATTATTCTGTTAATGTGGATTTTCTCAGGCTAAAAGCCGCAGATTGCAAATTTTGCCGGTTCAATGGTAAAAATTTTTGCTCACTTTTTAATGTAAAGCTTCTTCGCTAATTTTTACTTCATTTATAAACTACTAAGAAAGCTAATAAGATAGGGTTATATATTTTGATTAGGGCGGGAATAAATTATCACTTCCCGAGTATCCCTGGGGGTTACCACCTGAGTATGATGCCGGTTAGCAACAACGTCTAAGGAAGGTGCGAACAAGTCCCTGATATGAGATCATGTTTGTCATCTGGAGCCATGGAACAGGGTTCATCATGAGTCATCAACTTACCTTCGCCGACAGTGAATTCAGCAGTAAGCGCCGTCAGACCAGAAAAGAGATTTTCTTGTCCCGCATGGAGCAGATTCTGCCATGGCAAAACATGGTGGAAGTCATCGAGCCGTTTTACCCCAAGGCTGGTAATGGCCGGCGACCTTATCCGCTGGAAACCATGCTACGCATTCACTGCATGCAGCATTGGTACAACCTGAGCGATGGCGCGATGGAAGATGCTCTGTACGAAATCGCCTCCATGCGTCTGTTTGCCCGGTTATCCCTGGATAGCGCCTTGCCGGACCGCACCACCATCATGAATTTCCGCCACCTGCTGGAGCAGCATCAACTGGCCCGCCAATTGTTCAAGACCATCAATCGCTGGCTGGCCGAAGCAGGCGTCATGATGACTCAAGGCACCTTGGTCGATGCCACCATCATTGAGGCACCCAGCTCGACCAAGAACAAAGAGCAGCAACGCGATCCGGAGATGCATCAGACCAAGAAAGGCAATCAGTGGCACTTTGGCATGAAGGCCCACATTGGTGTCGATGCCAAGAGTGGCCTGACCCACAGCCTAGTCACCACCGCGGCCAACGAGCATGACCTCAATCAGCTGGGTAATCTGCTGCATGGAGAGGAGCAATTTGTCTCAGCCGATGCCGGCTACCAAGGGGCGCCACAGCGCGAGGAGCTGGCCGAGGTGGATGTGGACTGGCTGATCGCCGAGCGCCCCGGCAAGGTAAGAACCTTGAAACAGCATCCACGCAAGAACAAAACGGCCATCAACATCGAATACATGAAAGCCAGCATCCGGGCCAAGGTGGAGCACCCATTTCGCATCATCAAGCGACAGTTCGGCTTCGTGAAAGCCAGATACAAGGGGTTGCTGAAAAACGATAACCAACTGGCGATGTTATTCACGCTGGCCAACCTGTTTCGGGCGGACCAAATGATACGTCAGTGGGAGAGATCTCACTAAAAACTGGGGATAACACCTTAAATGGCGAAGAAACGGTCTAAATAGGCTGATTCAAGGCATTTACGGGAGAAAAAATCGGCTCAAACATGAAGAAATGAAATGACTGAGTCAGCCGAGAAGAATTTCCCCGCTTATTCGCACCTTCCCTAAAAGACCTACGATCACGATAAATGTCACTGGGTCACTCTCAAGCAAAGTGGTCAGGGGTGCTAGATACCAGTACTGCTTACTCAACACGGCCTTGTTTTTGAAAGATGCCGAATCTTGGCAAGAGGCGTATTACAGCCTATAGTCTGTTAATGAGTATTACAGCTTATCTGCTGTAAATCCATTCGTTGTGCTTGTTAACCCGTCGATACGGAAGATCACTTATGAACACTCAATACGCTTTGAAGACCTTGAATCAGTTGCGTCCTGTTTTAATCGGCTTTCGCAAAGCCAATGGACTGACGCAAAGAGATGTTTCTGAACGTTTGGGTGTAACACAGCAAACTTATGCCCGACTGGAGGCCAACCCTGCAAGTGTGGGTTTTGAGCGTTTGTTTAGAGTGTTCAGCGTCCTTGGAGTGGAGATCGTACTTTCATCCAGGGAACCATTGTCAGATGCAAAGCCCGAATACGGAGCTTTGCACAATGATTCTTCACTTCCAGCCAGGCGGGAGAAATGGTGACGCCATGCGCTTCCCGGTCTAATTGTCTGCAGCAATATTAACCCCTTAGCGGCCTGAAGTATCAGGTTGCTATGAAGCCTTTCGTTTCTTCTGTTATGTTAAATACACCAGTTTGAGCTGTTTCGGACAACCATAAATTATCTCTTCACTCTTAAATGAAAATTTTATGTCGATCACATTATCGATGAATTTAGGAAATAATCCGTAAATGAAAATCTATCTACCTTTAAATTTATCAATGTCCGTACGACATAATTAATATCAAAGAATGTGTATTATTATCATTTAAGTCATAAAAGCCATGAGTCAGTTCCAAAAAATATAATGAGCATTGAAATTATTACCCATCATTCTGGAGTTTTAACTTAGCCATGTATCGAACCACAAGTTGGCTTCCGGTGTTTTGAGGAGCAGTAAAGTTCAGAAAGCGCGACCAGATCATAATCCAGAAATGTCGTTAAGATATTCTGAATAACGGTTATCCCTGCATGTTGGCAGGCATTTGAAAATATATTTTGTATTCAGGTTGCAGCAAAACGCTTTCTTACACACAGGACTTCATATGCGGCTCAGAAAATTAAAACTGAAAAACTTCAGAGGCTACAGAAACTCTACTGAAATCATTATTGATGAAAGCATGACGGGTATTGTCGGTCGTAATGACTTTGGGAAGTCAACGATTCTGGAAGCGCTGGCTATTTTTTTTGAAACAGAAGGAATGAAGGCTGACAAGAATGACATGAACTGTTTCAGCCTAAGAGAAGGGGACGGCCGTTTTGAAATAGCCTGTGAATTTGATGACCTGCCCGATTTTATCATGATCGACGACAGGGTGCAGACCACGCTCGCCTCAGAACATCTGCTGAATGAAGACGGCAATTTTGAAATCGTCAAAACGTTTAAAGCAACGACCTCAGGAAAACCGGAGCAGACCTGCATCCGCTGCATCCATCCCGAAGAGGAGCCCCTGAGAAACTTACTGGCAATGAAAATTTCCGAGCTCAGGGCGGTGGGAAAAGAAGCTGAAAAAAATGTGGCGGATAAACGCACTGCATCGTTATGGCGTCAGGCCATCAGGGAAGCCGCCGCTCCCTATACCTGTTCTGAAATGTTGCTGGATGTCGATAAAGAGTTTGGAACCGACACAAAATCATTATGGGGTAAGATCCTCGATTTGCTGCCCACGTATGCGATTTTCAAAGCCGACAGGGAAAGCAGCGACGGGGATTCAGAAGCTAAAAACCCCTTACAGCAGGCCGTAAAAGACGCTCAGGCTGCGCTGCAGGACAAAATTACAGCGCTGGAAAATGAGATCCAGGACAGCGTACTGGATGTCGCACAGAGAACGCTGGATAAATTACGTGAAATGGCCCCCGAACTCGCCAGTGAACTGACTCCACGATTTAAGGAGAAACCCAAGTGGACCTTCAGTTTCACCCTGGACGGGGAAAATGGCATCCCCATCAATAAGCGCGGCAGCGGGATAAGGAGGCTTATCCTGTTGAATTTTTTCCGGGCTGAGGCCGAGAAGCATGTCGCGGGGACGCCCAGAAATGTGATTTATGCCATAGAGGAGCCTGAAACGTCACAGCATCCGAACTATCAGATGATGCTGATGAAAGCGTTACTGGCACTGGCAGGCCAGCCGCACCGTCAGATTATCGTCACCACCCATGTCCCGGCGCTGGCCGGATTGATCCCTGTCGAAGGCGTACGTTATGTCACCCGAAATGAGGCGGGTGAACCCGTAGTAAAAATGCCGGATGACGCTGTGCTGAAGGAAGCCACTGAAAGCCTGGGGGTGCTGCCAGAGACCGGTATGGAAAGGGCGCAGGGGATAGTTCTGGTAGAGGGAAAGTCGGATGTCACTTTCCTGAGGCATGCGGCCAGTTCATTAAAACAGTCAGGTATGTTGCCAGCCTCTCTGGAGGACGTGAAAATAGTGCCAGTCCTCATAGGAGGGTGTGGCAGCGTCAAACACTGGGTGACATTGAATCTGGCCAACGATCTGGGGCTTCCCTGGTGCGTATTTCTGGACTCCGATATTGGGGGAGACCCTGCACAGGTTCTGTCCATTCAGAAACGTAAAAAAGAAGTGGAGGATGCCGGTAAGGTATTCTTCGCCACGCGCAAACGTGAAATAGAGAACTATCTCTGCCCGGATCTGATTGAAGAAATGACCGGTGTAGCCGTCACGTTTACGGACACCTGTGATGCTAAAAAAATAATTGGCCGGGCGGTGGGAATGAAACCCGATAATGGGTAATGGTGCCAACTTACTGATTTAGTGTATGATGGTGTTTTTGAGGTGCTCCAGTGGCTTCTGTTTCTATCAGCTGTCCCTCCTGTTCAGCTACTGAAGGCGTGGTGCGTAACGGTAAAAGTACTGCCGGACATCAGCGCTATCTCTGCTCTCACTGCCGTAAAACATGGCAGCTACAGTTCACTTACACCGCTTCTCAACCCGGTACGCATCAGAAAATCATTGATATGGCCATGAATGGCGTCGGATGTCGCGCCAGTGCACGCATTATGGGCGTTGGCCTCAACACGATTTTACGACACTTAAAAAACTCAGGCCGCAGTCGGTAAACTCACGCATACAACCGGGCAGTGACGTCATTGTTTGCGCGGAAATGGACGAACAGTGGGGTTACGTCGGCGCTAAATCACGCCAGCGCTGGTTGTTTTACGCGTATGACAGGATACGGAGGACGGTTGTGGCGCACGTATTCGGTGAACGCACGTTGGCCACGCTGGAGCGTCTTCTGGGCCTGCTGTCGGCCTTTGAGGTCGTGGTATGGATGACGGATGGCTGGCCGCTGTATGAATCACGCCTGAAGGGAGAACTGCACGTTATCAGCAAGCGATATACGCAGCGCATTGAGCGGCATAACCTGAATCTGAGGCAGCATCTGGCAAGGCTGGGCAGGAAGTCACTGTCGTTCTCAAAATCGGTGGAGCTGCATGACAAAGTCATCGGGCATTATCTGAACATAAAACACTATCAGTAAGTTGGAGTCATTACCGCTTTCTCTGCTATGGCCCATCCGGAATTAAAAAGCTCTGTGCCACAGGCTGATTCAGCCGTAGCGGCCCCGGAAAAGATTCAGCTTAATTTCTCGGAAAATCTGACCGTGAAATTCTCAGGTGCAAAATTAACGATGACGGGTATGAAAGGCATGTCATCACATTCTCCGATGCCGGTCGCGGCAAAAGTGGCGCCAGGCGCTGACCCTAAATCTATGGTCATTATTCCGCGAGAGCCTTTACCCGCTGGCACTTATCGTGTTGACTGGCGCGCGGTTTCTTCAGATACGCACCCTATTACCGGTAATTACACCTTTACAGTGAAGTAATATTATGAACGACCTGATTATGATTGTTATTCGTTTTCTTCTTTATCTGGATTTGATGGTAATATTTGGATTGCCATTTTTTCAGATATATGGAATAAGCGGTGTCAGACATGAAACCTATAACCTGACTAATTTCAGGTCGTTTATAACCTTTGCTGTTGTTACAGGCATCATTCTTACTGGCATTAATATGCTCCTGGTATCTAATGCCATGAGTGGAGTAACTGACCTCAGAGAATTATCCATCCATGTTATCGAGATGGTGATAGAAGAAACTGATGTGGGTATTAGCTGGATTGTCAGGCTCTGTGCCCTGTTTACCACACTCGGTGCTTTGTTCCTTTACACTAATAAGAGAGTATTGTCCTGCCTGCTGATGACGATGAGTGGGGGCGTGGCGCTGGCTACACTTGCCTGGGGAGGACACGCCGTTATGCATGACGGTCTGCATTACTATCTCCATTTACTGAGCGATCTGACCCATCTCGGTGCTGCAGGTGCCTGGACAGGTGCTCTGGTTGCATTTGCTATCCTGCTGATGCGCAGAAACGAGCATAATGCACAGAGCGTCATTGTGATATCTGACTCCCTGGCAAAATTTGCCACGGCAGGAACGGTGATTGTTGTAGCCCTGATCCTGAGTGCGCTGGTCAACTATCTGTATATTGCTGAGGGTAACTTAACTCCCTTATTCAACAGTTCCTGGGGGAGGATATTGCTTGCCAAGACGGCTCTGTTTGTTCTGATGCTTCTTCTGGCTGCAGCAAACCGGTTTCACCTGGGTCCCCGGCTTGAAGTTATGGTCAGGGAAGGGAATTATGATCGCAGCGTTGCCCTGATGCGAAACAGCATCCTGACAGAATTCGTTGTTGCGATTATCATTCTGGGCGCCGTAGCGTGGCTCGGAATGCTTGCTCCGTCTCAGGTCAGCTAGGGGACAGCCAAAGCTCATGCGTGAGATTTTTACTTTCATATCAGCGAGTTGACCATGCAGCGTATTTTAATCGTTGAAGACGAACAAAAAACAGGTCGTTACCTGCAGCAGGGACTGGTTGAGGAAGGCTATCAGGCCGATCTCTTTAATAATGGCCGCGATGGTCTCGGGGCCGCGTCGAAGGGACAGTATGATTTGATAATACTGGACGTGATGCTGCCTTTCCTCGACGGGTGGCAAATCATCAGCGCACTGAGGGAGTCCGGGCACGAAGAACCGGTCCTGTTTTTAACCGCAAAGGACAACGTGCGGGACAAAGTGAAAGGACTGGAGCTTGGCGCAGATGACTACCTGATTAAGCCCTTTGATTTTACGGAGCTGGTTGCACGTGTAAGAACCCTACTGCGCCGGGCACGCTCGCAGGCCGCAACAGTCTGCACCATCGCCGATATGACCGTTGATATGGTGCGCCGGACCGTGATCCGTTCGGGGAAGAAGATCCATCTCACCGGTAAAGAATACGTTCTGCTTGAGTTGCTGCTGCAACGCACCGGAGAAGTGTTACCCAGGAGTCTTATCTCGTCCCTGGTCTGGAACATGAATTTTGACAGTGATACGAATGTGATTGATGTCGCCGTGAGACGTCTGAGAAGTAAAATTGATGATGACTTTGAGCCAAAACTGATCCATACCGTTCGCGGTGCCGGATATGTCCTGGAGATCAGAGAAGAGTGAGGTTCAAAATTTCCCTGACCACACGCCTGAGCCTGATTTTTTCTGCGGTGATGCTTACGGTATGGTGGTTATCAAGTTTTATCCTGATTAGCACCCTTAATGGCTATTTCGATAATCAGGACCGCGATTTTCTGACAGGTAAACTTCAGCTCACCGAAGAGTTTCTTAAAACAGAGACGTTCCGGAACAAAACGGATATTAAGTCATTATCAGAAAAAATAAACGATGCGATGGTAGGGCACAATGGTTTATTCATTTCTATAAAAAACATGGAAAATGAAAAAATTGTTGAACTCTATGCCAAAAATTCTGTTGTTCCAGCGGTCCTGCTTAATAAGTCGGGTGATATTCTCGACTATATGATCCAGACGGAAGAAAATAACACCGTGTACCGCAGTATCTCGCGGCGGGTTGCCGTGACGCCGGAACAGGGTAAAAGCAAACATGTCATCATTACGGTTGCCACGGATACTGGGTATCACACCCTGTTTATGGACAAACTCAGTACCTGGCTGTTCTGGTTCAATATCGGTCTGGTCTTTATTTCTGTTTTTCTGGGCTGGCTGACCACACGTATTGGTCTGAAACCGTTACGGGAAATGACCAGTCTGGCTTCCTCCATGACTGTACACAGCCTGGATCAGCGTCTAAATCCCGATCTGGCTCCGCCGGAAATCTCTGAGACCATGCAGGAGTTCAATAATATGTTTGATCGCCTGGAGGGGGCATTCCGGAAACTGTCAGATTTCTCGTCTGACATCGCGCATGAGCTGCGCACACCAGTCAGTAATCTGATGATGCAGACGCAGTTTGCACTGGCTAAGGAAAGGGATGTTTCGCATTACCGCGAAATTTTATTCGCTAACCTGGAAGAACTGAAAAGGTTGTCACGAATGACCAGTGACATGCTTTTTCTGGCACGTTCAGAGCATGGTCTGCTGCGGCTGGATAAACATGATGTGGATCTGGCAGCCGAACTGAATGAATTACGTGAGTTGTTCGAGCCCCTGGCAGACGAAACAGGAAAGACAATCACGGTTGAAGGAGAGGGCGTTGTTGCCGGAGACAGCGATATGCTCCGACGTGCTTTCAGTAACCTGCTTTCCAATGCAATCAAGTATTCTCCCGATAACACCTGTACAGCGATACACCTTGAGCGTGACAGTGACTGTGTGAACGTGATGATTACGAATACGATGTCCGGCCAGGTTCCCGCTAATCTGGAACGTTTGTTTGACCGGTTCTATCGCGCAGACTCATCAAGGTTCTACAACACGGAAGGCGCGGGGCTGGGATTATCAATTACAAGGTCGATCATTCATGCTCACGGCGGCGAGCTGTCAGCAGAACAGCAGGGGCGGGAAATTGTGTTCAAAGTGCGCCTGTTAATGGATTAATCCCGTTCTTCAGGAGAAACCTGGAAGGTGACAAAATTGTCATCATTCAGTCACGCGATAAACAGAGGCGGTTTTTTATAATCATACATAAATCAGGAGCAGAGTGATAACGCAATCGCCTGGTTCCTGGAGTGATGAATAACCCGCCCTGAGATCAAATGCTTTCTCTGTTATAAGCCGTTGATTGTTTGGGTATGAAAACACCGGAGACCCAACCATGAAAAAGATCCTTGTATCATTTGTTGCCATTATGGCTGTCGCTTCATCCGCCATGGCTGCAGAGACAATGAACATGCATGACCAGGTAAATAATGCCCAGGCACCCGCCCATCAGATGCAGTCAACCTCTGAAAAAAGCGCTGTTCAGGGAGACAGTATGACAATGATGGATATGAGCGGACACGATCAGGCTGCAATGTCCCATGAAATGATGCAAAACGGCAACGCTTCTGCCCACCAGGACATGGCGGAGATGCATAAAAAAATGATGAAAGGCAAACCAGGGGCCACCAACGAATCAGCAACGTCATTTTCAGAAATGAACGAGCATGAAAAAGCCGCTGTTGTGCACGAGAAGGCGAATAATGGTCAGTCTTCCGTTATTCATCAGCAGCAGGCTGAAAAGCATCGCAGCCAGATCACCCAGAATTAACCCGCAGCTCCACTTGTTAGACCCTCATTTGACGCCGAAGTCACTGGCTTACGCTCCCATTCGGGAGCGTTTTTTTTATTCTTTCATTTATCATTGAGTCTTATGGGAATGGATTTAATCAGTTACTTAATCCCTGCCTCAGCAACAAGTCCCGGAAAGAGCAGCTTTATATTCCGGGTTTTTCTGCTCATAACCTCAACGGTGGCGCTTAGGATGTACTTTGTAAGTACCCAGAGTGTGTGTCATCAGTACCGGTGTTAATGCACCAGCCCATTCCAGCCATGTATACCCATGTAAATCCCAACAGCAGCAATCAGGGCGCTTGAAATATAGGGGGCTCTTCTGGCGATGGTATTGAAGCCACTCCAGCGTTTGGCGACCTGACGAACGCTGATCGCCGCACCCACTCCAACCGTTACGAGGGTCAATGCCAGGCCGATACTGAAACAAACAACCAGTGTGGCACCCAGCGTAAGCGCTTTAAGCTGAAGGCAGATCAACAATACAGTTATAGCTGCCGGGCAAGGGATAAGCCCTCCTGTCAGTCCAAATATCAGGATTTGCCCGTTGGTTACTTCTTTCCCGTCGAAGCGGCGTTTTATGTCATTGGCATGAGCCAGTTCGTGAGCGTCCTGATACTCTTTCGAATTCACATCCAGCCCATCAAGCTCAGAGTGGTCATGGTCGTGTTCAGCGAACGCCACATCATAGTCATGGACATGACCACGATGTCCCAGAGACAGACGTACGTTGAAACTGTGAGGCTCAGGGATGGGAGATGTTGACTCCAGATAATCACCATGATCAACAAATTCAAAAGTCTGAGAGATCGTACTGTTTTCCCGAAGTGTGGTTAATGAGATATCTTCAGAAGCCCATCTTTGGCCACTAAGAGTGCGTAGCCGCCAGTGGGGAAGTTGTCCTTCTTCAAAAATGGACAGTTCAACTTTTCCATGGCCAGTATCGATCAACCTTGTTTCGTCATGGTGATGATGTTCATTCTCCTGCATTCCCTCCAGCCAGTTTTTCTCACCGCTCCAGGTTCGCCAGAACATCCAAAAAGCCGTACCAAGGATGATCACTGAAGAGACCATCTGTAGCCAGGGTTCGGCTGATTCTGCGGTAAATTTATTACTGATATACATCCCTCCAAAAGCAATCAGCCATACGACTGCAGTGTGCGACAATGTTGCCGCGACACCCAGCATCACGGCCTGACGTACGGTGCCTTTTATAGCAATGATGAATGCTGCCATCATTGTTTTGGAGTGCCCGGGCTCCAGTCCATGAAGCGCGCCAAGCAGAATGGCGCTGGGGATGAAAAACCATGCGTTGCCTTGCTGAAGAAGTGTCGTAAATTCGTTCATGAGAATCATTCTTGGTTATTAAGTGTAGGCCGGATTCTACTCCCCCCCAGTAAAATATACTACCCCCCAGTAGAATAACGCTGGTATAGTTACATAAAATATCCAGGAGAGTGAGAGCCCACATGTCACATACCATCCGCGATAAACAAAAACTGAAAGCACGTACAAGCAAGATCCAGGGGCAGGTTGCTGCGCTGAAAAAAATGCTTGATGAACCTCACGAATGTGCCGCTGTACTGCAACAAATAGCCGCCATACGTGGTGCCGTGAATGGTTTATTGCGTGAAGTGATTAAACTGAACATATTGTTCATGAAAGTGAAGAACAGAAACGAGAAGAAGACCTGGACGTTGTGCTGAAGGTTCTGGATTCTTACATCAAGTGACAGTTTGGCTAAAAGCCCTGAGCATTAATTTATCTAAATAACACGTTATCAAGTGACGGTTTTGGGCTGTTTGTAGCGGCATAGTGAGTTTGTTTAATCAATGAGCTTTAAGATGCCCCCCTTCATGCAAGGCAACGCGTACATTTCTGGTACATCTACTTCCCTTACTTTGCTCAGGGCAACCCACATTGTTAAAGCCTCTACTCGCTGACCATCAAAATCACCCAACGTCAGATAATGGAAAAAAATTTTGGATGACATTTTGAAACGTGTCCTCTGCTGTGAACGTCGAGAGATGCTACGCGAGAAAGGAGATGACCTACTTAGTATCCTGTTAAGTAGGTCTATCTGAAGAAGTAGACAACTTTAAAGTCTTTTTCATGTTAAAGGAGACAACTTTAATGTCTGTGTACAGCAGAAGACAAGTGACATAAGAGCACAGCCACTCGTCGCGGTTGGCTTTATGGGCTGACGGTGGTTACGTCCGTCACAGCAAGAATATTGCTCGCGGCCACGGTCCCCATCTTGATATATGACGCTGCGGTAACGCCGCCAATATGCGGTGAAATAACCACGTTTTCTACGGACTGCCACAGGTGCGGCGCGGTCAGCGGCTCGTGGGTAAAGCTGTCCAGCGCGGCGCTGTGCAGCGTGCCATCCCTGAGCGCCGCCAGTAACGACTCATCGTGGATCAGTCCACCGCGTGCCGTATTGACCAGAATTGCGTTCCGCTTGCAGTGTGCGAGCGTCTGGCTATTGATCATCCCCCGATTCTCATCGGTCAGCGGACAGTGCAAAGAGATGACATCGGAACGGGAAAGAAGTCCGTTCAGCGTTTCTGCGCGTTCGCACAGGGCAGGCATGGTCTTAGCATAGGGATCGTAAGCCAGCACCTTCATGCCGAAAGCGTGGCCAATAGTCGCCACGCGCGAGCCGATAGCACCCAACCCAATTAGCCCTAGGGTTAAGCCCTCCAGTTCAATGGATTTATGCGTCGCCTTATCCCAGTGCCCGTCTCGCAGCCGCTTGTCCAGAGGCACTACTGACTTTGCGCAGGCGAGGATCAGCGCCCAGGTATGTTCAGCCACTGCCGCCGCGTTTGCGCCTGGCGCAGCCCGGACGGCGATGTTGCGCTCGGCCGCTGCCGTCTGGTCTATCACATCGATCCCGCTTCCGTGCTTGGAAATAACCTGCAGAGCCGGGGCGGCATCCATGACCTTCGCGGTGATCCTGCCGTAACGTACCAGGATCGCCACAGGATTGTGTCGTTTACACAGCGCGATCAGGTCATCTTCTGTGGGCTGGCGGCCCGCAAACACTACCTCAAAGCCCTGTAACATGACCGTGGCCTGCTCCGCCAGGTCGCTTCCGGTAACCAGAACTACGTCTTTGCCGCCCATTACAGCGTCTCCCCGTCGCTCAACATACCTGCCTTACGAAGCGCGTCATCAAGCCAGCGTGGACGTAAATCGCCTTCACGGATGGCAGCAAGACGCCGGGTCTCCATCTCCAGCTTTTCTTTTGCCAGAGCGATAACCTCCTGAACCTCATCTCGCGGGATAACGACCACGCCGTCGATATCCGCGACAACCAGATCCCCGGCCTGAACCGTCGCCCCGGCGACTGAAATGGGATGATTAACCCGGCCAGAAATTAACTTTGTCGGGCCGCAGGGGTTCAGACCGGCAGAAAAGACGGGGTAGTGACCTTTGCTCAGGGTATCGGCGTCACGTACAGCGCCATCAATAATAATGCCCGCAATGCCGCTCGCCTGAGCCTGAGTGGCCATGATTTCGCCAAGCAGCGCGCAGCTCAGGTCGCCTTTGCCATCGACGATCAGGACATCGCCGGGCTGCGCCACCGCCATCGCGGCATGAATCGCCAGATTATCACCCGGACGGACTTCAACGGTGATGGCCGGACCCGCAACGGACATGTGTGGGGCCAGCGGTTTGATGCGGCCATGAAGCGTACCGCGGCGACCGGCCACGTCGGCCAGAATAGCTGCCTGATACTCGGCAGCCCGACGAACGTCCTCGGCAGAAACGCGCTCGAAATGGCGATTAATCGGTTTTTTTTCAGTAACGGACATAAATGCCTCCATATTGTTTTACTGAGTACAATGCAGGTGTACAGAACAAAACAACTATAGCGGTGTTGCTTTCCTTTTAGCCAGACCCGAGGTGGCGTTTGTGATGTAAACACGAAGTGACTCACAAAATTTGAGGTACACTCACTGCCGGGCTAACAAGGAGATAATGATGGGGAATGAAGGCGTTGTAGCGGTTGAAAAAGCGCTGGCTTTACTGGATTGCTTCCGTCCTGGAGATGAGAGCCTGACGCTGACCGCGCTGGCACAGCTGTCGGGTTATCACAAAACCACGGTTTACCGCTTGATGAATTCTCTTGAACGGATGAATTACGTCGTCAGGCATGAAGACGGCAATTATGCGCTGGGCCCACGTCTGCTTTACCTCGGCAAGCTGTATGAACAATCTTTCCATCTTTCCCGGGTGGTTCAGCCAGAGCTTCAGGCCTTATCCCTGGCGTCTCAGGAGAGTGCCAGCTGGTATGTGCTGGAGGGAGGGCAGCGGCTTTGCCTGTTTCGCGCTGAAGCGTCGCATGGCCTGCGACACAGCAATCTTCCCGGCAGCCAGTTCCCGCTCGATAATTCGGCCATCAGTAAGGTATTGCGTCATTGGGGGCTCAATGAAAGCCTGCCGGAGGAAGACGCTGAACTCCCATTCTACACGTCAGGCGCGCGCGATCCCCACACCGCTGCGTTTGCGATGCCTGTCTTCGGCGTTCACGACAAGCTGGTTGCGGCGTTAGCCCTGACCGGCCCCATCTCGCGGCTGACGGAAGATCGTCGTGAGAAGGAGATAGGGCAGTTGATGAAGGCGGCCGCAAGCCGTCTGTCGCAGAAAATGGGCGCCAGTAAGCCCTTCTGTCAGCAGTTCTTTGGTGAAACGAGCGACGCGGCGGAAGAAAATCTTTAAACGCCGAAGCGGGACAAATGTCCCGCTTCTGTCATCGTTAATGCGTGACCTGTTTTTCGTGTAGCTGAGCGCGGCGGGCCTGCCGGCCCATAATGAGCACCGCGATGCCCCAGCCACGCACAGCGCGGCCAGCGGAAGCATAGCCAGCGTGTAGCTGCCCGTTCGCTCATTGATAATGCCGTACGCGTTTACCATCACCGCCCCGCCTATCAGGTTTGCGATGGCGCCAATCGCGGCCAGTCCCGCCGCTGCTGAGGTACTGCTCATCCAACCGGACGCCAGCGCCCAGAAAGGCCCTTTCATTGAGTAAGCGCCTATCAGCATAATGCTGAGGATAACGATCGTGGCAGACAGCGAGACGCTTACAAAGGCGGCGAACACGCCGGCGGCAATCATGAACAGCGTGAGTGCGGTATGCCAGCGGCGTTCGTTGGTACGATCGGAATTCCGTCCCCATACAATCATCAGAACCGATGCCAGACCGTAAGGAATGGCGTTAAACAGACCTGTCTCCAGGTTATCGAGATGGAAGGATTTCAGCAGTTGAGGAGACCAGACGCTGATGGTGGTGCCCGCAGAAGATGCACCCGCGTAAATCAGCGCCATCAGCCAGATTTGGCGATGCTTTAGCAACTGCCACGTCGTCTGGTGTCCAATGTTCTTTTGCTGGCTACGCTCGGTCTCAAGCGTGGTTTCCAGCCACTTTTTCTGTTCATCACTGAGCCATTTCGCCTGATGAGGGCGATCCCGGAGAATAAACCAGGCTGCAATACCCAGCAGCACCGCCGGCAAGCCTTCAATGATGAACAGCAGATGCCAGCCGCGAAGGCCCAGCCAGCCATCCAGTGACAGTATCAATCCGGAAAGCGGGGAGCCGATGAAGTTAGCGAGCGGGATGGCGACCATAAAGGACGCAATAATGCGTGCGCGGTAGCGGGACGGGATCCACCAGGTCAGATACAGCACGACGCCCGGGAAGAAGCCCGCCTCTGCAGCACCGAGAAGAAAACGAACGATATAGAGCGACGTGGTGTTCTGCACCAGGGCCATACACATGGAGACGATGCCCCAGCTGATCATAATGCGCGGGATCCACAGCCGGGCGCCGACTTTCTGCATGGCCAGGTTGCTGGGTACCTCAAACAAAAAATAGG
The DNA here is from genome assembly GCF_001521715.1 of Enterobacter asburiae. NCBI lineage: Bacteria > Pseudomonadati > Pseudomonadota > Gammaproteobacteria > Enterobacterales > Enterobacteriaceae > Enterobacter > Enterobacter asburiae. The sequence continues at coordinate 3,842,744 of NZ_CP011863.1, forward strand.
CCACGAAGTAAAGGCTGCTGGCGAAGCCAAACGCGGCTTTGCTGAGGCCAAGGTCCTCATTCATCTGCAGCGAAGCCATGCCGATATTCCCGCGATCGATAATGGAGACCAGGTAACTGACAATCAGAAACGGGAGAATACGCCAGATCACCTTCCGCATCGTCTCTCTTTCTATGTCCTCGGTGGCGGTCGCGCCGTTACGTAAATGTTCTGTCATTGTGTCCTCGCAGGGTTTGTTCTTTGTTTTATTAGGTACAACTCAGTTTTATTAAACAAAACCACTATAGCGACGGCGCGTTATTTTTATCCAGTTAATGGAAGGTTTAAATGATGTAAATAAGAGGTGACTCACAGATAGTGCGCTTCAGATATATCGTTCACAGCAGCCGAACCAGCGGCAAAGAGGAGGTTCTGTAATGGAAATAATCACGCAACGCAATTATTGCACCAACTTTTCCTCGCCGTTCAACTAAGCTTCGACCGGGTGCCCCGCCGCGTTAGTGGGGCCATATTCCTTTTGGTCGAGCACGCATCATGCAGCTACTCAGTATTATTATTTTGCTTACCCTAACCGTGGTGATCCATTCGCTGTGGATGTTTGGCGTTTTAAAATTCATTAGGTTAGAAGTCGATTCTGCGGTACGCATCGTGTTACGCAACGTCGGTATCGTGATCTCCATGATCTTTGCCCACCTCCTTGAGGCCGGACTGTTTGCTGCGTTTTATTTTGTCATCGACGCGTTTAATGACTGGAACACCAGCTTCTATTTTTCACTGGTCAGCTACGCGACGGTAGGATACGGCGACGTCACGTTACCCCAGCACTGGCGGCTCATCGGCGGTGTGGAAGGGCTGGTGGGCGCGTTGATGGTGGGCTGGTCCGTGGCGGTTCTGGTGGCGGTGCTGCAGCGTTTGCGCGGCATGAGCGCCTAAACGGCAGATGCGCGATCCCCGTCGGGTAAGGTAAAGTACTCCTCCTTGCGCGGCCAGAAGGCCGCGAATTTGAGGGCGAAGAGGCTGATTAACGGCCCGCCCTTTTCTGTTCCTGGTTTACGCCAGTTTGCATGGTGTTGTGTTTTGTCTGCCAAAAGGGTTTTGTATGTCTGCTGCTCATCTCGGTTTCCCGACGGAAACCGTTGTTGTCTTTGTGGTGATGGCCGTTGGGGCGATGTTTATCGACCTCTTTATGCACCGTCACGATAAACCCGTCTCGCTGAAAAGCGCGGCGATGTGGTCCATTTTCTGGGTCATGATGGCGATGGCCTTCGCCGGATTCCTGTATGTTCACCACGGCGCCGAGATGGCGAGCCTGTTCCTCACCGGCTATGCGCTGGAAGAGGTGCTCTCCGTCGATAACCTGTTCGTGATGATGGCGATCTTCGCCTGGTTCGGCGTGCCGGATAAGTACCGTCACCGCGTGCTCTACTGGGGCGTACTGGGGGCGATTGTCTTCCGCGGCATCTTTGTGGCTATCGGCACCAGCCTGTTAAGCCTGGGGCCGTACGTTGAGGTGATCTTCGCGCTGGTCGTCGGCTGGACGGCGGTGATGATGCTCAGACGCAATGAAGAGAGCGACGAAGTGGAAGATTACTCGGGTCATCTCGCCTATCGCCTGGTGAAGCGCTTCTATCCGGTCTGGCCGAAAATCAGCAGCAACGCCTTTATTCTGACGCAGAAAGAGGTGGATGCGGAGCTTGAAAAGCCGGAAACCAGGACGTGATGGTCGGACGCGTGAAGAAGGCGAAGCGCTATGCGACGCCGCTGCTGCTTTGCGTAGCCGTCGTCGAGCTCTCTGACGTCATGTTCGCGTTTGACTCCGTGCCGGCCATTATTGCCGTGAGCCGCGAGCCGCTGATTATCTACAGCGCCATGATGTTCGCGATTCTCGGCCTGCGTACGCTTTACTTCGTGCTGGAAGCGCTGAAGCAATATCTGGTGCACCTCGAGAAAGCCGTGGTGCTGCTGCTGTTCTTCGTGGCGTTCAAGCTGGGATTAAATGCCACCGACCACTTCTGGCATCACGGTTACAGCATTGGCGCCACGGCCAGTCTGTTTGTGGTGCTTGGCGTGCTGGCGCTGGGGATTATTGCGAGCGTGATGTTCCCGGGGAAACGTGAGGCCTGATGTACCGCTTTTCTCCCTCTCCCTGTGGGAGAGGGCCGGGGTGAGGGCACCAGACCGCACCTAACCCTTAATCGGTGAATTCCGACGCTTGCGCGGGTGGTGGAAGTGCCGCCAGTGCGGATCCTGCGCCGCCGCCAGCAGCTCGTGGTCGCCGCGGGTGTCTCCCCAGGCGCGCAGGTGATAGGCGTTCAGATCGCCATACACTTTTTCCAGCCTCGCCACCTTCTGGGCGCAGCGACAGTTATTGCCCGTAATGCGCCCCGTCAGCTTGCCGTCTTTCACTTCCAGCTGCGTGCCAATCAGCTTAATGCCGAGCTTATCAGCCCACGGCTGGAGCACCAGCGCCGGGGATGCGGAACAGATGGTCACCTCCGCACCGGAATTTACCTCAGCCGCCACCGCCAGAACCCCTTCGGGGCGCATCAGCTTGTTCCAGTATTTTTCGCAAAAGGCTTCCGCCTGCTGGCGCAGCCAGTGTTCATCCACGCCCGTCAGGAACGTTTTAATCAGCACTTCCTTCAGCTCATCGCGCGTCAGCTTGCGACGCACGCAGTGGAGCGTGGGCAGCGCCATGCGCACCAGGCGGCCCGCGAAGTAGCGTTTACCGAAGGCAAAACGCAGGAAAGGAATAAAGCTGTCGTGGTGCGTTAATGTCCCGTCAAAGTCAAAGACAGAGAGCACGCTGGATTTTGCCACCGTCTCGTCGGCAATCATATTGGTCATAAATACGTCTTAGCTGAAATACACATTCTGCGGATCAGTTTACCTGCTTTAGCTGGACAGTCCTTATATCACCACTCTTTTTTTCTCAATCTTGCGATCTCAAAGTGAATCCATTTTTGGCCTCGATAACAATTGGTGAAAAAACGAACTGTCTATATTATCGCCACATCGCAAGATATTTAGGGGAACCATTGGGCCCCACAGGTAAGGAAAAACTCACTCACTACTTCTTTCTTGATATGACTCTTAGATCGCTTATTTCAATCCTCACGTTAAGTTTTGCTTCGTTTTCTGCGTTCAGCTTTCAACTTCCAGCGTCGATGTTATCGATGAACAGTGAACTGGCAGCATCACCGGCGAAATCTGCGCTGGTGCATCAGGAAACAGGCCCGCTGCGCTCGCGTATTCTCGACCAATACCAGAAGTGGAAAGGCACCCAGTACCGGTGGGGCGGAACTACGCATCGCGGGGTGGATTGCTCCGCGCTCATGCAGCACCTGTTCACCGATGCGGCGCATCTTAATTTGCCGCGCACGACGAGTGAACAGATCCATCGCGGCGTGCAGGTCGCGCAATACCGCCTGAGAGCCGGCGATCTGGTCTTCTTCCAGACGGGCCCGAACCGCAAGCACGTCGGCGTTTATATTGGCAAAAACCAGTTTATTCATGCCTCAACCAGTCAGGGCGTAACGGTTTCAACCCTGACGGATGATTACTGGCAAGCACACTACATTACCGCCCGTCGCATTGCAGGCAGCGCGGCCTGACAGCCTCAGATAATGTCATCCACGACGCCACCGTCGACGCGCAGCGCCGCGCCCGAGGTGGCGGAGGCCTGGGGCGAACAGACATAAATCACCATATTGGCCACCTCTTCAACCGTTGCCGCACGCTGGATAACCGAGCTGGGGCGGTTGGCCATCACAAACTCTTTCGCCAGCTGTTCCAGCGATTTGCCGGTTTTTTCGATTTCATCTTTCATCATCTCTGCGAAACCGTCTGACATCGTCGGGCCCGGCAGCACGCTGTTGACCGTCACGCCGCTCCCCGCCACGAACTTCGCCAGCCCGCGCGCCAGCGAGAGCTGCGCCGTTTTGGTCACGCCGTAGTGGATCATATCCGCCGGAATATTGCAGGCCGACTCGGAGGAGATGAACACCACGCGTCCCCAGCCTTTCTGCACCATACCCGGCAGCAGGGCGCGGGACAGACGCACGCCGGACATCACGTTGGTCTGCCAGTAACGCTCCCAGGTCTCATCGTCGGTGGCATAGAAATCCTGCGGACCGTAAATCCCGGCGTTGTTGACCAGAATATCGACGTTATTCGCTACCTTCAGAAGCGACTCGACCCCTTCCGCCGTGCTGAGGTCGGCAATCGCGGCGCGCACCTGTACGCCCGGCACCACCTGCTGGAGCTGCTGAATGCCTTTATTCACCGATTCCGTGCTGCGGCCATTGACGATCACTTCCGCACCGCTTTCTGCCAGACCTCTGGCAATGGCGAACCCGATCCCGCCGGTTGAGGCGGTCACCAGCGCCACTTTCCCCGCAAAGTCGATTTTCATCATCTGCTCCTTCTCGTTTAAACGTTCGGACCTTAAAGCGTAGCAGGTGAGGATGACGGCTCCTGGCTAAAAAGGCGCAACAGCGTCTCAACCTGCTCATCAAGCGGGGCGAGGGAACGCTTTACAATCAGGTGAAGCGGCGTTGCCCTGCGCGCGCCGTGGCTCAGCGGCAGGCGCTTCAGTACGCCCTGATCCAGCTGGGTCTGGATACGTTCCTCTGGCAGCCAGCCGTAGCCGACCTGGGAGACGACGGCCTCTATGGCGGCATCGATGGTGGAGAAGGTCCACGACTCGCCGGCAGCACGCGCGGCGGGCTGGCTGTCCGCAATCTGGATGAGCGGCCACGGGCGCAGCATCTCATCATTTAGCGGCGCGTCGAGGTGAAACAGGGGATGCCGGGAATGGGCCACGGCAACAAAGTCGATATTCATCAGCCATTCGCCGAGCCCGGTAATGTCCTGGCGGCGGGTTAAGACCATCACATCGGCTTCGTCGTTAATGGCGTCGGCGCGGGTATTTTCCAGCACCTCTGTCAGACGAACCTGAGTCTGCGGATACTGCTGCTGGAACTGACGAAGAATAGCGAACAGGCGGCGGCGCGGGAAAATGGAGTCCACCACCAGATCTAACCGCGTGCGCATCCCGTTGCGAAGGGTCGCTGCGCGCGTCTCAACATACGAAAACGCTTTCAGCAGCGGTTTAACCTGGTTGAGAAGAAGCTCTCCGGCCGGGGTTAACACCGCCCGTCGCCCCTCCGGCACCAGCAGCGCCACGCCGAGCCGCTCCTGCAGCAGCGACAGGTTATAGCTCACCGAGGACTGGCTGCGGTGGGTTTCTTCCGCGGCTTTGGCGAAACTGCCCGCTTCCACCACTCTTTCCAGTAAAGCCCATTGTTCCAGCGTCGTCTTATGCATAATTTATCTAAAATTTGGATGACTTTGATTAAAACATAGCGTTATTCATTCATTTTTTGAAGGGGTACGATCGTCTCATCAAAACAAAGGAGACATCTTATGAACACCTTCGACAAACACGACTTAAGCGGCTTCGGGTGATGCTGCCAACTTACTGATTTAGTGTATGATGGTGTTTTTGAGGTGCTCCAGTGGCTTCTGTTTCTATCAGCTGTCCCTCCTGTTCAGCTACTGACGGGGTGGTGCGTAACGGTAAAAGTACTGCCGGACATCAGCGCTATCTCTGCTCTCACTGCCGTAAAACATGGCAGTTACAGTTCACATACACCGCCTCTCAACCCGGTACGCACCAGAAAATCATTGATATGGCCATGAATGGCGTTGGATGCCGGGCAACCGCCCGCATTATGGGCGTTGGCCTCAACACGATTTTACGTCACTTAAAAAACTCAGGCCGCAGTCGGTAACCTCGCGCATACAGCCGGGCAGTGACGTCATCGTCTGCGCGGAAATGGACGAACAGTGGGGCTACGTCGGGGCTAAATCGCGCCAGCGCTGGCTGTTTTACGCGTATGACAGGCTCCGGAAGACGGTTGTTGCGCACGTATTCGGTGAACGCACTATGGCGACGCTGGGGCGTCTTATGAGCCTGCTGTCACCCTTTGACGTGGTGATATGGATGACGGATGGCTGGCCGCTGTATGAATCCCGCCTGAAGGGAAAGCTGCACGTAATCAGCAAGCGATATACGCAGCGAATTGAGCGGCATAACCTGAATCTGAGGCAGCACCTGGCACGGCTGGGACGGAAGTCGCTGTCGTTCTCAAAATCGGTGGAGCTGCATGATAAAGTCATCGGGCATTATCTGAACATAAAACACTATCAATAATTTGGAGTCATTACCAGCGCTTGCATCATTAATTCCTGACAAAGATTGAAGGCCTGATGTTAATCGATGCTGTAGATGCCGGTTTAACTGCCTTGCCGCCAGCGCCGGTTCTTGTTCATTTGCATCGTAAAATTCGTTGATGTTCACGCGGTCGCGGACATCCACGGTGAAAACGGGTTTTTCTGGCGGTACATCATACCAGCGACTTTTTTTATCCAGCAGGTGTTCGCTACAGTGGATCAGCACCACCCGCAGATCGCTGTTACAGCGCACGGCGATATTTGCCGCGCCGCGCTGGAGGGAGATAGCCTCACCAAGCCGGGTACGCGTGCCTTCCGGGAAGATTAACAGCGTGTCGCCCTGAGCCAGACGCTGCTGGCTGGCCGCGAGCAGGGGCTCGGCTTCGCTGTTAATCAGGTAATCCGCCGCGCGGATAACGCCGCTGACAAAGGGGTTGCGCAGCAGCGCGCTCTTCACCAGACAGTCGGTTTCCGGCATCACCGACGCCAGAATCACGTAGTCAATTAACGTGGGGTGGTTAGCCACCACCAGACATCCCCGATCGCTGCGCAGCGCGTCAAGATTGTGAATGCGATAGTCCAGTACGCCGAGGCTGCGCGCCACGGTCAGGAAGAAGCGGAAGCTGGCCGCAATGCTGCGACGCGCCAGGCGGCGACGGCTGGCGCGGTCGCGCTGGACGATTAGCAGCAGGTTGAACCAGACCAGCGACAGCAACAGCCCGCCCACGCCAAACAGCGCGAAGCAGAAGCCGGTCATCGCCAGACGCCATAGCCAGTTGATACGGGCAGCCAGGCGGTTCATGCGCGCGTCCATTGCCACAGCAAACGTTCGCCGGGCACCACAAACTGACGTTCCTCGCTGAGATAGCGCTGCAGGAACATCAGGCTTTGCGGCAGGGCAGGTTCTTCACCCGTGCTGCCGCTGCGGGTTTCACACTGCATTCCGTTGCCGGATTCAATCACCAGCGCCAGCGCGTAGGGCCAGGTGGGCATCTGCGGCGGTAACGCTGGATGGTAAAATTCCGGCAGCGCGCCGTCAAAATCGACCAGCAGGACGCGGGAATAGCCCGCCTGCAGCAGGCTCAGCACTTCACATAAGGCCTGCTGGAAGGTGTCCAGTCCGGCAGAAATAGATGACGAGACGATGGCCTGGCGTGCGGTGATCGTGAGATTACCCACCGCGGAATTGTGCACGGACATCGCGAAATCGGTGGGTGAAACGGACTGCCCGGTCGCCAGAGCATGCAGAATACGGTCGTTGCGCTCCAGCTCGCCGTGGCGGCTGGAATAGACGACGGCATCAATGGCGTGGTTTTGCAGCATGGCAAGACCAATATCCACCGCCAGCTTACTGCCTGAATTGAGGCGGCGCGCGGTCATCATGGGTAAAGCGGTCAGGCGGGGAAGCGGGGCCGCTGGATCGACGGTCAGCTGCAGGCGCGACCACGCCTGCCACTCTGTGGCATCGCTGAGTCCTGGCGCTCTTGCCTGCCAGTCGATAATGTTCAGTGAAAATTTCATCTACGCGCGTCCGCGAAAAATAACCGTATTCAAAGGGCAGGCTGGGCCACCCGGGCAGCTAAGCTGCTCTATTGTTCACGTTTGGTGCATATCAGCAGGGTATGACCGACCCCAAGGTTGTCCAGCCGCTGTTCAACGCTGAAACCTGCGCTCTCCAGGTAGCGATAAAACTTCTCTACGCTGTAAAACCGGCTATTACCATTCGCCATACAGGTGAAATAGAGCGAGGTGGCATTCAGGCTGAAAGAGGCTGCTTCAAATTTCTGAGCATCCCAGAAAAGCTCCATGATGCACAAACGTGCGCCTGGCTTCATAGCCTGTGCGACGCGCGTCAGCATGGCGACAATCTGATCCGGAGAGAAACAATCCAGGAACTGGCTCATCCACCAGACGTCGGCGTCACCCGGCAATGTTGCTGGGCTAAGCATATCGACAGCATGGAATGCAATACGATGAGAAAAACCTGCTTTTGCGATGTTTTCCTGCGCCAGCGCTATCTGCTGCGGCAGATCGAGGATCGTCACGGCAACATTTTCGTCATAGCGGCAGCAGCGTAACGACCATTTACCCGTATTTCCGCCCACATCGTACAATTTTGTCGGCGAGCTTGCGAATATATATGGCAAAGCAGCGTCAAAAGCGGCGTCAGAATAGTAATGATCGAAGGCGAACCAGCTCTCTTTCGCCGCAGCAGGTAATTGGGATAACGCCGGGTAGATGGTTGGCCAGTTGCCAAACACGGCTAATCCGGCCGGTTTTTCTTCCTGCAGGGCGTCCGCCAGGTGAAATAGCCCCTGGTAACAAACGTCCTGGGTGAAATCCATATTTACGCGGGTCATTTCGTCGTGCAGTAAAAAATGGCCCACTTTCGCCAGGAAATAACGTCCATTCTGTTGGGTAACAATTCGACCGCTTAATCCCATATCCAGCAGTACGCTGACGGCATAGCTGCCGAGCGTGCTGTGTTCGGTTATTTCCTCGAGGCCTGCCCCCTCTTTACCTTGTTTATCGAGCCAGGCGAGAACGCCTGAGTTACGCAGACAAAGCGCAGTCTGGAATAACATCGGGGCAAAGGCGATGCGCTGCGCTTCGGTAATGGCATCCAGTGCGCTGAGTGTGTCCTTTTCGTACATGACTGCGTAACCTTTGAGGGCAATAAAGAGAGGTTATCGGGCCATACGCGGCCCGACTTTAGAAAAATATTACAGCGCGGCGCCAGAGGAGAGGTTCAGCTGAATATCGTGGTCGAGGTTATTCACCCAGCGGTTATAATTTTTGTGAATTTTACCGTCTGCCGCTTTCAGGTTAAGGCTGTTTTCATAGTTGATTGAATAGCTTGTTGCCGTGTACGGAATACTCACCTGGACCGAGTGATCGCGTGACTGCAGACGCCCCTTAATCATTCCCGGGCCGGTTTCCGTCATGATCCAGTCGCGTTTTTGACCAGCTTTCAAAATTGCCGTTTTTACCTGATCGGCAGTATGGCCTGTGCTTACAATAGAGTGAACCTGAGCGATTGGCGCGGTACGCGCGCAGCCTGCCAGCGCGCCAACGAATACGGCAGCAGCACACCATTTAACGATCTTTTTCATCAACAACTCCATATCAATAATAACAATTAAAGGCAGTGGTTTTTACAAATAATATTCATCCGGCTTTTTGCTATCGCCAGGTGTAATTTTTAATCAATATTAATGTTTGCATTACGTTGAAGCGAAGGCGGGAATAATAACATGGAAAATAAATAAGGATTTCATTTTTTATAATTTGCGTTAAATCATGAATTGCATTTGAACGTAATGCGCGCGGCGTAACTAAAAACAGAATGAATATCGCCTTAACGCAAATAAAAATACCGCGACGGATTAGGGACGCGGTAATTTACGGTGTATTACTGACGGTTTAAACCTGCCTGTACAGGCAGGTCCGCTACCCGGGTAATCGGCTTTTCGGCCTCCCCGGCCCGAGCAGGATCGCCAGCTTGCTGCCGCCTTTGGTGGTCTCCATCCAGATTTTACATACGCTGGTCAGGGGGACCGACAGCAGCATACCGACCGGGCCCAGCAGCCATCCCCAAATCAGTAAGGATAAAAATACCACCAGCGTCGACATGCCCAGACGGTGTCCCATCATGCGCGGTTCAAGAATATTGCCCAGCACCATATGCACGACGAGGAACAGCGCGCCGACCAGCATGCATTCGTAGAAGCCGTTAAACAGAAACGCCTGAATCATCGGCGGTACGGCGGAAAGCACCGCGCCAATATTGGGCACGTAGTTCAGCAGAAAGGCCAGCACGCCCCACATCAGCGCGAACTGCACGTCCATCAGCATCAGCCCCAGCCAGACAATCACCCCGGTCCAGACGCTCAGGAGCGTTTTCAGCGCCAGATATTTGGAGACGCCCTTCAGCGCCCGGTGTAAGCCGGCAATGTGAATTTGTGGATTGTTCAGCGCAAAGCGCAGCTTATAGGGGACGTGGCGAACTTCGAACAGCATAAACACCACCGTCATGACCAGCAGCAGAATGCTGGCCATCGCGCCGGAAAGCCCCGTCATCAAGGTGGTGGCGTAGGTCATGACTTTCTCGGAGTCCATCCTGCGCAGCATCCGTTCGGGTGAGATATGGAGATTAAGGAAGGGGACCATCTCCTGCAGCGCGACAATTTTACGCGTCAGCTCTTTGTTGTACTGCGGCAGCATGGTGGAGAATTCGCTCAGCGATGCCGCCAGTACGCCAAAGAGCGCCGTCAGGCCAATCAGCATGACAATAACCACGATGGTGATGGCCACCGGACGGCTAACGCCCCGGCGTAAAAACCAGGTGACCAGAGGATTAAGCACGATGGCAAAAAAGAGCGCCAGCAGGAGCTGAACAATAATGTCGGCGGCAGCATGGATACCCGCAAGGATAACCACCAGACAGGCGAGTTTTAATAAGATGTGGAGTCCTGCTTTGTCGGACGGGTTAGCGATCATGCGTGTTCCTTAATATGATGACCCGATAAGTGTAGTGCCCGGGCTTCGCTTCGTCTGGCACCGTTAATCTGAAAGTCGGGGCTGATTTTCTTATTGCGCCGTGGTAATAGTGAAACACTGTTGTAAAAAATCCAGGTAGAACCCCATGCCCGAAGCTGCCGCTGAACCGGCACTGAGCGGACTGCGCCTCAATCTGCGCATCGTTTCCGTTGTGATTTTCAACTTTGCCAGCTATCTGACCATCGGCCTGCCGCTGGCAGTCCTGCCGGGCTATGTCCATGACGTGATGGGCTTCAGCGCCTTTTGGGCGGGGCTGGTGATAAGCCTGCAATATTTCGCCACGCTCCTCAGCCGCCCGCATGCCGGGCGCTACGCGGACACGTTCGGTCCAAAAAGCATCGTGGTGGTGGGACTGTGCGGCTGTTTTCTCAGTGGCCTGAGCTATCTGCTGGCTGCCGCAACCAGCCACTGGCCGCTGGTCAGTCTGGCGCTGCTCTGCCTGGGCCGCGTCATTCTTGGCATCGGGCAAAGTCTGGCGGGAACCGGCTCAACGCTGTGGGGCGTGGGTGTAGTAGGCGCGCCGCACATTGGCCGGGTGATCTCCTGGAACGGGATTGTCACCTACGGTGCGATGGCGCTCGGGGCGCCGCTCGGCGTGGCCTGCTATGCGCTGGGCGGGCTGCATGGGCTGGCCATCACCATTATGGCGGTCGCGCTGCTGGCGATCCTCTTTGCGCTGCCGCGCCCGAAAGTGAAGGCCAGCAAAGGCAAGCCGCTGCCGTTTCGGGCGGTGCTGGGGCGCGTCTGGCCGTACGGCATGGCCCTGGCGCTGGCGACCACCGGCTTCGGCGTGATTGCGACCTTCATTACCCTGTTCTACGACGCCAAAGGCTGGGACGGCGCGGCCTTTGCGTTAACCCTGTTCAGCTGTGCGTTTGTTGGCGCCCGTCTGCTTTTCCCTAACGGCATCAACCGTCTGGGCGGGCTGAACGTGGCGATGATCTGCTTTGTGATAGAGATAGTCGGGCTGCTGCTGACCGGAATAGCGATGGTGCCCTGGGTCGCGAAAGTGGGTGTGTTCCTCGCGGGGGCTGGCTTTTCCCTGGTCTTCCCGGCGCTGGGCGTGGTGGCGGTAAAAGCCGTGCCGCAGCAGAATCAGGGGGCGGCGCTGGCGACCTATACGGTGTTTATGGATATGTCTTTAGGCATTACCGGCCCGCTGGCGGGGCTGGTGATGGCCTGGGCAGGGGTTCCGGTGATCTATCTTGCCGCGGCGGGTCTGGTGGTGATTGCGCTGCTGCTGACGTGGCGGCTAAAAAAATGGCCCCCGGTGCAGGCACCGGAGGCCACGTCATCGTCGTGAAGCGTTACTGGATCACGATGGTGTTAATGATGTTTTCAGCAGCCGTCTGCGCTTTCTGCTGATCTTCCGCTGGCAGGGTGATCTGCAGGGTCAGCAGTTTGTTATCAACCTTGCCCAGCACCACAGAAGAGTAGGCGGTCTGGCCTTTTGCAGAGATGATGCTGTCGAGCTGTTGCAGCGTGTGGCCTTTCAGCTCGATGGATTTATTGGTCACGACCTGCAGCTGAGGATCGCGGCCGCGCTGCTGATCTTCCAGACGTTTGGACAGGACGGCCAGGTCTTCGCTGGTGTCGTCGCCCACAATCACAATGACCGCTTTCTGCCCGGTTGCGTCGGAGTAAACGTGCATGTTGTTCGCCTGGGTGCCCAGCTTGCCGCTCTGGTCAGTCATATCGGCTGGCAGAGAGAAACTGAGTTTGCCATCCATCAGATTCACCGGCTGGCCGGTCGCGTTGCTCTCTGCGGATGCGCCCTGAGCAGGCGTTTTCGTGTCGCTGTTATCACAGGCTGCAAGACCCACAACCAGCAGGCCAATCCCGACATATTTAACCAGATTGCGCATTGACTTCTTCCTTTCGATAAACGGCCATAACGGCTCATTCGCTCATCTTATCACAACTGATAAAGCGAACCCTTAACCAGCCTGCAATGCCGTGATTTCAGATTTATCTGCCAGCCTTTTCAGCAGCATATTGAGCAGCACGCCGTACATCGGCAGGAAGAACACAATGCTGATAAGCACCTTGAAGCAGTAGTCCACCAGCGCGATTTCCATCCAGTGTTCAGCCATGAACGCATCCGGGCTGCGCCAGAAGGCGATGAAGAAGAAGGCCAGCGTATCGCTCACGTTACCGAACAGCGTGGAGGCGGTTGGTGCCATCCACCAGCGATGGTTCTGCCGCAGGCGGTTAAACACATGCACGTCGAGGATCTGCCCCAGCGCGTAGGCCATAAAGCTTGCTGCGGCGATACGGGCAACAAACAGGTTGAAGTGGGTTAACGCCTCAAAGCCCTGCCAGCTTCCCATATAAAACAGTGACGAAACCACGTACGAGATGAACAGCGCCGGGAGCATGACCGAAAAAATAATGCGGCGAGCCAGCGGTGCGCCAAAGATACGCACGGTCAAATCCGTCGCGAGGAAAATAAACGGGAAGCTAAATGCGCCCCAGGTGGTATGAAAACCAAAGATGGAGATCGGGAGCTGCACCAGATAGTTGCTGGAGGTGATCACCAGCAAATGGAAAAGCGAAAGCCAGAACAACGCTTTTACGCGCTGTGATTCAGAAAACGACGTCATATTGTGACCTTTTTATACGTTGGGGTGAGGGAACCCAATAAAAACCGCAGCATGATACTGCTTTGGCAGGACATTGCAATGGTTAGTTTTTACGCAATCGTTAACCTGGTTTGCATTGATCGCAACCGGGCGTAAACTACAGCCGTTTTTACCAGACCGAGAAGACCATGACCGACCTGTTTTCCAGCCCAGACCACACTCTTGATGCCCAGGGCCTTCGCTGCCCGGAACCGGTAATGATGGTACGCAAAACCGTGCGCAACATGCAGACCGGTGAAACGCTGCTGATTATTGCCGACGACCCGGCCACGACCCGCGATATTCCCGGCTTTTGTACCTTTATGGAACATGAGCTGGTGGCACAGCAGACCGAAGCGCTGCCGTACCGGTATTTGATTCGTAAGGGTTAAGTTTTGTAGGCCGGGTAAGGCGAAGCCGCCACCCGACGAATATGTGTCCTCTGCGGCCTGATGCCCTCACCCCGGCCCTCTCCCACGGGGAGAGGGAGAAAGTCAGCCTTTCATCCACGCCCTGATCCCGTCCAGGAACATCTGCGTTGCCATCATCACCAGAATCAGCCCCATCAGGCGTTCCAGCGCGTTCACCCCTTTCTCACCCAGCAGGCGCAGGAACAGCGACGACTGCAGCAGGATGATAAACGTCCCGCCCCAGGCGATCAGCAGGGCAATCACCAGATGGCTCATCTGGTTCGGATACTGATGCGACAGCAGCATCAGCGTGGCCAGAATGGTCGGCCCGGCAACGAGTGGAATTGCCAACGGCACAATAAACGGCTCTTCACCCGCAGGCAGGCCGCTGCTGCTGCCTTCCGCGCTCGGGAAAATCATCCTAATGGCAATCAGGAACAGAATAATCCCGCCGGAAATCGACACGGTTTCGGCGCGCAGGTTCAGGAACGCGAGAATTTTTTCACCCGCAAACAGGAAGATAAACATCACCAGCAGGGCGATGAGCAGCTCGCGGATCATGATCGCCCGGCGACGCTTCGGCTCGGTGTGCTTAAGCACCGACATGAAGATCGGCAGGTTTCCCAGTGGATCCATTATCAGGATCAATAAAACCGCTGCGGAAATGATTTCACTCATGTAAATTATCCCTGAAATTCTCTAAGGTTATTATGATAATTAGCTGTATTTCTGATTGCCGGGCAATCATCGATTAATTTCGCTTGCGACTTTGGCAGCATTTTGTAATGTGAAGCATATCCCAGTTCAATACTGGCTTGCACAAACAGCACACACCCTCAGCAGGAAAAAAATGCTATGAAAAACGTTGGTTTTATCGGCTGGCGCGGTATGGTCGGCTCTGTACTCATGCAACGCATGGTTGAAGAGCGCGATTTCGACGCTATCCGCCCGGTCTTCTTCTCCACTTCCCAGCTCGGCCAGGCTGCTCCGTCCTTTGGTGGTACCACAGGCACGTTGCAGGATGCTTACGATCTGGAAGCGCTGAAGGCACTCGACATTATTGTCACGTGCCAGGGAGGCGATTATACCAACGAAATCTATCCAAAGCTGCGTGAAAGCGGCTGGCAGGGCTACTGGATTGACGCGGCCTCTTCGCTGCGTATGAAAGACGATGCCATCATCATTCTTGACCCGGTTAACCAGGGCGTCATCACCGACGGCCTGAACAACGGCGTGAAAACCTTTGTTGGTGGGAACTGCACCGTCAGCCTGATGCTGATGTCCCTCGGCGGCCTGTTCGCGCAGGATCTGGTGGAGTGGGTCTCCGTGGCGACCTACCAGGCGGCGTCCGGCGGCGGTGCGCGTCACATGCGCGAGCTGCTGACCCAGATGGGCCAGCTGCACCAGAGCGTCGCGACCGAGCTGGCAAACCCGGCGTCCGCGATCCTTGATATTGAACGTAAAGTGACTCAGCTTACCCGCAGCGGCGAGCTGCCGGTGGACAACTTCGGCGTACCGCTGGCCGGCGGCCTGATTCCGTGGATCGACAAACAGCTGGATAACGGCCAGACACGCGAAGAGTGGAAGGGCCAGGCTGAGACCAACAAAATCCTCGCGACCGAGAACACCATTCCGGTTGACGGTCTGTGCGTACGTATCGGCGCGCTGCGCTGCCACAGCCAGGCCTTCACCATTAAACTGAAAAAAGATGTGTCTATTCCGACCGTGGAAGAGCTGCTGGCCGCGCACAACCCGTGGGCGAAAGTGGTACCAAACGATCGCGATATCACCATGCGCGAGCTGACCCCGGCTGCCGTTACCGGCACGCTGACCACGCCGGTTGGCCGTCTGCGCAAGCTGAACATGGGGCCGGAGTATCTCTCCGCGTTCACCGTCGGCGACCAGCTTCTGTGGGGTGCCGCCGAGCCGTTGCGCCGCATGCTACGCCAGCTGGCGTAATAATTTGTTAACTACCGGGGGTGATTTTCACCCCTTTTTTTTGCGTACTACATGGAGTAACACGCGTATGTCTTATTTTTTATCAGGAGTCATCTAGAGCGTTGGCTATGCTTTAAGGAAGAGTCATTTCTTACCTGAGGTTCGAACGGAGCAGAATGGATGCACATTTTTGTGCTGTCCCGTTCAGGTCACATTAAAAGTCGTCCCGGAGCGCTTAAAAAGGACGACATAAAAAACAGGATGAATACCATGTCCGATCGTGTGGATAGAGACGTGATTAATGCGCTTATTGCGGGTCATTTTGCTGACCCCTTTTCTGTGCTTGGGATGCATCAAACTGAGGATGGCCTTGAAGTTCGGGCACTGTTACCGGATGCCACAGAAGTCTGGGTGATTGAACCCAAAACCGGCCGCAAGGTGGGTAATCTTGAATGCCTCGATTCCCGTGGCTTCTTCTCGGGCGTAATGCCCCGCCGTAAAAACCCTTTTCGCTATCAGCTCGCCGTTCTCTGGCACGGTCAGCAAAACCTGATTGACGATCCATACAGCTTCGGCCCTCTGCTTAAAGAGATGGACGCCTGGCTGCTCTCAGAAGGAACGCATCTTCGCCCTTATGAAACCCTGGGTGCCCATGCCGATACCATGGACGGCATTACCGGCACGCGGTTCTCCGTGTGGGCACCTAACGCCCAGCGCGTCTCCGTTGTCGGCCAGTTCAACTACTGGGACGGTCGCCGCCACCCGATGCGCCTGCGCCGTGAAACCGGCATCTGGGAGCTGTTTATCCCCGGGGCGCACCCCGGGCAGCTTTATAAATTCGAGATGATCGATGCCAACGGCAAGCTGCGCATTAAAGCCGACCCGTATGCCTTCGAAGCGCAGATGCGCCCGGATACCGCGTCGCTGATTTGCGGCCTGCCGGAGAAGGTCGTCCAGACGGAGGAGCGTAAACAGGCCAACCGCTTTGACGCGCCCATTTCCGTCTATGAGGTACACCTTGGCTCCTGGCGTCGCCACACCGATAACAACTTCTGGCTGAGCTACCGTGAGCTTGCCGACCAGCTGGTGCCGTATGCCAAATGGATGGGCTTTACCCACCTTGAACTGCTGCCGGTCAATGAGCATCCGTTCGACGGCAGCTGGGGCTATCAGCCCACCGGGCTGTATGCGCCAACGCGCCGCTTCGGCACGCGCGATGACTTCCGCTATTTCATTGATGCCGCGCACGCCGCCGGGCTGAACGTCATCCTCGACTGGGTGCCGGGCCATTTCCCGTCGGATGACTTTGCGCTGGCAGAGTTTGATGGCACGAAGCTGTACGAGCACAGCGACCCGCGCGAAGGCTATCACCAGGACTGGAATACGCTGATCTACAACTACGGTCGCCGTGAAGTCGCAAACTACCTGGTCGGGAATGCCCTGTACTGGATCGAGCGGTTTGGCATTGATGCCCTGCGCGTCGATGCGGTGGCGTCGATGATCTACCGCGACTACAGCCGCAAAGAGGGCGAGTGGATCCCGAACGAGTTTGGCGGCCGTGAAAACCTGGAAGCGATTGAATTCCTGCGCAATACCAACCGCATTATCGGCGAACAGGTGGACGGTGCCGTGACCATGGCGGAAGAGTCGACCGACTTTGCGGGCGTCTCCCGTCCGCCGTCATTAGGCGGCCTGGGGTTCTGGTATAAGTGGAACCTGGGCTGGATGCACGACACGCTCGACTACATGAAGCTGGATCCGGTTCACCGCAAGTATCATCACGATAAGCTGACGTTCGGGATGCTCTACAACTACACCGAAAACTTCATGCTGCCGCTGTCTCACGATGAAGTGGTGCACGGCAAAAAATCCATTCTCGACCGCATGCCGGGCGACGCGTGGCAGAAATTTGCCAACCTGCGCGCCTACTACGGCTGGATGTTTGCCTTCCCGGGCAAGAAACTGCTGTTTATGGGCAATGAGTTCGCTCAGGGACGCGAGTGGAACCACGACGCCAGCCTCGACTGGCATCTGCTGGAAGGCGGCGACAACTGGCACCACGGGGTGCAGCGTCTGGTGCGCGACCTGAACCTGACCTACCGCCACCACAAAGCGCTGCACGAGCTCGACTTCGATCCGTACGGCTTTGAGTGGCTGGTGGTGGACGACCACGAGCGCTCGGTGTTTGTCTTTGTGCGTCGTGACAAAGCGGGTAACGAAATCATCGTCGCCAGCAACTTCACGCCGGTGCCGCGCGAACACTATCGCTTCGGCATTAACCAGCCGGGCAAATGGCGCGAGATCCTGAATACCGACTCGATGCACTACCACGGCAGTAACGCCGGTAACGGCGGGCTGGTACAGAGCGACGCCATCGAAAGCCACGGACGACCCAACTCCCTGAGCCTGACGCTGCCGCCGCTTGGCACCATCTGGCTGATGCGGGAGGGCGAATGACGCAGCTTACGGCAGGTAAACCCGAACCGCTCGGCGCGCGTTTTGACGGAAAGGGGGTCAATTTCACCCTCTTTTCCGCTCACGCTGAGCGGGTAGAACTGTGCGTGTTTGATGGGGAAGGTAACGAGCACCGTTACGATTTACCCGAGCGCACGGGGGATACCTGGCACGGCTACCTGGCCGGAGGACGGCCAGGCATGCACTATGGCTTTCGCGTACACGGTCCGTGGGATCCGGCGCAGGGCCACTGGTTTAACCCGGCGAAGCTGTTGATTGACCCGTGCGCGCACCGCGTGGACGGCGAATTTAAAGACGACCCGCTGTTCCACGTGGGCTACGGCGAGCCCGACCACCGCGACAGCGCGCCCGTCGCGCCAAAAAGCGTGGTGGTGAACGATCTTTATGACTGGGAAGACGATGCCCCGCCGCAGACGCCGTGGGGCAATACCGTCATTTATGAAGCCCACGTCAAAGGGCTGACGTACCTGCACCCGTCGATCCCCAAAGAGATGCGCGGCACCTATAAGGCGCTCGGGCATCCCACCATGATCGCCTACCTGAAACACCTCGGCATCACCGCGCTGGAACTACTGCCCGTCGCCCATTTCGCCAGCGAGCCGCGCCTGCAGCGGCTGGGGCTAAGCAACTACTGGGGCTACAACCCGCTGGCGATGTTCGCGCTTGAGCCACGCTATGCCGCCCATCCGGAAAAGGCGCGGGACGAATTTCGCGATGCGGTGAAGGCGCTCCATACGGCGGGCATTGAGGTCATTCTGGACGTCGTGCTGAACCACAGTACCGAAAGCGATCTCGACGGTCCGACGCTCTCCATGCGCGGAATTGATAACCGTAGCTATTATTGGATCAGGCAGGATGGCGATTATGAGAACTGGACCGGCTGCGGTAACACGCTCAACCTCAGCCATCCGGCGGTCACGCATTTTGCTTATGAGTGCCTGAAATACTGGGTGGAAACGTTCCACGTCGACGGTTTTCGTTTCGACCTGGCGCCCGTGATGGGGCGCACGCCAGCGTTCAGCCAGCAGGCGCCGCTGTTTGAGGCGATAAAAAATTGTCCGGTGCTCTCGCAGGTGAAGCTTATTGCCGAGCCGTGGGACATCGGTGAAGGCGGTTATCAGGTCGGGAATTTCCCGCCGCTGTTTGCCGAGTGGAACGATCACTATCGCGATGCCGCGCGCCGCTTCTGGCTGGAACGGAATCTGTCGCTGGGGGAGTTCGCCGGACGCTTTGCCGCTTCAAGCGATCTCTTTAAGCGCGACGGCAAACGCCCGTCGGCCACCGTCAATCTGTTGACGGCACACGACGGTTTTACGCTCCGGGACTGCGTTTGTTTCAATCAGAAACACAATGAGGCAAACGGCGAAGAGAATCGCGATGGCACTAACAATAACCATAGCTTTAATCATGGTATAGAAGGGTTAGGCGGAAGCCTGGACGTCATCGAGCGGCGACGTGCCAGCGTTCATGCTTTGTTGACAACGCTTTTATTGTCGCAGGGCACGCCGATGCTGCTGGCAGGCGATGAACACGGCCATAGCCAGCACGGTAACAACAATGCGTATTGCCAGGACAACACGTTAACCTGGCTCGACTGGGGTGAAGCCAACAGCGGGCTGATTCATTTTACCGCTGCGCTGATCCATCTTCGCCAGCAGATCCCCGCGCTGACCGCCGACCGCTGGTGGGAAGAGGGTGACGGCAACGTTCGCTGGTTGAATCAAGACGCGCAACCGTTAAGCGCGCAAGAGTGGCAACACGGCGTACCACGCCTGCAAATCCTGCTGTCGGATAAATGGCTGGTCACGCTGAACGCGACGGATGACGTCGCAGAGATTGTTTTACCTGAAGGGGAATGGCGAGCTGTTCCCCCCTTTGCCGGAGCGGATAATCCGGTAGTAATGGCTGTCTGGCACGGGCCTGCGCACGGAGTGTGCGTATTCCAAAGATGATAAAAAAGGAGTTAGTCATGGTTAGATTAGAGAAGAACGATCCCTTAATGTTGGCGCGCCAGCTACCATTAAAAACGGTTGCCCTGATACTTGCGGGTGGACGTGGTACCCGTCTGAAAGATTTGACCATCAAGCGCGCGAAACCGGCTGTTCACTTTGGTGGTAAGTTCCGTATCATCGACTTTGCGCTCTCCAACTGTCTCAACTCGGGCATTCGCCGTATTGGCGTCATTACGCAGTATCAGTCGCACACGCTGGTTCAGCATATCCAGCGCGGCTGGTCATTCTTCAGCGAAGAGATGAACGAGTTTGTCGATCTCCTTCCCGCTCAGCAGCGCGTCCACGGCGAGAACTGGTACCGCGGAACGGCGGATGCGGTGACGCAGAACCTCGACATCATTCGTCGCTACAGCGCGGAATACATCGTGATCCTCGCCGGGGACCATATCTACAAGCAAGATTACTCCCACATGCTCATCGACCACGTCGAAAAAGGGGCGCGCTGCACCGTAGCGTGTCTGCCTGTGCCCGTTGCTGAAGCGACGGCGTTTGGCGTGATGCACGTGGATGCCGACGACAAAATTATCGACTTTGTTGAAAAGCCGGCGAACCCGCCAACCATGCCGGGCGATGACACCAAATCGCTCGCCAGCATGGGGATTTATGTCTTTGATGCAGATTATCTTTATGAGCTGCTGGAAGAAGACGACAAAGACGAAAACTCCAGCCACGACTTCGGTAAAGACATCATTCCGAAAATCACGAAAGCTGGCATGGCGTATGCACATCCTTTCCCGCTGTCCTGCGTGCAGTCCGACCCCAATGCGGAACCTTACTGGCGCGATGTGGGAACTCTGGAAGCGTACTGGAAAGCGAACCTCGACCTGGCGTCGGTCACGCCTGAGCTGGATATGTACGACCAGAACTGGCCGATTCGTACCCATATGGAATCGCTGCCGCCGGCCAAATTCGTGCAGGACCGCTCCGGCAGCCACGGCATGACGCTCAACTCGCTGGTATCCGGCGGGTGCATTATTTCAGGCTCGGTAGTGGTGCAGTCGGTGCTGTTCCCCCGCGTGCGGATAAATTCATTCTGTAATATCGATTCGGCAGTCTTACTGCCTGATGTCTGGGTAGGGCGCTCGTGTCGTCTGCGCCGCTGCGTTATCGATCGTGCCTGCGTCATTCCCGAAGGGATGGTGATTGGTGAGAACGCGGAAGAAGACGCGCGTCGTTTCTATCGTTCGGAAGAGGGGATCGTGTTAGTCACACGGGAAATGTTGCGGAAGCTGCAGATCAAACAGGAGCGATGATGCAGGTTTTACATGTATGTTCTGAGATGTTCCCGTTGTTAAAAACGGGCGGTCTGGCAGATGTTCTGGGTGCATTACCGGCAGCGCAAATCGCCGGAGGCGTGGATACCCGAGTCCTGCTGCCCGCCTTTCCGGATATCCGGCGCGGTATTCCCGATGCAAAAGTGGTGACCCGCCGTGAGACCTTCGCCGGACGCATCACCCTGCTGTTTGGACATTACAATGGCGTAGGGATTTACCTGATCGACGCGCCGCACTTATACGATCGACCGGGCAGCCCGTATCACGATACGAACCTGTTCGCCTACACCGATAACGTGCTGCGCTTTGCGCTGCTCGGCTGGGTCGGTGCAGAAATGGCGACGGGGCTGGATCCGTTCTGGCGCCCGGATGTGGTGCACGCGCACGACTGGCACGCCGGGCTTGCCCCGGCGTATCTCGCGGCGCGCGGCCATCCGGCCAAATCGGTCTTTACCGTGCATAACCTGGCGTATCAGGGGATGTACTATGCCCATCACATGAGTGAAATCGATCTGCCATTATCGTTCTATAACATGCACGGGCTGGAATTTAACGGGCAAATCTCGTTCCTGAAAGCCGGACTGTACTACGCCGATCACATCACGGCGGTGAGCCCGACCTACGCGCGTGAGATCACCCAGCCAGAGTTTGGCTACGGCATGGAAGGGTTGCTGCAACAGCGCCACCGCGAAGGCCGCCTGTCGGGCATTCTGAACGGCGTGGATGAACAGATCTGGAGCCCGGAAACCGATCTCCTGCTGGCGGCGCGCTATGGCCGTGATTCCGTGGAAGACAAAGCGGAAAACAAACGCCAGCTGCAGATTGCAATGGGCCTGAAGGTTAACGACAAAGTGCCCCTGTTCGCGGTGGTCAGCCGCCTGACCAGCCAGAAAGGGTTGGATCTGGTGCTGGAGGCGCTGCCCGGTTTACTGGAGCAGGGCGGGCAGCTGGCGCTGCTCGGTGCGGGCGACCCGGTGCTGCAGGAAGGTTTCCTTGCCGCCGCGGCGGAACATCCGGGGCAGGTGGGCGTGCAGATTGGCTACCACGAAGCGTTCTCGCACCGCATCATGGGCGGCGCGGACGTCATCCTGGTGCCGAGCCGTTTCGAACCCTGCGGCCTGACGCAGCTTTACGGCCTGAAATACGGCACGCTGCCGCTGGTACGCCGCACGGGCGGACTGGCGGATACCGTATCCGATAGCTCTCTGGAAAACCTGGCGGACGGTATCGCCAGCGGGTTTGTCTTTGAGGACAGTAATGCCTGGTCGCTGCTTCGGGCGATTCGGCGTGCTTTCGTCTTGTGGTCCCGTCCATCGCTCTGGCGTTACGTTCAGCGTCAGGCGATGTCCATGGACTTTAGCTGGCATGTCGCGGCGCAGTCATACCGCGATCTCTATCAACGCTTGATGTAACGAGGCGAAGTTACTGATATGAACGCTCCATTTAGCTACTCTTCACCCACGCTCAGCGTTGAGGCGTTAAAGCACTCCATCGCCTACAAGCTGATGTTCACCATCGGGAAAGATCCGGTTATTGCCAACAAGCACGAGTGGCTGAACGCCACCCTGTTTGCGGTGCGTGACCGTTTAGTTGAACGCTGGCTGCGATCAAACCGCGCCCAGCTCTCGCAGGAAACGCGTCAGGTTTACTACCTGTCGATGGAATTTTTGATTGGCCGCACGCTGTCCAACGCGCTGTTGTCGCTCGGTATTTATGACGACGTCAAAACCGCCCTGGAAGAGATGGGGTTAGATTTAGAAGAACTGATCGACGAAGAGAACGACCCGGGCCTCGGCAACGGCGGCCTGGGGCGTCTCGCCGCCTGCTTCCTCGACTCGCTGGCAACGCTGGCGCTGCCGGGCCGCGGCTACGGTATTCGCTACGACTACGGTATGTTCAAACAGAACATCGTCGACGGGCGCCAGAAAGAGTCGCCGGACTACTGGCTGGAGTACGGCAACCCGTGGGAGTTTAAGCGCCACAATACGCGCTACAAGGTGCGCTTTGGCGGGCGTATCCAGCAGGAAGGCAAAAAATCCCGCTGGGTAGAAACGGAAGAGATCCTGGCCGTGGCCTACGACC
Organism: Enterobacter asburiae; assembly: GCF_001521715.1. Taxonomy (NCBI): domain Bacteria; kingdom Pseudomonadati; phylum Pseudomonadota; class Gammaproteobacteria; order Enterobacterales; family Enterobacteriaceae; genus Enterobacter; species Enterobacter asburiae. The sequence continues at coordinate 3,866,353 of NZ_CP011863.1, forward strand.
AGATTATCCCCGGCTATGACACCGATGCCACCAACACGCTGCGCCTGTGGAGCGCTCAGGCCAGTAGCGAAATTAACCTCGGTAAATTCAACCAGGGTGACTACTTTGCGGCAGTGGAAGATAAAAACCACTCCGAGAACGTGTCCCGCGTGCTGTATCCGGATGACTCGACCTACTCCGGCCGCGAGCTGCGCCTGCGTCAGGAGTATTTCCTCGTCTCCTCGACGATTCAGGATATCCTCAGCCGCCACCATCAGCTGCACAAAACCTACGCCAACCTGGCGGAGAAAACGGCGATCCACCTTAACGACACCCACCCGGTGCTTTCCATTCCGGAGCTGATGCGCCTGCTGATTGACGAGCATAAGTTCAGCTGGGATGACGCGTTTGAAGTGACCTGTCAGGTATTCTCCTACACCAACCACACGCTGATGAGCGAAGCGCTGGAAACGTGGCCGGTAGACATGCTCGGCAAAATCCTGCCGCGCCATCTGCAGATTATCTTTGAGATTAACGACTACTTCCTCAAGACCCTGCAGGAGCAATACCCGAACGATACCGGGCTGCTGAGCCGCGCTTCCATTATTGATGAATCGAACGGGCGCCGCGTGCGCATGGCCTGGCTGGCGGTCGTCATCAGCCACAAGGTCAACGGCGTGTCCGAGCTCCACTCGAACCTGATGGTGCAGTCGCTGTTTGCGGACTTCGCGAAGATCTTCCCGACGCGGTTCTGCAACGTAACCAACGGGGTCACGCCGCGCCGCTGGCTGGCGCTGGCCAACCAGCCGCTCTCTGAGGTGCTGGACGAGAATATTGGCCGTACCTGGCGGACCGATTTGAGCCAGCTGAGCGAGCTGGAACAGCACATTGATTTCCCGACGGTGAACAAAGCCGTGCGCGAAGCCAAGCTGCTGAACAAAAAGCGTCTGGCGGTCTGGCTGGCGATGCACCTCAACGTGGTGGCAAACCCGAAAGCGCTGTTCGACGTTCAGATCAAACGCATCCACGAATACAAGCGTCAGCTGATGAACGTGCTGCACGTGATCACCCATTACAACCGCATCAAGGCCGATCCAACGGCCGAATGGGTACCGCGCGTGAAGATCTTCGCCGGTAAGGCGGCCTCTGCCTACTACATGGCGAAGCATATCATTCATCTCATCAACGATGTCGCGAAGGTGGTTAACCAGGATCCGGACATTGGCGACAAGCTGAAGGTGGTCTTCATTCCGAACTACAGCGTAAGCCTGGCGCAGATGATCATCCCGGCGGCGGATCTCTCTGAGCAGATTTCCACGGCGGGTACGGAAGCATCCGGCACCAGTAACATGAAGTTTGCTCTTAACGGCGCGCTGACCATCGGCACGCTGGACGGGGCGAACGTCGAGATGCTGGAGCACGTGGGCGAAGAAAATATCTTTATCTTCGGTAATACGACGGAAGAGGTGGAGGCGCTGCGCAGGAAAGGCTACTTGCCACGTCAATATTACGAAGAGGATGAAGAGTTACGCCAGGTGCTGACGCAGATCGCGACCGGCGTGTTTAGCCCTGATGAACCGAGCCGCTATCGCGATCTGGTGGACTCGCTGATTAACTTTGGCGATCACTACCAGGTGCTGGCGGATTATCGCAGCTACGTGGACTGTCAGGATAAGGTGGACGAACTGTATCGTCAGCAGGAGAAGTGGACCAGCGCCGCGATGTATAACATCGCCAATATGGGCTATTTCTCGTCCGACAGGACCATCAAGGAGTATGCCGAGACGATCTGGCATATTGATCCGGTGAGGTTGTAAAAGCAAAACGGCAACCTCGGTTGCCGTTTTTAGTGTTTGTTCCCTCTCCCTGTGGGAGAGGGTCAGGGTGAGGGCATCAGCCCGCACCGATCGTATTACGACGCCAGCGACAGCTCACGCTTCCCCGCATTTTGCAGCAACCACTGCGCCACGCGAGACTGCTGCTCGGCGTTGAGCCACATCCCTTCTTTGGTACGACGCCAGATAGCATCATCCAGGCGACGAACCCACTCATGCTCAACCAGGTAACGCAGCTCGGCTTCGTACAGCTCGTGGCCGAAATGCTCGCCCAGATCCGCAATGTCCTTCGCATCGCCCAGGAACAGCTCGATATTGCTGCCGTAGGTGCGGGCATAGTGGCGCGCCATTCCTTCGGTGATGAATGGGAAGCGACGGCACAGCTTCGCGGCGTAATCATCGCGGTTATCGCCGATATCACCGCCGGGCAGTACCGCGCCTTTGGTCCATGCCGGGCCAATGCCTTTGTAGTACGGCGCCAGTTTTTCCAGCGCGTGCTCGGCCAGCTTGCGGTAGGTGGTCAGCTTGCCGCCAAACACGGAAAGCAGCGGCGCCTGACCGTCAACGTCGTGAATATCGAGCGTATAGTCGCGGGTAATCGCCTGCGGTGAGTCAGACTCGTCATCGCACAGTGGACGCACGCCGGAGTAGGTCCAGACCACGTCGTCGCGTGACAGCTGCTTCCTGAAGTGCGCGTTATACACTTTGAGCAGGTAGTTCACTTCGCTCTCGTCGATCTCGACGTTCTTCGGATCGCCTTTGTACTCCACGTCGGTGGTGCCGATGATCGAGAATTCGTCCATCCACGGGATCACAAACACGATGCGCTTGTCTTCGTTCTGCAGAATGTAGGCCTGCTTCTGCGTATGCACGCGCGGCACCACAATGTGGCTGCCCTTGATCAGGCGAATGCCGTACGGCGAAGGCAGATGCATGCCGTCGTCGAAGAACTGCTTCACCCACGGGCCGGTAGCGTTCACCAGACCGCGCGCTTTCCAGCTAAATTTCTCGCCGGTATCGATGTCTTCCGCTTCCACAATCCACAGGCCGTTTTCACGACGGGCAGCGGTCGCGCGGGTACGGGTTTTCACCTCGCCACCTTTCTTCTCGACCATCTGGGCATTCGCCAGCACCAGACGCGCATCGTCCACCCAGCAGTCGGAATATTCGAAACCGCGCACGATTTCAGGCTTTAGGACCGATTCTGAGCCAAAACGCAAACCTTTCGAACCCGGGAGGCTGGTGCGTTTACCCAGATGATCGTACATAAACAGACCAATTCGGATCATCCACGCCGGACGCAGATGCGGACGATGGGGCAGGCGGAAGCGCATCGGAATAGCCAGATGCGGCGCCATTTTCAGCAGCACTTCACGTTCGGCCAGTGCTTCACTGACCAGGCGGAATTCGTAGTGTTCCAGGTAGCGCAGGCCACCGTGAATCAGTTTGGAGCTGGCGGACGACGTCGCGCAGGCGAGATCGTTAGCTTCCAGCATCAGTACGGATAAACCGCGTCCTGCGGCATCGACCGCAATACCGGCACCGTTGATGCCACCGCCTATCACAATCAGATCTTTGGTTTCCATAACACCCTCATGCACTTTCGTTAAAGCTCAGAAATGTTCGATATCGCTCATAATAGCAAAGGAACGCGCTTTTGGTAACATCAAAAAAACAATTTAGAGTGATATGGATAACATAATGGCGTTTACCCGCCGCCAGGACGTACACTACGGGGTAAAATTGTGTCGTTGACCACTGTAAAGAGAACACCATGGATCAGTTTGAATGTATTAACGTAGAAGAAGCCCACCAGAAGATGCACCAGGGAAAAGCGGTGCTGGTGGACATCCGCGATCCGCAGAGTTTTGCGATGGGCCACACGCCGGGCGCGTTCCATCTCACCAACGACACGCTGGGCGCGTTTATGCGCGATAACGACTTCGAGACGCCGGTGATGGTCATGTGCTACCACGGCAACAGCAGCAAAGGTGCGGCGCAGTATCTGCTTCAGCAGGGCTACGACGCGGTATACAGCGTCGACGGCGGCTTCGATGCCTGGCATCGTCATTTCCCGGCAGAAGTGGAATACGCTTTTGAGCGCTGATCCCGCTATACTGTCCCCTTTTGTGTGGAAATAAGCGACCGCTGCCCATGTTGATGATCACCTCTTTTACCAACCCGCGCGTCGCCCAGGCGTTTGTCGACTATATGGCGACGCAGGGCGTTATTCTGACCATTCAGCAACATAACCAGACCGACGTCTGGCTGGCCGACGAGGGCCAGGCCGCGCGCGTAAACGAGGAGCTGGCGCGTTTTCTTGAGAACCCCGGCGACCCGCGCTATCTGGCGGCCAGCTGGCAGTCCGGGCAGACCGACAGCGGACTGCACTACAGCCGTTTTCCCTTCCTTGCCACCATCCGCGAACGCGCGGGCCCGTTTACGATGCTGCTGATGGCGGCCTGCATTATCGTCTTCATTATTATGAACGTGGTGGGCGACCAGAGCGTGATGATTGCCCTGGCCTGGCCCTATGACCCGTCTCTTGAGTTTGACGTCTGGCGCTATTTTAGCCACGCGCTGATGCACTTCTCGGTGATGCATATCCTCTTCAACCTGCTCTGGTGGTGGTATCTCGGCGGTGCCGTTGAAAAGCGTCTGGGCAGCGGCAAGCTGATCGTTATCACCCTTATCAGCGCCCTGCTGAGCGGCTATGTGCAGCACAAGTTCAGCGGGCCGTGGTTCGGCGGGCTGTCGGGCGTCGTGTATGCCCTGATGGGCTATGTCTGGCTTCGCGGGGAGCGCGATCCGGAAAGCGGCATCTATCTGCAGCGCGGATTAATAACCTTTGCGTTAATATGGCTAATTGCCGGATGGTTTGATCTGTTTGGTATGTCTATCGCCAACGGTGCACACGTCGCCGGGCTGGCCGTGGGGCTGGCGATGGCGTTTGCCGACACGCTCCATGCGCGAAAACGAACATAATTCTCAGGGATAATTGATGAAACAAACACAACGTCATGACGCTATTATCGAACTGGTAAAAAAACAGGGATACGTCAGCACCGAAGAGCTGGTGGAGCAGTTTGCCGTCAGCCCACAAACCATCCGTCGTGACCTGAACGACCTGGCCGATCAGAACCGCATTCTTCGCCACCACGGCGGGGCGGCGCTGCCGTCCAGTTCGGTCAATACCTCCTGGCATGACCGTAAAGCCACGCAGACGGCAGAGAAAGAGCGCATTGCCCGCAAGGTCGCCAGCCAGATCCCGAACGGGGCGACGCTGTTTATTGATATCGGCACCACGCCGGAAGCGGTCGCCCATGCGCTGCTGGATCACGAGAACCTGCGCGTGGTCACGAACAACCTGAACGTGGCCAATACCCTGATGCAGAAAGACGACTTCCGCATCATCCTCGCGGGCGGCGAACTGCGCAGCCGCGACGGCGGGATTATTGGCGAAGCGACCCTTGATTTTATCTCTCAGTTCCGCCTCGACTTCGGCATTCTCGGGATCAGCGGCATCGACAGCGACGGCTCGCTGCTGGAGTTCGATTATCACGAGGTGCGCACCAAGCGCGCGATTATTGAAAACTCGCGCCACGTGATGCTGGTGGTGGACCATTCGAAGTTTGGCCGTAACGCGATGGTGAACATGGGCAGCATCAGCATGGTGGATGCGGTTTATACCGACGTGATGCCGCCGGCGGGCGTGATGCAGGTGATTAAAGATAATAATTTGCAGTTAGAGTTGTGTTGAAAAGCCGTTCCCCCTCTCCCTGTGGGAGAGGGCCGGGGTGAGGGCAAGGTCCTACACGCCATACCCCATCATCTTCAACAATTGCTGCGCATGCTGCACCGCATCCTGACGATGCGCCACGCCCAGCTTCTGATACAGATTGCGGATATGCGTTTTGATGGTGGTCGCCGCCACCGCGAGCTCGCCGGCAATCTGCTCGTTGCTGTAGCCTGAATAGATCAGCCCCAGAACCTGCCATTCGCGCTGGGTGAGCGGGCTGGTGCGGATAAGTTCCGGCACTTCCGGATGGTTGAGCAGACGTTCAACGAAGTTCTCATCAAAATGCGCGAACTTGTGCCGATGATGCTGGTTAATCTCGCGCAGGATGCGCTGGGCGCGATGCTGGTCCAGCTCCGGCAGCGTGTTGAGCTGAATAAGCTGACGCAGCTGCTGCGCCATCACTTCACCTTCAATCACAAAGTGGCTGATAAACCCGGTGCGGTTAGCCAGCTGCAGCGCTTCCAGCAGCACGCGCTGGGCATCGTTTTTACGACCCGCCTGCCAGTAGAGCTGGTTCAGCAGCAGCAGGTTGCGGTTCAGGTCGCTCATCAGACGCAGGCTGCGCGCGTTCTCGTTCAGCTCTTCCAGCACAATCTCTGCGGGCTCTACTTCACCGAGAAGGATCTGCGCGCGGGCAATGTTGCGCCACTGGCTCTGCAGGAAGTGGTTGTTCGCAAATTCCGGTTTTGGCGTCTGACGCAGCCAGTTGGCGGCGGATTTTTTATCGCCGGTCATCTGCCAGTAAATCACCCGGACCTTATCGGCGTTGGAGACCCAGTCGCTGTGATACTGACCGTTGCCGAGCAGGTTCTCCAGGCGGTTCAGATGGTTGCGGGCGTTATCGAGATCGCCGCGCGCCAGCGAGCACTGCACCAGCAGCGCCAGGCACTGCAGCTGCTGCTGAGGCTGGAAGCTGGAAAGGACATCCACACCCTGGCGGGCGCAGCTTTCCGCTTCATCCAGACGTGACCATGCCCACAGCAGCTGAGCGCGAATACGCAACAGGAACTCGTGCATCGGCAGCTGTTCCAGATGCTGTTCACGAATCAGCTGGAACGCTTTTTCCTGGTTTTCCCAGGCGGCCTGCAGGAACCCCTGCGCGAATAAAATCTCGCTCTGTTGGATCAGGCTCCACAGCGCGTAATGCCAGACATCATGACGACGCGCCATCTGTTCGGTTTGCTGCATCAGTGAAAGCGAACGGGTGAGGTCGCCTTCGCAGTGCAGCACTTCACCGTGCACCGAGGTCGCAACGATGCGGCTGTAGAAGTTAGCCAGCGGCAGTTCATCCAGCGCGACCATCGCCAGCCGTTCAGCTTCGTCCGGGTCGCCGTCGTTAATGGCCACCTGAGCGCGCAGCGCGTTAAATTCGCCGTGCAGGGTGGTATCCATTTCGCTTTCCATCTCCTGCTCGGCGCGCGCCAGCAGGGTGTTCACTTCGCTGTAGCGGTGCTGGCTCTGCATCAGCCAGGCCTGCAGCAGCACCAGACGCGGGTTCTCCAGCAGGCTTTCCCACGGCAGGGCTTTGAGAGACTCTTCCAGCAGGGTCAGCTCGCTGTGGTTAAACAGGCCCCACGCATGATTGAGGAGGATATCGCGCAGCATGCTGGCATCACCGGCGGCCAGCGCGTGGTGGATGGCCTCGCTCGGGAAGCCTTGCGCCATCCAGCTTTCGGCAGCGGCGCGGTGGATCTCCGGAAGTTCAACCGCCAGTTCCCACTGACAGCGCTGGCGCAGGAAGCTGCCAAACAGCGGGTGATAGCTAAACCACTCGCCGGGATCGTCCATGCGCGTCAGGAAAAGGCCCTGACGTTCAATCTCTTCGAGCTGCAGCTGACCGTTTTCACACCCCGTCACGCGAACGATGAGTGCATCGTTCATGGAGCGCAGCAGAGAGCTTTTCAGCAGGAAATTACGCGTCGAGGGATCGACGCTGTCCAGCACCTCATCCACCAGGTAGTCAGAAAGGTGACTGGCGTTGATGCCCGCCAGACGCCGGGCAGACTGATGCGCCGGACTGTTGTTTTGTCGGGCAGAGAGCGCGATAAGCTGCAGCGCCGTGGCCCAGCCGGCAACGTCATCACACAGACGGCTGCTCTCGGCGGCCTCAATCGGTGATGTCAGGCGGCAGTCAAAGAACTGTTTCGCTTCCTGGTGGGTAAAGGCCAGCTGCTGGCTGCCCACTTCCAGAAGCTGATCGCGCACGCGCAGGTTGGCAATACCCAGCTGCGGCAGGTTGCGTGACAGCACCACTAAAGTCAGATTTTCCGGCTGATGGCGCAGGAAGAAACGCATCGATTCATGAATCACCGGGTTAGTGATGAGATGGTAATCATCAATCACCACGTAAAGCGGGCGATGCCATTCGGCCAGTTCGATAAACAGCTGAGAGAAAAGGGAGGACAGGCTGGCGTACTGGCGCTTTTGCACCATCACCTCACTGGCGACGCAGTGTCCATGGGTGGCTTGCTGTATGGCGGCAATCAGATAGCTGGCAAAACGCTCCTGCTGGTTATCGCCCTCGTCGAGGGAGTACCAGCCAAGATCGCTTTTACCCGCGGCCCATTGCGAAATGAGCGTTGTTTTTCCATAGCCTGCAGGGCTCGTAACCAGCGCCAGTCGGAAATTATGCGCGCCGGAAAGTTTAGCCAACAGACGCTCGCGGACCACTGTATGGTCAAGACGAACCGGGCGACTTAATTTAGACGGAATCAACATAGGTTTCACTTCACTGTGGGGAACGAGAGATTTTATTTTTTTGCGCTTCGTAATTAATAGGATATAAGGTCGAACAGAAAGAGAACTATTGCAAGTTATGTCTGGGTTTTGTGGTTCTGAATTTGCACTCTGTCACAAAACATTCAGGCAAATGTTGGAACTTTCTCGAAAGGGGCTTAACGCCGCGTCACTACTGGCTCGTCTGTAAACATTACCGCTGCGCTGAAACTGGTTTCAGAAAGGTATAGTGACGTCAAATTTAATAAAGAGCGGGTAAAGTTGAGTGAGAGTAATACTCTCCGGAGATGTAACCCGATGACTAAATTATTATTCTACGTAAGTAATCATTTCAGAACGGATTAATTTCACCCGAAACTGCATTTCATTTCTTTGACATTCTCCCCGGTTACTTTTTTATCTTCCGGGCACACTCGAACTATGCTCTGAGAGTGGCCTCGATCACACTTTTATGCTCATCCCCGCTACTCCTCCCTGTCTAATCCCCCACAGGAGGAGGAAGAGGGGAAATGAGCCAGGCACACTAGCGCCAACTTGTGTTTTCTTTCTAAAGGATGCCGATCCCCTATGTCACAGCCTACCTTCAACAAAGCTCAATTCCAGGCTGCCCTGACGCGTCAGTGGCAGCGTTTTGGCCTTCATGCTGCAAACGAAATGACGCCTCACCAGTGGTGGCAGGCCGTGAGCGGTGCGCTCGCAGAGCAGCTGGATGCTCAACCGGTGGCGAAGCCTGTTAAAGGCCAGCGTCACGTGAACTATATCTCGATGGAATTCCTGATTGGCCGCCTGACCGGCAACAACCTGCTGAACCTGGGCTGGTATCAGGACGTCGGTGACGTGCTGAAAGAACACGACATTAACCTGACCGACCTGCTGGAAGAAGAGACTGACCCGGCGCTGGGCAACGGCGGCCTGGGCCGTCTGGCGGCCTGTTTCCTGGACTCTATGGCGACCGTCGGCCAGTCGGCGATCGGCTATGGTCTGAACTACCAGTACGGCCTGTTCCGTCAGTCGTTTGCCGATGGCCATCAGATGGAAGCGCCAGACGACTGGCATCGCAATACCTATCCGTGGTTCCGCCACAACGCGCAGCTGGATGTGCAGGTCGGCATTGGCGGAAAAGTGACAAAGCAGGGGCTCTGGGAACCGGCGTTCACCATTACCGGTGAAGCCTGGGATCTGCCGGTGCTCGGCTACCGTAACGGCGTGGCGCAGCCGCTGCGTCTGTGGCAGGCGAAGCACGCGCATCCGTTTAACCTGACCAAATTCAACGACGGCGATTTCCTTCGCGCCGAGCAGCAGGGCATCGACGCCGAGAAGCTGACCAAAGTCCTCTACCCGAACGACAACCACCTGGCCGGTAAAAAGCTGCGCCTGATGCAGCAGTACTTCCAGTGCGCCTGCTCCGTGGCGGACATTCTGCGTCGCCATCACCTGGCGGGCCGCAAGCTGGCGCAGCTGCCGGACTTCGAAGTGATTCAGCTCAACGACACGCACCCGACGATTGCCATCCCGGAACTGCTGCGCGTGCTGATCGACGAGCATCAGCTGAGCTGGGACGACGCCTGGGCCATCACCAGCCGTACCTTTGCCTACACCAACCACACTCTGATGCCAGAGGCGCTCGAGTGCTGGGATGAGAAGCTGGTGAAAACGCTGCTGCCGCGCCACATGCAGATCATCAACAAGATTAACGACCAGTTTAAAATCCTGGTGGATAAAACCTGGCCAGGCAACAAGGCGGTCTGGGCGAAACTGGCGGTGGTTCACGATAAGCAGGTGCGCATGGCGAACATGTGCGTGGTCAGCGGCTTTGCGGTGAACGGCGTGGCGGCGCTGCACTCGGATCTGGTGGTCAAAGATCTCTTCCCGGAATACCACCAGCTGTGGCCGACCAAATTCCACAACGTGACCAACGGCATCACGCCGCGTCGCTGGATCAAGCAGTGCAACCCGCTACTGGCCGGTCTGCTGGATAAGACCCTGAAGAAAGAGTGGGCCAACGATCTGGACCAGCTCATCAACCTGGAAAAACAGGCTGACGACGCGAAATTCCGCGAGCAGTACCGGGCGATCAAGCTGGAGAACAAGGTTCGTCTGGCGGAGTTCGTGAAAGTGCGTACCGGCATTGAGATCAACCCGAACGCCATTTTCGATATCCAGATTAAACGTCTGCACGAGTACAAACGTCAGCACCTGAACCTGCTGCACATTCTGGCGCTGTACAAAGAGATCCGCGAGAACCCGCAGGCTGACCGCGTGCCGCGCGTGTTCCTGTTCGGTGCGAAAGCGGCGCCGGGCTACTACCTGGCGAAAAACATTATCCTCGCCATCAATAAAGTGGCGGCGGCGATCAACAGCGATCCGAAAGTGGGCGACAAGCTGAAGGTGGTGTTCCTGCCGGACTACTGCGTCTCGGCGGCTGAACTGCTGATCCCGGCGGCGGATATCTCCGAGCAGATCTCTACCGCAGGGAAAGAGGCGTCCGGTACCGGCAACATGAAGCTGGCGCTGAACGGCGCGCTGACCGTCGGTACGCTCGACGGGGCCAACGTCGAAATCGCCGAGAAGGTCGGTGAAGAGAATATCTTTATCTTCGGCCATACCGTGGAAGAGGTGAAAGCCATCAAGGCCAAAGGCTATGACCCGGTGAAATGGCGTAAGAAAGACAAAGTGCTCGACGCGGTGCTGAAGGAGCTGGAAAGCGGTAAATACAGCGAAGGCGACAAGCACGCGTTTGACCAGATGCTGCACAGCATGGACAAACACGGCGGTGACCCGTATCTGGTGATGGCGGACTTCACGGCCTATGTAGAAGCGCAAAAGCAGGTCGACGTGTTGTATCGTGACCAGGAGGCGTGGACCCGCGCGTGCATTCTGAACACTGCCCGCTGCGGTATGTTCAGCTCTGACCGTTCAATCCGTGATTATCAGGCCCGTATCTGGCAGGCAAAACGCTAAGGAAGCGCGATGGAGAGTAAACGTCTGGACAGCGCCGCGCAGGCGGCGGGGATCAGCCTCAGTTACATAAATGCGCACGGCAAACCGCAGTCTATTGGCGCCGACACCAAAAGACGTTTGCTGGACGCCATGCACAAAGCCGACGCGAAAGCGTCGGTTGCGCCGGTGCCGAACGTGAAGGTGTTCACCTCAGGCAAAAAGATGCCGCTGGCGGTGGAGGGGCGCGGCGAGTTTAGCTGGCTGCTCACCACCGAAGAGGGGCATCAGCACAAAGGCCACGCCACCGGCGGCAAAACGTTAAACCTTCCGGCGAAGCTGCCGGAGGGTATCACACCCTCACGCTCACCCAGGATGACCTGCGTTTCCACTGCCGGGTGATCGTCGCGCCAAAACGCTGCTACGAGCCGCAGGCGCTGCTCGAAGGCAAAAAGCTGTGGGGCGCCTGCGTGCAGCTCTACACCCTGCGCTCCGACAGCAACTGGGGCATCGGTGATTTTGGCGATCTGAAAAAGATGCTGGCTTCCGTGGGCGAGCGCGGCGGCGCGTTTATTGGCCTCAACCCGATCCACGCGCTCTATCCGGCCAACCCGGAGAGCGCCAGCCCGTATAGCCCGTCGTCCCGTCGCTGGCTGAACGTGATTTATATCGACGTTAACGCGTTAGATGACTTCAAAAATAGCAAAGAGGCGCAGGCGTGGTGGAAACTCAGCACCACGCAGCAGGCTCTCAAGCAGGCGCGCGACGCGGACTGGGTGGACTATTCCACCGTCACGGCGCTGAAAATGGCCGCGCTGCGTCTGGCGTGGAAAGGCTTTTCGCAGCGCGACGACGAGCAGATGGCCGCGTTCCGCCAGTTTGTGACGCAGGAGGGCGAGAGCCTGTACTGGCAGGCGGCGTTTGATGCGCTGCACGCGTATCAGGTGAAAGAGGACGAAATGCGCTGGGGCTGGCCGGTCTGGCCTGACGCCTATCAGTCCGTCGACACGCCTGAAGTGAAAGCGTTCTGTGAAAAATATGCCGATGAAGTGGACTTCTACCTGTGGCTGCAGTGGCTGGCGTACAGCCAGTTTGCCGCCTGCTGGCAGGTGAGCCAGGGCTATAAGATGCCGATCGGCCTGTATCGTGACCTGGCCGTGGGCGTGGCGGAAGGCGGCGCGGAAACCTGGTGCGACCGCGAGCTTTACTGTCTGAAAGCCTCCGTCGGCGCGCCGCCGGATATCCTTGGCCCGCTCGGCCAGAACTGGGGATTGCCGCCGATGGATCCGCACGTCATGGCGGCGCGCGCCTACGAGCCGTTTATCGACCTGCTGCGCGCCAACATGCAGAACTGCGGCGCGCTGCGCATCGACCACGTGATGTCCGTGCTGCGCCTGTGGTGGATCCCGTACGGTGAAACCGCCGATCACGGGGCGTACGTGCAGTACCCGGTTGACGATCTGCTGTCGATCCTGGCGCTGGAAAGTAAGCGCCACCAGTGCATGGTGATCGGTGAAGATCTCGGTACCGTGCCGGTGGAAATTGTCAGCAAGCTCCGCGACAGCGGCGTCTACTCCTATAAAGTGCTCTATTTTGAAAACGACCATGAGAAAACCTTCCGCGCGCCGAAAGCGTACCCTGAACAGTCAATGGCAGTCGCGACGACGCATGACCTTCCTACGCTTCGTGGCTATTGGGAAAGCGGCGACCTGACGCTCGGCAAAACGCTGGGGCTGTATCCTGATGAAGAGGTTCTGCGCGGCCTGTATCAGGATCGCGAGCTCTCCAAACAGGGGCTGCTGGATGCGCTTCACAAGCAGGGCTGTCTGCCGAAACGTGCCGGACATAAGGCGTCGTTGATGTCGATGACCGCGACCCTCAATCGCGGCCTGCAGCGCTATATTGCCGACAGCAACAGCGCCCTGCTGGGCCTGCAGCCGGAAGACTGGATTGATATGGCGGAGCCGGTGAACATTCCAGGCACCAGCTATCAGTACAAGAACTGGCGTCGCAAGCTGTCCACAACGCTTGAGAAGATGTTTGCCGATGACGGGGTGAACAAGCTGATTAAGGATTTGGACAAGCGGCGAAAAGCGGCCGCGAAGAAGTGATAAAAAAACCCGCCAGTGGCGGGTTTTTTATTGCCCGGTAAGCGTAGCGCCACCCGGCTTTTTTACATCAAACCACCATATTCAACAGCAGCACCCCGACCAGACCACACACCGAAATAATGGTTTCCAGCGCGGACCAGGACTTGATGGTTTCACCGATTGTCAGGTTGAAGTACTCCTTGAACAGCCAGAAGCCAGGGTCGTTAACGTGAGAGAAAATCACGCTACCGGAACCGACGGCGATAACCATCAGCTCAGGGCTTACGCCCGTTGTCGCAATCAGCGGGGCAACGATACCGCCCGCGGTGATCGCCGCAACGGTTGCAGAACCCAGCGCAATACGCAGAACCGCGGCAATAGACCAGGCCATCAGGAGCGGCGATACGTTGGTTTCATGCATCATGGCAGCGATGTATTTGTCCACGCCGCTGTCGACCAGAACCTGCTTGAACGCACCGCCACCGCCGATGATCAGGAGCATCATGGCAATAATTTTGATGGAAGAGGTCAGCGTGTCGTTGATCTGATCCATAGAACGGCCGCGGTTCAGGCCGAAGGTGAACATCGCGATCAGCACGGCAATCAGCGTTGCCATCACCGGGTCACCCAGGAATTCCGCAACGGACAGGAACGGATGACCTTTCGGCAGGATCATCTCCGCCACGGCGCGCATCGCCATCAGGATCACCGGTACCAGAGAGGTCCAGACGCTGACGCCAAAACCAGGCATCTCTTCTTCGGTGAAGGTTTTGGCGCTGTACAGACCTTCCGGAATCGGCTTATCAATGCCTTTCAGGAAGCGGGCGTAAACCGGGCCAGCCAGAATCACCGTTGGGATCGCCAGAATCGTACCGAACAGCAGGGTTTTACCCATATCCGCGTGGAAAATGGTTGCGATAGCGGTTGGGCCCGGGTGCGGCGGCAGGAAGCCGTGAGTCACGGACAGCGCCGCAGCCATTGGCACACCGACATACAGCAGCGGGATGTTTGCCGCAGCCGCGATGGTGAACACCAGTGGCAGCATCAGCACGAAGCCCACTTCATAGAACAGCGCGAAGCCGACGGTAAAACCGGTTAACACCACGGCCCACTGAATGTGCTGTTTACCGAATTTGGCAATCAGGGTGGTGGCAATACGCTGTGCGCCCCCGCAGTCCGCCAGCATTTTGCCGAGCATGGCGCCGAAGCCCATGATCAGCGCCAGGCTGCCGAGCGTGCCGCCGACGCCGGCTTTGATGGAACTGATAACTTTAACCAGCGGCATACCCTGCATCAGACCGACTGCAAGTGCCACCAGAACCAGAGCGATAAATCCGTTCAGCTTGAAGCGGATCATCAAGAGCAGTAATAACACAACACCGATAGCAACGATGACTAATGGCATGATTTACCTGGCCTTTGAATTGTTATGGGTAACGTCATTGTTTCAACGACAAATTCCGATTGTCCCAACTGGGAACAGAGTGTTAACGGCACTCATACTGATGCCTTCGAAACCATTAAGTTTAGTCGGCTGTTATAAGGATGCTGAGTGCCCACGAGAATGATACGGGTAACATGACTTGATTGAGAATCACCCTGGGAGGGTAAATTTGAATTATGAGACGCAGGTCAACATATAGAGGGAGAGGTAAACGCAAAACGGTAACCACGAGGTTACCGTTTTTAATGTTTTCACCCTCTCCCGTGGGAGAGGGCTGGGGTGAGGGCATCAGACCTCACTATTTTTGTAGGCCCGGTAAGCGCAGCGCCACCGGGCGATACAGACGGATACTGAATTAGTAGTAAGAGTGCTCGCCGCGCTGGTGCTCGGTCAGGTCACGCACGCCTTTCAGTTCCGGGAACTCGTTCAGCAGCTGCTTCTCGATCCCTTCTTTCAGCGTTACATCGACCATGGAACAGCCGTTACAGCCGCCACCAAACTGCAGAATGGCAAAACCTTCGTCGGTGATTTCCATCAGGGAAACACGACCGCCGTGGCCCGCCAGCTGTGGGTTGATCTGGGATTGCAGCAGATACTCAACGCGTTCCATCAGCGGGGCATCGTCAGACACTTTACGCATTTTCGCGTTCGGCGCTTTCAGGGTCAGCTGAGAACCCAGCTGATCGGTGACGAAGTCGATCTCCGCATCTTCAAGATACGGTGCACTCAGCTCATCAACGTAGGCGGTGAGCTGTTCAAATTTAAGGGCAGTGTCAGTCGCTTCCACAGCGTCCGGAGGACAATAAGAAACACCACATTCTGCATTCGGAGTGCCTGGATTAATCACAAACACGCGGATCTGCGTCCCTTCTTCCTGATTTGCCAGCAGTTTGGCAAAGTGCGCTTGTGCAGAATCGGAAATACGGATCATAGCTTTGGCCTAATAGTTGACTAAATTACCTGGGTATAATCATACGCCCATTGAAGAAGGGCTACAAGGTACGGCACAGACACCATACCTGAACCGACGCGGCGCCGCTTCGCAAAAGCAGTCGGGAAAGTTCAGCAACGGTACTGCCCGTGGTGACGACATCATCCACAATCGCGATATGGAGACCGTCGACCGGCAATTCAAGGCGAAAGGCATTTTTGAGGTTTCTTTTGCGCAGCCGGGCGCTGAGCTGATGCTGGATGGCGGTGGCATGAACACGCGTCAGCGCGCGGGCCTCGTACCGACAGCCGAGCCACCACGCGAGGGGACGGCAGAGCAGGTCACTCTGGTTATAGCCGCGCCGCCAGTGCCGACGTCGGTATAAAGGGACATTCACCACCATGTCGATTTTCGCCAAAGCCCGCTGACGCCGCGCCTGCAAAACCGCCAGCAATAGCAGGCGGGCAAGGGGCTGTGCCAGCGAGCTCTGCCCGGAAAACTTCAGCGCATGAACCAGTCTGCTCAGCGGGGAGACATAATCATCCACGGCCACCAGCGCGCTCCACGGCGGGGATTTTTTCAGGCAGCGGCCACAGGGCAACGAGGGGTTTGTGGCCGGTAAACCACATTGTGGACAGATCCCGATACGCCATTCCAGCGCTCGCGTACAGACAGAGCAGACACCCCACCCGCTGAGCGCCAGCGGCATTTGGCATAGCCAGCACAAGCCGGGTACTGTTAGCATGTGCAACCTCCTTGTGAAAAAAGAGAACAGTAACTGATGAAGACGCTGTGGTGGCAGACCGTAGGGACAGGAAATTGCCATCTTGTGCTGCTGCACGGATGGGGCCTGAACGCGGAGATATGGCATTGCATACGTGAGGAACTTGCCTCGCATTTCACACTGCATCTGGTGGATTTACCCGGTTTTGGCCGCAGCCGCGGGTATGGTGCGTTGTCGCTTGATGAGATGGCGCAGCAGGTTCTGGACGCTGCGCCGCAAAACGCGGTCTGGCTGGGCTGGAGCCTGGGCGGGCTGGTGGCAAGCCAGATTGCGCTGTCGCGGCCTGACCGCGTAAAAGCGCTGGTGACGGTGGCGTCATCGCCCTGTTTTAGCGCGCAGGAAGAGTGGCCGGGGATCAAGCCTGACGTGCTGGCGGGCTTCCAGCAGCAGCTGAGCGACGATTTCCAGCGGACCGTAGAGCGGTTCCTGGCATTGCAGACAATGGGCACTGACACCGCGCGTAAGGATGCCCGAACGCTGAAGCAGACCGTGCTTTCGCTGCCGATGCCGGAGGTTGAGGTGCTCAACGGGGGGCTTGAACTCCTGAAAACGGTTGACCTGCGCGAGCCGCTGGCCGCGCTGACGATGCCGCACCTGCGTATCTATGGTTACCTCGACGGGATCGTGCCGCGCAAAGTGGTTCCGCTGCTGGATTCGCTCTGGCCGGACAGTGAATCGCAGATCATTGCTAAAGCCGCACATGCCCCGTTTATCTCTCATCCGACGGAGTTTTGTTCAGCGCTCATTGCGTTAAGTCAACGTTTCGACTGATTATTTTCTATCCAGCCTGGAAAAAGTTACACACCGCAACCATACTCCTGATGTCGTTGCGGTTGTTCTGCCTACGATAATCAAAACAACAATCCTATGGAGAGTCAGGCTATGAAACTTGTTACAGGTATTGTCACTTCTCTGGTTATTGGGTCACTGTCATTTGGCGTCTTTGCGGCAAAAGAGCTGGAAAAAGATAAAGTTGCCGGCATGAATCTGACGAAAATTGGTGAGATTTCTACGTCTGACACCACCGCGCCGATGGACGCGAGAAAAGAGCTGTCGAAGAAAGCGGATGAGCTGGGCGGAACGTACTACGTCGTCACCAGCGCAGAAAAACAGACCAAAAACGTACGCGCAACCGCGGACGTCTACAAGTAATACGATAAAGCCGGGCAGCGATGCCCGGCTTTGTTAACGCAGCGCCCACCACTCTCTTAGGCAGGCCTTTCCTTCCGGACAGCTTTTACAACTGCCGGAGAGACAGCCGTCCGCGTCTTCCTGAATCCGCACGGCTTTCCCCATGGCTTCCAGTCTTTCCAGCATGGCATCGATCATCGGCTGCGGCGTATGCAGGCTGAAGCTCAGCTGTTTCGCCTCCATCCGCCCTTGCAGTGCCAGCAGGTCACGAACCTGAATCAACGATGCCATGGTGTGCTCCTTAGTGACAGTCGCCCGCCGGGCTGCTGCAGCAGGTCGCGGCGGTTTTACGGTTTGCCAGCAGGTCGATGTCGACGCGGCTGCGCGCCCGCCGCAGCAGACCAAGCACGATCGCGTTAAACAGCACAACCGAGAGAATACAGACCAGGCTGTAGCGCGGATGCTGGCTGAAGTTAACGGTTTGATAAAAGAGCGTCGACAGCGAGTACGCAATGTTTAACCCCCACAGGATGGAGAAGCCCATCCAGCCGCGGCTGGACTCGCGCGCAATCGCCCCCATCACGGAGATGCATGGAATGTAGAGCAGAACAAAGATGAGGTAGCTGTAGGCCGCAGACGCGCTGCCAAATTTCTCGCCCATCACGCCCATGGCACCCGTCGCCATTTCGCCGTCGCCTTTGCTGGCCTCAATAGGGTTCGCCAGCACGCTCAGGCTGAAGGTGTCTTTCAGGCTCTGCCTGGTTTCCTCTACGGCACCCAGCAGTTCATGACCGAGATGAAACTCTGCCGGATTAAATTCCTGTTCCTGAATGTTCTCGGCGGTGTAAAGCGTGTTCAGGGTGCCGACAACCACCTCTTTCGCCATCGCGCCGGTGAACAGCCCGACGGTTGCCTGCCAGTTATCCTCATGCACGCCAATCGGTTTGAAGACCGGCGTGATGACGCGGCTGACGGAGGCGAGGGCAGAGTCGTTGATGTTATCTGCCGCCTGCCCGCTGAGGGTGAAGCTGTTCAGCGCGCTCAGGAAAATGCTGACGATGACAATGACCTTACCGGCGCGCAGCACAAAGCCCTTCAGGCGCTGCCAGGTCTGGATCGCCAGGCTTTTCAGATGCGGCACGTGATACACCGGCAGCTCCATCACAAACGGCGACGCTTCACCGCGCATGATGGTGTGCTTCAGCATTAAACCGGTAAGAATAGCCATCACGATGCCCAGCACGTACAGCGAGAAGACCGCCAGCGCGCCCTGCTGACCGAAGAAGGCTGCAGCAAAGACCGCAAAGATTGCCAGACGGGCACCGCAGGACATAAACGGCGCCATCATGATGGTCATAAGACGTTCACGCGGCGCATCCAGGGTGCGTGCGCCCATCACCGACGGTACGTTACAGCCGAAGCCGACAATCAGCGGGACGAAGGATTTACCCGGCAGACCCAGCGCCTGCATCAGACGATCCATCACAAACGCGGCGCGCGCCATGTAGCCGGAATCTTCCAGGAACGAGAGGAACAGATACATCATGCCGATCTGCGGCACCAGAGGCAGAACGGTGTTGATACCGCCGCCGATCCCCTGCGCGAGGAAGATGGTTAACCATTCCGGGAAGTGCAGGGTGTAACCCACCCACTGAATACCGTGTACGAAGACCGCGACGGAACCGGCGTCGAAAATGGGCTGGAGTGCGCCGCCGATGTTAATGGCGAGCAGGAACATCACGTACATGACCAGCAGGAAGATGGGCAAACCGAGGAAGCGGTTAAGCACAACTTTATCCACCGCTGCCGTAAAGCGGCTGGGCTCTGCCGTCAGGGCGTTGCTGACAACGTCGCAAATCGAGGCGATGGCCTGGTAACGCGCATCGGCGATGTGTAGCGCCGGGTCGTCCAGCTCGTCGCTAAGACGGGCCACCGTCGCGTCCAGCTTATCTGCCGCATGCCCGGCGTAAGCGCGGCTGTAGATATCGCCTTCCAGCATCTGCAGGCCGAGCCACAGGCGCTGTTTTGCAGGCATGCTGTTGTCCATCTCCTGCGCCAGCACATTGGCTTCGCGCAGGAGAGGCTGCGCGTAATGCACCAGCTCAATGTCGCGATTACCCTGGTGACGGTCAATGGCCAGCTTCAGCGCATCAATACCGCGAGCGCGCGTCGAGACCAGCGGAACGACCGGGCAACCCAGGCGCGCGGAGAGGGCATCGACGTCGATACGCAGCTTTTGTTTCTCCGCAATGTCGAGCATGTTGAGCGCCACGATGCAGGGGATCCCCAGCTCCAGCAGCTGCAGCGTCAGATAAAGGTTACGTTCGAGATTGGAAGCGTCGACCACGTTGATCAGCAGGTCCGCGTCGCCGCCAAGAATATAGTGGCAGGCGATCTGCTCATCGAGCGAAGTTTGCGACGAAATGGTGGTTAAGGAGTAGGTGCCGGGAAGGTCAACCAGCGTCACCTGGCTGTCCGTTGTCGTGAACTGGCCTTCTTTACGCTCAACCGTCACGCCCGCCCAGTTGCCCACGCGCTGGCGGGCTCCGGTCAGCTGGTTAAAAAGGGTGGTCTTGCCGGAATTAGGATTGCCAATTAAGCCAATAGTTAACTTTTTCATTTTTTTAGACTCACTGAAACCGCTGGCTTGTTATCAGGATAAGGCTTCGACTTCTATTAACGCGAGGTCTTTCTTACGCAGCACCAGATTTACGCGGCGGGTTTCGATATGAACCGGATCGCCCAGCGGCGCCACGCGCACGACCTGGAATGACGAGCCGGGCAGCATGCCCAGCGACAGCAGCTTTTGCCGATAGGCCGGGCTAATTTCGCGGGTAAAACCGGTAATCTTCCATGCACTGTCTGGAGTGAATTGCATAACGCCTGATTCCACGAAAGGTTAAATTATCTACTATGGGATGATAATGAGAATAGTTTTTATCAGCAATATTAAAACTGTGACGGAATGTTGTTTACGGTATTAATTTACGGCCTGTTTGACCTGGCTCAATATTTGCTGAATTGCCTGGAAAACGAAAAGGGGAGTATTTGTTAACGGAGTGATAATTCGTGGTTTAAATATGGCTATGCAATCGGTTTCATATATTTCGATATGATTTTATGCCCCCCACCCTAACCCTCTCCCCTTTGGGGAGAGGGTTAGGGTGGGGGGCATTGACAACCTTAGCGTTTCTTACCCATCGCTGCCGCCAGCGCATCCATCATCGCGCTGTTGCCTGCAGGCTGAGCATCACGTCCGCGCGGTTTTGCCGCTTTCGCGGCCGGGCGCTGCTGCTCGCGGCCACCGCCGTTTCCGCCACGGCGCGCGTTGGTGTCGCCCGGCTGCTCGTCCAGACGCATGGTTAGCGCGATACGCTTGCGCTGCAGATCCACTTCCAGCACTTTGACCTTCACGATGTCACCCGCTTTAACCACGGTGTGCGGGTCTTCAACGAACTTGTCGGCGAGGGATGAGATATGCACCAGACCGTCCTGATGCACGCCGATATCCACAAACGCGCCAAAGTTGGTGACGTTGGTCACCGCGCCTTCCAGCACCATGCCGGGCAGCAGGTCGTTCATGGTTTCCACGCCGTCAGCAAAGGTCGCCGTTTTGAACTCAGGGCGCGGATCGCGTCCCGGCTTTTCCAGCTCTTTGATGATGTCGGTGACGGTTGGAACACCAAATTTATCATCGGTGAAATCAACGGCTTTCAGGTTGCGCAGGGCGCTGTTGTCGCCCATCAGGTCTTTCAGCGCCTGCTGGGTGGCGGCCAGAATACGCTCCACAACCGGGTACGCTTCCGGGTGAACGGTGGAGGCATCCAGCGGGTTATCGCCGTGGTTGATGCGCAGGAAGCCCGCGCACTGCTCAAAGGCTTTTGGCCCCAGACGGCTCACCTTCAGCAGCTGCTGACGGTTCTGGAACTGGCCGTTCTCATCACGCCAGGCGACGATGTTCTGGGCCATCATGCGGGTTAAGCCTGCCACGCGGGTCAGCAGGGGAACGGAGGCGGTATTCAGGTCAACGCCGACGGCGTTTACGCAGTCTTCCACCACCGCATCCAGCTTGCGCGCCAGCTGAGTCTGGCTCACGTCGTGCTGATACTGGCCCACGCCGATAGATTTCGGATCGATCTTCACCAGCTCCGCCAGCGGATCCTGCAGGCGGCGTGCGATAGAAACCGCACCGCGCAGGGAAACGTCCAGGTCAGGGAACTCCTGGGCCGCCAGCTCGGATGCGGAATAAACGGATGCCCCGGCCTCGCTGACGATCACTTTCTGTGCCGTCACTTTCGGGAACTGCTTCTGCACGTCGAGGTAGAAACGCTCGGTTTCACGAGAGGCCGTACCGTTGCCGATGGCAACCAGCTCGACGTTGTATTTTTCGCACAGCGCCGCCACCACGACGGCCGCTTTGGCTGCCTGGCCGGTGTGCGGATAAATGGTATCGGTCGCCACCAGCTTGCCGGTGCCGTCAACCACAGCGACCTTCACGCCGGTACGCAGACCCGGATCGAGACCCATGGTCGCGCGCAGGCCAGCGGGGGCGGCCATCAGCAGGTCGTGCAGGTTACGGGCGAAGACGTTAATCGCTTCATCTTCGGCACGCTCGCGCACGGTGCCCATCAGCTCGGTTTCAAGGTGCATCAGCACCTTGATGCGCCAGGTCCAGCTCACCACGCCTTTGCGCCAGCTGTCCGCCGGGGCGTTGTTCAGGCGCAGGCCGAGATGGTCGATAATGATCTGCTCGCAGTGGCTCTCTTTCGGCGGCTCGTCAAACTGCGGATCGGCGTTCAGGGAGAGCTGGAGCACGCCTTCGTTGCGGCCGCGGAACATTGCCAGCGCGCGGTGAGACGGCGCGGTAGAGATCGGTTCGTGGTGATCGAAGTAGTCGCGGAATTTCGCGCCTTCTTCCTCTTTACCCGCGACGACGGTAGAGACGATGTGGGCTTTCTTCCACAGGTAATCGCGCACTTTAGCAAGCAGGGCGGCGTCTTCGGCGAAGCGCTCCATCAGAATGTAGCGCGCGCCGTCAAGGGCGGCCTTGGTGTCCGCTACGCCTTTGTCGGCGTCGATAAATTTGGCGGCTTCGGTTTCCGGGTCGTGGGACGGCTCGTTCCACAGCAGGTCGGCCAGCGGCTCAAGACCCGCTTCAATCGCAATCTGCCCGCGCGTGCGGCGCTTCGGTTTGTACGGCAGATAGAGATCTTCGAGTTCGGTTTTGCTCAGGGTGCCGTTGATGGCGCTTTCAAGCTCGCTGGTCAGCTTGCCCTGTTCGCCGATGGATTTGAGGATCGCCTGACGACGTTCTTCCAGCTCGCGCAGATAGCCCAGACGGGTTTCCAGGTTACGCAGCTGCGTGTCATCCAGACCGCCGGTGACTTCCTTACGATAGCGTGCAATAAACGGCACGGTGTTCCCTTCATCAAGCAGGCGAACGGCAGCTTCTACCTGTTCGGCTCTGGCCTGAATATCACCCGCAATAATGCGGCAGAGCGAATCTTTCATCATGGCTTTATCATCTGTTGAGTCGAAAAAATCAGGGGATAGTTATACGGGCTGACACGGCAAAATGCCAGCCGGGGAGGGCGCTCTCGGACTATTTTACGTAGACGATCTCATTGACGTACCAGCTGGCTTCACCGGCAGGGGTCTGAACGACGGCCAGATCGCCCACTTCCTTTTTCAGCAGCGCGCGGGCCATCGGGGAGTCGATGGAGATGTAATCCTTACGACCAAAAATTTCATCGTAGCCGACAATGCGAAAACGCAGGGTGTCACCGTCGTCGTTTTCAATCTCCACCCACGCGCCGAAGAACACTTTGCCCTCCTGCTGCGGGGAGTAATCGACAATTTTGAGATTCTCGAGGCACTTCGTCAGATAGCGAACCCGGCGGTCAATTTCGCGCAGCCGCTTTTTGTTGTACTGGTAGTCAGCGTTTTCGCTGCGATCGCCCAGGCTTGCCGCCCAGGTCACCTTTTTGGTTACTTCAGGACGCTCTTCGCGCCAGAGGTAATCCATCTCTTTTTTGAGCTTTTCGTACCCTTCGCGGGTGATCAGGGGCGTTTTCATGGTAAAGCCTTTGCTGCCTGCCGGTTAACTGTCTTGCGCACAATACGTACCACACAGTGTAACAGACAGGATTAATAATGATTTATGTGATGAAATGAGCAGATAAGCTGCTGTTAAATATGCTTTGTAACAATTTCGACTAGAATTTATACCAGAATTAACTGGTCGAATACGTGCACTTTTTTAGAATACGCTGTTACAAAGACTATCCGAACCTTTGGGAGTACACACAATGCAAGAGAACTACAAAATTCTGGTCGTGGATGACGACATGCGCCTGCGCGCGCTGCTGGAACGTTATCTGACCGAGCAGGGCTTCCAGGTTCGTAGCGTCGCGAACGCTGAGCAGATGGACCGTCTGCTGACCCGTGAATCTTTCCACCTGATGGTTCTCGACCTGATGCTGCCTGGCGAAGACGGGCTTTCTATTTGCCGCCGTCTGCGCAGCCAGAGTAACCCGATGCCGATCATCATGGTCACGGCGAAGGGCGAAGAAGTTGACCGTATCGTGGGCCTCGAAATCGGCGCGGACGACTACATTCCAAAACCGTTTAACCCGCGTGAACTGCTGGCGCGTATTCGCGCTGTTCTCCGCCGTCAGGCTAACGAACTGCCCGGCGCACCGTCTCAGGAAGAAGCCGTCATTGCCTTCGGCAAGTTCAAGCTGAACCTCGGCACGCGCGAGATGTTCCGTGAAGACGAGCCAATGCCGCTCACCAGCGGCGAGTTTGCGGTCCTGAAAGCGCTGGTCAGCCACCCGCGTGAACCGCTTTCCCGTGACAAGCTGATGAACCTGGCGCGCGGTCGCGAATACTCCGCAATGGAGCGCTCCATTGACGTGCAGATCTCCCGCCTGCGCCGCATGGTGGAAGAAGATCCTGCGCATCCTCGTTATATTCAGACCGTATGGGGTCTGGGCTACGTGTTCGTCCCGGACGGCTCTAAAGCATGAGGCGAATGCGCTTCTCGCCGCGTAGCTCGTTTGCCCGCACCCTGTTACTGATCGTCACCCTGCTGTTCGTCAGCCTGGTGACGACCTATCTGGTGGTGCTGAACTTTGCGATCCTGCCGAGCCTCCAGCAGTTTAATAAGGTCCTGGCCTACGAAGTCCGTATGCTGATGACCGATAAACTGCAGCTGGAGGACGGCACGCAGCTCGTCGTTCCCCCGGCGTTTCGCCGTGAAATCTACCGTGAGCTGGGCATTTCGCTCTATTCCAACGAAGCGGCGGAAGACGCGGGCCTGCGCTGGGCTCAGCACTATGAATTCCTCAGCCAGCAGATGGCGCAGCAGCTGGGCGGCCCAACGGAAGTGCGCGTTGAGGTCAACAAAAGCTCGCCCGTCGTCTGGCTGAAAACCTGGCTGTCACCCAATATCTGGGTGCGCGTTCCGCTGACCGAAATCCATCAGGGCGACTTCTCGCCGCTGTTCCGCTACACCCTGGCGATTATGCTGCTGGCGATAGGCGGCGCGTGGCTATTTATCCGTATACAGAACCGACCGCTGGTCGACCTGGAGCACGCTGCGCTGCAGGTCGGTAAAGGGATTATTCCACCTCCGCTGCGCGAATATGGTGCCTCGGAAGTCCGTTCGGTGACGCGCGCGTTTAACCATATGGCGGCAGGCGTGAAGCAGCTGGCGGACGATCGTACGCTGCTGATGGCGGGCGTCAGCCATGACCTGCGCACGCCGCTGACGCGTATTCGTCTGGCGACGGAGATGATGGGGGAAGAGGACGGTTACCTTGCCGAGTCCATCAATAAGGACATCGAAGAGTGTAACGCCATCATCGAGCAGTTTATTGACTACCTGCGCACCGGACAGGAGATGCCGATGGAAATGGCGGATCTGAACGCGGTGCTGGGCGAGGTTGTGGCGGCGGAAAGCGGCTACGAGCGCGAGATTGATACCGACCTTCAGGCGGGGGAGATCCAGGTACGCATGCACCCGCTCTCCATCAAACGTGCAGTGGCGAACATGGTGGTCAACGCGGCGCGCTACGGCAATGGCTGGATTAAAGTCAGCAGCGGGTCTGAACTCAACCGCGCCTGGTTCCAGGTGGAAGACGACGGTCCGGGCATCAAGCCCGAGCAGCGTAAGCATCTATTCCAGCCGTTTGTGCGCGGCGACAGCGCGCGCAGCACCAGCGGCACGGGCTTAGGCCTGGCGATTGTTCAGCGTATTATCGATAACCACAACGGGCTGCTGGAGATTGGCACCAGCGAGCGGGGTGGGTTGAGCATTCGCGCCTGGCTGCCGGTACCGGTGACGCGGGGGCAGGTGAAAGAGGGTTAAAAAAAGGGTGGCAATTGCCACCCTTTTTTGTAGATCGGGTAAGGTGAAGCCGCCACCCGACAACATAAGACCTCTGCGGCCTGATGCCCTCACCCCAGCCCTCTCCCACAGGGAGAGGGAGAAGGGCTACAGCTTAGGTCCTGCGCTCACCAGCGCAGCACCCGCCGGGGTATCGGTATACTTCTCGAAGTTCTCGATAAACAGCTTCGCCAGCGATTCCGCCTTCTCGCGCCACTGCTCCGGAGAACCGTACGTGTTGCGCGGGTCGAGGATATGCGTATCCACACCCGGCAGCGACGTTGGGATCGCCAGGTCAAACATCGGCAGCGTAAAGGTTTCGGCGTCGTCCAGAGAACCATCCAGAATGGCGTCGATAATCGCGCGGGTATCTTTGATAGAGATACGTTTGCCGGTACCGTTCCAGCCGGTGTTCACCAGGTAGGCCTGCGCACCGGATGCCTGCATGCGTTTCACCAGTACTTCAGCGTACTGCGTCGGGTGCAGCGACAGGAAGGCCGCGCCGAAGCAGGCGGAGAAGGTTGGGGTTGGCTCCGTCACGCCGCGCTCGGTACCCGCCAGCTTGGCGGTAAAACCGGAGAGGAAGTGATACTGCGTCTGGCTGGCCGTCAGGCGAGACACCGGCGGCAGCACGCCGAACGCATCCGCCGTCAGGAAAATGACCTTCGTGGCATGACCCGCTTTTGACACCGGCTTCACGATATTGTCGATGTGGTAGATCGGGTAAGAAACGCGGGTGTTTTCCGTTTTCGACGCATCGTCGAAGTCGATGGAGCCGTCGGCACGCACGGTGACGTTTTCCAGCAGCGCATCGCGACGGATCGCGTGGAAGATATCCGGCTCGGCCTCTTCAGACAGGCGAATGGTCTTCGCGTAGCAGCCGCCTTCAAAGTTGAATACCCCGTCGTCATCCCAGCCGTGTTCGTCATCGCCAATCAGGCGACGTTTTGGATCGGTGGACAGGGTGGTTTTACCGGTGCCGGACAGGCCGAAGAATACCGCCACGTCGCCTTTTTCACCGACGTTAGCCGAGCAGTGCATGGAGGCGATGCCCCGCAGCGGCAGCAGGTAGTTCATGACGGAGAACATCCCTTTCTTCATTTCGCCGCCGTACCAGGTACCGCCGATCAGCTGGATACGCTCGGTCAGGTTGAAGGCCACAAAGTTTTCGGAGTTCAGACCCTGCTCTTTCCACTGTGGATTAGTGCATTTCGCACCGTTCATCACGATGAAATCCGGGGTGAAATCCTGCAGCTCTTCGTCAGTTGGACGAATAAACATGTTTTTCACGAAATGCGCCTGCCAGGCCACTTCAGTGATAAAACGCACGGAGAGACGGGTGTCGGCGTTTGCGCCGCAGAAAGCGTCGACAATGAACAGACGCTTGCCGGAAAGTTGATGAGTGACGAGCCCTTTCAGGTGCTGCCAGGTTTCCGGAGAGAGCGGTTTATTGTCGTTCTTCCCTTTGCCCTTGTCAGCCCACCACAGCGTATCGCGGGTGGTTTCGTCTCGGACGATATACTTATCTTTCGGCGAACGACCGGTAAAGATACCGGTATCGACGGCGATAGCACCAAGATTCGTCAACACACCACGCTCGTATCCTTCCAGTGCTGGATTGAGCTCTTCCTGATACAGCGTATCGTAGTCGGGGTTGTAGACGATTTCCTGGACGTCGTGAATACCATAAGCCTTGAGATCTTGCGGGGTTAAACCAGTAACACGCATATCACTGCTCCTTAGCCAATATGTACTGCCTGAAATTGTAGGGTTTTTCTGAGGTTGTTAACCGCGACGGGGCTCATAGATTTACGCATCTGGACAAAACCCTTACTAACGGAAAACGCTGCGACTCCAGTCACAGCGCAGGCGGATTATCGCAGGAATCGCTTTTTGGTTGGGGAAAATGTTCCGAAAAGGTTAAAGAGTGGTGATTTTATCGGAAAGAATGTGAATGTAATCGCATACACGTAAGAAAATTACGTAAGTGTTACATAGGGAAAGCGATTCAGCTTGGGGGGAGTTTTTTACCCCTCACCCCAGCCCTCTCCCCAAAGGGGAGAGGGGGTTCAAGTTCCCTCTCCCCTTTGGGGAGAGGGTTAGGGTGAGGGGAAAGAAGTTTAGTGAACCTGCGGATCCGCCGGGGAGGCGTTATTGCGGATCTCAGCGATATCCATCGAATTGAACACGTAGTGCGTACCGCAGTAATCACAGTGCATATCAATTTCGCCGTCTTCAGCCATAATGCTGTCGATCTCTTCATCCGGCAGAGTTTTCAGTGCGCCAGCGCAGCGCTCGCGGGAGCAGGTGCACTTAAATTCCACGGATTGCGGATCGTAAACCGTCACTTCTTCTTCGTGGTACAGACGCCACAGCACGTCGGTCGCCGACAGGTTGAACAGCTCTTCCGCTTTGATGGTTTCGGTCAGCGTCGCCAGGTGCTCAAAGTCATTGGTCTGTGCGTCCTGCGCAGGCAGAACCTGCAGCAGCATACCGCCCGCAGCAGGCTGACCGTCCACTTCACCGGTGCGGATGAAGAGACGCGTCGGCAGCTGTTCAGAACGCATGAAGTAATCTTCCAGGCAGGCTGCCAGGGTATCGCCTTCCAGACCCACCACGCCCTGATAGCGCTCGCCTTCCTCAGGGGAGATGGTGATCACCAGGTAGCCATTACCCACCAGCGTTTTGAGGTCTGCATTTTCAGGCACGTCGCCCTGAACGCGCGCCACGCCGCGCATCTGCTGCTGGTTATTGCCATTGATCACCGCCAGCGTCATCGGGCCGTCGCCCTGCAGCTGCACGGTGATATCACCGGCAAACTTCAGCGTCGCCGTCAGCAGGCTGGTGGCAACCAGCAGTTCGCCCAACAGGGTCTTCACCGGCAGCGGGTAATTGTGGTTTTCCAGAATCTGTTTCCAGGTTTCGGATACGGTGACCAGCTCGCCGCGCACGGCGAATTGTTCAAACAGATAGCGGTGTAATTGGTCGTGTTGGGCCATTTTCATCTCTCGTGCGGGTGAGGTTAATCAGTCTCACCGTGTTTAAATTTCATCAGATCGCGGCGCTCTTTTTTATCCGGTCGCCGGTCCGGGTGGGGCATCGTCAGCGCGTTCATTTTGCGCGCCAGCGCGGTCTTCTCGCGTTTTTCAATGCTCTCCGCCGTCTCTTCATAAAGCAGTACGGCTTCCGCTGCGGGTCGCCGCTGTTCGGTAATAGCTTTAATCACCACCGTACGTTCATCGTTGCCCTGACGCAGCGTTAAGGTGGCATTCAGCTCAACCAGCTTGCTCGGTTTGCTGCGCTGGCCGTTGTAATGCACTTTTCCGCCGTCAACCATCTCGCGGGCAAGGGCGCGTGTTTTATAAAAACGCGCCGCCCACAGCCATTTATCCAGTCTTACCCCGTCGGAGGGTTTTTCTTTCATGGCATCTCCTTCACGATCAGTGAGGGGATCATCTGGCGATAGTCGTTCAGTCCAGGGTGGCGCAGATAGCTTTTTTCAGCCAGGCCAGAGTCAGGATTGGTCACGCCCAGACAGTAGCGAATGCCAAACCTTGCCGCGGAATCCAGAATGGGCTCGCTGTCATCAATGAACAACGTACGTTCTGGCTGCAAACCCGTCTCTTCCCTCACCGCATGCCACAACCGCTGATCCTCTTTCGGATAACCAAATGTGTGGGTGGAAAGTAATAAATCAAGGTGCGACGCCAGACCGGTATGCTCCAGCTTCACCGCCAGATTATGTGGATGCGCGTTGGTCAGCAAAATACGGCGCTTGCCGCTTGCTTTCAGCGCATCCAGAAAGGGCACGGTATCCTCACGCAGAACGGCGCGCGGGCCCTGGGCGGTGGTCATGGCACAAATATCCAAACCGAGGCGCTCGCTCCAGTAGTCAAGACAGTACCAGTTTAGCGTATGTTGCACCGCGCTATATTGCGAACGAATGAATGCCTGCGCTTCTGCCGGGGAGATACCCTGCTGCTCGCCATAGGTTTCTGGAACCAGCGTTTGCCAGAAATAGTTATCAAAGGCGAGATCGAGCAGCGTGCCGTCCATATCCAGCAGAACGGTATCTACCTCCTGCCAGGCGATATCAAGATGCATAAGGGGGAACTCCAGCCAGAAGAAACGTGCGCGACAGGGTAGCACATCTTGCCGCGCAACGACGTTATCAGATCAGGCTCTCAGACGAGGGGATCAGCTTAGGATTGAGGCAGTTTTCATAATACTGCTGAATGTCGGCAAGCCGGGTGCGCGAGCGCTGGTAGCGGCGCAGGGCCATAAAGCCGTTCCAGAAAATGGCGATCAGCATCGCGGTCATCAGCAGTGAGGTACCGATGTAACGCCACAAGCCTGCGCTATCCGGCATCCGGTGCAGGCCGATATGGCGAGTGCCGTTGGCGTCGGTATAAATACTCGTGACAATTCCTTCGGCGCTGAACGGCGTTTGCATCAGCATCTGCGCCAGGCGCTGGAACTGGCTCCACTGCTCCTGCGCCGGGTAGTCATAAAGCGCAACCTGCGGATAGGGCTGATCGACCAGGTCGCTGCCTTCATCGCTTGCAATCACAAAGCCGCCCGGCGCAGGGCTGTTCAGCGCCTGAGCCGCACGGGTGGTCTCGCGCATCATGAACGGCGACGTCGAGGTGGCGACCAGGTTATCCAGCGATTCAGCGCTC
Source organism: Enterobacter asburiae (assembly GCF_001521715.1). Classification (NCBI taxonomy): domain Bacteria; kingdom Pseudomonadati; phylum Pseudomonadota; class Gammaproteobacteria; order Enterobacterales; family Enterobacteriaceae; genus Enterobacter; species Enterobacter asburiae. The sequence goes on from NZ_CP011863.1 coordinate 3,897,087, forward strand.
ACCGGACGCAGCAGCACGTTAACGCCATCCAGTCGTCCCGCTTCGGCGCGTTTCACCAGCGAGTCCCAGTCTTTACTGTTCCCCAGGTTTACCAGGGCGTTTTTAAGGCGTATGCACTCATCCTGAGAGGAGCATAAATCCTGCGTTTTCAGGACGATGTCACCAAAATCATCCAGCAGAACCATGCCTGATTTCTGAATGGCCGAGCGCAGCGCGGGGCTGACGCGCGAATCATCGTCCGGTTTTGGGTGCAGCTGGCGGTTAACCGTCTGGGTGAGAGCCGTGGCCTTGTTCACCACTTCGGATTCAGGCAGCGGCAGCGGCGGCGCGTCGTTCCAGATAATTTGCGAACAATCGAACGGCATGAACGCCGAGCTCTGACGCGTGTTCCACGCCCCCGGGGTGTGAATATTACACATCCCGGTCCCCTTCAGGCGCAGCGTGTCCCCCACGCGTACACCGGCTTCATCCAGTTTGTTGACGCTGGTCGCTTCAATGGTTTGCGCCCCTTTGATCCACGACAGGGTGAATTTAATGGGCATATCCAGCGGCACGAAAAGCAGCAGCATGACTAAGACCAGCGCGGCGCCGCCGGCAATGACCGCGCTGCGCAGCCAGTGCTGAAGCGGGAAGTTTTTGACTTCATCATGCAGAGACAGAAAGCGCCCCTGACGCACAACGTGGCGGTCAAGGTAGATATCAATATCGGTTTTCTGCCCTAGGTCCTGCGCAATCCACGGTTGCCAGTGGCGCGGGTAGATAAGGTCGATAATACCGAGCGAAATATTGTTGAGATGTTCCTGATCGTTTTCACCGAACAGGCCCCAGCGCTTTGGGGTACCGCGCAGGCAGTGGATCTCTCGCAACGAGGTTTTGGCAGGTGGGGCAAAGAGCCCCCACAGCCCGGCTGCCAGCAACAGCACCGCGCCTCCCGCCAGCCAGGGAACAAACACATCCGGCGTGAGCAGGCAGATAAAAAAGAGCAGGAAGGCAGCAACAATCAGAATGGCTTCACGGATGCCGTCCGGGCGGCTCAGGGCGTACTCTTCATGCGTCTCCTGGCGAATGTTAAGCAGTTCGATCTGCTCTGTCTCTTCGCCACGAATGGACGCCTGCGTTGAACTCGCGCGTTCCAATGCAAAACGCGGGGCTTCCTGAAGGTATTCATTCAGCGTATGGCCGTTAAGCGTGATAACCAGAGGCAATGAATCGGTGTGAATCAGCTCAACGCTGTTTTCGTCATTAATGTACTGCTCCCAGGACGGGGGCAGATGCACTTCGACGGAATCAAGGTAATAGCGCCATTTGTTGGGGTCATCAGTGGTGATGCCATAGCGCGTGATGGAGCGCGTCACGCAGAGCACGGTATCACTTTGCGCATTAAGCTTGAGCGCGACGGGCGCAGCGGTGGCTCCCGTTGGCCCAGGCGTTAGCTGAGTACGGTTCAGGATTTCGAGATAGTTTTCAACCGCATCGCGCTCGTCTTGCGTGAGTTTACGCGTGCTCGCACCTGCAAATGCAGTTAAAAAGGGCAGACGATAACGGCGCTGTACGCGGCGCCTGTACAACCACCCTGCAACCAACGCGCCGGCCAGCATAGCAGCGAGAACAATCAAAATGGTGCTCATGCTTTCCCCATCTTACTTATCTTCTTACAGGTGTAGTCAGTAGCACCTTTACATTGAATGAGAGTCTGTGGTTGGCTATCGGCAAGTATGGAGTCGAACTTGAGCATTCTGAAGCGCATCCCAGTGACCGGTGATGATAGCAAAGCCTGTTATGGCGCGATATCAGCAAATTCCTGGAAACATTTCAACCTCTTGACATTTGTTTTGAATTGAGGATTGATCCCAGTTACGTTGCATAAATGTAAATAAAGAACGATTGACATTGCCGAAACCGTGCGGCATATCGCACAATAACGCCAGTTCTCACTGCTAAGACCCATCAAGATGAGCAAACCACTACAAAAACCCACCATTCTGAATGTTGAAACTGTCGCCAAATCGCGCCTGTTTAATGTCGAAAGTGTGGACCTGGAGTTCAGCAACGGTGTGCGTCGCGTTTATGAACGTATGCGCCCCTCTTCGCGCGAAGCGGTGATGATTGTTCCCATTGTCGACGATCATCTGATTTTGATCCGCGAATACGCTGTGGGAACGGAATCTTACGAGCTTGGGTTCTCGAAAGGGCTTATCGACCCGGGTGAAACCGTCTTTGAAGCGGCAAACCGCGAGCTGAAAGAAGAGGTGGGCTTCGGTGCGAATGAGCTTTCATTCCTGAAAAAGCTGAGCATGGCGCCGTCCTATTTTTCCAGCAAAATGAATATCGTGGTGGCCGAAGACCTCTATCCTGAATCGCTCGAAGGGGATGAGCCGGAACCGCTGCCGCAGGTTCGCTGGCCGCTAGCGCACCTGATGGATCTGCTGGAAGACCCTGACTTTAATGAGGCTCGCAACGTGAGCGCGCTGTTCCTGGTACGGGAATGGTTGAAGGGGCAGGGGCGACTGTAATGGCCTGATGCCCTCGCCCCAACCCTCTCCCGTGGGAGAGGGAGCAAACACAAAAACGGCAACCAAAGGTTGCCGTTTTGCTTTGTTGTCAGAACAGCTCGTGCGTCTCGCCGTTATCAATAATCTCTGTCCCCACCTCGTGCACCGCCTGCGTGGTTGGCTGCGTGCCCTCGATGAAATACTCTTCGCGACTATTACCGCCGTTGGCGAGCTGGCCCGTGCTGCGGTCGATATTAACCGTCACCACGCCTGGCGGTGGCGTTAACGGCTGCTCCGGCACGCCTTCAAGAACGGACTTCATGTAGGCGTCCCAGGCCGGCTGCGCGCTCTTCGCACCGCCTTCGTAGCCGGAAATCTGATCCTTAATCGCGCCGGAGGCCGTTGTACGGCCTAAGTCACGGCGGTGATCGTCGAAACCGATCCAGACCGATGTCACCACGCCCGGGCCGTAGCCGGAGAACCACGCATCTTTCGAGCTGTTGGTTGTCCCCGTTTTACCGCCGATATCATGGCGCTGCAAATCACGCCCTGCGCGCCAGCCTGTGCCCTGCCAGCCCGGTTCACCGAAGATGTTGGTGTTCAGCGCGCTTTTGATCAGGAATGACAGCGGCGTGTTGATCACATGCGGGGCATACTCCGGCGCACCGGTCTGTGCCACCAGCGACTGGTTAGCCTGCTCGAGCTGCGGCTGCGGCACGTCGCCGTTCTGCTGCTCCTGAGACACGGCAGGGTCTTCCATGTCCTTGTTTTCAAGCACCTCGGATTTTGGCGTATTGCCATAAATGACCGGAATATCGCAGTCAGGGCAGGCAATCTTCGGCTTCGCTTCGAACAGCACGCCGCCCTGGTCGTTTTCAATCTTGCTGATGAAGTACGGATCAATCAGGAAGCCGCCGTTGGCCATCACCGAGTACCCGCGTGCGACCTGAAGCGGCGTAAACGAGGCGGAGCCTAACGCCAGCGACTCGGTGCGAACGATGTTCTGCGCCGGGAAACCGAAGCGCTGCAGATACTCTGCGGCATAGTCGACGCCCATCGCGCGCATGGCGCGCACCATCACCACGTTTTTCGACTGTCCCAGACCCTGACGGAGACGAATTGGCCCGGCATACTCCGCAGGGGAGTTCTTTGGCTGCCAGTCGGAACCGGCACCGGCATCCCAGCGGGAGATTGGCACGTCGTTCAGGATGCTGGCGAGGGTCAAGCCCTTATCCATCGCCGCCGTGTAGAGGAACGGTTTGATATTGGAACCGACCTGACGCAGCGCCTGGGTGGCGCGGTTAAATTTGCTCTGGTTGAAATCAAACCCGCCGACCAGGGCCAGGATGGCACCGTTCTGTGGATTGATAGAGACCAGGGCCGAGTTGACGTCCGGCACTTGTGCCAGCCACCAGGATTCGCCTACCTTGCGCACCCAGATTTGCTGCCCGGTCTGGACGGCATCGGTCACTTTACGCGGCGTTGCGCCCTGCAGGGTATCCGAGCGGTAAGGACGCGCCCAGCGGATACCGTCCATACGCAGGGAGACGGACGTACCGTCCGCGAGCGTCGCAACGGCTTCCTGAGGATCGGCCTGCGTCACCACGGCAGGAAGGAGCGGACCATAGGTTGGCAGCACCTTCAGCGTACTGGTGATTTTTTTGCTGTCCCACGCGCTTTCGCCCACTTTCCAGAGCACGTTTGACGGGCCGCGATAGCCGTGACGCATATCGTAGTCCATCACGTTGTTCCGCACCGCTTCCTGAGCCGCCTGCTGGACCTTGCGGGTGACGGTGGTGTACACGCGATAGCCATCTTCATAGGCCTTGTCACCATAGCGAGTCACCATCTCCTGGCGAACCATTTCGGTCAGGTAAGGAGATGCGAAGGCGATTTCAGGGGCGTGGTAGTTAGCGTCAATAACATCGCTACGCGCCTGGTCGTACTCGCTCTGGCTGATGTAGCCTTCGCTCAGCATACGTGACAGAACGACGTTACGACGCGCGGTGGCGCGATCGAGCGAGTAGAGCGGGTTAAACGTGGAAGGCGCTTTCGGCAGACCGGCAATGGTTGCCATTTCGCTTAAGGTGAGCTGCTCAACAGGCTTACCGAAGTACACCTGTGCGGCTGCCCCCACGCCATAGGCGCGGTAACCCAGGTAGATTTTGTTGAGGTACAGCTCAAGGATTTCGTCTTTGCTCAGCAGCTGCTCAATACGGATCGCGAGGAACACCTCTTTGATCTTACGTATCAGCGTCTTTTCAGGGCTGAGGAAGAAGTTACGCGCCAGCTGCTGCGTAATGGTACTCGCCCCCTGAGAGGCGTGACCAGAGAACAACGCAATGCTCGCGGCACGGAAAATCCCCACCGGATCGACACCGTGGTGCTCGTAAAAACGGCTGTCCTCCGTGGCGATAAAGGCTTTCACCATCACGGGTGGAATTTGGTTTAAGGTCAGCGGAATACGACGCTTCTCGCCATACTGCGCCATCAGCTCGCCATCGGCGCTATAGACTTGCATCGGGATCTGGAGGCGCACATCGCGAAGCGTGGCGACATCAGGTAGCTGTGGCTCAATATATTTGTATAAACCGTAAATCGAGCCTGCTCCCAGCAGAATGCAACAGACTGCAAGGATGAATAAATACTTTACGAACTTCACCGGAGATTTCCCATTTGGTTTCACTTGGGCAGTTTCTAAACAATCGCGCGGTAGTATAAAGGCAAGCCTGATTCATTGATATAGCCGTCAACCCGACGGGCGATAAGGAGATCGTGAAGCATGGCTTTCAAAATATGGCAAACGGGCGTTCATATTCAACAGGATAGGGCGCTGATAGTCGCCCTGGCCCGGGAGAAGTTGGGCTGGTGCTTGCGCCGCTGGTGGGCGATTCCTCTGGACGAGGGCATCATTCGTGACGGCAAAATTTGTCAGCCAGAACAGCTGGTTGATGCGTTACGCGACTGGCGCAAAACGCTGCCGCACTACCACCGTGTATTCCTCTCTTTCCCGGCAGCACGGACTCTGCAACGGACGCTCCCCCGCCCGACCGTTGCGCTGCGCGACAGCGAGCAGCTCTCATGGCTTGGTGCGGCGCTCGCGCGCGAACTGGAGATGTCTGCCGATACGCTCTGTTTCGATTACGCGCAGGATACCTTCAGCAATACCTTTCACGTGACCGCCGCGCAAAACAACGAGATCGACACCCTACTGGCGCTGGCGAAAACGCTGCGTTTGCGGCTGGTGGCCATTACGCCGGATGCCAGCGCGCTGGCGAATCTTCTTCCCGCGGTGGCACCAGCGACGTGCGTCGCCTGGCGGGACGATCGGCAGTGGCTGTGGGCGATGCGCCACCAGTGGGGACGCCGCTTTACCACAGAAGCCGAAAACGTGTCTGAGCTGTCGGCGCTGCTGGCGCTTGGTTCGGATGACATCGCGCTGTTTGATAGCCGACGTGATCCGTGGGAAATCCTGGAACGCTGCCATGCCCCGCTACCGGACCGCGGCGCTGATTATACCGTTGCGCTGGCGTTGGCCATGAGCGAGGTGCCCGGATGAGCATCATGAACTTTCTGCCCTGGCGACAGCAGCGGCGCGCACGATGCCTGCGTTTCTGGGGGGCAATGTGTGTCGGCACCGTGCTGTTGATGTTCGCGATCATTTTCTGCCTGCGGATAAACCCTGTTATGAGGCTGCACGCGCTGCAAACGGAGCTGACGGGAATGCAGACCGTGCAGCACGCGCTTGCCTCCCGGGAGAAACTCGCCTCACAGGCGCAGAAGCCAGCGCAGACCCTTCAACGACGCGCATGGCAACCGGTGCTGGAATCCCTTTCCCGCGCCACTCCTTCACAGGTCTGGCTGACAGAGCTTCGCTATCAGCCTCCTGCTCTGATGTTGAGCGGGTATGCCATAACCCTGCCGGCCCTGTCTGCTCTGCGCGATGCGCTGGGCCAAATAGCGGGTTTTACGCCCGGAACGGCGGGTGAGCTTCGGCAGGACAGCCAGGGGCGCTGGATGTTCACCCTCCATCTTAAAAGCGAGGGATAACGCATGGATACCCTGTTAGAACGCTGGTGCGAAAGCCGTCCCTGGTATCGGGTGCTTTTCTGGTGTCTGGGGAGTTTCCTGGCAGGACTGGCCGCGTGGGGCACCTTGCTCAGACCGCTAGACAGGCAGTGTGCTGAACGACAGCGACAGCTGATTCAGGACGCGAGGACGAACGCGGCGCTATGGTCTGCCGTCAGAAAGGTGCCGTTTCTTACGGAAACAACGGAAGCACTGGCGCTGACGCCGTTTTCCCCGCTCGATTTTCAGGACGATAACGCGACGCTGGTTCACTGGAAGCCGCTGCAGAACGGAGGGGAACTGATGCTGGAGGTGGAGTGGCAGGCTCTCCCGGCGCTTTTTTCCCGGCTGGCGCAGCGGGATGTGCAGATCGCCGCTTTCGCGATTGCACCACAAGGTACAGCGCTGCGCCTGCGGCTGGAGCTGGAACATGCGAAATAGCGCGCGATATTTGCTGGTTTGCTCAGCGCTGCTATTGAACGGCATGCGCGATCCGTTTCGTCCGCCGGACGATCCCTGCGCCATTGGCGAGCTGGCGCAGTGGCGCTATCGCGGCATGGTGGGAGGACAGCAGGCTATCGGCATTTTACAGGATGGGCAAAAGCGCTGGTACCGCCTGAAAACGCATGAGCGCTTCCCGGCAGGCTGGACGATAACAGCCATCAATGAAACGGAACTGGTTGTTGATGTGGGTGACACATGTGAACCAGGAAAATGGACGTGGCAACGAGAAGGAACGAATAAGAATGAATTTACGGATAATGCTGTGGCTGCTGGCGTTCAGCCATCCGCTGTGGGCCGCCGCGCCAAAACCGGTCACGCTGGTGGTGGATGACGTGCCTGTAGTCCAGGTGCTGCAGAGCCTGGTTGCACAGGAGAACCGAAATCTGGTGATATCGCCTGATGTCGGCGGCACGCTTTCGCTCAACCTGACGCGCGTCCCCTGGCGTCAAGCGTTACAGACGGTTGTCACCAGCGCTGGCCTCGTTTTGCGAGAGGAGGGCGGCATTTTTTATGTGCATACCGCGGCCTGGCAGCGTGAACAGCAGGAGCGCTCAGAACAGGAACGAACGCGTCGACAGCTTGATGCGCCGCTGGTGTCTCACAGCATCGCTTTTTCCTATGCCGATGCCGGAGAGCTGCAAAAAGACGCGGAAAAGCTCCTGAGCCCCAAGGGAAGTTTGTCTCTCGACAAACGCACTAACCGGCTGCTGATTCGGGATAACCAGACGGTGGTGGAGACGCTGCAGCGCTGGGCCGCTCAGATGGATATTCCCGTCGAACAGGTCGAGCTGGCGGCGCACATTGTGACCATGAATGAAAAAAGCCTGCGTGAGCTGGGGGTGAAGTGGAATCTCGCCGACGCCGCCGACGCGGGCAAGGTTGGCCAGCTCACCACGCTTGGCAGCGATCTTTCCGTCGCCAGCGCCACCAGCCACGTGGGTTTTAACATCGGACGGATCAATGGTCGGCTGCTGGATCTGGAGCTCTCTGCGCTGGAACAAAAACAGCAGGTCGATATCATCGCCAGCCCGCGGCTGCTGGCCTCGCATATGCAGCCGGCCAGCATCAAGCAGGGGAGTGAAATCCCGTATCAGGTCTCAAGCGGTGAAAGCGGCGCCACCTCCGTTGAGTTTAAGGAGGCGGTATTAGGGATGGAGGTCACGCCGGTGGTGTTACCGGGAGGGCGCGTGCGCCTGAAATTGCACATCAGCGAAAATATGCCGGGACAGGTTCTGCAGCAGGCTGATGGCGAAACGCTGGCTATCGACAAACAGGAGATAGAAACCCAGGTGGAGGTAAAAAGTGGAGAAACGCTGGCGTTGGGTGGAATTTTTTCGCAGAAGAACAAAACCGGCAGCGACAGCGTGCCGGGGCTGGGGAAAATCCCCTGGCTTGGGCAGCTTTTTCGCCATGATGGTAAGGATAATGAACGGCGCGAGCTAGTGGTGTTTATTACGCCACGTCTGGTCGGTATTCGCTGACGGGTAACGATCCCCGCAATGATTTTGCATTCAGTTTGTTGCAGATGTTTGACGTGGGGCATGAATTAGCATACAAGGAGTACCGATTTGAGTTGGACTTACGTCTTATTACCTTATGCGCCCGACGCGGTGATTTAATCAGTTGCCAAACAAGCCGGAGTATTGAGATAATTTTTAGTCTGACTCTCGCTCTATTGCATATGAGGTTTCAGTTCATGTCCTGCTACGCTGGGTGTCTGCGAAGCGGGGATTACCATTAACGAATAGTCTTAGTAGTACCGATAAAATGGCAGAGAAACGCAATATCTTTCTGGTTGGGCCTATGGGTGCCGGCAAAAGCACTATTGGGCGTCAGTTAGCTCAACAACTCAATATGGAATTTTACGATTCTGATCAAGAGATTGAGAAACGAACCGGAGCTGATGTGGGCTGGGTTTTCGATGTAGAAGGCGAAGAAGGTTTCCGTGACCGAGAAGAAAAAGTGATCAACGAACTCACGGAAAAACAGGGCATCGTTCTGGCAACAGGCGGCGGTTCTGTGAAATCTCGCGAAACCCGTAACCGTCTCTCCGCCCGTGGCGTAGTGGTCTATCTTGAGACGACCATCGAGAAACAGCTGGCACGTACGCAGCGCGATAAAAAGCGCCCGCTGCTGCAGGTTGAAACGCCACCACGCGAAGTTCTGGAAGCGTTGGCCGATGAACGCAATCCGCTGTATGAAGAGATTGCCGACGTGACCATTCGTACTGACGACCAGAGCGCTAAAGTGGTTGCAAACCAGATTATTCATATGCTGGAAAGCAACTGATTCTGGCTTTATATACACTCGCCTGCGGGTAAAAGCATTAAAGGTGGATGTCGCGTCATGGAGAGGATTACAGTTACTCTCGGGGAACGTAGTTACCCTATCACCATCGCGGCTGGTTTGTTTAACGACCCAGCTTCCTTTTTACCACTGAAAGCGGGTGATCAGGCGATGCTGGTCACCAATGAGACGCTGGCTCCGCTTTATCTCGACCGCGTACGCCACCTGCTTGAGCAGGCGGGCGTAAAAGTCGACAGTGTGATTCTCCCCGATGGCGAGCAGTATAAAAGCCTGACGGTACTGGATACCGTCTTTACCGCATTGCTGCAAAAACCGCACGGTCGCGATACAACACTGCTTGCCCTGGGCGGCGGTGTTGTGGGCGATCTGACCGGCTTTGCGGCCGCAAGCTATCAACGTGGCGTCCGTTTTATTCAAATCCCGACCACGTTGCTGTCCCAGGTCGACTCCTCTGTGGGTGGCAAAACGGCAGTCAACCATCCGCTCGGCAAAAACATGATTGGCGCGTTCTACCAGCCCGCATCGGTGGTGGTGGATCTCGACTGTCTAAAAACGCTGCCGAAGCGCGAACTGGCTTCTGGTCTGGCGGAAGTGATCAAATACGGCATTATTCTTGATGGCGAGTTCTTTAGCTGGCTTGAAGAGAATATGGATGCGCTGCTGTGCCTGGATGAGGCTAAACTGGCATACTGCATTCGTCGTTGTTGTGAACTGAAAGCAGAAGTTGTTGCAGCAGACGAGCGTGAAACCGGCTTACGTGCTTTACTGAATCTTGGGCATACGTTTGGCCATGCCATTGAAGCCGAGATGGGTTATGGCAACTGGCTGCACGGTGAAGCCGTCGCGGCCGGTATGGTCATGGCAGCCCGCACCTCTGAACGTCTGGGGCAGTTTAAACCTGAAGAGACGGCACGCATCATTGCGCTGCTTGAACGTGCAGGTTTGCCGGTAACTGGGCCGCAGGAGATGTCGGCGCAAGCGTATTTACCCCACATGATGCGCGATAAAAAAGTATTGGCAGGTGAGATGCGTCTTGTACTCCCGCTTGCAATAGGGAAGAGTGAAGTGCGCGGCGGAGTGCCGCACGATGTCGTTCTTGGCGCTATCGCTGATTGTCAGCAGGCGTAACAACTAGAAAGGTCAGGCCACTGTCGCAGGTGGTCGTTTAGCTTCAGGTGAAATGCAAAGTCGTTAGCATAAGCCTTTGAGTGGGGTGTTAAATGGATGAATTCAAACCAGAAGACGAGCTGAAACCCGATCCCAGCGATCGTCGTACTGGTCGTTCTCGTCAATCTTCAGAACGTGATAACGAGCCGCAGATCAACTTTGACGATGTTGATCTGGATGCAGACGATCGTCGCCCTTCGCGCAGCCGTAACGCGCACGAAGAGCGAGCAGAAGAGGATTATGAGTCCGAAGAAGATTCAATGGACGAACAGCCTGTAGAGCGTCGCCCGCGTAAACGTAAAAAAGCCGCTGCGCCGAAACCGGCTTCCCGCCAGTACATTATGATGGGCCTTGGCGTTCTGGTGCTTGTGCTGCTGATTGTCGGCATTGGCTCCGCGCTTAAAGCACCGTCAACGAACTCAACCGAGCAAACTGCTTCCGCTGAGAAGAGCATCAACCTGTCCGGTAACGATGCGACCAATCAGGCGAATGGCGCACAGCCTGCACCGGGTGCGACTTCCGCAGAGCAGACCGCAGGTAACACCACAGCGCCGCAGGATGTTTCTCTGCCGCCCGTTTCTTCAACCCCTGCTCAGGGTCAGGCACCTGCCACGCCTGAAGGCCAGCAGCGCGTAGAAGTTCAGGGAGATCTGAACAATGCGCTGACGCAGCCGCAGAACCAGCAGCAGGTTGATAACGTCGTGGTTAACTCTACGCTGCCAACCGAGCCGGCAACCGTTGCCCCGATTCGCGGTGGTAACGCTCAGCCACAAACGGCTGCGACGGAAACCAAACCGCGCCAGACGCAAACTGCGACGCGTCCTGAACGTAAGCAGGCGGTCATTGAGCCTAAGCGTGAAACCAAACCTCAGGCAGTCGTCAAAGCGCCTGAAGTGAAAGCCGTACCGGCACAGCCGAAACACACCGAAACGGCTGCGGTGAGCGAGCCTGCTAAAGCGCCAGTCACTCAGACCGCGCCGAAAGCAACGGCGACCACAGCGGCACCGGCTGCCACAGCTGCACCTGCAGCAACAGCTCCGGCAGCCACGGCAACAGCCTCCAGCGCCGCAGCAGGCAAAACTGCAGGTAACGTTGGCTCGCTGAAGTCTGCGCCATCCAGCAACTACACGCTGCAGCTGAGCAGTTCGTCTAACTATGACAACCTCAACGGTTGGGCGAAGAAATCAAATCTGAAAAACTACGTTGTTTATCAGACGACCCGCAACGGTCAGCCGTGGTATGTGCTGGTCAGCGGCGTTTATTCGTCCAAAGATGAAGCGAAACGTGCCGTAGCGGCACTGCCAGCTGATGTTCAGGCAAAAAATCCCTGGGCGAAGCCGATTCATCAGGTTCAGGCCGATCTGAAGTAATGTTTAAAGCGCAGGATGCTGTCGGAGCTTTCTCCACAGCCGGAGAAGGTGTAATCAGTTAGTCAGCATGAAAAAAAATCGCGCTTTTCTGAAATGGGCAGGGGGGAAATACCCCCTGCTCGATGATATTAAAAAGCACCTGCCAAAAGGCGAGTGTCTAATCGAGCCTTTCGTGGGTGCGGGATCGGTGTTCCTCAACACCGATTTTTCTCGTTATATCCTTGCGGATATCAACAACGACCTTATCAGCCTCTATAACATTGTTAAGCTGCGTACCGAAGAGTATGTCGCAGAGGCGCGCAAACTGTTTACGCCGGAGAATAATCACCCGGACGTTTACTACCAGTTCCGCACTGAGTTTAATCAGAGTCAGGATCCGTTCCGTCGGGCGCTGCTGTTCCTCTATCTCAACCGACATGGTTACAACGGCCTGTGCCGCTATAACCTGCGTGGGGAATTTAACGTGCCGTTTGGTCGCTATAAGCGCCCGTATTTCCCGCAGGACGAGCTGTATCACTTTGCCGAAAAAGCGCAAAACGCAGAGTTTCATTGCCTCTCCTATGAAGAGTGTATGGAACTGGCAGGCGTAAACTCGGTGGTTTACTGTGACCCGCCTTACGCACCACTGTCTGCAACGGCGAATTTCACCGCTTATCACACCAACAGCTTCAGCCCGGCCGAACAGGCTCGTCTGGCGGAGATGGCGGAAAAGCTGGTCAGCAAAAGAATTCCGGTGTTAATTTCGAATCACGATACCCCTGATACGCGCGAATGGTACAAAGCCGCGAAGCATTTTCAGGTCAAAGTGCGGCGTAGCATTAGCAGCAACGGCGGCACACGTAAAAAGGTGGACGAACTTCTGGCTCTTTATCGCCCCTGAGCCGTTTTGCCCGCCGGTAAACACATTTCAAGGAGAAGCGGATGAAACAGTTTTTGATTGCTCCCTCAATTCTGTCGGCCGATTTTGCCCGCCTGGGTGAAGACACCGCCAAAGCTCTCGCGGCTGGCGCAGATGTTGTCCATTTCGACGTTATGGACAACCACTACGTCCCTAACCTGACCATTGGCCCAATGGTGCTTAAGGCATTACGTAACTATGGCATTACCGCGCCGATCGACGTTCACCTGATGGTGAAGCCTGTCGATCGCATCGTGCCTGACTTCGCCGCAGCGGGTGCCAGCATCATCACTTTCCATCCGGAAGCCTCTGAACACGTAGACCGCACGCTGCAGCTGATCAAAGAGAACGGCTGTAAAGCGGGGCTGGTGTTTAACCCGGCCACGCCGCTGAGCTATCTCGACTATGTCATGGACAAGCTGGACGTGATCCTGCTGATGTCCGTTAACCCGGGTTTCGGCGGTCAGTCGTTTATCCCCCACACGCTGGATAAGCTGCGTGAAGTGCGCCGTCGTATTGATGAGTCAGGTTACGATATTCGTCTGGAAGTGGACGGCGGGGTGAAAGTGAATAACATTGGTGAAATTGCGGCAGCGGGTGCGGATATGTTCGTTGCAGGTTCGGCAATTTTCGACCAGCCGGATTACAAAAAAGTCATTGATGAAATGCGCCGTGAGCTGGCGAAGGTAAGTCATGGATAAATTGCAGGCAATTCGGGGTGTGGCATTCGACCTCGACGGCACGCTGGTCGACAGCGCGCCGGGCTTAACGAGCGCCGTAGACCAGGCGCTGTATGCACTTGAACTCCCCGTTGCGGGTGAAGATCGCGTGGTAACGTGGATTGGCAACGGTGCCGATGTCCTGATGGAGCGCGCGTTGACGTGGGCTCGCCAGGAGCGTGCGTCGCAGCGTTCCGCGCAGGGTAAACCGAGCGTTGACCACGCTGATATCCCGAAGGACGAGCAGCTGCGTATTCTGCGCAAACTGTTCGATCGTTTCTACGAAGAGACCGTCGAGGAGGGCAGCTTCCTGTTCCCGGACGTTCAGGAAACGCTGAGCGCGCTGCACGCGAAGGGCATCCCGCTGGGGCTGGTGACCAACAAACCGACGCCGTTCGTTGCGCCTCTGCTGGAAGCGCTCGATATCGCGAAGTATTTCTCCGTGATTGTGGGCGGCGACGACGTGCAGAACAAAAAGCCGCATCCGGAACCGCTGTTGCTGGTGGCAGGAAAATTATCCTTAACCCCTGCGGAGCTGCTCTTTGTCGGGGATTCGCGCAATGATATTCTGGCTGCCCGGGCGGCAGGATGTCCTTCCGTCGGATTAACCTATGGCTACAACTACGGTGAGGCCATCACGCTAAGTGAGCCGGATGTGGTTTTCGACCACTTCAAAGATTTGTTGCCCGCACTCGGGCTTTCGCACAGTGAACATCAGGAATTGAATAATGACTAAGCCCATCGTTTTTAGTGGCGCACAGCCTTCAGGTGAATTGACCATTGGTAACTACATGGGTGCGTTACGTCAGTGGGTCAGCATGCAGGATGAGTACCATTGCATTTACTGCATCGTCGATCTCCATGCGATTACCGCGCGTCAGGATCCTGAGAAGCTGCGTAAAGCCACCCTGGACACCCTGGCGCTGTACCTGGCCTGCGGCATCGATCCTGAGAAGAGCACCATTTTCGTTCAGTCTCACGTGCCGGAGCACGCGCAGCTGGGCTGGGCGCTGAACTGCTACACCTATTTCGGCGAGCTGAGCCGCATGACGCAGTTCAAGGATAAATCCGCACGCTACTCTGAAAACATCAACGCCGGTCTGTTCGACTATCCGGTGCTGATGGCGGCGGACATCCTGCTGTATCAAACCAACCAGGTGCCGGTGGGTGAAGACCAGAAGCAGCACCTGGAGCTGAGCCGCGATATCGCCCAGCGCTTTAACGCGATTTACGGCGATGTGTTCAAAGTGCCAGAGCCGTTTATTCCGAAGTCCGGCGCGCGCGTGATGTCGCTGCTGGAGCCGACCAAGAAGATGTCCAAGTCTGACGATAACCGCAACAACGTTATCGGCCTGCTGGAAGATCCGAAATCCGTCGTCAAAAAGCTCAAGCGCGCGGTCACCGACTCCGACGAGCCGCCTGTGGTGCGCTACGACGTGCAGAACAAAGCGGGCGTTTCCAACCTGCTGGATATCCTCTCCGGCGTGACTGGCCAGAGCATTCCTGAACTGGAAAAACACTTCGAAGGCAAGATGTACGGCCACCTGAAAGGTGAAGTGGCAGACGCCGTTTCCGGCATGCTGACCGAGCTTCAGGAGCGTTATCACCGTTACCGTAACGACGAAGCTTTCCTGCAGAAGGTGATGAAAGAGGGCGCGGAAAAAGCCAGCGCGCGTGCGTCCGAAACCCTGAAAGCGGTGTACGAAGCGATTGGGTTTGTGGGTAAACCGTAGGTAAAAGCAAAACGGTAACTACGTTACCGTTTTTAGGGTTTGTTCCCTCTCCCTGTGGGAGAGGGTCAGGGTGAGGGCATCAGACCGCACTTCCCTAAACAAAAAAACCGGGAAAACCCCGGTTTTTTTACGCCTGAAAAACGCTTACTGCTCCGCCGCCGGGCCGCAGCCACCGATGATCTTCGAAATGGAGATCGCCGGGTGCAGCAGGTAATCGTAGCTGCAGTTATTTTTGGTGTTCTGTACATGACCGGTACAGGCAGTCAGAGTCGATAACAGGCCAACCAGAACGGCGGCTTTTGCCAGTTTGAACATACGCATTCCTTGTCTTAAAAACGAAATTGGATGTAACTCAAGGGAATAAAGGGAGAAATTCCACTTCGGGGCGGTATGTTATCGACAGCGGTAAGAGGGGAGTAGTCCGCATAAGGACTACTCCGCAAAGGAAGAATATGCGTTAGTGATTTGAGAACCAGTTCAGCTTATCGCGCAGTTCAACCACGCGACCGACCACAATCAGCGCCGGGCTTTCGACCTGCTGAGCTAGTTCACCGAGCTGCGTCAGTACACCATCCACTACGCGTTGCTTGATGGACGTACCGTTTTCCACCAGCGCAACCGGCATATCAGCCTCCATGCCGTGCTCCAGCAGCTTCGCCTGAATCGTCGCGGCCTGGTTCAGCCCCATGTAGAAGACCAGCGTCTGCTTTTCCGCGGCCAGGTTATGCCAGTCCAGCTCGCTGCCGGTTTTCATATGGCCCGTCACCAGACGCACGCTCTGGGCATAGTCGCGGTGGGTCAGCGGAATGCCAGAGTAAGCTGAGCAGCCGGATGCCGCCGTAATGCCCGGCACCACGGAGAACGGAATGCCCGCGTCACACAGGGTTTCCAGCTCCTCGCCGCCGCGACCAAAGATAAACGGATCGCCACCCTTAAGGCGCACCACGCGCTTACCTTTCTGCGCCTCGCGCAGCAGGATCTGGTTAATCTCCTCCTGCGGCACGCAGTGATAGCCCGCCCGTTTTCCAACGAATACACGGTCGGCATCGCGGCGTACCAGGTTCATGATGTCATCGGAGACCAGGCGATCGTAAACCACGGTATCGGCCTGCTGGATCTGCTGTAGCCCTTTCAGCGTCAGCAGGCCCGCATCTCCCGGCCCGGCCCCGACCAGCACCACTTCACCGCGATGGTCCAGCGGCTCGCTCAGCAGCTGTTCGGTCGTCTCTTCAACGGCTTTGGTGTCCTGATTCGCCAGCGACTGCGCCAGCCTGTCGTTCACAAAGAATTTTTCCCAGAAGCGACGACGCTCGCCCACGGTGGAAAAGGTTTGCTTCACGCGGGAGCGGAGCTGCCCGGCGTAATGGGCAATCTGACCAAGATGCTGGGGCAACAGGGCCTCCAGCTTTTCCCGCAGCAGGCGGGCGAGAACCGGCGAGCGTCCGCCGGACGATACCGCAATCATCAGCGGCGAGCGGTCGATAATCGACGGCATGATAAAGCTGGCCTCTTTCGGCGCATCCACCACGTTGCAGAAGATTCGACGCGCTTCGCAGGCGTCGCTGACGCGCTGGTTCACCTCATCATCATCCGTTGCGGCAATGGTCAGCCAGCAGGTATCCAGCAGAGATTCATTAAACTCACCCTGTTCCAGCGTGAGCATCCCTTCCTGGGCCCAGACCTCAAACTGTGGGGCGAAGGTGAGGGCGTTGACGGTGAGCCGGGCGCCAGCCTCTAACAGCAGGCGCGCTTTGCGTTCAGCCACGTCGCCGCCGCCCACGAGCAGGCAGTCGCGGTTGCGTAATTGACAGAAAATCGGCAGGTGATCCACGACATTACCTCGTAGCTTTTATGGAGGGGGTAAGAATTGACGTCAGGATAACAGCAGGAATCGTACAAAACATACGGTTTTTCCTGCCGTTACCCATAAGGGGTCATAAGCTTTCGTATTAAAAAGGCGGGGGATTAGCCTTTCAGCTGCACCTTGCCGTCCTTCACGCGAACGTCATAGTGCTTCACTGAATGACTCTCATCTTCCATGCAGTAGCCGTCGCTTAAGCGGAAACGCTGCTTTTTCAGCGGACTGGCGACCCACAGCTCCCCCTGATGCTCGGCAATCAAGCCGCGGGAGAGTACGCTAGCCTCGAAGAACGGGTCGATATTGCTGATGGCAAAAACCTGTTCATCGTGGCGAGGGCGGAAAATCGCGACCTGTTCTTTGCCCAGCAGCGCGCACACGCCGGTGGCGGGGATGATGTCGTTAATATCGCAAATGTTTATCCACTGGCTCATGCGTTTTCCTCCACCAGCGTCACCGGAATACGCTCATACGGTGTCGCCGGACGATGCTGTTCACGCTCCGGCACAACCTGTACGTTCGGGTCGCGCTGGGTGCTGTTGATAAAGTGTTTGAAGCGCGTCTGCGCCGCCGGGGTGTTGACGGTTTCCGTCCACTCGCAGATCACCGCCTCGCGAAGGCGCGCCATCTCGGCTTCCAGATGTTCGTTCAGGCCCAGCTTGTCGTCGATGATCACCGATTTCAGGTAGTCGATGCCGCCTTCCAGATTATCGAGCCAGGAAGCGGTACGGGTCAGCTTATCGGCGGTACGGATGTAGAACATCATGAAGCGGTCGAGGTACTGAATCAGCGTGTCGCGATCGAGATCCGCCGCCAGCAGGTCCGCATGGCGTGGCTTCATCCCACCGTTGCCGCAGACGTACAGGTTCCAGCCTTTCTCGGTGGCGATGATACCCACGTCTTTACCCTGCGCTTCCGCACATTCGCGGGTACAGCCGGAGACGCCAAACTTCATTTTGTGCGGGGTGCGGATGCCTTTGTAGCGGTTCTCCAGCTCCACGCCGAAGCCCACGCTGTCGCCCACGCCGTAGCGGCACCAGGTGCTGCCCACACAGGTTTTCGCCATGCGCAGCGCTTTGGCGTACGCGTGGCCAGTTTCGAAGCCCGCTTCAATCAGCTGACGCCAGATTTCTGGCAGGTCGTCCTTCTGCGCACCAAACAGGCCGATACGCTGGGAGCCGGTGATTTTGGTGTACAGATTAAATTCACGGGCGATACGGCCCACGGCAACCAGCCCTTCCGGCGTGATTTCGCCACCGGCGGAACGTGGAATAACGGAGTAGGTACCGTCTTTCTGGATGTTCGCCAGGAAGTTATCGTTGGTGTCCTGCAGCGGCGTATGCTCGGGCTTGAGCACGTACTCGTTCCAGCAGGAGGCCAGCAGGGAGCCGACGGTCGGTTTACAGACTTCGCAGCCGTAGCCCTGGCCGTGCTTCGCCAGCAGTTCGTCGAAGGACTTAATGCCCTCCACGCGGATCAGGTGGTACAGCTCCTGGCGAGAATACGCGAAGTGCTCGCACAGGTTGTTGTTCACTTCGATCCCCTGTTTCGCCAGCTCGGCGTTCAGCACCTGAGTGACCAGCGGAATACAGCCGCCGCAGCCGGTACCGGCTTTGGTTTCGGCTTTCAGGGCCGCCACGGTGTGGCAACCTTTGTTGATGGCGGAGATTAGCATGCCTTTGGTGACGTCGAAGCAGGAGCAAATCTGCGCGCTGTCTGGCAGTTTATCGACGCCGATAGACGGCTTGCCGCTGGACGCGTGCGCCGGGAGGATCAGCGCGTCCGGGTTTTCCGGCAGTTCGATGGCGTTCAGCACCAGCTGGAGCAGGTTGCCGAAGTCGCTGGTATCGCCCACCAGCACCGCACCGAGCAGGGTTTTATTGTCCTGGCTAACGATGAGGCGCTTGTAGACTTCTTTGCTTTCGTCGAGATAGACATAGCTGCGTGAATTCGGGGTGCGGCCATGCGCATCGCCAATACCGCCTACGTCCACGCCCAGCAGCTTCAGCTTGGCGCTCATGTCTGCACCGGTAAACGCGTTTTCGCTGCCGAGGATATGGTCCACGGCGACCTGCGCCATTTTGTAGCCCGGCGCCACCAGGCCGTATACGCGGTTGTTCCAGCTGGCGCATTCGCCGATGGCGTAGATATCCGGATCGGAGGTCTGGCAGGCGTCGTTGATCATGATCCCGCCGCGCTGCGCCACGGCCAGACCGCACTGGGTCGCCAGCTTGTCGCGCGGACGAATACCGGTGGAGAAGACGATGAAGTCCACTTCCAGCTCGCTGCCGTCGGCAAAGCGCATGGTTTTGCGTGCTTCAGTCCCTTCCTGCACGATCTCTTTGGTGTTCTTGCTGGTGTGAACCTTCACGCCCATGCTTTCGATTTTACGACGCAGCTGGTCACCGCCCATATGGTCCAGCTGTTCGGCCATCAGCATCGGGGCAAATTCGATGACGTGGGTTTCAACGCCGAGGTTTTTCAGCGCGCCTGCCGCTTCCAGACCCAGCAGACCGCCGCCGACCACCGCACCGCGTTTGCTTCTGCGCGCGCAGGACTCAATGGCGTTGAGGTCTTCAATGGTACGGTAGACGAAGCAATCCTGAGTTTCCGAGCCTTTGATCGGCGGGATCCACGGATAGGAGCCCGTCGCCATGATCAGCTTGTCGTAAAAAACCGTACGCCCGGCGCTGGAGTGGATCACTTTTTCCTGACGGTTGATGGTGATAGCGCGTTCGCCCACCAGCACTTTTACGCCATGCTTCTCGTAGAAACCTTCGCGCACCAGAGAGAGTTCTTCGGCGGTATGATGGGAGAAGTAGGAAGACAGGTGCACACGGTCATACGCCTTGCGGGGTTCTTCACAGAACACGGTAATATCGAACTGCTCAGCATCGGCCTTATCGAGAAGATCCTCAATAAAGCGGTGGCCGACCATGCCGTTACCGATGATAGCGAGTCTGACTTTGCTCATTATTGCCTCGATTTCTTTTCTATTATTGCCTACCTTAACGATTCAGCAGAGGCGCTTATTGATGCAAATCAAATACGTCTTCGCCTACTCCTTAGGTGGTATGCGACTGATTTGTCAGGATTTTTATAAGTGGCGGAAATCGCAGGCTTTTCGTGCTCGTTGAATTTGTGTACAAATCAGGGGCGGTTTTGCCAAAATCGATACGCCTGAATATCAGCGGCGTTTTTTAGGGGAAGGGTATGTCTACAACACCGTTATGGCTTGTTCAGAATGTTCGTTTACCGGGTCGGGAAGGGCTGTGGCAGCTTGCCATTGAGAACGGGCGATTTGGTGACATCACCCCGATGGACGATACTCACGCCGAAAGTTATGAAGTATTGAACGCGCGCGGCGGGCTTGCGATCCCGCCGTTCATTGAGCCGCATATCCATCTTGATACGACACAGACCGCGGGTGAGCCGAACTGGAACCAGTCCGGCACGCTGTTCGAAGGCATTGAGCGCTGGGCGGAGCGCAAGGCGTTGCTCAGCCATGAGGATGTCAAAGCGCGCGCCTGGAAAACGCTGAAGTGGCAAATTGCCAACGGCATCCAGTTTGTCCGCACCCATGTGGATGTCTCCGACCCGACGCTTACCGCCCTTAAGGCGATGCTGGAGGTGAAGCAGGAGGTTGCCCCGTGGTTGACGCTGCAAATCGTCGCGTTCCCGCAGGAAGGTATTCTCTCTTACCCGAACGGCGCGGCGCTGCTGGAAGAGGCGTTAAGGCTTGGGGCCGACGTGGTGGGGGCGATCCCGCACTTCGAGTTCACCCGCGAGTATGGCGTACAGTCGCTGCACATCGCTTTTGAACTGGCGAAGAAGTATGACCGTCCGCTGGATATCCACTGCGATGAAATCGACGACGAGCAGTCGCGGTTTGTCGAGACGGTGGCAGCGCTGGCATATGAGGCCGGCATCGGCCCGCGCGTGACGGCCAGCCACACCACCGCCATGCACTCCTACAACGGCGCATACACCTCGCGGCTGTTCCGCCTGCTGAAGATGTCGGGGATTAACTTCGTCGCTAACCCGCTGGTCAATATTCATCTGCAGGGGCGCTTTGATGACTATCCGAAGCGCCGCGGCATCACGCGCGTGAAAGAACTCCAGGAAGCGGGCATTAATGTCTGCTTCGGCCATGACGACGTCTTCGACCCGTGGTACCCGCTCGGCACCGGCAACATGCTGCAGGTGCTGCATATGGGGCTGCACGTCTGCCAGATGATGGGCTATCCGCAAATCGACAGCGGCCTGAATCTCATCACCCATAACAGCGCCCGGACCTTCGGCCTGAGCGATTACGGTATTAAGACAGGTAACCCGGCGAACCTGATTATTCTGCCTGCTGAGAGCGGGTTTGAAGCTGTGCGCTGTCAGGTGCCGGTGCGCTGGTCGATTCGTCAGGGACGGGTGATCGCCACGACGCAGCTGGCGCAGACGTGGATCCAGACGGATGTCGGGGGAGAAGAGGTAAGCTTTGCCAGAAACAGCCCCTCTGCAGAGCGCAAAGGGGCGTAAGGGTTAGTGAGACGATGCTGCCGCGTTGTGCTGGCGGTGGCGGGTCACGAAGCCCAGGATGAAGCACATGATGAACACCACGGCATACAGACCGTTAGCGGTGTGCAGCGCTGCCAGCGGGCCGCTGTGGGCCACGATCGGGCCAGTGACTACGAAGGTCAGCATGGTGCCGATGGTGCCGCAGGTCAGGACGAAGTTAACCAGCTTCGGCGAGGCCACTTTGGTCTGCAGCGAACCCAGGGTGATGATCGAGGTATAAATGGCGCTGGAGAAGAAGCCCAGGGTCAGAATGAACCACGGCATATGTTCCGGTGAACCGTTGATGAACAGGTACATCAGTACGGTCGCCATACCTGCCAGCACGGTCAGAATGCGCTGCAGGTCGAAGAAGCGCAGGATGAAGCTAAACGCCCACATGCCGAACATGTAAGACATCCAGAAATCGCTCACCAGTTGACCCGCATCGTTCAGGCTCATGCCCAGACCTTTGGCGTATTCCGGTACCCAGGAGATAAAGCCCAGCTGGCCCAGGATGTAGCACAGGGCGGCAACGGAGAGGAACAGCACGCCGATGCCCCATTTTTCTTTCGCAACGGGCTCGGTGGTGGTTTGCGCTTTCTTGCCCAGCACCGGGAACTCGCAGCCGAAGGTCAGAATAAAGATCGCCACGTAGACCAGACCAATGCAGGCATAGACCCAGTACCACTCGATGCTGCGCGCCAGCAGAACGGCCGCGACCATCGGGAAAATCATACCGGCCATGCTGAAGAAGGAGTCGGTAAACAGCAGGCGCGCGCCGCGCTGGCGGCCTTCATACATGTGGGTAATCAGGAACGTACCGATCGACATGGTGATCCCGCTGACCAGACCCAGCACGAACATCGCGGCGGAGAACAGCGCGATGCTGTGGCTCAGCATCAGGCCCGCCACGGCGGCGACCATCAGCACAAAGCCAAAACGCAGCTGGGTTTTCAGCGGGACGATTTCCATCAGCCAGGCGTTCAGGAAGATAGAGATCAGAATCCCTGCGTTGAGGAAGGTGAAGGTATTACTCATGCTGGAAACGGGCAGCTGGAAGTAGTCTGCGATATTTCCCATCACCATCCCGGTGACGATCACCAACGCGCCGGTCAGGGCGTAGGAGAAGAAGCTGATCCATGTGAGCTTGATGCGATTGCTGTTAGTCATGTCTGGCCTGTTCAGAAAAGGAAAAGCGCCCAGGGGGCGCTGAGAGCGGGCAGATTTTAGACATTAAAGTGATCCATTCATATCTTTTAAGAGAAATTAGAAGTTAATTGCATGGTTTTGTGTGATCGTGATCACATAAAAAGGTGCGAAAGCCAACCGTTTGCGCGGTTACAACTGTTTCAATTTCGTAAAATTAGGTAAAAGGCTGGTCTCCGTTCATACTGCTCTTTAGAATCAAGCCATTCGCTTTTTATACTGCGCTTTGTTAAGGAATTCTCATGCTCAAATCAACACTGGCGGCTGTTGCAGCTGTGTTTGCTCTTTCTGCCGTTTCCCCTGCTGCGCTGGCAGCCAAAGGGGACCCTCACGTTCTGCTGACCACCTCCGCCGGGAACATTGAGCTAGAACTGAATAGCCAGAAAGCTCCGGTTTCCGTGAAA
Organism: Enterobacter asburiae; assembly: GCF_001521715.1. Lineage (NCBI taxonomy): Bacteria > Pseudomonadati > Pseudomonadota > Gammaproteobacteria > Enterobacterales > Enterobacteriaceae > Enterobacter > Enterobacter asburiae. The sequence goes on from NZ_CP011863.1 coordinate 3,920,361, forward strand.
AACTTCCTCGACTACGTGAACAGTGGTTTCTATAACAACACCACCTTCCACCGCGTGATCCCGGGCTTTATGGTGCAGGGCGGCGGCTTCAACGAGCAGATGCAGCAGAAACAGCCTAACCCGCCAATCAAAAACGAAGCGGACAATGGCCTGCTGAACAAACGCGGCACCATCTCCATGGCGCGTACCGCAGACAAAGATAGCGCGACCAGCCAGTTCTTCCTGAACGTGGCGGATAACGCCTTCCTCGACCACGGTCAGCGCGACTTCGGCTATGCCGTTTTCGGTAAAATCGTGAAAGGGATGGACGTGGCCGACAAGATTTCTCAGGTGCCTACTCACGACGTCGGTCCGTATCAGAATGTGCCGTCAAAACCGGTGGTTATCCTCTCCGCGAAAGTTCTGCCGTAATTCTTCTGAACGCGGGCTTCTCCTGCCCGCGTTCTGTAACCCTCCCTGCGAAAGCGCGTTTTGCTGCTTATACTTGTGGCAAACGGACTATTCAGGGAGGCGTTAAGTGAAAAAGCTCACCGACAAGCAAAAATCCCGTCTCTGGGAACAGCAGCGTAACGTCAATTTACAGGCCAGTTGTCTCCTTGAAAAAGGTAATGGTCCCTCAGAACCCCATATTGAGACGCTGGAGCTTGGGCCTTCCGCGCCCGGGTTGCCCCATCTATGCCTTATTCATCGTCATTTGTACCGCAGCGAGATGAAGCGGGCAGGCGAGCTCCGCACTGAAGATATTTTTAAGGGTGACATTCCTTTCTGCCATTTCGAATACATCGAGAAGATGGGCAACGAGCTGATGGCGGCGCTGGAAGGCGAAAAGTATCTTGTGGGTCTTGATAAAGCGGCGTTTGTTGACCGGGTTAGCCACTATTACTGCGAAATCAACATGCTGCATCCGTTTATGCGCGGCAACGGTATTGCCCAACGCGTTTTCTTCGAGCAGCTGGCGCTCCACGCGGGTTACTCGCTGGACTGGCGCGATATCGATCCCGACCAGTGGGTGGCGGCTAACCGAAGCGGCGCAACGGGAGATTTAACCGCGCTAAACGCTATCTTTGCCAAAGTAGTGAGCGAAGCGCGGGAATCTGAGTAGAATAGGGCGGCATTTTTTTCGGGAGCCGCCATGATTCTGCTGATAGATAACTACGATTCCTTCACCTGGAACCTTTACCAGTATTTTTGTGAACTGGGTGCAGAGGTGGTTGTCCGCCGTAACGACGAGATCGGACTGGACGATATCGGGATGCTGGCTCCGCAGAAAATCGTGATTTCTCCGGGGCCGTGTACGCCGTCGGAATCGGGTATTTCTCTGGATGTTATCCAGCACTATGCCGGCAAGCTGCCGATCTTGGGCGTCTGCCTGGGCCATCAGGCGATTGCCCAGGCGTTTGGTGCTACCATCGTGCGCGCCGCCAAAGTGATGCACGGAAAAACCTCTCCGGTCACACACGCCGGCACCGGGGTATTCACGGGGCTCAATAACCCGTTAACCGTGACGCGCTACCATTCCCTGGTCATTGACCCGCCGACGCTGCCCGACTGCTTTGAGGTGACCGCCTGGAGCGATACGCAGGAGATCATGGGGATTCGTCACCGCGAATGGGACCTCGAAGGCGTGCAGTTCCACCCGGAAAGCATCCTCAGCGAGCAGGGGCACGCGCTGCTGGCGAATTTCCTCAATCGCTGAATATCTGTTGCCTTGTTATGATTTTTTATGCATATTTTGTGATTATATTTTCACAATCACTGTGACATAAAATGGATGGTCATGACATGGCAACTGAACAACCAGCAATTACCCGCGCGACATTTGATGAAGTGATCCTGCCGATTTATGCACCGGCTGAGTTTATCCCGGTGAAGGGAAAGGGCAGCCGCGTCTGGGATCAGCAGGGGAAAGAGTATGTGGATTTCGCGGGCGGTATTGCGGTCACGGCGCTGGGTCATTGCCATCCCGTGCTGGTGGAGGCGCTGAAAACCCAGGGCGAAACCCTGTGGCACACCAGCAACGTGTTCACCAACGAACCGGCGCTGCGCCTGGGCCGCAAGATCATTGATGCGACCTTTGCCGAGCGCGTGCTGTTTATGAACTCCGGCACCGAAGCCAACGAAACCGCTTTTAAGCTGGCGCGCTACTACGCGACAACGCGCCATAGCCCGTACAAAACCAAAATCATCGCCTTCCACAATGCCTTCCACGGACGCTCCTTCTTTACCGTTTCCGTTGGCGGCCAGCCGAAGTATTCCGACGGGTTTGGCCCGAAGCCGGCCGACATCGTCCACGTGCCGTTTAACGATCTGCATGCCGTGAAAGCGGTGATGGACGACCACACCTGCGCCGTTGTTGTCGAGCCGATTCAGGGTGAAGGCGGCGTGACCGCGGCAACCCCGGAATTCCTGAAAGGACTGCGCGCGCTGTGCGACGAACATCAGGCGCTGCTGGTCTTTGATGAAGTACAGTGCGGGATGGGGCGTACCGGCGATCTGTTCGCGTATATGCACTACGGCGTGACGCCGGATATTCTGACCAGCGCTAAAGCGCTCGGCGGTGGTTTCCCGGTGAGTGCGGTACTGACGACGCAGGAGATCGCCTCCGCTTTCCACGTCGGCTCTCACGGCTCTACCTACGGCGGCAACCCGCTGGCGAGCGCCGTGGCGGGCGCCGCATTCGACATTATCAACACGCCGGAGGTGTTGAACGCCGTGAGCGCGAAGCGCGAGCTGTTCGTAAAATACCTGCAAAAGATTGATGAGCAGTACGACGTGTTCAGCGAAATCCGCGGGATGGGGCTGTTGATTGGCGCCGAGCTGAAGCCGCAGTACAAGGGCCGCGCGCGCGACTTCCTGCACGCTGCGGCGCACGAAGGGGTTATGGTACTCAATGCCGGACCGGACGTGATGCGCTTTGCGCCGTCGCTGGTGGTGGAAGACAGGGATATTGAGGACGGGTTAACCCGCTTTGCCGCGGCGGTCGCGAAGATCGTTAAAGGTTAATACTCGGTTCGCTTTAACCGGCGCGTTAACCAAATCCCGTGATGCGGGCGCTGACGCCATGCCACCGACGAAATGGTGTGCATGGTGTTCAGATGCCCGAGAACGCGCTGCAAATGCTGCTCCAGCGTGCTCATTGGCCCGTGGGTTAACGTCTCCGGTGCTTCCAGAATGTTTGAATCTCCCGACTCGCCCGGCGCGTCATACTCCAGACGCTGCTGACACCTCTGCAACGCAATTTCACATGACTGCAAATAGCGCTGCGCCAGATCCGGCGTCAGCATCGTGTGCTCGCGCGCCAGCGTGGTCATGGCGTTAATGTGCTCGACGATAAACTGGCTGTGCGTCACCCAGAGCTTCATGTCTGCCAGATAGTGCGAGTTAAAGCCCGGCTCCTGCATCGCCTGGTTGAGCGAGTTAAACAGGGCGTTGTGCGCCTGGTTGACCTTCATTCGCTGATAGGCCAGCGGCGAGGGCTGCGGGTCGTCGCTCAGGATCAGGCGAATAGCCTGCTGGTCGGCTTCCAGCGCGTCGTGGGCGTTCTGGCGCAGCAGTCCGCTTTGCCACTGCGGCCACAGCCAGACCATGCCGCCAAAGGCAATCAGACAGCCGATTAGGGTATCAATCAGCCTGGCGACAATAAACTGTTCGCCATTGAGCGTGAGCAGCTGCAGGGTATATACCGCCGTCACCGTAAAGCCCACCATCGCCCAGCCGTAATTTTTGCGGATAATCAGGTAGCTCACCAGCGTAACCGCCAGCATGCCTGCCAGGGTATAGCCTTCCGGCACGTGGAAGTGCAGCGTCACGCCCGCGATGATCAGCCCGGCCATCGTTCCGCCAGCCCGATGCAGAATACGCACCCGCGTGGCGCCGTAGCCGTTCTGGGTGACAAACAGCACGGTCATTAAGATCCAGTAGGGTTTCGGCAGGTGCAGCGCCATACCCATCAGGCTGGCGGTACTGAGCATCACGCTAATCCTTGCGGCGTTGCGCAGGGCGGACGATTTAAGAGAAAGATAGCTTTTGAGCGCGGGCAATAGCGGAAGCCGTTTCTGCTTATCCGCCATCAGGTCGCGGGGATAAAGCGGGCGCTGCGTGCGCAACACGCGGGCGATACGGCTGAAGTGCCAGGCGGCAAACTGGCCGACGGGGTTATCCGGATGCTGACGGGCGATTTTCTCCAGCGCGCCCAGCTGCTTATCCATGTTAAAGCGCGTCGGGTAGCGGTGATAGAGAATATCATCGGCCAGCACCCGCAGGCGTGCGGACACGGTCTGCGCGTTCCAGCGGATCACCGCTTCGGCGTGGCTGCGCTCGACCAGCTTTTGCACCTCCTGCGGGTGGTGAAGGCTAACGGAGATATGCTCCTGCAGATCCAGCCCGACCTGGAAGGTGCGCAGCAGCCGCTTGTATTCGTGGTTCTTGTTGGCGGCGAGCATATGCAGCTGCTGATAGCACTGGCTTATGAGATCCACCACCTTCTGCTGGCGCGTCAGCAGCGGCGGTAAGGATTTTTCCGGATCGGTATGCTGGGTGAGCAGGGTGTATTTGGCCTCGCAGTAATCCGCAAGCTGCACATAGAGCAGGCTCAGGGATTCACGCAGCGGCTGTTCGCGCCACAGCCAGAACCAAAACCAGTTAAACAGCCCGTACCATAATGTCCCCAGGGCGTAAATCAGCAGTGGCTCCCACACCGGCATATTCCCTGCAAGGCTCAGCGTGAAAATGGCCGCAATCAGCGAGGCGGGAAGCAGGCGGGCGTGCAGCGAACTGATTTCCGCCGTGACGCCGAGGGTCATCGCCAGCACGGTCAGGATCAGCGGCAGCGGGATATCCCGGGCAAGCAGAAGTTGTACGGCGAGGCTACAGCCGGCAAACAGGCAGCCACCGATAATCAGGCGTTTGAAAAAGCGCTTATGCGGCGTGTCCAGACCGGCGATGTTGCAGCAGGCGGGCACGAGGGAAAACAGCAGGCCTTGCTGAAGATGTCCGAGGATCAGGCCTATGGCCACAGGAAGACACAACACCAGCGTTTGTCGCAGTGCGTAGTTAACTTCCGGGTGATAGATCAGCCTGCGCCACATGGGGAGTAGAGACAAAAACGGCGTGACACCTTGCGATGGCACGCCGTTTAAGCGGAATTAACGCGTTCCGTAAACCACGATGGTTTTACCGTGGGCGGAGATCAGGTTTTGATCTTCCAGCATTTTCAGGATACGGCCCACTGTTTCACGGGAGCAACCGACGATCTGACCAATTTCCTGACGGGTAATTTTAATTTGCATGCCGTCCGGGTGGGTCATGGCGTCTGGCTGTTTCGCCAGGTTCAACAGGGTTTGTGCGATACGGCCGGTAACGTCCAGGAAGGCGAGGTTACCCACTTTCTCTGACGTAACCTGCAGACGGCGCGCCATTTGGGAAGAAAGACGCATCAGGATGTCAGGGTTAACCTGAATCAGCTGACGGAACTTCTTGTAAGAAATTTCAGCCACTTCACATGCTGTCTTTGCACGAACCCAGGCGCTACGTTCCTGGCCCTCTTCAAACAGGCCCAGTTCACCGATGAAATCGCCCTGGTTCAGATAAGAAAGGATCATCTCTTTCCCTTCTTCATCTTTGATCAGCACTGCCACCGAGCCTTTAACGATGTAATACAACGTTTCCGCTTTTTCACCCTGGTGAATCAGCGTGCTCTTTGATGGGTACTTATGAATGTGGCAATGAGACAAGAACCATTCGAGAGTCGGGTCTGTTTGCGGTTTGCCAAGCACCATGCGCTGTTATCCTCTGTTATAAGCTGTCACCAGAGTCATCAGATGCATCCGGACTCTGGGGTTGCAATCGAATTCTTACCCATACCCTGGGAAGTCGGCTACCGTAACGTTTCGCAGCCAGTAAAGTTTGATGTCCTCTGCATACACGTGTAACGTCAATGTATTACTGTAGCATCCTGAGTGTTTTAGCATAGCTTTCGCCGCGTGTCTCCTGGTGTCTCGCTTCAGCATGATGCAGGTCGCCTTCCATTGCGAGAAATGTAACGCACGCGTAATCTGTCACCAAAAATGCAACGTTGGAGTTTAAGAATATGCAAGCGCGCGTGAAATGGGTTGAAGGTTTAACGTTCCTGGGCGAGTCCGCGTCAGGACACCAGATTTTGATGGACGGTAACTCCGGCGATAAAGCACCCAGCCCAATGGAAATGGTGCTGATGGCGGCAGGCGGATGCAGCGCAATTGATGTGGTATCGATTCTGCAAAAAGGACGTCATGACGTGACGGATTGTGAAGTCAAACTCACGTCAGAACGTCGCGAAGAGGCGCCACGCCTGTTCACCCATATTAACCTGCACTTTGTGGTCACCGGTAAAGAGCTGAAAGACGCGGCGGTCTCGCGTGCGGTTGACCTGTCTGCGGAGAAGTACTGCTCGGTGGCGTTAATGCTGGAGAAAGCGGTAAAAATCACGCATTCGTATGAAGTGATCGAGGCGTGATTGATGGGGCATCGTGCGTGTTGATGCCCTCACCCTAACCCTCTCCCACTGGGAGAGGGAACATGCTCACGCGATCTGTTTCCCTTCCATCAGTCGCTCCACCAACGGCGTCATGATGAGCTCCATCGCCAGCCCCATTTTTCCGCCCGGCACCACTAACGTATTCATGTGCGAAATAAAAGAGCCCTGCAGCATGGCCAGCAGCCAGGGGTAATCAATGCCGTCGAGATTGCGGAAATGGATCACTACAAAGCTTTCATCCAGCGACGGGATGCTTTTGGCCGCGAACGGGTTGGAGGTGTCCACCGTCGGCACGCGCTGGAAGTTGATATGGGTGCGGGAGAACTGCGGCGTCAGAAAGTTAATGTAATCCTCCATGGAGCGCACCACGGAGTCCATCACCGCCTCTCGCGAATGGCCGCGCTCGCTCATGTCACGCGTCAGCTTCTGGATCCACTCCAGGTTAACGATAGGGACCACGCCGACCAGCAGATCCACGTGGCGCGCCACGTCGTGTTGAGGGGTGACCACGCCACCGTGAAGTCCTTCGTAAAACAGGACGTCGGTGGGTTCCGGCAGCGGCTGCCACGGGGTAAAGGTTCCCGGCACCTGATTCCAGGGGACGGCTTCATCATAGGTGTGCAGATACTTGCGGGACTGCCCTTTGCCGCTCTTACCGTACTCTATAAAGGTTTGTTCCAGCAGGCCAAAGTCATTGGCTTCCGGGCCGAAGTAGCTGATGTGTTTACCCGAATCGCGCGCCTTACGAATGGCCATGTCCATCTCCGGACGCGTGTAGCGGTGAAAGCTGTCGCCTTCGACCTCCGCCGCACGGAGATTCAGCTGGGCGAAAATCTTGCGAAATGCGAGGCTGGTGGTGGTGGTTCCCGCACCACTCGACCCCGTAACGGCAATAACCGGATGTCTGGCAGACATAGCAACTCCCTGACTGAAAAGGGTGGAAGATCAGCCGTGAAACGCGTTGCGGGGCATGATATTGACCGTCTCATGCAGTTCTGACCACACCAGCACCACGTCGCCGCTTTTCAGCTGGCGCTTAACATCGTTGACCTTTTGCTCAAGCGAGCGTTCCTGTTCACCATAATCGGTGCCTTCGCGTAATACAAAGCTTTCAATCAGATTATCGAGCGTTTCGGGAGCCAGATCCTGCCAGGGAATAATCATTTTGCACCGTCCAGATAAGGGGTCAGCCAGTCAGGAATACGCGCCTCAAGCCACATTTTCGGGCGGCGCAGCGTGCCGCCGATAAACCCGACGTGGCCGCCGTGCTCGGTCAACTGATAGTGAACGTTGTCGGGCAGGAACTCCTGAGCGGGGATCGAGTGATGATCCATAAACGGGTCATCTTTGGCATGAATAATCAGCGTCGGCTGCGTGATCTTGCTTAGCAGCGGCATGGCGCTGCACTGACGATAATAGTCAATCGCATCGGCGAAGCCGTGGATTTTCGCGGTGATCAGATCGTCGAACTCGCGAATACGGCGCACCTTTTTCAGCTGGCGCAGGCTTACCGGCAGGGTATCCGGGTAGGCCTTCAGTTTACGCGCCGCATTGGCCTTCAGCAGGTTGAGCAGGTAGCGCTGATAGACGCGGGAAAAGCCTTTATCCATGTGGTAGCTGCACTGCTCGAGCATAAACGGCGCGGAGACAATGACGGCGGCATCCAGCGGGACGCTTTCACCCTCTTTGGCCAGCAGACAGGCCAGCATATTGCCGCCCAATGAGTAGCCCACCGCGGCGGTTGGCACGGTGCCAAAGTTGTCCCGCAGCCAGTGTAAAAACCACGTGCCGTCTTCGGTTTCACCCGAGTGATAAATGCGTTTCTGACGATTCGGTTCACCGCTGCAGCCGCGAAAATGCATCACCACGCCGAGCCAGCCGCGTGCTTTTGCCGCTTCAATTAGCCCATGCGCATACGGGCTGTGCAGGCTGCCTTCCAGACCGTGAAAGACCACCAGACGCGGTTTATGGCGAGCCTGTTCAGGCGCTTCGCTCCAGGCGAGATCCAGAAAGTCACCGTCTGGCAGGTCAAGCCGTTGCCAGTGCGGGGTGAACTGAACCTTGCGGCGGATCAGTCGCGGCAGCATGGTCTGCAAATGGGGATTCGCCACGCCGCGCATAGGCACGAACTCAGTGCTGTCTTCGGCCGCAATGTCGAAGTCTGATGGTATGATTTGGGTCATAAGCGCGATGCTGATTCTTGTCGGAAATTTACGATACTTTCCGAATTGTACCCCGTTTAAGCTGGATTTCCGAACCCGGTACGGATTCTGTTCTTCAAATGGGGTAAATAGGTCAGTCAGCCTGCAGCATTGCTTCCAGCTGTTCCTGCGCGTCGAGCCACGCCATCTCGCACTCTTCGAGACTGGATTTGGTCTTCGCCTGGGTTTGCAGGCAGTCGGTCAGCTCAGCCTTGCGGCTCTGGTCATACAGGCCGCTATCGCCAAGCTTCTCTTCAACAACAGCAAGCGTGGCGTTGAGTTTTTCCATCTCTTTTTCGAGACGGGTAATCTCTTTACGCAGGGGCTGCGTCTGGGTGCGAAGCTCCGCTTCACGACGCTTCTGGTCTTTACGCGCCTGCGCGCTGTTGGCGTTGTCTTTTGCTGACTCTTCCGGCTGGTTTTCCTGCTTCTGCACGTCCGTCAGCCACTGCTGGTAGTCTTCCAGATCGCCGTCGAACGGTTCAACTTTGCCGCCGTGCACTAAATACAGATCGTCCGTGGTGGAGCGGATCAGGTGACGGTCGTGCGAGACGACAACCAGCGCGCCTTCAAACTCAATCAGCGCTTCGGTCAGCGCCTGGCGCATGTCGAGATCCAGGTGGTTGGTCGGTTCATCAAGCAGCAGCAGGTTCGGGCGCTGCCAGACGATCAGCGCCAGCACCAGACGGGCCTTTTCGCCGCCGGAGAAGCGCTCGGTGTTTTCAGTCACCTTATCGCCCTGGAAGCCGAAGCCGCCGAGATAGTCGCGCAGCTTCTGCTCCATCTCCTGCGGCGCCAGACGCGCGAGATGCTGAATCGGTGATTCATCCGCGCGTAAAAATTCCAGCTGATGCTGGGCGAAGTAACCCAGCTTGATGCCCTTCGCCAGGCCGATTTCACCGCTGACCGGGTTAAGCTCGCCCGCCAGCAGTTTGATCAGCGTCGATTTACCGGCGCCGTTACGCCCCAGCAGGCCAATACGCGAACCCGGCACCAGGTTGAGCTTGATGGAATCGAGAATAATGCGGTCGGCATAGCCCGCGCTGACCTTCTCCATCTTCAGCAGCGGGTTAGGCAGGCTCTCCGGCTCGCGGAAGCTGAAGTGGAACGGGTTATCCACGTGCGCCGGGGCGATCATCTCCATGCGTTCCAGCATCTTGATGCGGCTCTGGGCCTGCTTCGCTTTTGAGGCCTTGGCCTTAAAGCGATCCACGAAGCTCTGCAGGTGCGCCACGCGCTGCTGCTGGCTTTCGTACATGGACTGCTGCTGGGCGAGACGCGTCGCGCGCTGGCGCTCGAAGGAGCTGTAGTTGCCGGTGTACTCGAACATCGTTTGCTGTTCGATATGAATGATTTTATCCACCACCGGGTCAAGGAAGTCGCGGTCGTGGGAGATCAGAATCAGAGTGCCCTGATAGCTCTTGAGCCACTTCTCCAGCCAAATAACCGCATCGAGATCGAGGTGGTTGGTCGGTTCGTCAAGCAACAGCAGGTCAGAGCGGCAGATCAGCGCCTGCGCCAGGTTAAGACGCATACGCCAGCCGCCGGAGAAGTCGCTGACCGGGCGTTCCAGCTGTTCGTTGCTGAAGCCCAGGCCGTGTAGCAGGCTGGAGGCGCGGGAGCGAATGGTCCACGCGTCGATGGCATCCAGCTTGCCGTGAACGGTGGCGATGGCGTGACCGTCGTTGCGCTCGTTAGCAGAATGAAGTTCCGCCTCGAGCTTACGGTATTCACGGTCGCCGTCGATAACATAGTCGAGCGCCGGTTCGCTCAGCGCCGGCGTCTCCTGGTTTACCCAGGCGAGCTGCCAGTTCCCCGGGAAGGTAAAGTTACCGCCATCCGCGCTAATCTCGTTTTTCAGCAGCGCCAGCAGGGTGGATTTACCGCAGCCGTTTTTGCCGACCAGGCCCACTTTTTGGCCTGGGTTGATGGTAGCAGTGGCGTTATCCAGCAGGACGCGCACGCCGCGACGAATTTGTAACGAGGAGAAAACAATCATAGAAGCGCCGTATGTTCCGACTATGTTAATTTGTCATTATGATAATGTAAGGTGTGGGCCATTTTCCGCACCGGGCCGCCATGGTAGCCCAAAACAGCGACGATACACAAAAACAGAAACAAGACCGGGAGGGGAATGATGTCTCAGACAGCAAAAGTGCTGCTGCTGTATGCCCATCCGGAATCTCAGGACTCGGTGGCAAACCGGGTGCTGCTTAAGCCGGCCACACAGCTCAGCAACGTGACGGTGCACGATCTCTACGCGCACTATCCTGATTTCTTTATTGATATCCCTTACGAGCAGGAGCTGCTGCGTCAGCATGACGTGATTGTGTTCCAGCATCCGCTTTATACCTATAGCTGTCCGGCGCTGCTCAAAGAGTGGCTGGACCGCGTGCTGAGCCGGGGCTTCTCCAGCGGGGTGGGGGGGAACCAGCTTGCGGGAAAGTACTGGCGTAGTGTGATTACGACCGGTGAACCCGAAAGCGCTTACCGCCACGACGGGCTGAATCGTTATCCGATGAGCGATATCCTCAGGCCATTCGAACTGACGGCGGCCATGTGCCGTATGCACTGGATGAGCCCGATTATTGTCTACTGGGCGCGGCGTCAGGATCCGAAAGAGCTGGCAAGCCACGCCAGAGCCTACGGTGAATGGCTGGCGTCACCGATTCCGGCAGGAGGTCGTTAATGGAAGGATCGAATTTGCTCCTCGCCGGGGTGCTGTTTTTATTTGCGGCCGTCGTTGCGGTGCCGCTTGCGGCACGGATTGGTATCGGTGCGGTGTTGGGTTATCTGCTGGCGGGGATCGCGATTGGCCCCTGGGGACTGGGATTCATCAGCGATGTAGATGAGATCCTCCATTTCTCCGAGCTGGGCGTGGTGTTCCTGATGTTCATCATCGGCCTGGAGCTGAATCCTTCGAAATTGTGGCAACTCCGACGCTCCATATTTGGCGTGGGCGCCGCGCAGGTGTTGTTCAGCGCCGCGATCCTGGGCGGCCTGCTAATGCTGACCAACTTTTCATGGCAGGCGGCGGTGATTGGCGGGATAGGCCTTGCGATGTCGTCGACGGCGATGGCGCTGCAGCTGATGCGCGATAAGGGGATGAATCGCAACGAAGCCGGTCAGCTGGGCTTTTCGGTGCTGCTGTTCCAGGATTTGGCGGTGATCCCGGCGCTGGCGCTGGTGCCGCTGCTGGCGGGGTCCGGGGACGATCACTTCGACTGGGCTAAAATCGCCATGAAGGTGCTGGCCTTCGCGGGCATGCTGATTGGCGGTCGTTTCCTGCTACGTCCCGTGTTCCGCTTTATAGCCGCGTCTGGCGTTCGCGAGGTGTTTACCGCCGCGACGCTGCTGCTGGTGCTGGGATCGGCGTTGTTTATGGACGCGCTGGGGCTGTCGATGGCGCTCGGGACCTTTATTGCCGGGGTGCTGCTGGCGGAGAGCGAGTATCGCCACGAGCTGGAAATTGCCATCGATCCCTTCAAAGGGCTGCTGCTAGGTCTGTTCTTTATTTCGGTGGGGATGGCGCTCAACCTTGGCGTGCTCTATACCCATCTGCTGTGGGTGATCGTGAGCGTCGCCATCCTGGTGGCGGTGAAGATGCTGGTGCTGTACGTCATGTCACGTATCTACGGGCTGCGCAGTTCGGAACGCATGCAGTTTGCCAGCGTGTTAAGCCAGGGAGGCGAGTTCGCGTTTGTGCTGTTTTCGACCGCCTCCTCCCAGAAGCTGTTTAAAGACGATCAAATGGCGCTTTTGCTGGTGACGGTCACGCTGTCTATGATGACCACGCCGCTGCTGATGAAGCTGGTGGATAAACTGCTGTCGCGCCGCCTGAATCCAGCTGACGATGAAGACGAAGCGCCGTGGGTGGAAGACGACAAGCCGCAGGTGATTGTGGTGGGCTTTGGCCGTTTCGGACAGGTTATCGGGCGATTGCTGATGGCGAACAAAATGCGCATTACGGTACTGGAGCGGGATATCAGCGCGGTCAACCTGATGCGTAAATATGGCTATAAGGTTTACTACGGCGACGCGACCCAGCTCGAGCTGCTGCGCTCGGCGGGGGCCGAAGCGGCAGAGTCCATTGTGATTACCTGTAACGATCCGGAAGACACGATGAAGCTGGTGGATCTGTGCCAGCAGCATTTCCCGCATCTGCATATTCTGGCGCGTGCGCGGGGACGTGTTGAAGCTCACGAATTGTTGCAGGCGGGTGTGAAACACTTCTCCCGTGAGACGTTCTCCAGTGCGCTGGAGCTGGGCCGTAAGGCGCTGATCTCGCTCGGCATGCATCCGCATCAGGCGCAGCGCGCCCAAATGCACTTCCGCCGGCTGGATATGCGGATGTTGCGCGAGCTGATGCCGGTACATACCGATACGGCGCAGATCTCCCGCGTGCGGGAAGCGCGTCGCGAGCTGGAGGAGATCTTCCAGCGAGAGATGCAACAGGAACGACGCCAGCTCGATGGCTGGGATGAATTTGAATAAAGGGTAACGAAAGATGGCTGTACGTAAACGCTTTATTGCGGGTGCAAAATGCCCGACCTGCCAGGCGCAAGATACCCTGGCGATGTGGCGGGAAAATAATATTGATGTTGTTGAGTGTGTTAAGTGCGGTCACCAGATGCGTGAGGCCGATAAAGAGGCCCGCGATCACGTTCGCAAAGAAGAGCAAGTTATCGGGATTTTTCATCCGGACTAGCGATATGCCCTGAGTTTTTTTAAGCTAAAGGGTACACGGGTGCAGATTTCCGCTACAATCTGCGCCAGCAATTTTCCCACGCTCAGGAGATATCATGAAAGTAGCAAAAGACCTGGTGGTCAGCCTGGCCTATCAGGTACGTACAGAAGACGGTGTGTTGGTTGATGAGTCTCCGGTGAGTGCGCCGCTTGACTACCTGCATGGTCACGGTTCCCTGATTTCTGGCCTGGAAAACGCGCTGGAAGGTCATGAAGTTGGCGACAAATTTGACGTTGCTGTAGGCGCGAACGACGCTTACGGTCAGTATGACGACAACCTGGTTCAGCGCGTTCCTAAAGACGTGTTCATGGGCGTTGACGAACTGCAGGTTGGCATGCGCTTCCTGGCTGAAACTGACCAGGGTCCGGTTCCTGTTGAAATCACCGAAGTGGAAGATGACCACGTCGTGGTTGACGGTAACCACATGCTGGCTGGCCAGAACCTGAAGTTCAACGTAGAAGTTGTTGCGATCCGTGAAGCGACCGAAGAAGAGCTGGCTCATGGCCACGTTCACGGTGCGCACGGTCACGACCATGACCACGATCACGGCCACGACGGCTGCTGCGGTGGTCACGGCCACGATCACGACCATGGTCACGACCACGGTAAAGGTGGTTGCGGTAACGGCGGCTGCGGCTGCCACTAATTCCGTCATGCGGAAAATAAAAAAGCGGGATAATCCCGCTTTTTTTACGCCTCAATAATGAGGTGGTGGCGTCTCTTCTGACTGAGAGGCGATGTGCGATGACTGCGTTGCCTTCACTTTTTCAGTGAGCAGGCGCATCAGATCGCGCAGCTTTGCCATTTCGAGCTCATGTGCGGTCACGGTCTGGTTTAGCTCTTCGATGGTGATGTCCTGAAAAGCCAGGCGGCTTTCCAGCTCAGCCATTCTCGCTTCTACTGCTGTATCCTTCATCATTCACCTCGTTTATTTCAGATTCGCCATAATGGCCCTGCGGCGGCGCAGTTTAACTGAGTTTATCCTTAAGTACAGTTCGCATCTCCTTGGCAGGAAACTTATTTAAACAAAAATAGTCTGAAAAGTGGCGAGAATTGGAAGTGTCTGTCTGTAGATTTCTTCCGCAACGTTTTATAGTACGTAACTCATTTACGTTTAACGCTGGGGTGAGAGTCCCCAGGCCCTGGAGATATGGATGAAATCACTGTTTAAAGTAACGCTGCTGGCGACCACGATGGCTGTTGCGCTGAACGCGCCGCTGTCATTCGCTGCTGATACTGCTGCGAAGCCTGCTGCTACTGCAGACAGCAAAGCGGCGTTCAAAAATGACGACCAGAAATCCGCCTATGCACTGGGCGCATCTCTGGGTCGTTACATGGAAAACTCTCTGAAAGAACAAGAGAAACTGGGCATCAAACTTGATAAAGCTCAGCTGATCGCGGGCGTTCAGGACGCATTTGCAGATAAGAGCAAGCTGTCTGACCAGGAAATTGAACAGACTCTGCAGGCGTTCGAAGCGCGCGTGAAGGGTGCCGCGCAGACCAAGATGGACGCGGACGCTAAAGACAACGAAGCGAAAGGCAAAGCCTACCGCGATACCTTTGCCAAAGAGAAGGGTGTGAAAACCTCTTCTACCGGCCTGGTATACAAAGTTGAGAAAGAAGGCACCGGCGATGCGCCTAAAGACAGCGACACCGTTGTTGTGAACTACAAAGGTACGCTGATCGACGGTAAAGAGTTCGACAACTCTTACACCCGCGGTGAGCCGCTCTCCTTCCGTCTGGACGGCGTTATCCCGGGCTGGACTGAAGGCCTGAAAAACATCAAGAAAGGCGGCAAGATCAAGATGGTTATCCCACCGGATCTGGCCTATGGCAAAACCGGCGTTCCGGGTATCCCTGCCAACTCTACGCTGGTCTTTGACGTAGAGCTGCTGGATATTAAACCGGCACCGAAAGCGGATGCCAAGGCAGACGCACCGGCTGACGATAAAGCCGCTGCTGCTAAGAAGTAATGTTGAAAAAAACCGCCGCCTTTCAGGCGGCGGTTTTTTTATTGTGGGGCAGATATAATTAACACTGGAAAGCGCTACGCACGCTGTATTAATTTAGTTGTCCGTGTAGATAATGAGCCTGCCCTGAAAACCTAACGACAGGCTCCTGAAAAGGAGTGTTTTTTTCATGTCCAGGTCGCTTTTAACCAACGAAACCAGTGAACTTGATTTGCTGGATCAACGTCCTTTCGATCAGACCGACTTCGATATTCTGAAATCCTACGAAGCGGTAGTGGACGGGTTAGCGATGCTCATTGGCTCCCACTGCGAAATCGTATTGCACTCCCTGCAAGATCTAAAGTGTTCCGCCATCCGCATTGCGAATGGTGAGCATACTGGCCGTAAAATTGGTTCGCCAATTACCGACCTTGCATTGCGTATGCTGCATGACATGACCGGCGCGGACAGCAGCGTCTCCAAATGCTATTTCACCCGCGCCAAAAGCGGCGTGCTGATGAAATCAGAAACCATCGCGATTCGAAACCGCGAGCATCGTGTTATTGGGCTGCTGTGCATCAACATGAACCTTGATGTGCCATTCTCGCAAATCATGAGCACCTTTATTCCACCTGAAACGCCGGACGTTGGCTCCTCAGTTAACTTTGCCTCCTCTGTTGAAGATCTGGTGACGCAGACGCTTGAGTTTACGATTGAAGAGGTGAATGCCGATCGCAACGTCTCAAACAACGCCAAGAATCGTCAGATCGTGCTCAATCTTTATGAAAAAGGGATTTTTGATATTAAAGACGCCATCAACCAGGTGGCCGATCGTCTGAACATCTCCAAGCACACGGTCTACCTCTATATTCGCCAGTTCAAAAGCGGCGATTTCCAGGGACAAGACAAGTAATGCGTTTTGCATTAATGGTGACAGGCCCGGCGTACGGCACTCAGCAGGCCAGCTGCGCGCTGCAGTTTGCGCATGCGCTACTGGCGGCCGGACATGAGCTGGCGAGCGTCTTCTTCTATCGGGAAGGGGTGTATAACGCGAATCAGTTTACGTCACCGGCGAGCGATGAGTTCGATCTGGTGCGCGCCTGGCAGGCATTAAACGAAACGCAGGGCGTAGAACTGCACATCTGCGTGGCGGCGGCACTGCGCCGCGGGGTGACCGATGCAACCGAAGCCGCACGTCTTGGTTTATCGGGTTCTAACCTGCAGCCCGGCTTTTCGTTGAGTGGTCTGGGGGCACTGGCACAGGCGGCATTAACCTGCGACAGAGTGGTGCAATTCTGATGAAGCGCGTGGCATTTGTTTTTACCTCTGCGCCGCACGGCAATGCGTCCGGCAGAGAAGGGCTGGATGCGCTGCTCGCGACCTCAGCATTGACCGAAGATATCGGTGTCTTCTTTTTGGGCGACGGCGTATTTCAGCTTCTGGCGGGGCAACAGCCTCAGGCCATTCTGGCGCGTGATTACATCGCGACGTTCAAAGTGTTACCGCTTTACGATATCGAAACCTTCTATGTCTGTGCCGACTCCCTGGCTGCGCGCGGCCTAAACGAGGCAACGCCTTTCGTGCTGGATGTGACAGTCCTGTCTTCTGCTGCATTGCGCGAACACCTTTCTCACTACGACACCGTTCTGACTTTCTGAGGCTGACATGCTCCATACTCTGAGCCATTCACCATGGCAATGTGATACCGACGCGTTACTGAGTATGCTGCGCGAAGGTGATGATCTGCTGCTGATTCAGGATGGCGTGCTTGCCGCACTGGAAGGCAGTCGTTTCGTTGAAATCCTCACGAATGCCCCCATAACAGTCTCTGCGCTGAAGGACGATCTGGATGCGCGGGGTCTTTCTGGTCAAATTTCAGCCAAAATTGACGTGGTTGGCTATACTGATTTCGTCAATCTTACTGTGACGCACGCCAGTCAAATGAACTGGTGATTTGAGATCGCTGTATATTTCTTGACACCTTTTCGACGTAGCCCTAAAATTTCGCGTCCTCATATTGTATGAGGTCGTTTTATTACGTGTTTACGAAGCAAAAGCTAAAACCAGGAGCTATTTAATGGCAACAGTTAACCAGCTGGTACGCAAACCACGCGCACGCAAAGTTGCAAAGAGCAACGTGCCTGCGCTGGAAGCCTGCCCGCAGAAACGTGGTGTATGTACTCGTGTATATACCACCACTCCTAAAAAACCAAACTCCGCACTGCGTAAAGTATGCCGTGTGCGTTTGACTAACGGTTTCGAAGTGACTTCCTACATCGGTGGTGAAGGTCACAACCTGCAGGAGCACTCCGTGATCCTGATCCGTGGCGGTCGTGTTAAAGACCTTCCGGGTGTTCGTTACCACACCGTTCGTGGTGCGCTCGACTGCTCAGGTGTTAAAGACCGTAAGCAGGCTCGCTCCAAGTACGGCGTGAAGCGTCCTAAGGCTTAATGGTTCTCCGTTAAGTAAGGCCAAACTGATTTATCTTAATGTCAAACTAAACTCTTTGAGTTTTGGACAATCCTGAATTAACAACGGAGTATTCCCATGCCACGTCGTCGCGTCATTGGTCAGCGTAAAATCCTTCCAGATCCGAAATTCGGATCAGAACTGCTGGCAAAATTTGTAAATATCCTGATGGTAGATGGTAAAAAATCTACTGCAGAAGCAATCGTATACAGCGCGCTTGAGACCCTGGCTCAGCGTTCTGGTAAAAATGAACTGGAAGCTTTCGAAGTCGCTCTCGACAACGTTCGCCCAACCGTAGAAGTTAAGTCCCGCCGCGTTGGTGGTTCTACTTATCAGGTTCCAGTTGAAGTTCGTCCGGTTCGTCGTAATGCTCTGGCAATGCGTTGGATCGTTGAAGCTGCTCGTAAACGCGGTGATAAATCCATGGCTCTGCGTCTGGCGAACGAACTTTCTGATGCTGCAGACAACAAAGGTACTGCAGTTAAGAAACGTGAAGACGTTCACCGTATGGCAGAAGCCAACAAGGCGTTCGCACACTACCGTTGGTAATCCCTTCGGAGTATTAGTCACCAGGCGGGCGCTTCAGAGAAGCCGCCCGCTCTGGGTAACTTAACTGAACGCCTAAAGATATAAACGAGGAATCAAATGGCTCGTACAACACCCATCGCACGCTACCGTAACATCGGTATCAGTGCGCACATCGACGCCGGTAAAACCACTACTACCGAACGTATTCTGTTCTACACCGGTGTAAACCATAAAATCGGTGAAGTTCATGACGGCGCAGCCACCATGGACTGGATGGAACAGGAGCAGGAGCGTGGTATCACTATCACCTCCGCAGCGACTACTGCATTCTGGTCAGGTATGGCTAAGCAGTACGAACCGCATCGCGTAAACATCATCGACACCCCAGGGCACGTTGACTTCACCATCGAAGTAGAACGTTCCATGCGTGTTCTTGACGGCGCGGTAATGGTTTATTGCGCAGTTGGTGGTGTTCAGCCACAGTCTGAGACCGTATGGCGTCAGGCGAACAAATATAAAGTTCCACGCATCGCGTTCGTTAACAAAATGGACCGTATGGGTGCTAACTTCCTGAAAGTTGTTGGTCAGATCAAATCCCGTCTGGGCGCGAACCCTGTTCCGCTGCAGCTGGCAATTGGTGCTGAAGAAGGCTTCACCGGCGTTATCGACCTGGTGAAAATGAAAGCCATCAACTGGAACGATGCAGACCAGGGCGTTACCTTCGAATACGAAGATATCCCGGCTGAAATGCAGGACCTGGCTGACGAATGGCACCAGAACCTGATCGAATCCGCTGCTGAAGCTTCTGAAGAGCTGATGGAGAAATACCTGGGTGGTGAAGAACTGACTGAAGAAGAGATCAAAAAAGCTCTGCGTCAGCGCGTTCTGAACAACGAAATCATCCTGGTAACCTGTGGTTCTGCGTTCAAGAACAAAGGTGTTCAGGCGATGCTGGATGCGGTAGTTGATTACCTGCCATCCCCGGTTGACGTTCCTGCGATCAACGGCATCCTGGACGACGGTAAAGATACTCCGGCTGAGCGTCACGCAAGCGACGAAGAGCCATTCTCTGCACTGGCGTTCAAAATTGCTACCGACCCATTCGTGGGTAACCTGACCTTCTTCCGCGTTTACTCTGGCGTGGTTAACTCCGGTGACACCATCCTGAACTCCGTGAAAGCGGCGCGTGAACGTTTTGGCCGTATCGTACAGATGCACGCTAACAAACGTGAAGAGATCAAAGAAGTTCGTGCGGGCGACATCGCTGCAGCTATCGGTCTGAAAGACGTGACCACTGGTGACACCCTGTGTGACCCGGATCACCCGATCATTCTGGAGCGTATGGAATTCCCTGAGCCGGTAATCTCCATCGCAGTTGAACCAAAAACCAAAGCTGACCAGGAAAAAATGGGTCTGGCTCTGGGCCGTCTGGCGAAAGAAGACCCATCATTCCGCGTATGGACTGATGAAGAATCTAACCAGACCATCATCGCTGGTATGGGTGAACTGCACCTGGACATCATCGTTGACCGTATGAAGCGTGAATTCAACGTTGAAGCGAACGTGGGTAAACCTCAGGTTGCTTACCGCGAAGCGATTCGTGCGAAAGTTACCGATGTTGAAGGTAAACACGCTAAGCAGTCTGGTGGTCGCGGTCAGTACGGTCACGTTGTGATCGACATGTACCCACTGGAGCCGGGCTCTAACCCGAAAGGTTACGAGTTCATCAACGACATCAAAGGTGGTGTAATTCCTGGCGAATACATCCCAGCCGTTGATAAAGGCATTCAGGAACAGCTGAAAGCGGGCCCTCTGGCTGGCTATCCGGTTGTTGACATGGGTGTTCGTCTGCACTTCGGTTCTTACCACGACGTTGACTCCTCTGAACTGGCGTTTAAACTGGCTGCGTCTATTGCCTTTAAAGAAGGCTTTAAGAAAGCAAAACCAGTTCTGCTTGAGCCAATCATGAAGGTTGAAGTAGAAACTCCTGAAGAGAACACCGGTGACGTTATCGGTGACTTGAGCCGTCGTCGCGGTATGCTGCGTGGTCAGGAATCCGAAGTGACTGGCGTTAAGATCCACGCTGAAGTTCCGCTGTCTGAAATGTTCGGATATGCAACTCAGCTGCGTTCTCTGACCAAAGGTCGTGCATCATACACCATGGAATTCCTGAAGTATGATGATGCGCCTAACAACGTTGCTCAGGCCGTTATTGAAGCCCGTGGTAAGTAATCCACAGGATTAAAACCTAAGTCCCGTGCTCTCTCCACAGGGGAGAGCACTATAGTAAGGAATATAGCCGTGTCTAAAGAAAAATTTGAACGTACAAAACCGCACGTCAACGTTGGTACTATCGGCCACGTTGACCATGGTAAAACTACCCTGACTGCTGCAATCACTACCGTTCTGGCTAAAACCTACGGTGGTTCTGCTCGTGCATTCGACCAGATCGATAACGCACCAGAAGAAAAAGCTCGTGGTATCACCATCAACACTTCCCACGTTGAATATGACACCCCGACTCGCCACTACGCACACGTAGACTGCCCAGGCCACGCCGACTATGTTAAAAACATGATCACCGGTGCTGCGCAGATGGACGGCGCGATCCTGGTTGTTGCTGCGACTGACGGCCCAATGCCTCAGACTCGTGAGCACATCCTGCTGGGTCGTCAGGTAGGCGTTCCTTTCATCATCGTGTTCCTGAACAAATGCGACATGGTTGATGACGAAGAGCTGCTGGAACTGGTAGAGATGGAAGTTCGTGAACTGCTGTCTCAGTACGATTTCCCGGGCGACGATACTCCAATCGTTCGTGGTTCTGCTCTGAAAGCGCTGGAAGGCGACGCAGAGTGGGAAGCGAAAATCATCGAACTGGCTGGCTTCCTGGATTCTTACATCCCAGAACCAGAGCGTGCGATTGACAAGCCATTCCTGCTGCCAATCGAAGACGTATTCTCCATCTCCGGTCGTGGTACCGTTGTTACCGGTCGTGTAGAGCGCGGTATCATCAAAGTTGGCGAAGAAGTTGAAATCGTTGGTATCAAAGAGACTGCGAAGTCTACCTGTACTGGCGTTGAAATGTTCCGCAAACTGCTGGACGAAGGCCGTGCTGGTGAGAACGTTGGTGTTCTGCTGCGTGGTATCAAACGTGAAGAAATCGAACGTGGTCAGGTTCTGGCGAAGCCAGGCTCAATCAAGCCACACACCAAGTTCGAATCTGAAGTGTACATCCTGTCCAAAGACGAAGGCGGCCGTCATACTCCGTTCTTCAAAGGCTACCGTCCACAGTTCTACTTCCGTACAACTGACGTGACCGGTACCATCGAACTGCCAGAAGGCGTTGAGATGGTAATGCCAGGCGACAACATCAAGATGGTTGTGACTCTGATCCACCCAATCGCGATGGACGACGGTCTGCGTTTCGCAATCCGTGAAGGCGGCCGTACCGTTGGCGCGGGCGTTGTTGCTAAAGTTCTGGGCTAATTAATTATCCCTGAATAAAAAAAGGACGCTTCGGCGTCCTTTTTTGTTTTCTGCCGTTCAGGCACTGTCACAAAATTTCGCATTTTTTGCCTGCTCCCGCCCCGTATTGTGGCGCTTGTGCTATTGTAATCATAACCATTCTCACTTACACTTTGCGCATAATTTGAACGGGAGTCTCTATGTACGTTTGTTTATGTAATGGTGTAAGCGACAAGAAAATACGTCAGGCCGTTCGTCAGTTTCAGCCTCAGTCATTTCAGCAGCTACGCAAATTTGTTCCGGTGGGAAATCAATGCGGTAAATGTGTACGTGCTGCGCGAGAGATCATGCAGGACGAATTGATGCAGATCCCGGAATACAAAGAGATCGCGTAAGCGCCCATCTTTTTTTTGACATCCCTGTAGCCCGATCTACGCTTCAATGAGTGGAAGCGGAGGGACTATATAATGAAAGGTGATGTTAAAATCATAAGTTATCTCAATAAATTATTGGGAAATGAGCTTGTCGCAATTAACCAGTACTTTCTTCACGCGAGAATGTTCAAAAACTGGGGGCTTAAACGTTTGAACGACGTTGAGTACCATGAATCGATCGATGAAATGAAGCACGCCGATAAATATATCGAGCGTATTTTATTTCTTGAAGGTATTCCAAACCTGCAGGATCTTGGAAAGCTGGGCATCGGAGAAGATGTCGAAGAGATGCTGCGTTCCGACCTCAGGCTGGAGCTTGAAGGCGCCAAAGATCTCCGTGAAGCTATTGCCTACGCAGACAGCGTACATGACTACGTCAGTCGCGATATGATGATCCAGATCCTGGCCGATGAAGAAGGCCACATTGACTGGCTGGAAACGGAACTGGACCTGATTGCTAAAATCGGCCTGCAGAACTACCTTCAGTCGCAGATTAAAGTGGAAGAGTAACCACCGTCTTCCAGCCTATGCATAAACCCGCTGCTGCCAGAAATGGCCCAAAAGGCAGTGGGTTTTTTAATGCCCCTTTATCAGAGATGAATAACGAAAACACAAGAATGCTAAGTAGCGCCATAAGCGCAGCGAGTAGCGCCAGCGCAGGCAGCACGCACCAGCCATGCCAGGCACCAAGCGCCGCCAGGTATTTTACATCGCCATATCCCATCCCTTCACGCCGGCAGATAAACCGATATCCCCAGTAGATAACGGCAAAGCCGATATATCCCGCCATTGCACCCACCACCGCACTCGGCAGAAAATCAGGATGGATACAGAGCTGAAAGAGCAGGCCCGTCCAGAGTAGCGGGCAGAGAAATTTATCGGGAAGCAGTCCGTAGCGAATATCTGCATGGACAAGAAAGGCCGTCAGCGAAAAATAGCTCAGCAAAAAGGGGAGGGTGGTTAACATGGAAATGGCCTCAAAAGGGTTTGAGCGCATACTCGTTATAATCGGCCTGGCCGGCAATCGACAAAAACGACAATTGCGTAGGGGCTCGAGACAAAGCATTGAGAAGGGATACATTGCGTAAAAAGTTGCGTGCCCTTACGCATACTGCACCTCAGGCGCTTAATTTCTAAACGGCACTTGCGTCTTGCCCAGATTTACGTATAATGCGCGGGCTTGTCGTAATTGACGGCGGGTTCAATCTGAACCAGAGTAGCTCACTTTGTTACTCAACAATGCTCCCAATTGGGGAGCTACGTAAGAACGGTTACACTCTCCCATCAATCGTAATGGGTTTGAGGAGTAATCATTTTCGTTTATAAAATAATTGGAGCTCTGGTCTCATGCAGAACCAAAGAATCCGTATCCGCCTTAAAGCGTTTGATCATCGTCTGATCGATCAATCAACCGCGGAAATCGTCGAGACTGCTAAGCGCACTGGTGCGCAAGTCCGTGGTCCGATCCCGCTGCCGACCCGCAAAGAGCGCTTCACCGTTCTGATCTCCCCGCACGTCAACAAAGACGCGCGCGATCAGTACGAAATCCGCACTCACAAGCGTCTGGTTGACATCGTTGAGCCAACTGAGAAAACCGTTGATGCTCTGATGCGTCTGGATCTGGCTGCCGGTGTAGACGTGCAGATCAGCCTGGGTTAATCAGGTCATCGAGCGATTGAGAGGTTGATACAATGATTGGTTTAGTCGGTAAAAAAGTGGGCATGACCCGCATCTTCACTGAAGATGGCGTTTCAATCCCAGTAACCGTAATCGAAGTTGAAGCAAACCGCGTTACCCAGGTTAAAGATCTGGCTAACGATGGCTACCGCGCTGTTCAGGTGACCACTGGTGCTAAAAAAGCTAACCGTGTAACCAAACCAGAAGCGGGTCACTTCGCTAAAGCTGGCGTAGAAGCTGGCCGTGGTCTGTGGGAATTCCGTCTTGCTGAAGGCGAAGAGTTCACCGTAGGTCAGGACATTAGCGTTGAGCTGTTTGCTGACGTTAAAAAAGTTGACGTAACCGGTACCTCTAAAGGTAAAGGTTTTGCTGGTACTGTTAAGCGCTGGAACTTCCGTACCCAGGACGCTACCCACGGTAACTCCTTGTCTCACCGCGTTCCGGGTTCTATCGGTCAGAACCAGACTCCGGGCAAAGTGTTCAAAGGCAAGAAAATGGCAGGTCAGCTGGGTAACGAACGTGTGACCGTTCAGAGCCTGGACGTAGTACGTGTTGACGCTGAGCGCAACCTGCTGCTGGTTAAAGGTGCAGTTCCGGGTGCAACCGGTAGCGACCTGATCGTTAAACCAGCTGTGAAGGCGTAAGGGGATAGCAATGGAATTAGTATTGAAAGACGCGCAGAGCGCGCTGACTGTTTCCGAAACTACCTTCGGTCGTGATTTCAACGAAGCGCTGGTTCACCAGGTTGTAGTTGCTTATGCAGCTGGTGCTCGTCAGGGTACTCGTGCTCAGAAGACTCGTGCTGAAGTAACTGGTTCTGGCAAAAAGCCATGGCGCCAGAAAGGTACCGGCCGTGCGCGTTCAGGTTCTATCAAGAGCCCGATCTGGCGTTCAGGTGGCGTGACCTTCGCTGCGCGTCCACAGGACCACAGTCAAAAAGTTAACAAAAAGATGTACCGCGGCGCGCTGAAAAGCATCCTGTCCGAACTGGTACGTCAGGATCGTCTGATCGTTGTCGAGAAGTTCTCTGTTGAAGCGCCTAAAACTAAGCTGCTGGCACAGAAACTGAAAGACATGGCTCTGGAAGATGTGCTGATCATCACCGGTGAGCTGGACGAGAACCTGTTCCTGGCCGCACGTAACCTGCACAAGGTTGACGTACGCGATGCGACTGGTATCGACCCGGTTAGCCTGATCGCCTTCGACAAAGTCGTAATGACTGCTGATGCTGTTAAGCAAGTTGAGGAGATGCTGGCATGATTCGTGAAGAACGTCTGCTGAAGGTGCTTCGCGCACCGCACGTTTCTGAAAAAGCGTCTACTGCGATGGAAAAAACAAACACCATCGTTCTCAAAGTTGCTAAAGACGCGACCAAAGCAGAGATCAAAGCTGCTGTGCAGAAACTGTTTGAAGTCGAAGTCGAAGTCGTTAACACCCTGGTAGTTAAAGGGAAAGTTAAACGTCACGGACAGCGTATCGGTCGTCGTAGCGACTGGAAAAAAGCTTACGTCACCCTGAAAGAAGGCCAGAATCTGGACTTCGTTGGCGGCGCTGAGTAAGTCGGAGGAGTAATACAATGGCAGTTGTTAAATGTAAACCGACATCTCCGGGTCGTCGCCACGTAGTTAAAGTGGTTAACCCTGAGCTGCACAAGGGCAAACCTTTTGCTCCGTTGCTGGAAAAAAACAGCAAATCCGGTGGTCGTAACAACAATGGCCGTATCACCACTCGTCACATCGGTGGTGGCCACAAGCAGGCTTATCGTATTGTTGACTTCAAACGCAACAAAGACGGTATCCCAGCAGTTGTTGAACGTCTTGAGTACGATCCGAACCGTTCCGCGAACATCGCGCTGGTTCTGTACAAAGACGGCGAACGCCGTTACATCCTGGCCCCTAAAGGCCTGAAAGCTGGCGACCAGATTCAGTCTGGCGTTGATGCTGCAATCAAAGCAGGCAACACCCTGCCGATGCGCAATATCCCGGTTGGTTCTACCGTTCATAACGTAGAAATGAAACCAGGTAAAGGCGGTCAGCTGGCACGTTCCGCTGGTACTTACGTTCAGATCGTTGCTCGTGATGGTGCTTATGTCACCCTGCGTCTGCGTTCTGGTGAAATGCGTAAAGTCGAAGCAGACTGCCGCGCTACTCTGGGCGAAGTTGGCAATGCTGAGCATATGCTGCGCGTTCTGGGTAAAGCAGGTGCTGCACGCTGGCGTGGTGTTCGTCCTACCGTTCGCGGTACTGCGATGAACCCAGTCGACCACCCACATGGTGGTGGTGAAGGTCGTAACTTTGGTAAGCACCCGGTAACTCCGTGGGGCGTTCAGACCAAAGGTAAGAAGACCCGCAGCAACAAGCGTACTGATAAATTTATCGTACGTCGCCGTAGCAAATAATTTTAGAGGATAAGCCATGCCACGTTCTCTCAAGAAAGGTCCTTTTATTGACCTGCACTTGCTGAAGAAGGTAGAGAAAGCGGTGGAAAGCGGAGACAAGAAGCCCCTGCGCACTTGGTCCCGTCGTTCAACGATCTTTCCTAACATGATCGGTTTGACCATCGCTGTCCATAATGGTCGTCAGCACGTTCCAGTCTTTGTTACCGACGAAATGGTTGGTCACAAACTGGGTGAATTCGCACCGACTCGTACTTATCGCGGCCACGCTGCTGATAAAAAAGCGAAGAAGAAATAAGGTAGGAGGAAGAGATGGAAACTTTAGCTCAACATCGCCATGCTCGTTCTTCTGCTCAGAAGGTTCGCCTTGTTGCTGACCTGATTCGCGGTAAGAAAGTGTCGCAGGCCCTGGACATCCTGACCTATACCAACAAGAAAGCTGCGGTATTGGTCAAGAAAGTACTGGAATCTGCCATTGCTAACGCTGAACACAACGATGGCGCTGACATCGACGATCTGAAAGTCGCGAAAATTTTCGTAGATGAAGGCCCAAGCATGAAGCGCATTATGCCGCGTGCGAAAGGTCGTGCAGATCGCATCCTGAAGCGCACCAGCCACATTACTGTGGTTGTGTCCGATCGCTGAGACTCTGGAGACTAGCAATGGGTCAGAAAGTACATCCTAATGGTATTCGCCTGGGTATTGTAAAACCATGGAACTCTACCTGGTTTGCGAACACCAAAGAATTCGCTGACAACCTGGACAGCGATTTTAAAGTACGTCAGTACCTGACTAAGGAACTGGCTAAAGCGTCTGTATCTCGTATCGTTATCGAGCGTCCAGCGAAGAGCATCCGTGTGACTATTCACACTGCTCGTCCTGGCATCGTTATCGGTAAGAAAGGCGAAGACGTAGAAAAACTGCGCAAGGTCGTAGCGGATATCGCTGGCGTTCCTGCACAGATCAATATCGCTGAAGTTCGTAAGCCTGAACTGGACGCTAAATTGGTTGCTGACAGCATCACTTCACAGCTGGAACGTCGTGTTATGTTCCGTCGTGCTATGAAGCGTGCTGTACAGAACGCAATGCGTCTGGGCGCTAAAGGTATCAAAGTTGAAGTTAGCGGCCGTCTGGGCGGCGCGGAAATCGCACGTACCGAATGGTACCGCGAAGGTCGCGTACCGCTGCACACTCTGCGTGCTGACATCGACTACAACACCTCTGAAGCGCACACCACTTACGGTGTAATCGGCGTTAAGGTATGGATCTTCAAAGGTGAGATCCTGGGTGGTATGGCTGCTGTTGAACAACCGGAAAAACCGGCTGCTCAACCTAAAAAGCAGCAGCGTAAAGGCCGTAAATAAGGAGCGTCGCTGATGTTACAACCAAAGCGTACAAAATTCCGTAAAGTGCACAAAGGCCGCAACCGTGGTCTGGCGCAGGGTACGGATGTTAGCTTCGGCACTTTCGGTCTGAAAGCTGTTGGCCGTGGTCGTCTGACTGCACGTCAGATCGAAGCAGCACGTCGTGCAATGACCCGTGCAGTTAAGCGTCAAGGTAAGATCTGGATCCGTGTATTCCCGGACAAACCGATCACCGAGAAGCCACTGGAAGTTCGTATGGGTAAAGGTAAAGGTAACGTGGAGTACTGGGTTGCCTTGATCCAACCGGGCAAAGTCCTTTATGAAATGGACGGTGTTCCGGAAGAGCTGGCCCGTGAAGCCTTCGGCCTGGCAGCAGCGAAACTGCCTATCAAAACCACCTTTGTAACTAAGACGGTGATGTAATGAAAGCAAAAGAGCTGCGTGAAAAAAGCGTTGAAGAGCTGAACGCTGAGCTGCTGAACCTGCTGCGTGAGCAGTTCAACCTGCGTATGCAGGCTGCAAGTGGCCAGCTGCAACAGACTCACCTGCTGAAGCAAGTGCGTCGCAATGTTGCACGCGTTAAGACTTTACTGACTCAGAAGGCGGGTGCGTAATGACCGATAAAATCCGTACTCTGCAAGGTCGTGTTGTTAGCGACAAAATGGAGAAATCCATTGTTGTAGCTATCGAACGTATTGTGAAACACCCGATCTACGGTAAATTCATCAAGCGTACGACCAAACTGCACGTACATGACGAGAACAACGAATGTGGTATCGGCGACAAGGTTGAAATCCGTGAATGCCGTCCACTGTCCAAGACTAAGTCCTGGACGCTGGTTCGCGTTGTAGAGAAAGCGGTTCTGTAATACAGTACGCCTTCTCAATACGAATAAACGGCTCAGCGATGAGCCGTTTATTTTTTCTACCCATATTGCAGAAGCGGTGTTATAATGCCGCGCCCTCGATATGGGGCTTTTTAACGGCTCTGATTTTAGAGTCTCAGGTAGTAGTTGACATTAGCGGAGCACTAAAATGATCCAAGAACAGACTATGCTGAACGTCGCCGACAACTCCGGTGCACGTCGCGTAATGTGTATCAAGGTTCTGGGTGGCTCGCACCGTCGCTACGCAGGCGTAGGCGACATCATCAAGATCACCATCAAGGAAGCAATTCCACGTGGTAAGGTCAAAAAAGGTGATGTGCTGAAGGCGGTAGTGGTGCGCACCAAGAAGGGTGTTCGTCGCCCTGACGGTTCTGTCATTCGCTTCGATGGTAATGCATGCGTTATTTTAAACAATAACAGCGAGCAGCCTATCGGCACGCGTATCTTTGGGCCGGTAACTCGTGAACTTCGTACTGAGAAGTTCATGAAAATTATCTCTCTGGCACCAGAAGTACTCTAAGGAGCGAATCATGGCAGCGAAAATCCGTCGTGATGACGAAGTTATCGTGTTAACCGGTAAAGATAAAGGTAAACGCGGTAAAGTAAAAAATGTTCTGTCTTCCGGCAAACTTGTCGTTGAAGGTATCAACCTGGTTAAGAAACATCAGAAGCCGGTTCCGGCCCTGAACCAACCAGGTGGCATCGTTGAAAAAGAAGCTGCTATTCAGGTTTCTAACGTTGCAATCTTCAATGCGGCTACCGGCAAGGCTGACCGTGTAGGCTTTAGATTCGAAGACGGCAAAAAAGTCCGTTTCTTCAAGTCTAACAGCGAAACTATCAAGTAATTTGGAGTAGTACGATGGCGAAACTGCATGATTACTACAAAGACGAAGTAGTTAACAAACTCATGACTGAGTTTAACTACAATTCTGTCATGCAAGTCCCTCGGGTCGAGAAGATCACCCTGAACATGGGTGTTGGTGAAGCGATCGCTGACAAGAAACTGCTGGATAACGCAGCAGCTGATCTGACAGCAATCTCCGGTCAAAAACCGCTGATCACCAAAGCACGCAAATCTGTTGCAGGCTTCAAAATCCGTCAGGGCTATCCGATCGGCTGTAAAGTAACTCTGCGTGGCGAACGCATGTGGGAGTTCTTTGAGCGCCTGATCACTATTGCTGTTCCACGTATCCGTGACTTCCGTGGCTTGTCCGCTAAGTCTTTCGACGGTCGTGGTAACTACAGCATGGGTGTCCGTGAGCAGATCATCTTCCCAGAAATCGACTACGATAAAGTCGACCGCGTGCGTGGTTTGGATATTACCATTACCACTACTGCGAAATCTGACGAAGAAGGCCGTGCTCTGCTGGCTGCCTTTGACTTCCCGTTCCGCAAGTAAGGTAGGGTTACTGAATGGCTAAGCAATCAATGAAAGCACGCGAAGTAAAGCGCGTAGCTTTAGCTGATAAATTCTTCGCTAAACGCGCTGAACTGAAAGCGATCATTTCTGATGTGAACGCTTCCGACGAAGATCGTTGGAATGCGGTTCTCAAGCTGCAGTCTCTGCCGCGTGATTCCAGCCCGTCTCGTCAGCGTAACCGCTGTCGTCAAACAGGTCGTCCACATGGTTATGTGGGCAAGTTTGGGTTGAGCCGTATCAAACTGCGTGAAGCCGCTATGCGCGGTGAAGTGCCAGGCTTGAAAAAGGCTAGCTGGTAATTACCAATTGAATCACGGGAGTAAAGACAGATGAGCATGCAAGATCCGATCGCGGATATGCTGACCCGTATCCGTAACGGTCAGGCCGCGAACAAAGTTGCGGTCACCATGCCTTCCGCCAAGCTGAAAGTGGCAATTGCCAACGTGCTGAAGGAAGAAGGTTTTATCGAAGATTTTAAAGTTGAAGGCGACACCAAGCCGGAACTGGAACTTACTCTCAAGTATTTCCAGGGTAAAGCTGTTGTAGAAAGCATTCAGCGTGTCAGCCGCCCAGGTCTGCGCATCTATAAGAAAAAAGATGAGCTGCCAAAAGTTATGGCTGGTCTTGGTATCGCAGTTGTTTCTACCTCTAAAGGTGTTATGACTGATCGTGCAGCGCGCCAGGCTGGTCTTGGTGGCGAAATTATCTGCTACGTAGCCTAATCGGAGGAAAGAATGTCTCGTGTTGCTAAAGCACCGGTCGTTATTCCTGCCGGCGTTGATGTAAAAATCGACGGTCAGGTTATTACGATCAAAGGTAAAAACGGCGAGCTGACTCGTACCCTCAACAAAGCTGTTGAAGTTAAACATGCAGATAACGCTCTGACCTTCGGTCCACGTGATGGTTTCGTGGATGGATGGGCTCAGGCTGGTACCGCGCGTGCCCTGCTGAACTCAATGGTTGTTGGTGTTACCGAAGGCTTCACTAAAAAGCTTCAGCTGGTTGGTGTAGGTTATCGTGCAGCTATCAAAGGGAATGCAGTAGGCCTGTCTCTGGGCTTCTCACACCCTGTTGAGCATCCGCTGCCGGCCGGTATCACTGCAGAATGTCCGACTCAAACTGAAATCGTGCTGAAAGGCGCTGATAAACAGCTGATCGGTCAGGTTGCAGCAGATCTGCGCGCCTACCGTCGTCCTGAGCCTTATAAAGGCAAGGGTGTTCGTTACGCCGACGAAGTCGTGCGTACCAAAGAGGCTAAGAAGAAGTAAGGTAACACTATGGATAAGAAATCTGCTCGTATCCGTCGTGCGACCCGCGCACGCCGCAAGCTCAAAGAGCTGGGTGCAACTCGCCTGGTGGTACATCGTACCCCGCGTCATATTTACGCACAGGTAATTGCACCGAACGGTTCTGAAGTTCTGGTAGCTGCTTCTACTGTAGAAAAAGCTATCTCAGAACAATTGAAGTACACCGGTAACAAAGACGCCGCTGCAGCTGTAGGTAAAGCTGTTGCTGAACGCGCTCTGGAAAAAGGCATCAGCAATGTTTCCTTTGACCGTTCCGGGTTCCAATATCATGGTCGTGTCCAGGCACTGGCAGATGCTGCCCGTGAAGCTGGCCTTCAGTTCTAAGGTAGAGGTGTAAGATGGCTCACATCGAAAAACAGGCTGGCGAACTGCAGGAAAAGCTGATCGCGGTAAACCGCGTATCTAAAACCGTTAAAGGTGGTCGTATTTTCTCCTTCACAGCACTGACTGTAGTAGGCGATGGTAACGGTCGCGTTGGTTTTGGTTACGGTAAAGCGCGTGAAGTTCCAGCAGCGATCCAGAAAGCGATGGAAAAAGCCCGTCGCAATATGATTAACGTCGCGCTGAACAACGGCACCCTGCAGCACCCAGTTAAAGGTGTTCACACGGGTTCTCGTGTATTCATGCAGCCAGCTTCAGAAGGTACCGGTATCATCGCCGGTGGTGCAATGCGCGCCGTTCTGGAAGTTGCTGGGGTTCATAACGTTCTGGCCAAAGCATATGGTTCCACTAACCCGATCAACGTGGTTCGTGCAACTATTGATGGCCTGGAAAATATGAATTCTCCAGAAATGGTCGCTGCCAAGCGTGGTAAATCCGTTGAAGAAATTCTGGGGTAATTGACCATGGCAAAGACTATTAAAATCACTCAAACCCGCAGTGCAATCGGTCGTCTGCCGAAACACAAGGCAACGCTGCTTGGCCTGGGTCTGCGTCGTATTGGTCATACCGTTGAACGCGAGGATACTCCTGCTGTTCGTGGTATGGTCAACGCGGTTTACTTCATGGTTAAAGTTGAGGAGTAAGAGATGCGTTTAAATACTCTGTCTCCGGCCGAAGGCTCTAAAAAGGCGGGTAAACGCCTGGGTCGTGGTATCGGTTCTGGCCTCGGCAAAACCGGTGGTCGTGGTCACAAAGGTCAGAACTCTCGTTCTGGCGGTGGCGTACGTCGCGGTTTCGAGGGTGGCCAGATGCCACTGTACCGTCGTCTGCCGAAGTTCGGCTTCACCTCTCGCAAAGCAGCGATCACAGCGGAAATCCGTCTGTCTGACCTGGCGAAAGTTGAAGGCGGCGTTGTAGACCTGAACACGCTGAAAGCAGCAAACATTATCGGTATCCAGATCGAGTTCGCGAAAGTGATCCTGGCTGGTGAAGTTTCTACTCCGGTAACTGTTCGTGGCCTGCGTGTTACTAAAGGTGCTCGTGCTGCTATCGAAGCTGCTGGCGGTAAAATTGAGGAATAAGTAGCAGATGGCTAAGCAACCGGGATTAGATTTTCAAAGTGCCAAAGGTGGATTTGGCGAGCTGAAACGCAGACTGCTGTTTGTTATCGGCGCGCTGATTGTGTTCCGTATTGGCTCTTTTATTCCGATCCCTGGTATCGATGCCGCTGTACTTGCCAAACTGCTTGAGCAACAGCGAGGCACCATCATTGAAATGTTCAACATGTTCTCTGGTGGTGCTCTCAGCCGTGCTTCTATCTTTGCATTGGGTATTATGCCGTACATTTCGGCATCTATTATTATCCAGCTGCTGACGGTCGTTCATCCGGCCCTGGCAGAGTTGAAGAAAGAAGGGGAGTCTGGACGTCGTAAGATTAGTCAGTACACCCGTTACGGTACTCTGGTGCTGGCAATATTCCAGGCGATCGGTATTGCTACCGGTCTGCCGAATATGCCTGGTATGCAGGGCCTGGTGTTAAACCCGGGCTTTGCATTCTACTTCACCGCTGTTGTAAGTCTGGTCACAGGGACTATGTTCCTGATGTGGCTCGGCGAACAGATTACTGAGCGTGGTATCGGTAACGGTATCTCTATCATTATCTTCGCCGGTATTGTTGCGGGCCTCCCGCCAGCCATCGCCCATACTATCGAGCAAGCGCGTCAAGGCGACCTGCACTTCCTCCTGTTGCTGTTGGTTGCAGTATTAGTATTTGCAGTGACGTTCTTTGTTGTCTTCGTTGAACGTGGTCAACGCCGCATTGTGGTGAACTACGCTAAACGTCAGCAAGGTCGTCGTGTCTATGCTGCACAGAGCACACATTTACCGCTGAAAGTGAACATGGCGGGGGTTATCCCGGCTATCTTCGCTTCCAGTATTATTCTGTTCCCGGCGACCATCGCGTCATGGTTCGGGGGCGGTACTGGTTGGAACTGGCTGACAACAATTTCGCTGTATTTGCAGCCTGGGCAACCACTTTATGTGTTACTCTATGCGTCTGCGATCATCTTCTTCTGTTTCTTCTACACGGCGTTGGTCTTCAACCCGCGTGAAACAGCAGATAACCTGAAGAAGTCCGGTGCATTTGTACCAGGAATTCGTCCGGGAGAGCAAACGGCGAAGTATATCGATAAAGTAATGACTCGCCTGACTTTGGTTGGTGCGCTTTATATTACTTTTATCTGCCTGATCCCGGAGTTCATGCGTGATGCAATGAAAGTACCGTTCTACTTCGGTGGGACCTCACTGCTTATCGTTGTTGTCGTGATTATGGACTTTATGGCTCAAGTGCAAACTCTAATGATGTCCAGTCAGTACGAGTCTGCATTGAAGAAGGCGAACCTGAAAGGCTACGGCCGCTAAATGGTCGCCTGAGAAGTTACGGAGAGTAAAAATGAAAGTTCGTGCTTCCGTCAAGAAATTATGCCGTAACTGCAAAATCGTTAAGCGTGATGGTGTCATCCGTGTGA
The DNA here is from genome assembly GCF_001521715.1 of Enterobacter asburiae. Classification (NCBI taxonomy): domain Bacteria; kingdom Pseudomonadati; phylum Pseudomonadota; class Gammaproteobacteria; order Enterobacterales; family Enterobacteriaceae; genus Enterobacter; species Enterobacter asburiae. The sequence continues at coordinate 3,954,627 of NZ_CP011863.1, forward strand.
TTTGCAGTGCCGAGCCGAAGCATAAACAGCGCCAAGGCTGATTATTTCGCATATTTTTCTTGCAAAGTTGGGTTGAGCTGGCTAGATTAGCCAGCCAATCTTTTGTATGTCTGTACGTTTCCATTTGAGTATCCTGAAAACGGGCTTTTCAGCATGGTGCGTACATATTAAATAGTAGGAGTGCATAGTGGCCCGTATAGCAGGCATTAACATTCCTGATCAGAAACATGCTGTGATCGCATTAACTTCGATCTACGGCGTCGGCAAGACCCGTTCTAAAGCCATTCTGGCTGCAGCGGGTATCGCTGAAGATGTTAAGATCAGTGAGCTGTCTGAAGAACAAATCGACACGCTGCGTGACGAAGTTGCCAAATTTGTCGTTGAAGGTGATCTGCGCCGTGAAATCAGCATGAGCATCAAGCGCCTGATGGATCTTGGTTGCTATCGCGGTTTGCGTCATCGTCGTGGTCTGCCAGTGCGCGGTCAGCGTACTAAGACCAACGCACGTACCCGTAAGGGTCCGCGCAAACCGATCAAGAAATAATCGGGGTGATTGAATAATGGCAAAGGCACCAGTTCGTGCACGTAAACGTGTAAGAAAACAAGTCTCTGACGGCGTGGCTCATATCCATGCTTCTTTCAACAACACCATCGTTACTATTACTGATCGTCAGGGTAACGCATTGGGTTGGGCAACAGCCGGTGGTTCCGGTTTCCGTGGTTCTCGCAAATCCACTCCGTTCGCAGCTCAGGTTGCAGCAGAGCGTTGCGCAGAAGCCGTAAAAGAATACGGCATCAAGAATCTGGAAGTTATGGTTAAAGGTCCGGGTCCGGGTCGTGAATCTACTGTTCGCGCTCTGAACGCCGCTGGTTTCCGCATCACGAATATTACTGATGTGACTCCGATCCCTCATAACGGTTGTCGTCCGCCGAAAAAACGTCGCGTATAACGCTCCGTTTTTTAGGTTAGTTGGAGATAGAAAATGGCAAGATATTTGGGTCCTAAGCTCAAGCTGAGCCGTCGTGAGGGCACCGACTTATTCCTTAAGTCTGGCGTTCGCGCGATCGATACCAAGTGTAAAATTGAACAAGCTCCTGGCCAGCACGGTGCGCGTAAACCGCGTCTGTCTGACTATGGTGTGCAGTTGCGTGAAAAGCAAAAAGTTCGCCGTATGTACGGTGTGCTGGAGCGTCAGTTCCGTAACTACTATAAAGAAGCAGCACGTCTGAAAGGCAACACAGGTGAAAACCTGCTGGCTCTGCTGGAAGGTCGTCTGGACAACGTTGTATACCGTATGGGCTTCGGCGCTACTCGTGCTGAATCACGTCAGCTGGTTAGCCACAAAGCAATCATGGTAAACGGTCGTGTTGTTAACATCGCTTCTTATCAGGTTAAAGCGAATGACGTTGTTAGCATTCGTGAGAAAGCGAAAAAGCAATCTCGCGTGAAGGCCGCTCTGGAGCTGGCTGAGCAGCGTGAAAAGCCAACCTGGCTGGAAGTTGATGCTGGCAAGATGGAAGGTACGTTCAAGCGTCAGCCAGAACGTTCTGATCTGTCTGCGGACATTAACGAACACCTGATCGTCGAGCTTTACTCCAAGTAAAGCTTAGTACCAAAGAGAGGACACAATGCAGGGTTCTGTGACAGAGTTTCTAAAACCGCGCCTGGTAGATATCGAGCAAGTGAGTTCGACGCACGCCAAGGTGACCCTTGAGCCTTTAGAGCGTGGCTTTGGCCATACTCTGGGTAACGCACTGCGCCGTATTCTGCTCTCATCGATGCCGGGTTGCGCGGTGACCGAGGTTGAGATTGATGGTGTACTTCATGAGTACAGCACCAAAGAAGGCGTTCAGGAAGATATCCTTGAAATCCTGCTCAACCTGAAAGGGCTGGCGGTGAGAGTTCAGGGTAAAGATGAAGTTATTCTTACTCTGAATAAATCTGGCATTGGCCCTGTGACTGCAGCCGACATCACCCACGACGGTGATGTTGAAATCGTCAAGCCGCAGCACGTGATCTGCCACCTGACCGATGAGAACGCAGCTATTAGCATGCGTATCAAAGTTCAGCGCGGTCGTGGTTATGTGCCGGCTTCTGCCCGAATTCATTCGGAAGAAGATGAGCGCCCAATCGGCCGTCTGCTGGTCGACGCATGCTACAGCCCTGTAGAGCGTATTGCCTACAATGTTGAAGCAGCGCGTGTAGAACAGCGTACCGACCTGGACAAGCTGGTCATCGAAATGGAAACCAATGGCACAATCGATCCTGAAGAGGCGATTCGTCGTGCGGCGACCATCCTGGCAGAACAACTGGAAGCTTTCGTTGACTTACGTGATGTACGTCAGCCGGAAGTGAAAGAAGAGAAACCAGAATTCGATCCGATCCTGCTGCGCCCTGTTGACGATCTCGAATTGACTGTCCGCTCTGCTAACTGCCTCAAGGCAGAAGCTATCCACTATATCGGTGATCTGGTACAGCGTACCGAGGTTGAGTTGCTGAAAACGCCGAACCTGGGTAAAAAATCTCTTACTGAGATTAAAGACGTGCTGGCTTCACGTGGTCTGTCTCTGGGCATGCGCCTGGAAAACTGGCCACCGGCAAGCATTGCTGACGAGTAACCGGATCACAGGTTAAGGTTTTACTGAGAAGGATAAGGTCATGCGCCATCGTAAGAGTGGTCGTCAACTGAACCGCAACAGCAGCCATCGCCAGGCTATGTTCCGCAACATGGCAGGTTCACTGGTTCGTCATGAGATCATCAAGACGACCCTGCCTAAAGCGAAAGAGCTGCGTCGCGTAGTTGAGCCGCTGATTACTCTTGCCAAGACTGACAGCGTTGCTAATCGTCGTCTGGCATTCGCCCGTACTCGTGATAACGAGATCGTGGCAAAACTGTTTAACGAACTGGGCCCGCGTTTCGCGAGCCGTGCCGGTGGTTACACTCGCATTCTGAAGTGTGGTTTCCGTGCAGGCGACAACGCGCCGATGGCTTACATCGAGCTGGTTGATCGTTCAGAGAAAGCAGAAGCTGCTGCAGAGTAATCTGCAGTAACGTAAAAAAACCCGCTCCGGCGGGTTTTTTTATATCCGCGATATCCCCACTTCTCTACAATGTCTGTATCAATTCTGTTCATCCCCAGGAGCCGGTAATGTGGTTGCTCGACCAGTGGGCAGAACGCCATATTCGCGATGCCCAAAAAAAAGGCGAATTCGACGCTCTTCCGGGAAGCGGCGAACCCCTTGTGCTTGACGATGATTCGCACATCGCACCGGAATTACGGGCTGGATACCGTTTGCTGAAAAATGCGGGTTGTCTCCCCCCAGAGCTCGAACAGCGCAGAGAGGCTGTTGAACTGGCCGATCTTCTAAAAGGGATCCGCCATGACGATCCACGACATTCTGAACTTAGCCGCCGTCTCGCCCTGCTTGAACTCAAGCTACGCCAGGCTGGGATGAACACTGATTTTCTGCACGGTGAATACGGTGAAATATTGATGCAGAAAATAAGCGAGGAGTAGTTATGTACCGCATCGGTGAACTTGCGAAGCTTGCGAACGTTACGCCGGATACCATCCGATATTACGAAAAGCAGCAGATGATCGATCATGAAGTACGTACTGAAGGAGGCTTTCGCCTTTATACCGATAACGATCTGCAGCGCCTGCGGTTTATTCGTTATGCGCGTCAGCTCGGTTTCACACTGGATTCGATCCGCGAGTTATTATCGATCCGCATCGATCCGGAACACCACACCTGCCAGGAATCTAAAAGCATCGTGCAGGCCCGGCTGGATGAAGTTGAAGCGCGTATACAGGAACTGCAAACCATGCAGCGCTCTCTGCAAAGGCTGAATGATGCCTGCTGTGGTACGGCACACAGCAGCATTTATTGTTCAATCCTCGAAGCCCTTGAACAGGGAGCGAGTGGAGAAACTCAGGGCTGTTGATTTTTAGTTCAACCGGGTCTAGACTCCCGTCGTCATAAACCTTGCTCTGGAGACATTATGAGCCGCTATCAGCACACGAAAGGACAAATCAAGGACAATGCCATTGAGGCGTTACTTCACGACCCGTTATTCAGGCAGCGCGTTGAGAAGAATAAAAAAGGGAAAGGAAGTTATCTGCGTAAAGACAAACATGAAAAACGGGGTAACTGGGAGGCCAGTGGCAAGCAAGCGAATCGCTTATTTACCACTGGCCTTCCTGCTTTTATCTATTGATTAGACGCGGTTATTCTGCTCTTTTAACAGATCGCGGATCTCACTTAACAGCACTTCTTCTTTCGTTGGCGCAGGTGCTGCAGCCGGCTCTTCTTTTTTACGGTTGAGTCTGTTGATCAGCTTGATAGCCATAAATATGGCAAACGCGACAATCACAAAATCAAATACGTTCTGAATAAATACGCCATAGTGCATTACTACTGCCGGAACATCACCCTGCGCTTCACGCAGCGTGAAAGCGAATTGTTTGAAATCAATGCCGCCGATTAACAACCCTAAAGGTGGCATGATAATGTCGGCCACTAATGATGAAACAATCTTGCCGAATGCCGCACCAATAATGACACCCACTGCCAAATCCACCACGTTCCCGCGCATCGCAAATTCGCGAAATTCTTTAATAAAACTCATTGTTCTCTCCTTGTGCCAGCTGACGAGTTTAAGTTTAACAAATCATTAGCCAATTGCCATTCGGGATAATTAAACATTATGAAAAATAAAAGGCACAGAAATTAAACGGATAAAGTAAGGGTGCTCTTACTCGAGCACCCAATTCTTTAAAGGAAGAATGGACTTGGCTGGAATAAACGTTCGACGTCGGTAATAAATTTTTTATCGGTAAGGAACATAATTACGTGATCGCCTTGCTCAATTCGTAAATTATCATTGGCAATCATGACGTCGTTCCCGCGCACAACGGCGCCGATAATCGTGCCTGGCGGCAGTTTAATTTCGTCGATCGAACGGCCGACGACTCGTGACGTCGTTTCATCTCCATGAGCAACGGCTTCAATGGCCTCCGCTACGCCACGGCGCAGCGATGACACGCCGACAATATCCGCTTTACGAACATGGCTCAGGAGCGCGGAAATTGTCGCCTGCTGAGGGGAAATGGCAATATCAATAACGCTGCCCTGAACCAGATCGACATACGCCTTACGCTGGATAAGCACCATGACTTTTTTAGCCCCCATGCGCTTTGCGAGCATGGCGGACATTATATTCGCCTCGTCGTCGTTGGTGACGGCAATAAAGAGATCAACTTGATCAATATGCTCTTCAGCCAGTAGCTCCTGATCAGACGCATCACCATAAAATACGATCGTATTTTGCAGTTTCTCCGCCAGTTCAGCAGCACGCTGTTGATCGCGCTCGATCAACTTCACGCTGTAATCTTTTTCCAGACGATGTGCCAGACCGGCGCCGATATTGCCGCCGCCGACCAGCATAATGCGTTTATAAGGTTTTTCGAGACGCTGAAGTTCACTCATCACCGCACGAATATGCTGTGAGGCCGCAATAAAGAAGACCTCATCACCGGCTTCGACAATCGTGGAGCCTTGCGGGCGAATTGGTCTGTCGTGACGGAAAATCGCTGCAACGCGCGTATCGATATGCGGCATGTGCTCGCGCATGGTGGAAAGCGCATTGCCGATCAATGGTCCGCCATAATAGGCCTTAACCACTGCCAGGCTCACTTTGCCCTCGGCAAAGTTCACCACCTGCAGGGCGCCCGGATATTCGATCAGGCGATAGATATTGTCGATAACCAGCTGTTCTGGTGCGATGAGGTGGTCAATGGGGACCGCTTCGGAATTAAACAGTTTTTCAGCATCGCGAACATAGTCCGGAGAGCGAATACGCGCAATTCGGTTTGGCGTGTTGAAAAGCGAGTAGGCCACCTGACAGGCCACCATATTGGTTTCGTCAGAACTGGTTACCGCAACCAGCATGTCGGCATCGTCGGCGCCCGCCTCACGAAGAACACGTGGGTGCGAACCATGACCCTGCACCACGCGCAGGTCAAACTTGTCCTGTAATACACGCAGACGATCGCCGTTGGTATCAACAATTGTGATGTCGTTGTTTTCGCCAACCAGGTTTTCCGCCAGCGTTCCGCCCACCTGTCCTGCACCCAGAATGATAATCTTCATATCTCGTGACCTGTTCTCAACATCACTCTTTGATTAGCTTAGCGTAAAAGAAGCCATCGCCCTCTTCAGCACCCGGCAGGTTCTGCAGACCCGGGGATTCAGGCGTTCCCGTATCGCGCAGCGCGGCGTCCGACGTACGTTTAAGGAAGGCCGCGATTTGCTGGCTGTTTTCTTCCGGCAGTACGGAGCAGGTCGCATAGACCAGCGTTCCGCCAGATTTAAGATGCGGCCAAATGGCGTCGAGAATGTCGGATTGCAGTTGGGCAAGTTCCTGAATATCACGATCGCGGCGTAGCCACTTGATGTCCGGATGACGACGAATAACACCGGTTGCAGAGCAGGGGGCATCCAGCAAAATGCGATCGAATTGCGTTTCACCACACCATTCTGCGGGTTTGCGTCCATCGCCCTGCTTAACCTGAGCCTTCATGCCCAGACGCTTGAGGTTGTCGTAGACGCGTGAGAGACGCTGTTCATCGACATCCACTGCCAGCACGCTGGCCTGCGGAGCCACTTCAAGAATATGCGTCGTTTTGCCCCCAGGCGCGGCGCACAGATCGAGGATCTGCTCACCATTTTTGGGTTCAAGCCAGGTCATGCAACCCTGAGCCGAGGCATCCTGTACGGTTACCCAGCCTTCATCAAAACCGGGTAATGCATGTACCGGTGTCGGTGAGGCTAAGCGTACGGCATCCGGATAGGCTTCATGTGGGAATCCACTCATTCCAGCTTGTTCGAGCAAGCTCAGCCATGCGTCACGGCTGTGGTGATTACGATTCACGCGTAACCACATTGGCGGACGCTGATTGTTGGCATCGGCAATCTCCTGCCACTGCTGTGGATAAGCTTTTTTCAGGCGCTTCAACAGCCAGTCAGGGTGCAGAAAACGTGCTTCGCTTTGGGCAAATTCAGCCAGAAGCTCTTCCTGCTGTCTCTGAAACTGACGCAGTACGCCGTTGATCAGCCCTTTCAGCTGAGGGCGTTTAATCGCAACGGCGCCTTCCACCGTCTCAGCCAGCGCGGCATGAGGTGGGATGCGGGTATGAAGAAGCTGATAAAAACCCACCATAATCAAATAGTGTACGGTGCGCTGCTTGCCTGTCATTGGGCGTGACATCAGCTTGTTAATCAACCACTCAAGCTGAGAAAGCGTGCGCAGAACGCCAAAGCAGAGCTCCTGAAGCAGGGCTTTGTCTTTATCAGAGACTTTTTGTTGCAGGGGAGGCAGGACGTTACTTAATGACTGGCCCTGCTCGATAACCTGCTCAACGGCCTGAGCCGCCATACTGCGTAGATTTTGTTTTTTCATAACCGTAAAAATAAAAATGCCCGGAAACACCGGGCCTTAAGGATAAATTTGCTCAGGCAAGACGATTGCCCGGAATAAACCATTCGCGGCGGGAATTTAACAGATCCTGAGCGCTCATGGCCTTCTTGCCGGCCGGTTGTAGCGATTCAAGATTCAGGATCCCTTGTGCAGTCGCCACCTGGATCCCGTTCTTGTTGGCGTCAACAATCGTACCGGGTTCAGCCGTGGTAGTACCGCTAATGACGGAGGCTTTCCAGACTTTCACCGGCTGCTCATCAATCTCCATCCAGCTCATCGGCCACGGATTAAAAGCGCGGATGCAGCGTTCAAGTTGCGCGGCTGACAGGGACCAGTCGATACGCGCTTCTTCTTTGCTCAGTTTTTCGGCATACGTCACCAGCGCGTCATCCTGAACTTCCGGTTTCGCCGTGTTGTCAGCAAGCTGCTGGAGCGTCTCGATAAGCCCTTGTGGACCAAGGTCTGCCAGTTTGTCATACAGCGTAGCGCTGGTATCGTCTGACGTAATGGGGCACGCCAGTTTATACAGCATATCGCCGGTGTCTAAACCTACGTCCATCTTCATGATGGTAACGCCCGTTTCGGCATCACCCGCCCACAGCGAGCGCTGGATAGGTGCAGCACCACGCCAGCGCGGGAGCAGAGACCCGTGCACGTTGATGCAACCCAGGCGTGGCATATCAAGCACAGCTTTTGGCAGAATTAAACCGTAAGCCACTACCACCATTACGTCGGCATTCAGGTCAGCAACCAGCTGCTGATTTTCCTGCGGGCGTAACGATGCAGGCTGGAAAACGGGTAGCCCTTGCTCTTCTGCCAGCACCTTTACTGGGCTCGGCATCAATTTTTTGCCGCGACCAGCCGGACGGTCCGGCTGGGTAAAGACGCCAACAACCTGGTGACCAGACGATAACAGCGCGTCAAGATGACGCGCTGCAAAATCAGGGGTTCCCGCGAAGATAATACGTAGTGTTTTAGACACGATGATCCTTGTATCTGGGGGGGCGTTATGCGCGAGAACGCAAACGATCCAGTTTCTCTACTTTCTGACGAATACGCTGCTGCTTCAGCGGCGAGAGATAATCGATAAACAGTTTACCGACCAGGTGGTCCATCTCATGCTGAATACAAATTGCCAGCAGGTCGTCTGCTTCCAGTTCGAACGGATTACCGTCGCGATCCAGCGCGCGAATTTTCACCTTTTCGGCACGCGGTACTAAAGCGCGCTGTTCAGGAATGGACAGACAGCCTTCCTCAATACCGGTTTCGCCACTCTTTTCGAGCAGCTCAGGGTTGATCAGTACCAGACGTTCATCGCGATTTTCGGAAACATCAATCACGATAATTCGCTTGTGAATGTCCACCTGCGTGGCCGCCAGGCCAATGCCTTCTTCGGCGTACATGGTATCGAACATATCATCAACGATACGCTGGATTTCTGCATTCACTTCTTTGACCGGTTCAGCGACGATGCGAAGGCGCTCGTCCGGAATATGTAACACTTGCAAAACTGCCATAAATTTCCAGAGTCGTGTTCAGGAGTTGATAAGAATACTCTTTCTATTCTAGACAAATCCCCCATCGATTGACAGCATCAGTGACCAATCGCAATGATTGCGGAGGCCGCTTATGGCAGGGGAAAGGATGACGTCTACCGAGATATGGTTACGGCTAATACACACAGGGTCTCTGTGTGGTGATGTAATGCTGGAAGTGGCTGCGCGACTGCAGAAGCAGGAACACCTCAACGTGCCCGTGGCCAGAAACGTCGGGCTGACAGCAAAGCAGACTGAACGCTTCTTTGCACTCGATGAGAGCGAGCTGGAACGTAGCCTTATGTGGCTCGAGCAGCCGGGACATCATTTATTAACGGCCAACCATCCCCTTTATCCCCCTTTGCTCCGCACGATCCCTGATTATCCCGGGGCATTATTCGTAAAAGGTAACCCTGAGACGCTTAATACGGTTCAACTGGCGGTGGTAGGCAGTCGTGCGCCGTCATGGTACGGCGAGCGATGGGGGAAAATCCTGTGCGAACAACTGTCACAAAGCGGTTTCACGATCACCAGCGGGCTGGCCTGCGGTATTGACGGCGTAGCCCACAGCGCGGCGCTGTCAGTTAAGGGACGAAGCGTAGCGGTGCTGGGGAACGGTCTTTTTAGCATTTATCCACGCCGGCATCAGGCACTGGCGATGCGGCTTATTGAATCTGACGGCGCGATAGTGTCTGAGTTTCCGCTTTCCGCACAGCCCAGGCCGGCAAACTTTCCACGTCGTAATCGAATCATCAGCGGGCTTAGCAAAGGCGTACTGGTGGTTGAAGCGGCGCGCCGAAGCGGTTCGCTGGTCACGGCGCGATGCGCGCTCGAGCAGGGGAGAGAAGTCTTCGCCTTGCCTGGTCCGATAGGTAATCCCGGATGCGAGGGGCCCCACTGGCTGATTAAGCAAGGGGCTACGCCGGTAACGGAAGTAGGAGATATTCTTGAAAATTTGCAATATGGGTTGCAATGGCTGCAGGAAGATCCCGAAAAGCGACAATATTCATCAGATCAGGGAAAGGTGGCATTGCCATTTCCCAAGCTCCTGGCTAACGTAGGAGATGAGGTAACACCTGTTGACGTTGTCGCTGAACGTGCCGGCCAACCTGTGCCAGTAACGGTAGCACAGCTACTCGAACTGGAGTTAGCAGGGTGGATCGCAGCTGTACCCGGCGGCTATGTCCGATTAAGGAGGGCATGCCATGTTCGACGTACTGATGTATTTGTTTGAGACTTACATCCATAACGAAGCAGAAATGCGAGTGGATCAGGACAAATTGACACAGGATCTTACCGATGCGGGGTTTGAGCGGGAAGATATCTATAATGCGTTGATGTGGCTGGAAAAACTGGCTGATTATCAGGAAGGCCTCGCCGAACCGATGCAGCTTGCTTCTGACCCATTGTCAGTACGCATTTATACAGCGGAAGAGTGTGAAAGGCTGGACGCCAGCTGCCGGGGGTTCATCTTATTCCTTGAGCAGATTCAGGTGCTGAACCTCGAAACGAGAGAAATGGTGATAGAGCGCGCCATGGCGCTGGATACAGCAGAATTTGAACTGGAAGATCTCAAGTGGGTGATCCTGATGGTTCTGTTTAATATCCCGGGCTGTGAAAACGCCTATCAGCAAATGGAAGAATTACTCTTTGAAGTGAATGAAGGTATGCTGCACTAATTCAATGTGCAGCACCAAGAGTTGTTATGGCCAAATCAGCACTATTCACGGTGCATAAAAACGAGCCCTGCCCGCAGTGCGGGGCTGAACTTGTTATTCGGTCCGGGAAACACGGCCCGTTTCTCGGTTGTTCACACTATCCGGAATGTGATTATGTCCGTCCCCTGAAAAGCCAGGCGGATGGACATATCGTTAAAATTCTGGAGGGTAAGTTTTGTCCAGTCTGCGGTGGTGAATTAGCCCTGCGTCAGGGGCGTTTCGGCATGTTTATTGGATGTAGCCGCTACCCGGAATGCGAACATACGGAACAAATTGATAAGCCTGATGAAACGGCAATTGCGTGCCCTCAGTGTCAGCGCGGTCAGTTGGTACAGCGCCGTTCCCGTTATGGTAAGACGTTCCATTCGTGCGATCGCTACCCTGAATGCCAGTTCGTTATCAATTTTAAACCGGTAGCGGGAACCTGCCCTCATTGCAATTATCCGCTACTTATAGAGAAGAAAACTGCGCAAGGCATGAAACGCTTCTGTGCCAGTAAACAATGTGGAAAGCCGGTTACGGCGGATCAAAATAGTGAATAATAACCTGCCATCAGGCTCCATTGCGCATGCAGTGGACGTACTGAAAAATGAAGAAGTCATCGCCTATCCAACTGAAGCTGTTTTTGGGGTCGGTTGCGATCCTGACAGCGAGACGGCAGTGAGCCGTCTGCTTGCCTTAAAACAAAGACCTGTCGAGAAAGGGCTAATTTTGATCGCTGCGAATTATGAGCAGCTTAAACACTATATCGATGACTCCATGCTGACGCTGGCGCAGCGCGAGACTATCTTCTCCGCGTGGCCTGGGCCTGTGACCTTCGTCTTCCCGGCGCAGCCAACAACGCCGCGCTGGTTAACCGGACGCTTTGATTCCCTCGCCGTTCGCGTAACTGACCATCCGCTGGTGGTTGAGCTTTGTCTGGCATTTGGTAAACCGCTGGTCTCAACCAGCGCCAACCTGACCGGATTGCCACCTTGTCGGTCAACCGAAGAAGTACTGGCGCAGTTCGGGAATGACTTCCCTGTTGCGGTCGGTGAAACGGGAGGGCGCCTGAATCCGTCTGAAATTCGCGACGCTTTGACCGGCGAACGTTTTCGCCAGGGGTAATCTCATGGAAACCTATGCTGTTTTTGGTAATCCGATTGCACACAGCAAGTCACCGTTGATTCATCAGCAATTTGCGAAGCAGCTGCAGATAAATCATCCCTATGGTCGCGTACTGGCACCGGTGGATGCATTTATCCCAACGCTGGAGGCTTTTTTCGCCGCGGGCGGTAAAGGCGCGAATGTGACGGTTCCTTTTAAAGAGGAAGCCTTCGAACGTGCGGATGAGCTGACCGAGCGCGCTTCACTGGCTGGTGCGGTCAATACCCTAAAACGGCTTGAGGATGGACGCCTTTTGGGTGACAACACCGACGGAATTGGTTTACTTAGCGATCTGGAACGATTGTCGTTTATTAAGCCCGGATTCCGGGTCCTGCTGATTGGTGCGGGTGGCGCATCGCGGGGAGTGCTGTTGCCTCTGCTTTCAATGGACTGTGCGGTGACCATTACCAACAGAACCTTTTCCCGCGCGGAAGCGCTGGCGGCGTTGTTTGCGCATACCGGCAGCGTGAGCGCGGTAGCGCTTGACGATCTTGCCGATCGTGAGTTCGATCTTGTCATCAACGCCACGTCCAGCGGCATCAATGGTGAGATCCCGGCAATTCCCGCTTCTCTGGTCAGCGCGCATATGTACTTCTATGACATGTTTTATCAGAAAGGGAAGACGCCTTTCCTTTACTGGTGTGAACAACACGGCGCGAAGCAGTTAGCCGATGGACTGGGAATGCTGGTGGGGCAGGCTGCGCATGCGGTGCTGCTCTGGCATGGCGTGTTGCCTGCGGTCGAACCTGTCATTGAAAAGTTAAAGCAGGAGCTTTCGGCGTGAACCAGGCTATTCATTTCCCGGACAGAGAAAACTGGGATGAGAGTAAACAAGCGGTCTGTTTTCCAGTGCTGGTGCAGGGTATGCAACTTACCTGTGCCATTGCTGGGGAAACGCTGTTGCGTCGTTTTGGCGGTTCAGACCCGATAGCGATATTTTGCGAAAATCGCTGGGATCTGGAAGAGGAAGCCAGCGATTTAATCCGCGAACAGCAGGAAGACGATCAGGGCTGGGTTTGGTTGTCCTGATCCAAATAGTCATTCTTCCATTTAACGTAGTTGTTCGCCGAGTATTTTAACCCTTCGATCTCCGCCTCCTTCAGGGGGCGGATCTGTTTTACCGGGCTTCCCAGGTAGAGATAGCCACTCTCCAGCCGTTTGTTCTGTGGTACCAGGCTACCGGCACCAATCATTACGTCATCTTCTACTATGACGCCATCCAGCAAAATCGACCCCATGCCAACAAGTACGCGATTTCCGATAGTGCAGCCGTGAAGCATCACTTTATGGCCGACGGTAACCTCTTCTCCAATGATGAGGGGATTACCGTCCGGGTTATAGGAGGATTTGTGCGTGACATGCAGAACGCTGCCGTCCTGAATATTGGTACGGGCGCCAATCGACACATAGTTAACATCTCCCCTGATGGCGACGAGCGGCCAGATGCTGACGTCATCGGCCATTCGGACATCACCAATCACCACGCTGCTGGCATCGATCATCACGCGATCGCCTTTTTGGGGGAAGAGATCTTTATAAGGACGTAATACTGCGGGCATATCTACCTCTAACAATGAGCGCTATACAGAAGACTTTGATCATAGTAATGGATCGAGGCAAGGCAAAATACGTCAATATTTAAGCAGATCGGGCGGGATTTCAGCGAAAAGCGCGGAAAATCAGCAGTCGGAAAAAAAGATCTAAAAAATACTTGTGCTAAAAAATGGGATCCCTATAATGCGCTCCCATCGACACGGCGGATGTGAATCACTTCACACAACAAGCGGTTCGGTTGAAGAGAAAAAATCCTGAAATAACGGGTTGACTCTGAAAGAGGAAAGCGTAATATACGCCACCTCGCAACGGTGAGCGAAAGCCGCGTTGCACTGCTCTTTAACAATTTATCAGACAATCTGTGTGGGCACTCAAAGTGACATGGATTCTTAACGTCTTCGGACAATAAATGAATACCAAGTCTCTGAGTGAACATACGTAATTCATTACGAAGTTTAATTCACGAGCATCAAACTTAAATTGAAGAGTTTGATCATGGCTCAGATTGAACGCTGGCGGCAGGCCTAACACATGCAAGTCGAGCGGTAACACAGGGAGCTTGCTCCTGGGTGACGAGCGGCGGACGGGTGAGTAATGTCTGGGAAACTGCCTGATGGAGGGGGATAACTACTGGAAACGGTAGCTAATACCGCATAACGTCGCAAGACCAAAGAGGGGGACCTTCGGGCCTCTTGCCATCAGATGTGCCCAGATGGGATTAGCTAGTAGGTGGGGTAATGGCTCACCTAGGCGACGATCCCTAGCTGGTCTGAGAGGATGACCAGCCACACTGGAACTGAGACACGGTCCAGACTCCTACGGGAGGCAGCAGTGGGGAATATTGCACAATGGGCGCAAGCCTGATGCAGCCATGCCGCGTGTATGAAGAAGGCCTTCGGGTTGTAAAGTACTTTCAGCGGGGAGGAAGGTGTTGAGGTTAATAACCTCAGCAATTGACGTTACCCGCAGAAGAAGCACCGGCTAACTCCGTGCCAGCAGCCGCGGTAATACGGAGGGTGCAAGCGTTAATCGGAATTACTGGGCGTAAAGCGCACGCAGGCGGTCTGTCAAGTCGGATGTGAAATCCCCGGGCTCAACCTGGGAACTGCATTCGAAACTGGCAGGCTAGAGTCTTGTAGAGGGGGGTAGAATTCCAGGTGTAGCGGTGAAATGCGTAGAGATCTGGAGGAATACCGGTGGCGAAGGCGGCCCCCTGGACAAAGACTGACGCTCAGGTGCGAAAGCGTGGGGAGCAAACAGGATTAGATACCCTGGTAGTCCACGCCGTAAACGATGTCGACTTGGAGGTTGTGCCCTTGAGGCGTGGCTTCCGGAGCTAACGCGTTAAGTCGACCGCCTGGGGAGTACGGCCGCAAGGTTAAAACTCAAATGAATTGACGGGGGCCCGCACAAGCGGTGGAGCATGTGGTTTAATTCGATGCAACGCGAAGAACCTTACCTACTCTTGACATCCAGAGAACTTTCCAGAGATGGATTGGTGCCTTCGGGAACTCTGAGACAGGTGCTGCATGGCTGTCGTCAGCTCGTGTTGTGAAATGTTGGGTTAAGTCCCGCAACGAGCGCAACCCTTATCCTTTGTTGCCAGCGGTTCGGCCGGGAACTCAAAGGAGACTGCCAGTGATAAACTGGAGGAAGGTGGGGATGACGTCAAGTCATCATGGCCCTTACGAGTAGGGCTACACACGTGCTACAATGGCGCATACAAAGAGAAGCGACCTCGCGAGAGCAAGCGGACCTCATAAAGTGCGTCGTAGTCCGGATTGGAGTCTGCAACTCGACTCCATGAAGTCGGAATCGCTAGTAATCGTAGATCAGAATGCTACGGTGAATACGTTCCCGGGCCTTGTACACACCGCCCGTCACACCATGGGAGTGGGTTGCAAAAGAAGTAGGTAGCTTAACCTTCGGGAGGGCGCTTACCACTTTGTGATTCATGACTGGGGTGAAGTCGTAACAAGGTAACCGTAGGGGAACCTGCGGTTGGATCACCTCCTTACCTTAAAGAACCTGCCTTTGTAGTGTCCACACAGATTGTCTGATGAAAAGTAAATAGCAAGGCGTCTTGCGATTGAGACTTCAGTGTCCCCTTCGTCTAGAGGCCCAGGACACCGCCCTTTCACGGCGGTAACAGGGGTTCGAATCCCCTAGGGGACGCCACTTGCTGGTTCGTGAGTGAAAGTCACCTGCCGTCATATCTCAAAACTCATCTTCGGGTGACGTTTGAGATATTTGCTCTTTAAAAATCTGGATCAAGCTGAAAATTGAAACGACACATCTTTAATGGTGTGTTCGAGTCTCTCAAATTTTCGCAATTTGATGATGAATCGAAAGAAACATCTTCGGGTTGTGAGGTTAAGCGACTAAGCGTACACGGTGGATGCCCTGGCAGTCAGAGGCGATGAAGGACGTGCTAATCTGCGAAAAGCGCCGGCGAGGTGATATGAACCTTTGACCCGGCGATGTCCGAATGGGGAAACCCAGTGTGATTCGTCACACTATCGTTAACTGAATACATAGGTTAACGAGGCGAACCGGGGGAACTGAAACATCTAAGTACCCCGAGGAAAAGAAATCAACCGAGATTCCCCCAGTAGCGGCGAGCGAACGGGGAGCAGCCCAGAGTCTGAATCAGCTTGTGTGTTAGTGGAACGGTCTGGAAAGTCCGGCGATACAGGGTGATAGCCCCGTACACGAAAGCACACAGGTTGTGAACTCGAAGAGTAGGGCGGGACACGTGGTATCCTGTCTGAATATGGGGGGACCATCCTCCAAGGCTAAATACTCCTGACTGACCGATAGTGAACCAGTACCGTGAGGGAAAGGCGAAAAGAACCCCGGCGAGGGGAGTGAAAAAGAACCTGAAACCGTGTACGTACAAGCAGTGGGAGCACCTTCGTGGTGTGACTGCGTACCTTTTGTATAATGGGTCAGCGACTTATATTCTGTAGCAAGGTTAACCGTATAGGGGAGCCGAAGGGAAACCGAGTCTTAACTGGGCGTTAAGTTGCAGGGTATAGACCCGAAACCCGGTGATCTAGCCATGGGCAGGTTGAAGGTTGGGTAACACTAACTGGAGGACCGAACCGACTAATGTTGAAAAATTAGCGGATGACTTGTGGCTGGGGGTGAAAGGCCAATCAAACCGGGAGATAGCTGGTTCTCCCCGAAAGCTATTTAGGTAGCGCCTCGTGAACTCATCTTCGGGGGTAGAGCACTGTTTCGGCTAGGGGGCCATCCCGGCTTACCAACCCGATGCAAACTACGAATACCGAAGAATGTTATCACGGGAGACACACGGCGGGTGCTAACGTCCGTCGTGAAGAGGGAAACAACCCAGACCGCCAGCTAAGGTCCCAAAGTCATGGTTAAGTGGGAAACGATGTGGGAAGGCACAGACAGCCAGGATGTTGGCTTAGAAGCAGCCATCATTTAAAGAAAGCGTAATAGCTCACTGGTCGAGTCGGCCTGCGCGGAAGATGTAACGGGGCTAAACCATGCACCGAAGCTGCGGCAGCGACGCTTATGCGTTGTTGGGTAGGGGAGCGTTCTGTAAGCCGTTGAAGGTGTGCTGTGAGGCATGCTGGAGGTATCAGAAGTGCGAATGCTGACATAAGTAACGATAAAGCGGGTGAAAAGCCCGCTCGCCGGAAGACCAAGGGTTCCTGTCCAACGTTAATCGGGGCAGGGTGAGTCGACCCCTAAGGCGAGGCCGAAAGGCGTAGTCGATGGGAAACAGGTTAATATTCCTGTACTTGGTGTTACTGCGAAGGGGGGACGGAGAAGGCTATGTTAGCCGGGCGACGGTTGTCCCGGTTTAAGCATGTAGGCGGAGGTTCCAGGTAAATCCGGTACCTTTTAACGCTGAGGTGTGATGACGAGGCACTACGGTGCTGAAGTAACAAATGCCCTGCTTCCAGGAAAAGCCTCTAAGCATCAGGTAACATCAAATCGTACCCCAAACCGACACAGGTGGTCAGGTAGAGAATACCAAGGCGCTTGAGAGAACTCGGGTGAAGGAACTAGGCAAAATGGTGCCGTAACTTCGGGAGAAGGCACGCTGATATGTAGGTGAAGCCCCTGCGGGTGGAGCTGAAATCAGTCGAAGATACCAGCTGGCTGCAACTGTTTATTAAAAACACAGCACTGTGCAAACACGAAAGTGGACGTATACGGTGTGACGCCTGCCCGGTGCCGGAAGGTTAATTGATGGGGTTAGCGGTAACGCGAAGCTCTTGATCGAAGCCCCGGTAAACGGCGGCCGTAACTATAACGGTCCTAAGGTAGCGAAATTCCTTGTCGGGTAAGTTCCGACCTGCACGAATGGCGTAATGATGGCCAGGCTGTCTCCACCCGAGACTCAGTGAAATTGAACTCGCTGTGAAGATGCAGTGTACCCGCGGCAAGACGGAAAGACCCCGTGAACCTTTACTATAGCTTGACACTGAACACTGGTCCTTGATGTGTAGGATAGGTGGGAGGCTTTGAAGCGTGGACGCCAGTCTGCGTGGAGCCGACCTTGAAATACCACCCTTTAATGGCTGGTGTTCTAACGTAGACCCGTAATCCGGGTTGCGGACAGTGTCTGGTGGGTAGTTTGACTGGGGCGGTCTCCTCCCAAAGAGTAACGGAGGAGCACGAAGGTTAGCTAATCCTGGTCGGACATCAGGAGGTTAGTGCAATGGCATAAGCTAGCTTGACTGCGAGAGTGACGGCTCGAGCAGGTGCGAAAGCAGGTCATAGTGATCCGGTGGTTCTGAATGGAAGGGCCATCGCTCAACGGATAAAAGGTACTCCGGGGATAACAGGCTGATACCGCCCAAGAGTTCATATCGACGGCGGTGTTTGGCACCTCGATGTCGGCTCATCACATCCTGGGGCTGAAGTAGGTCCCAAGGGTATGGCTGTTCGCCATTTAAAGTGGTACGCGAGCTGGGTTTAGAACGTCGTGAGACAGTTCGGTCCCTATCTGCCGTGGGCGCTGGAGAATTGAGGGGGGCTGCTCCTAGTACGAGAGGACCGGAGTGGACGCATCACTGGTGTTCGGGTTGTCATGCCAATGGCACTGCCCGGTAGCTAAATGCGGAAAAGATAAGTGCTGAAAGCATCTAAGCACGAAACTTGCCCCGAGATGAGTTCTCCCTGACCCTTTAAGGGTCCTGAAGGAACGTTGAAGACTACGACGTTGATAGGTCGGGTGTGTAAGCGCAGCGATGCGTTGAGCTAACCGATACTAATGAACCGTGAGGCTTAACCTTACAACGCCGAAGCTGTTTCGGCGGACGAGAGACAGACAATCAAATTTCAGCTTTGATACAGATTTAACAGAATTTGCCTGGCGGCTTTAGCGCGGTGGTCCCACCTGACCCCATGCCGAACTCAGAAGTGAAACGCCGTAGCGCCGATGGTAGTGTGGGGTCTCCCATGTGAGAGTAGGGAACTGCCAGGCATCAAATTTAGCGTGCTGATATGGCTCAGTTGGTAGAGCGCACCCTTGGTAAGGGTGAGGTCCCCAGTTCGACTCTGGGTATCAGCACCACTTTATACTTAGGTTAAAGTTCGGCAAGAAGTAAAAGAATTTGTCTGGCGGCTTTAGCGCGGTGGTCCCACCTGACCCCATGCCGAACTCAGAAGTGAAACGCCGTAGCGCCGATGGTAGTGTGGGGTCTCCCCATGTGAGAGTAGGGAACTGCCAGACATCAAATAAGTGAGAAGGCCATCCGAAAGGATGGCCTTTTTGCGTTTATGCGCCGAAAAAAGGGTAGGCCGGGTAAGGCGAAGCCTCCACCCGGCAGAGCAAACGACTAATGAATCACCTGCGACAGGAATGCTCGCGTACGTTCTGACTTCGGATGGGCAAAGAACTCATCCGGCGGCGCCTGTTCGACAATCTCACCGCGGTCCATAAAGATCACCCGGTCGGCCACGGTTCGCGCAAACCCCATCTCATGCGTCACACAGAGCATGGTCATACCGGATTGTGCCAGCCCAATCATGGTGTCCAGAACCTCTTTCACCATTTCCGGATCGAGGGCAGATGTCGGTTCATCAAACAGCATAATTTTCGGTTTCATACACAGCGAACGGGCGATAGCCACACGCTGCTGTTGGCCACCTGATATCTGGCCAGGGAATTTATTAGCATGCTCTGCGATACGTACACGCTCCAGGTAGTGCATTGCCAACGCCTCCGCTTCCTTTTTTGGCATCTTTCGTACCCAAATTGGCGCAAGCGTACAGTTCTGCAGAACGGTCAGGTGCGGAAACAGATTAAAGTGCTGAAATACCATTCCCACTTCCTGACGTACGCGCTCGATATTGCGGATATCTTCATTCAGCTCGATACCATCAACCACAATGCGTCCTTGCTGATGTTCTTCAAGATGATTAATACAGCGAATGGTTGTGGATTTCCCGGATCCAGAAGGGCCGCAAAGGACAATGCGCTCTCCCTGCTTGACCTTAAGATTAATGTCCTTCAGGACATGAAATTGTCCGTACCATTTATTCACATTTTCCAGCGTAATCATCGCGTCGGCGGGTGTCATAGTTATTTGGCTCATAATTTCCTCAGTGCGGTGTACGCCCGGTGTTAAAGCGCTTTTCCAGATGCTGGCTGTAGCGCGACATGCTAAAACAAAAGATCCAGTAGATCAGGGCAGCAAAGACATATCCTTCGGTGGACATACCCAGCCAGACAGGGTCAACGGTTGCCTGTTGCACGCTGCTAAAGAGATCGAACAATCCGATGATGATCACCAGGCTGGTATCCTTGAAGAGGGCGATGATCGTGTTAACCAGACCCGGAATGACCAGCTTGAGTGCTTGTGGAAGAATGACCAGCCCCTGCGTTTTCCAGTAACCGAGCGCCAGTGATTCCGCCGCTTCGTACTGGCCTTTAGGTAACGCTTGCAGACCACCACGTACAACTTCAGCGACATAGGCGGACTGGAAGAGAATCACCCCCACCAGGGCACGGATCAGCTTGTCGATGGTTGTTCCCTCTGCCATAAACAGCGGCAGCATGACCGACGACATAAACAACACGGTGATAAGCGGTACGCCGCGCCAGAACTCAATGAATATAACGGAGAGCACGCGGACGATCGGCATTTTTGAACGCCGTCCCAGGGCCAGTAAAATCCCCCACGGTAGCGCACCGGCTATCCCCACTGAAGCAATAATCAGCGTCAGCGTCAGGCCGCCCCACTGGCGTGTTTCAACGCGTTCCAGCCCCAGGAAACCGCCATACAACAGCACCCAGACAATAATCGGATAAACCACTGCCCAGCCGGCAATATAGCGTCCACGATGAGGCAGCTTTTTCCAGAACATAGCTGCGACAGAAAGCAGGCCGATAACCAGCGCCAGATTAATCCGCCAGCGCTGTTCATGGGGATACAATCCATACATAAACTGGCCGAAGCGCTCATGAATAAACACCCAGCAGGCGCCGGCTTTAGTGCAGTCTGCTCGGGTTGAACCGACCCAGTTGGCCTGTAAAAACGCCCAGTTCAGCAGGGGAGGAATCAATTCCCACATGAGCCACAGGCAGACAATCGTCAGCAGGCTGTTACTCCAGCTGGAGAACAGATTCTTACGCGCCCACAGAATGAAACGTCCACCTGTCGAGTTGGCAGGGCGCGAGGAGTGCGACAGTATCGCTTTTGTCATCATAGATCCTTAGCGCTCGACCAGTGCTATACGGCGGTTATAAAGGTTCATCAGCAGTGAAATCACCAGGCTGATGATCAGATAGACAGACATCGTGATGGCGATGGTTTCAATGGCTTGTCCGGTCTGGTTAAGCACGGTTCCGGCGAAGAGTGACACCATATCCGGGTAACCAATGGCAGCGGCCAGCGACGAGTTTTTGACGATGTTGAGATACTGGCTGGTCAGAGGGGGAATGATGACCCGTAAAGCCTGCGGAATGATGACCTGGCGAAGCGTCACGGTATGGGGCAATCCCAGAGAGCGCGCCGCCTCGTGCTGCCCGTAAGGTACGGCCTGGATCCCCGCACGGATAATCTCGGCAATAAACGCGGACGTATAAATCGACAGCGCCAGCGTCAGGGCTGCCAGCTCGGGAATTAATACCATCCCGCCCTGAAAGTTAAAGCCCCGCAGATGTGGAATATCCCAGTGCAGCGCTGCTCCAAACAGCCAGTGTGCTATTAGCGGCAGGCTAACGATCAGGACAGCTGCCGTAGGCCAGGTTCTACGAAGCTGACCGGTTTTTATCTGATGCTTGCGGTTAAAACGGAATACCCCCGCAGAGAGCGCAAGCGCTATCACAATCGCGCCGATAAAAGCGTACAGCCCTTCACCCGGCTGAGGAGAAGGAATGGACAACCCACGGTTACTCAGGAAAAACAGCTCAAACGCGTCGACGGCCTGGCGGGGACCGGGAAGGTTACGCAGTACGGCGAAATACCAGAAGAATATCTGCAGGAGCGGGGGGATATTGCGGAACGTCTCAATATAAACAGTCGACAGTTTCCGCAGGAGCCAGTTTTCAGAAAGACGCGCCAGGCCAATAAAGAAGCCCAGTATCGATGCGAAGACGATACAAAGCGCCGATACCAACAGCGTATTCAGTAAACCGACTACGAACACGCGTCCGTACGTGTCACCTTCCTGGTAATCAATAAGGTGCTGAACGATACCAAACCCCGCGCTGCGATCTAAAAACGCGAAACCGGAGGTAATGCCGCGATTATTCAGGTTGGTGATGGTGTTATGGATGAGATACACGGCGATGAGTACAACCGCAACAATAGCAATAATCTGGAATAGCCAGGCGCGGACCGCGGGATGAGAAAAGGATAGCGATCCTTTTACGGCTGAGCGGCGATGGGACATAAAGAAACCTCAGTAACCATGACTCTGGAGTGGGCACTGCCGGAGCAGTGCCCGTTACAGCTATGACTTAACGTACTGGTGGTGCGTACTGAATACCGCCGTTGTTCCAGAGATTGTTCTGGCCGCGTTTGATCTTCAGCGGGCTTTCCGATCCCACGTTGCGCTCAAAGATCTCAGAGTAGTTGCCCACCTGTTTGATGATGTTGTAAGCCCACTTGTTATCCAGCTTCAGATCCTTGCCGAAATCACCTTCTTTACCGAGCAGGTGTGCCATATCCGGGTTGGATGGCTTAGCGGCTTTTTCATCAACGTTTTTGGAATTGATGCCCATCTCTTCTGCGTTCAGCATGGCAAACAGCGTCCAGCGAACAATGGAGAACCAGTCTTCATCACCACGACGAACGACGGGGCCGAGAGGTTCTTTGGAGATCACTTCAGGCAGGACAATCCACTCTGCCGGGTTGCTCAGCTTAATGCGTAAGGCATACAGCTGTGACTGGTCAGAGGCAAGCGTGTCGCAACGGCCGGATTCCAGCGCTTTGGCCGATTCATCCGAGCGGTCGAATGTCACCGGGGTGTATTTCATGTTGTTTGCTTTGAAATAATCCGCGACGTTCAGCTCGGTATCGGTGCCCGCCTGGATACAAACGGTGGCGCCATCCAGTTCCTTGGCGCTTTTCAGGCCAGCTTTATTGTGGGTCAGGAAGCCGATGCCGTCATAATAGGTCACGCCCGTAAATGACATCCCCATGCCTGCATCACGGGAGGAAGTCCAGGTGGTATTACGGGAGAGCATGTCGACCTCGCCGGACTGCAGCGCCGTAAAGCGCTCTTTCGCCGTCAGCGGGGTATATTTTACTTTGCTGTCATCGCCAAAAACGGCGGCTGCAACGCCACGGCAGACATCCACATCAATACCGGTAAATTTGCCGTTCGCATCGGCATAAGAGAAGCCAGGCAAACCGTCACTGATACCACATTGAACAAAACCTTTCTTTTTAACGGCATCCAGTGTCGTTCCCGCATGGGCTTGACCAGCTACGGCAAACAACATGCCTGCAGCGGCCAGGCTGGCTATCATCGTCTTTTTCATAATGCATCCTGTGTGGCGAAATTTATCGTTATAGAGGCGTTTTTAAACGCTTTACCTGTCTGTGGCTTTGGCCAACGTTTATAAAGCAAACGTAATGCCAGTTTTGCGTTCGACAAAATAAGAGACGAGTGAACGCTTAATGCTGAGTGTAGACAGGCTTAAATAAAACGAGCGCCCCGAAACGGTGCGAAATTGCAACCTGTGCCACAAATCGGAGCAAAAGTTGCGAGTCGGGTCAGGAAAAAGAAGAGATAGTTTTCAGCGTGAATATTGGCAGGGTATTCAATAATATTAATGTGTGAAAATCATCACGATAGAATAAGTAATGTGAATGAGTATGCGAAAAAGTTGTGACTGACTTCAGGCTTAGATTAATTTAGTGAATATATACAGGGCTATTTTTTTACTTATTTGAAAATACTGCACTCATTAAAAGCAAAAGCGCGGCCAGAGCCGCGCTTTCTCAACAGATGTTACTTGGTCAGGGCAACAATACCCAGCGTCAGACCCGCTACTGCGGCAGCACCGCCGGCGATAGCACCCGCAGTCTCCCAGTTATCCTGGGTGGTGCCTTTCATACAGGTATTGGTATGAACCAGTCGGCCCTGGTCGTCGTAAACCGGTACACATGGAGAATCGTGCGCGCAACCAGCAAGCAGCGCAGCGAGAAGTGCAACGGAAATGAATCTTTTCATGATGTTACCTCAGTATTATTTCTCATCCGCTATAAAGCCAGGAGGGCGATTAACGAACTGGAGGTTATTTTACCACCGGGGTAAGTCCTCGTTACACGAGGAATAATCTCAAATTATGTAGTTTGTAAAAATCGTGGAGAAAAGTCGGTTTCAGGAGGAATTAATGGAGACATTATGGAGTTACAAGAGACTGTTTTTACTTAATGCAAATCATCATATTCTTAATGCTGCCTTTATGTAAAATCTAATTCGTTGTTTATGTTAAAAATAAAAAGGCACCAGAGGTGCCTTTTCAGGGAAACATTAATCTTTATGGTGAGTAAACCGTCGCCGAACAACCACAAAGAAGACGGGCACGAAGAAAATTGCCAGAAGCGTTGCGGAAAGCATTCCCCCCATAACGCCCGTACCGACGGCGTTTTGCGCGCCGCTCCCGGCCCCGGTGCTGATCACCAGCGGCATGACGCCAAGAATAAAGGCCAGGGACGTCATCAGGATCGGTCGAAGGCGCATCCTGGAGGCTTCCAGCGTGGCTTCAATAATGCCTTTGCCTTCTTTATCCATCAGGTCTTTAGCAAATTCGACGATCAGGATGGCGTTTTTCGCCGATAAACCAATCGTCGTCAGCAGGCCGACCTGGAAATAGACGTCGTTGTTTAACCCGCGCAGCGACGCTGCGAGAAGAGCCCCAATGACCCCCAGCGGCACAACCAGCATGACGGAGAACGGAATGGACCAGCTTTCATACAGCGCAGCCAGGCACAGGAACACCACGATCAGTGAAATGGCGTACAGTGCTGGCGCCTGGTTACCCGAGAGGCGCTCCTGATAAGACATCCCCGTCCAGTCATAGCCGATACCAGAAGGCAGTTTTGCCGCGAGGCTTTCCATCATAGCCATGGCCTCACCGGTACTTTTACCCGGAGCGGATTCACCCAGGATCTCCATAGAGGGCATCCCGTTATAGCGCTCCAGACGAGGTGAACCATAGACCCAGTGAGCGTTACTGAAGGCGGAGAACGGGACCATTTCCCCATTCGCGCTGCGCACGTAAAGGTTATTAATATCTCCTGGCAACATACGGAATTTTGCGTCGGCCTGGACATAGACCTTTTTCACGCGCCCATGATCGATAAAGTCGTTCACATAGCTGCCACCTAAGGCCGTCGAAATCGTCTGGTTGACGTCAGAAAGACTGACGCCCAGCGCCTGCGCTTTCTCCTGATCGACATCCAGCTTGAACTGAGGCGTATCTTCAAGACCGTTAGGGCGCACGCGAACCAGCAGGTCAGGGTGCTCATGCACCATGCTGAGCAGTTGGTTACGCGCCTGCGTCAGCTGGGTATGCCCCAGGTTGGCCTGATCGATCAATTCAAAATCGAAGCCCGTGGCGGTACCCAGTTCGATAATTGCAGGCAGGTTAAACGGGAACACGAGGCCGTCTTTAATTTGACTGAAGGCTTTCGTCGCGCGACCCACAATGGCTTCAACGCCGTTTTCCGCCCCCGGGCGCTCCTCCCAGGGCTTCAGGCTGACGAAGGCAATACCGGCGTTCTGACCCTGGCCGCTAAAGCTAAAGCCGTTTACGGTAAAGACGGATTCAACGTTCGCTTTCTCTTTGTTCAGATAGTAGTCCTGAACCTGATCAAGGACCTGCTGAGTACGCGTCTGGGTTGCACCCGCCGGGAGTTGAACCATCGTCATAAACACCCCCTGATCCTCTTCGGGCAGGAAGGAGGTAGGCAAGCGCAGGAAGAGCACCGCCATCCCTCCGACGATAATGACGTACACCGCCAGATAGCGCCCTGCCTTACGCAAAATACCGCTCACGCTGTTGCTGTAATGCTCCACGCTTTTATCGAAGAGCGCATTAAACCAGCCGAAGAAGCCACCTTTATTCTCATGATGGCCGCCGGATACGGGCTTAAGCAACGTTGCGCAGAGGGCGGGCGTCAGGATTAGCGCAACCAGTACGGACAACGCCATTGCGGAAACGATAGTCAGCGAGAACTGGCGATAGATCGCCCCCGTCGAGCCGCCAAAAAAGGCCATCGGAATAAAGACCGCCGAGAGCACCATGGCGATCCCGACCAGTGCACCCTGGATCTGCTCCATCGACTTCTGCGTGGCCTCTTTCGGCGGCAGTTTGTCCTCGACCATGACGCGTTCAACGTTCTCAACGACCACGATAGCGTCATCGACCAGCAGACCTATCGCCAGCACCATGCCGAACATCGTCAGAGTATTGATGGAGAAACCGAATGCCGCCAGAACCGCAAAGGTACCCAGCAGAACAACCGGCACCGCGATAGTCGGGATGAGCGTCGCCCGCAGGTTTTGCAGGAACAGGTACATGACCAGAAAGACGAGAATGATTGCTTCAAACAGGGTCTTCACCACTTCATGAATGGAGATTTTCACAAAAGGGGTGGTGTCATAGGGATAGACGACTTTCAGCCCCTGCGGGAAGAACTGTTGCAGTTGCGCCAGCTTGCTCTTAATGGCTGCCGCAGTGTCCAGCGCATTTGCCCCGGTTGCCAGCTTAATCCCCAGACCGGTTGCCGCCTGCCCGTTGATTTTAGTGACCATGTTGTAGTTTTCGCCGCCCAGCTCAATGCGAGCCACGTCCTTCAGATGAACCATCGAGCCGTCCTGGTTCACCTTCAGCGTCACGCGGCCAAACTCCTCCGGAGATTTCAGGCGGGTTTGCGCGATGATCGAGGCATTCAGCTGCTGCCCGGGAATGGACGGCGTTCCGCCCAGCTGGCCTGCCGCTATCTGATCGTTCTGCGTTTTCAGCTGGTTGATAATATCCTGCGGCGTCAGCTGGTATTTGTTCATCGCGTTGCTGTCGAGCCAGATGCGCATCGCATACTGAGCGCCAAACAGCTGAACGTCACCGACGCCAGACGTTCGGCTGATGGCATCTTTGACGTTCGACGCGACATAGTCAGAGATGTCATTCTGCGTGAGATTTTTGTTGTCTGAAACAAAGCCGGCGACCAGCAGGAAGCTGCTGCTGGATTTCTCCACGCCAATCCCTTGCTGCTGTACCTCTTGCGGCAGCAACGGCATGGCGAGCTGCAGCTTGTTCTGCACCTGCACCTGGGCGATATCCGGATCGGTTCCGGACTCGAAGGTCAGGGTGATGGTGACGTTACCCGCTGAATCGCTGGTGGAGGACATATACATCAGCTTATCGATACCGTTCATGTTCTGTTCGATAACCTGGGTCACGGTATCCTGCACCGTTTGAGCGTCAGCTCCCGGGTAGGTCGCGGATATCGCCACGGCGGGAGGGGCAATGGTCGGATACTGTGCGACGGGAAGTTTGAGAATGGCCAGCCCACCTGCAATCATCAAAATGATGGCAAGTACCCAGGCGAAAACCGGTCTCTGAATAAAGAAATTAGCCATGTCGTCGTCCCTTAACCGGCTGGCGTTGTGGTGGTATCCGGCGTGGCGACGACGGTTACCCCCGGTCTGACTTTCTGTAGCCCGCTGACAATCACGCGATCACCGTTTTTCAGCCCTTCCGTCACCAGCCAGCGATCGCCAATTGCCTGAGGAGCCACGACGGTTCGCGGCTCAACCTGGTTTTTATCGTTCACCACCAGGACGGTTGCATCGCCTCGCGGTGTGCGGGTCACGCCTTGCTGTGGTACCAGAATCGCATCCGGCTGGGTGCCTTCATCAATGCGGGCGCGAACAAACATGCCGGGTAACAACAGATGCTGAGGGTTCGGGAAAATGGCGCGCAGGGTAATCGAGCCGGTACTTTCATCGACCGTGACGTCAGAGAACTGCAATGTGCCTTTCAGCGGATAGGGCTGCCCGTTCTCCATCAGCAGTTCAACGCTGCTGGCGGTATCGCCTTTTTGCAGGCTCGTCTGTTTCAGGCGCATAAAATCATTGCTGGACTGGGTGACATCGACATAAATCGGATCGAGCTGCTGGACCGTTGCCAGCGCTGCGGCTTGCCCGTCCGTCACCAGCGCCCCTTCGGTCACGCTGGATTTCCCGATACGACCCTCAACCGGAGAGGTCACTTTGGTGTAGGCAAGGTTAATACGTGCGCTTTCAACGCCCGCTTTTGCGGCAACCACGCTGGCATCTGCCTGCTGAGCCGTCGCCACGGCTTGGTCATACTCCTGCTTACTGACATACTGGGTGCCTACCAGCGGGAGATAACGTTTCACCGTCAGGTGTGCAATATTGGCCGCCGCCTGAGCCTTCGCCAGTTCGCCTTTCGCGCTGTCATAGGCTGCCTGATAGGTCGCAGGATCAATCTGGTAGAGTGACTCGCCCGCTTTTACATCGCTACCCTCCGCGAAGTTACGGCTAAGGATAATGCCGCTAACCTGAGGACGAACCTCCGCAACGCGAAATGCATCTGTTCTGCCCGGGAGTTCAGTGGTGACAGCCAGAGGCGCGCTTTTCACAATATGCACGCTGACCTGAGGCGCCTGCAGGTGTTGTTGTTGATTTTCCTGACCATCGCATCCAGTGAGCAGTACCGTACAGACAATGAAACCGGATAAGGGCAAGCGTCTGAAATGATTCGTCATTACTGTTCCTTTAAATACCCATTAACCGATATATGCCGCAAATCGGTAGCAGGGGCAGAGGGATAAAAATAAAATGTAGCTGCGTATAATAATGAGGGTATTTAATGTTTTTTAATTTATAAGTGCGAATGACCATGCTTGTGGAAGAAAAACAGAATCAGACCAGCTTCATTCTGGGATATAGTTCAGGCATGTTAATCAGGTAAATGAGTTTAATATTTTATAATTATTCATTTCGTCAATTTAATTGATTGGATGTATTTGTATTAATTATAAATCAAGAGGGGTGACTTTTTTTGTGCAAAATTAAAACGGATTTTAGTGAATACTTACATTTGCATGAACGTAATATGACCTTTAAACCTTGTGAGTAACGAGTAGTTGCCTATGGCGCGTAAAAAGAAAGAAGAGGCTCAACAAACCCGGCAGCAGCTGATTGAGGCGGCTATCGGACAGTTTGCCACGCGTGGCGTAGCCAGCACGACGCTGGTAATGACTCCAAATTATTGATAGTGTTTTATGTTCAGATAATGCCCGATGACTTTATCATGCAGCTCCACCGATTTTGAGAACGACAGCGACTTCCGTCCCAGCCGTGCCAGGTGCTGCCTCAGATTCAGGTTATGCCGCTCAATTCGCTGCGTATATCGCTTGCTGATTACGTGCAGCTTTCCCTTCAGGCGGGATTCATACAGCGGCCAGCCATCCGTCATCCATATCACCACGTCAAAGGGTGACAGCAGGCTCATAAGACGCCCCAGCGTCGCCATAGTGCGTTCACCGAATACGTGCGCAACAACCGTCTTCCGGAGCCTGTCATACGCGTAAAACAGCCAGCGCTGGCGCGATTTAGCCCCGACGTAGCCCCACTGTTCGTCCATTTCCGCGCAGACGATGACGTCACTGCCCGGCTGTATGCGCGAGGTTACCGACTGCGGCCTGAGTTTTTTAAGTGACGTAAAATCGTGTTGAGGCCAACGCCCATAATGCGGGCGGTTGCCCGGCATCCAACGCCATTCATGGCCATATCAATGATTTTCTGGTGCGTACCGGGTTGAGAGGCGGTGTATGTGAACTGTAACTGCCATGTTTTACGGCAGTGAGAGCAGAGATAGCGCTGATGTCCGGCAGTACTTTTACCGTTACGCACCACCCCGTCAGTAGCTGAACAGGAGGGACAGCTGATAGAAACAGAAGCCACTGGAGCACCTCAAAAACACCATCATACACTAAATCAGTAAGTTGGCAGCATCACCCACGACGCTGACGGATATCGCTGATGCCGCTAAGTTGACTCGCGGCGCGATCTACTGGCACTTCACCAGTAAATCTGAAATATTTAATGCCATCTGGGAACACCAATTACCGCTTCGCGACATTATTCACGACAGGCTTTCGCTTTCCGATAGTGACGATCCATTGTTAAAACTTCGTGAGCAATTTATTACCGCGTTGCAGTATATTGCCCATGAACCCCGGCAATGTGCGCTTTTACAAATTCTGTATCATAAGTGTGAATTTAGCAGTGATATGATTTCTGAGCGTGAAATCAGAAAGCGTATCGGATTTAACGATGACACGCTACGTGCCGCGCTGGAGACCTGTATTTCGCGGAACATCATTTCGCCACAGGTGAATGTTGATCTCACCTTGATTGTATTCCACGGTTTTTTTAGCGGAATAATTAAAAACTGGTTAATGAATAACGATAGTTTTAATCTTTATCAGCAGGCTCCCGCTCTGGTC
Organism: Enterobacter asburiae; assembly: GCF_001521715.1. Classification (NCBI taxonomy): domain Bacteria; kingdom Pseudomonadati; phylum Pseudomonadota; class Gammaproteobacteria; order Enterobacterales; family Enterobacteriaceae; genus Enterobacter; species Enterobacter asburiae. The sequence continues at coordinate 3,985,046 of NZ_CP011863.1, forward strand.
GATAGCATACTGGCGACACTCCCGGTTATTCGCGTGTCGCCAGATGAGGGTGCTTACTGCTCAGCGCCAGGTAACATTTCCCCTCGGGCACAAAGTGCTTCTATGGTCTGCGCGCTGACGGGTTTACCTAACAGATAACCCTGAAGGGTGTTACAGCCAAGCTCGGTTAAAAAGGCTTGCTGCGCTTCGGTTTCCACACCTTCAGCCACGACTTTCAGGTTAAGTGTTTTAGCGAGAGCCACAATTGCTGAGACAATAGTGGCATCCTCGCTCTCGCCGCTGAGCTCTTTTACAAACGGCCTGTCGATTTTCAATTCGCAGGCCGGTAAGCGCTTGAGATACAGCAGGCTCGAATATCCGGTGCCAAAATCATCAATGGAGGCCTTCACGCCTGCATCCGTCAGCTCTGTCAGCACGCGTACGCTCTCATCCGGGTTGCTCATCGCCGTGGTTTCCGTCACTTCGAGGATCAACATTTCCGGTGGCACCTGGTGAAGTGCCAGGCAGTCGAGAACCGTTTTAACCAGCGAAGGTTGTTCAAACTGCAGTGTCGACAGATTTACCGCCATTGACCAGCTTTGATGCCCCTGGAGATGCCATTCCCGCAGCTGGCGACAGGCTTCATTAATCACCCAGTTGCCAATGGGGACGATTAGCCCCGTTTTTTCCGCCAGCGGCAGGAAAAGGTCGGGGGTCAGTAGCCCCTGCTTAGGATGCTGCCAGCGCAATAACGCCTCGAATCCGAGGACCGGGCCCGCCGGGGCGTGAAATTTTGGCTGGTACAGCAGGCGCAGCTCATTGCGATCGACCGCCATCCACAGATCGTTCATTAACTGGAGATGAGTCTGCGCCAGGGTGTTCATGGAGGGCTGGAAAAAGTGGTAACCGTTACGGCCCATATGCTTCGTGTGATACATCGCCGCGTCGGCGTTAAACATCAGCTCACGCTCGGTTTTGCCGTCGTGAGGGTAGAGCGCGATACCAATGCTGAGGGTCACTACCAGTTCATAGGGGCTGAGATTGAACGGGCTATCGATAGCGCGCACCAGCGAATTTGCCAGCGATGCCGCGTCGTCCGGACCTTCTCCCTCTGCCAGCAGAACAAATTCATCACCGCCGATACGTGCAAGGGTGAACTGGCCTTTCAGGAGAAGCAGCAGACGCTGCGTAACGGCGACCAGCAGCCTGTCACCGACATCATGTCCGTAGGCATCATTGATGGCTTTAAAGCCGTCAAGATCCATGAACATCAGGGCAAAGTGGTTCCCTTCACGATCGGCTTTGCTGATGGCCTGATCGAGTCTGTCTTCCAGCAGGATACGGTTGGGCAGGCGCGTCAGGGTATCGTGTAGCGCCAGCTGAGCGAGTTCCCGGTTAGCTTCTGCCAGCGACGAGGCCAGAAGGGCGGTACGTGTCTGAAGGCGGGCATCCAGCATCGAGACCAGCAGGGTGATCCCAAGAATTGAGAGCGCGACGACGCTGACCAGCACCGCCAGCCAGCTCCCGTTGATACCCTCATGGTGAACCATTGTGGACATCGGAAACTGAGCCGCTTTCATCCCGGCATAGTGCATGCCGGCAATCGCAATTCCCATCGTGATGGCGGCACCCATACGCATCAGCACGACCTGCGCGGCTTCGCGACGCAGGCGGAAGGTGAGCCATAATGCCGCGAGCGAAGCGGCAAGCGCAATCACGACCGAAATGGCCACCCACATCTTGTCCCAGATAATCCCGGGCATCACTTCCAGCGCCGCCATGCCGGTGTAATGCATAGCAACAATACCGCTTCCCATCACCAGCGCGCCGGGCAGCAGTCGGCGCAGGCGTAGTTGCTCGCAGCTCACGAGCCATAGCGCAAACAGCGACGAACCTATGGCGATGACCATGGATAGCACCGTCAGGGTGGCGTTGTAGCTCATGCTCATGGAGAGGTCCATCGCCAGCATGCCGATAAAATGCATGGCCCACACGCCGATGCCCATAGCAATACCGCCGCCAGCCAGCCAGACGCGGGCAGCGACGCCCTCACTCCCGGCGACGCGTGCAGCCATGTTCAGCGCGGTATACGCAGCAAGAATGGCAACAACAAAGGAGAGGACGACAAGGATATGGTTGTATTGGCTGACCAGCATGGACGGTTCTACTCGAGTGTGGGGTTACGCTAGAGCGGTTGAGAAGGGCGAGACATTATCACCGTCAGGTAATGGCTCAAAGGGATTTAAATCCCCGTTTTTAGTGGGTAATAACGGGGTGATTTGCGCAATTGGGCGGTTAGTCGAGCTCTGAGCAGTTTACGAGTTTCAGCGGATTAACGGAGTTCATATTGCGACACTTATCGGTTTCGGTGCTCATTAGTTCAATCCACTGCATCAGGAGTGTATCGAAAATGAGAACGGAGATTGCAAAGACAACCAGCCACCAGTATTTACGAATCATTGTGTCATTCCGCGGGAAGATCGCCAGTAAGGTGGGGGAAATATACACGAAAAACCGTGGTTGAAAAGCTGGAGAGGCGAAGGTTTACAATGCGTTGACGGAGAAGCGCAAATAATAAAAAAGGCGCTTCCCCATGCCGAAGAGCGCCTTTTTAAACAAGCATTTAACTGATTAGTATCAGTTCATGCCGTATTTTTTCAGTTTCTTACGCAGAGTACCACGGTTGATACCCATCATCAGCGCAGCGCGGGTTTGGTTACCGCGGGTGTATTGCATCACCATGTCCAACAGTGGCTGTTCAACTTCAGCCAGTACCAGCTCATACAGGTCATTAACATCCTGACCGTTCAGTTGAGCAAAATAGTTCTTCAGTGCCTGTTTAACCGAGTCACGCAGGGGCTTTTGAGTTACCTGGTCCTGAGAGTTAACGGTAGAAACGGTCAGTACGTCAGAATTTACGCGTTGTTCGAACATAGTTCTGTCAGCTCTTTATTTCATTACGCAAGATTTTCGAAGTATGCCTCCAACGCCTCCAGCTGTACGCTGGCATCCTCTATGGCGTTGAATGTGCGCCGAAACTGGTCATCTGGAGCGTGCTCCTGGAGATACCAGGAGACGTGTTTACGCGCAATTCGGTACCCTTTTGCCTGACCGTAGTGGTCATGCAGTTCCCGAACATGCGAACAAAGCAAGCGCTTAACCTCTGCCAGAGGCAGCGGGGCAAGCAGCTCCCCAGTGTCCAGATAATGCTGGATTTCCCGGAAGATCCAGGGTCTTCCCTGAGCTGCACGTCCTATCATCAGAGCATCAGCTCCCGTATAGTCGAGTACAGCCCTGGCTTTAAGCGGGTCAGTTATGTCGCCATTCGCGATAATCGGAATGGAAACTTTCTGCTTAACTGCCCGAATGCTGTCGTATTCAGCTTCACCGTTGAACAAACAGGCGCGAGTGCGTCCATGGATGGTCAGGGCCTGAATGCCACAGTCTTCGGCCAGTTGGGCAATCTCTACACAGTTACGGTGTTCCGGCGACCAACCCGTGCGAATCTTCAACGTAACAGGAACGTCCACCGCGCTGACAACCGCCGTCAGGATAGCTTTCACCTGGTCGGGGTATTGCAGAAGGGCTGAACCTGCAAGCTTGCGATTCACCTTTTTGGCCGGGCACCCCATATTGATATCAATAATCTGGGCACCACTTTCCACGTTAATCCGCGCGGCATCTGCCATCTCTTCAGGCACGCTTCCGGCAATTTGCACGGTGCGAATACCTGGTTCATCAACGTGCACCATCCGAAGGCGGGATTTATCGCTTTCCCAAACCTGCGGGTTAGACGACATCATCTCGGATACGGTTAAACCGGCTCCCATCTCATAGCACAGCGTCCTGAACGGCCGGTCTGTAATACCTGCCATTGGGGCTGCGATCAGGCGATTTCTAAGCTGGTGGTGTCCGATGCGCATGAGTTAAGAAATGACCATACTGTGACTGCAAGGCGGCGTATATTACGCATTTTTTGCACGAGATGAAAGGCCAAACTTTGAACAATCCACTGTTGTAGATCAAGGAATCGCCGCCCAATCTTTCCGTTCAAAATTATTCATTATTTAAATCATTAAGTTATATGATAATGGTTATTTTATGGACGCTTACAATTTCCCGTAACTTCTCATCATTTCTGAATAAATGCGTTACTGAAGCGGGATAATCTGCTGTTTTTAGCAGCAGATTTCCCCACTTCTTTGCGATCTGCGTCGCATTTTAGAACATGATCATCATGCGAAAAATGTGTGTTATTCGACCACGACGCGCCCATGCAGCGACTGTACCGGACGGTTATTATCGTGATGCATCGTCTGGGTGAATCTGGCAAGTTGTTCTGCAGAAACCGTCAGGGGCTGCTTAAGCACAATCCAGGTGACGCCTTCTGTACATGGTGGGGTGGTCAGTGAACCGCTAAAGCGCCAGTACGTTTTATGTTTTGGCAGCAGTTTGTTCAGGTTGAGATCCTGTTTGATGGAGACGTTCTGCTCGGCCTGCTGAGGCATAACGCGCCACAGTTTTTCTAGCTCCGGGTTTGCGGCTCCTTTATCAAACATGACCGCCACCACCGTCAGTTCCCCACTGGCATTTTTATGGACCAGATGCATTTCCATCGCGTATCTCTTGCCATGCACGGTGTTTTCGCTCGGCGCGTGGAAATGGAACTGCTGTAACGTCCAGGTTTGCTTATCAAGAGTAAGGGTATCTAGAGTGTTAGCCTGTTCACTTGCCTGAATGGTATGGCCGTTGTTCGTCAGCGTAACAGGGCCATCAACGTAGTGGGTTTGTAGCGGGGAGAGATGGGCGTTAGCGGTCGAATCAATATTAATAGGGGACTGGTTCATTCCGCTTTGACAGGTCTTGTATGCCTCGTCCATCTCGCCCCAGTGTTGCGGTGAACCTTCCCCTTCATAGCTCCAGTGTGATGCGAATGCTGAAGCCGAGATCATGCTCAGCGCCAGCAGCGCTGCCTTGCCTGTAACGTGTGTCATCATATTCTTCCGGTGAATTTTTGTAATACAAATCAGCATGATTTGTAGGGTTATTTTACCGAAGAATGAACGGGGGAGAGAGGATTATCAGAGGGGGAGAGGCGTGGTCAGATGACCACGCCAAATGCTTATTTTTTACGACCGGTGATGCGGCACCACTCTTCTTTTTCTACCACCGGGTCAAGGGCAAAGAGATCGGCGTAGGCTTCACACACGCTGTCGGCCTGGCTCGCCAGGATACCGGAAAGACCCAGCAGACCGCCCTCAACGGGCAGCACGCTGATTAACGGAGCCAGTTCGCGCAGTGGGCCCGCCAGAATGTTTGCGACCACCACATCGGCTTTCATGGCTTCTGGCTGTGCATCCGGCAGATACAGCTCCAGACGATCGGAGACGCCGTTACGCTCGGCATTATCGCGGCTGGCCTGAATAGCCTGCGGATCGATATCGATCCCGATGGCTTTTGCCGCGCCCAGCTTCAGGGCTGCAATCGCGAGGATCCCGGATCCACAGCCGAAGTCGATCACTGTCTTACCGTCCAGATCCAGACCATCCAGCCACTGCAGGCACAGGGACGTGGTGGGGTGAGTACCGGTACCAAACGCCAGGCCCGGGTCGAGCATCACGTTGACCGCATTCTCGTCCGGAACGTCGCGCCAGCTTGGGCAGATCCACAGACGTTTGCCGAACTGCATCGGGTGGAAGTTATCCATCCACTCGCGTTCCCAGTCTTTGTCTTCCAGCTGTTCGATTTTGTGCACAAAACCCGCGCCCAGCAGAGGATGATTCTCCAGAATCGCGACAACCTCTTTCATATCGGTTTCGGCATCAAACAGGCCAATAACGTCGGTATCACCCCACAGGCGGGTTTCGCCCGGCAGCGGCTCAAAGACCGGCGTGTCATGCGTGTCCTGGAAGGTGATAGAGACCGAACCGGCCTCCATCAGCGCATCGCTCAGTTCCTCGGCGTTCGCGCCGGTTGTGTTCAGTTTTAGTTGGATCCACGGCATGGCAAAACTCTTTATTTATCAGTAGAAATCATAGCGGGTTGTGGGACGGGCTGACCGAAACGGTTCCCCACCACAAACGCCAGTAAACTTAGCAGTAACGAAGGCACAATTGGATGGAAGCCCAGGTACTGAATCTTAAACGTTGCGAGTACGGCGTAAAGCACGCCGCCGACAATCATAGCGCTCAGCGCACCGGCAGCATTCGCGCGCTCCCAGTAGAGCCCTAACACCAGCGGCCACAGGAATACAGCTTCAAGCCCACCGAATGCCAGCAGGTTCAGCCAGATGATCATCTCTGGCGGGCGCCACGCGGCTAACAGCAGCAATGCCCCTAATGCCAGAGTAATAACGGCCGACATGCGCTTCAGGCGCCGTTCATTCTCTGCCTGCTCAGGACGCAGGTTCAGATAGAGATCTTTAATGATCGTAGCGGAACTTTGCAGCAGCTGAGCGTTGATGGTCGACATAATGGCGGCCATCGGTGCGGCGAGGAAGATCCCGGCGGCAAATGGCGGCAGTACTTTAACCATCAGGGTTGGGATAACCAGATCGGGTACGGTAAGGTCAGGAATAACTGCCCGACCTAACGCGCCTGCCAGGTGCATACCAAACATCAGGATGGCGACAACGATAGTGCCGATAATGATACCTCTGTGCACGGCTTTGCTGTCTTTGTAAGAGATACAGCGCACGGCGGTATGCGGCAGGCCGATCACCCCAAAGCACACCAACACCCAGAACGAGGTCATAAAGGTTGGCGAAAGGATGTCATCCGCGCCCTGCGGAGAGACCAGTTTCGGGTCGATGGTTTCCAGCGTTTCGACGGCGTGGCTCAGGCCACCAGCAGCATGCACAATGCCCACCAGCAGAACAAGGGTGCCAACAAGCATCACCAAACCCTGCATCGTATCGTTCAGCACGCTGGCGCGGAATCCGCCAAACGCGGTATACAGCGCAATGCTGACTCCAAAGATGATCAAGCCTGTCTCGTAGGGGATACCCGCCGCCGTTTCCAGCAGGCGTGCCCCGCCGATAAACTGCACCGTCATTGCGCCAATAAAGGCCACCAGCAGGCTTAAGCTGGCCAGCCACACCAGTAAACGGCTCTGATAGCGGGCAAACAGCATATCGTTGAGCGTCACGGCATTATAACGGCGCGCCAGAATGGCAAATTTTTTACCCAGTATGCCCAGCGAGAGCCAGACGGCTGGAAGCTGGATCATCGCCAGCAGAACCCAGCCTAACCCGTATTTATAGGCTGCACCGGGCCCGCCGATAAACGAGCTGGCGCTGATGTAGGTCGCGGTCAGCGTCATGGCCAGCACGACGCCGCCCATCGAGCGGCTGCCAAGAAAATACTCGTTCAGGAAGGTGCCCGTCGTTCTTTTACGCATGGCGTAAACGGATAAACCAAACACCACTAACAAGTAAGCGATAAGCGGCAGAATGACTTCAAGCTGCATCATCGTCCTCCAGCGGAATATCGCGATAGATGAATTTCACCATTGCCCAGCACAGCAGGATGAAGACCAGCGGTACCAGCAGACACGCCATTTCGAACCAGTGCGGCAGGCCGGTGATGCCAATAGCGGAGTCAGGTAAGTAAGCAGTTACTAACCATGCTGCGAGATAGAGAAGGGTCAGCCACAGCGCCCAGCGCGCTTCTTTATGGGCCTGAACAAAACGTTTGTCCATTTTTTGTCCCTTGTGGATGAAGAAAGCGGGGATTGTACATGATGAGGCTTTCCAGGCCCCAGAAATAAAAAAGGCCGGATAATCCGGCCTTTTAGCAACACAGGTCTCTTACTTCTCGTTCAGACCGAGTTTTTTCTCCAGATAGTGGATGTTAGTTCCACCATTCTGGAAGTGCTCGTCGCTCATGATACGCATCTGCAGATCAACGTTGGTTTTGATACCGTCGATGATCAGTTCCTGCAGGGCGTTTTTCATGCGGGCAATCGCCACGTCACGGTTTTCGCCGTAGCAGATAAGCTTGCCGATCATTGAGTCATAGTACGGCGGTACGGTGTAACCGGCGTAGATATGAGACTCCCAGCGCACGCCAAAGCCACCCGGCGCGTGGAAACGCGTGATTTTACCCGGGCTTGGCAGGAAGGTGTTCGGGTCTTCGGCGTTAATACGGCACTCTACCGCATGGCCTTTCACCACAACTTCTTCCTGCTTGATGGACAGCGGCTGGCCTGCAGCGATACGCAGCTGTTCTTTGATCAGGTCAACGCCGGTGATCATTTCGGTAACCGGATGTTCAACCTGAATACGGGTGTTCATTTCGATGAAATAGAACTCGCCGTTCTCGAACAGGAACTCAAAGGTACCTGCACCGCGATAGCCGATATCGACACACGCTTTGGAGCAACGCTCGCCGATGTAGCGACGCAGTTCCGGCGTAATGCCCGGTGCTGGTGCTTCTTCGACCACTTTCTGGTGACGACGCTGCATGGAGCAGTCACGTTCTGCCAGATAGATCGCGTTACCCTGACCGTCAGCCAGCACCTGAATTTCGATGTGGCGTGGGTTTTCCAGGTATTTTTCCATGTACACCATGTCATTGCTGAAAGCGGCTTTCGCTTCTGCTTTGGTCATGGAGATGGACTGCGCCAGTTCAGCATCGCTACGCACAACGCGCATACCGCGACCGCCGCCGCCGCCGGACGCCTTGATGATAACCGGATAGCCAATGCGTTTAGCATGAGCACGGTTAGCATCCATGTCGTCGGTCAGAGGGCCGTCAGAGCCTGGTACGGTTGGAACACCGGCTTTTTTCATCGCGGTGATTGCAGACACTTTGTCGCCCATCAGGCGGATAGTGTCGGCTTTCGGGCCGATGAAGATGAAGCCAGAGCGTTCAACCTGCTCAGCAAAGTTGGCGTTCTCAGAGAGGAAGCCGTAACCCGGATGAATTGCCACCGCGCCGGTGATTTCAGCGGCGCTGATGATAGCCGGGATGTTCAGATAGCTTTTTACGGACGGAGCCGGGCCAATACAGACCGTCTCATCCGCCAGCAATACGTGTTTTAAATCGCGATCCGCGCTTGAGTGCACAGCGACGGTCTTGATGCCCAGTTCTTTACAGGCACGAAGAATACGCAGTGCGATCTCGCCGCGGTTGGCGATAACAATTTTATCCAGCATGTACGCCTCGTTACTCGATGACGACCAGCGGCTCGTCAAATTCAACCGGCTGACCACTTTCGACCAGAATCGCTTTCACAGTACCTGATTTGTCTGCTTCGATCTGGTTCATCATTTTCATCGCTTCAACGATGCACAGGGTATCGCCTACGTTGACTTTCTGACCCACTTCGATGAACGCCTTCGCGTCCGGGCTCGGGGTGCGGTAGAAAGTACCAACCATTGGGGAACGTACGATGTGACCACTGATTTCTGCTGCAGCGGCAGGTGCGGCTTCAGCTGCTGGCGCAACGGCTGCGGAGAGCGCAGGCTGCTGCACTGGCGCAGCATAAGCCTGCTGCATTACCGGGAAGCTAGCGGCTGGGGCTGCACGGCTGATGCGTACAGACTCTTCGCCTTCAGAAATTTCCAGTTCGGAGATGCCTGATTCTTCAACCAGCTCGATCAGTTTTTTAATCTTACGAATATCCATGAGTGGGTTCCGTACTCTTGTTTAGTGTGATTGTGACAAGCGTTTTACCGCTGTCTGTAAAGCGTATGAATAGCCGTCTGCGCCCAGTCCACAGATAACGCCAGCAGCGATATCCGACAGATACGAATGGTGACGGAACGGCTCTCGTGCGTGCACATTACTCAGGTGGATCTCGATAAACGGGATACTCACCGCGAGCAGTGCGTCGCGGATAGCAACACTGGTGTGCGTAAACGCGGCCGGATTGATCAGGATATAGTCCACATTGTCTTTAGCCTGATGAATACGGTCGATGAGTGCGTACTCCGCATTCGACTGAAAATGATCCAAATCCACATTCAGTGACGCTGCTTCCGTTCCCAGACGGTTAACAATTTCACTCAATGTTAGCGTGCCGTACTTCTCTGGCTCACGGGTGCCGAGCATGTTCAGGTTCGGTCCGTTCAAAACTAAGATATGGAATTTATCAGTCATTATGCCGCTATCTCCTGCGATTTTCGGGTAAAAAACAAAATATACCTTCGAAACGCAAATGTCACCTTTTCAGAGGCTTAAAACCGCTGTCAGGCGAACCAAGGTCGCACATTATAACGATTTCGTAGCATTTAGCAGCTAAATACTGGTCTTATCAGGGAAGATTATCAACCGCTATCCGAAAAAGATTTGCGGTTGACGGGCAATCTGCGGGAAAACGCACAGTTTCGCGAACTATCGCAACCACTGGCGGAACTTCTTGTAACGCCATGCCAAAAGCGCCACGGCCGCCAGTGCATAAAGGATTGGCTGCGGCGAGAGGATCTTCACCGACCACAGGTAATGAATGGGAGCGAGGATCGCGACAAGATAGACGAAGTTATGCAGAAGCTGCCAGCGTCTGCCCAGTTTTCGCTGCGCATATTGCGTGGATGTCAGCGCTAACGCCAGTAAAACCACCCAGCTCACGATACCCAGCGTCAGATAAGGACGTGTCACCAGTTCGCGGCCAAGCAGCGCCAGATTGTTAATTCCCAGTTCCAGCAGGGCGTAGCTGGTGAGGTGCAGCGTCGCCCAGGCAAAACACCATAGCCCTAACAGGCGACGGGTGCGTATCAATAAGGGCTGTTTAGCGTAGCGCGCCAGCGGCGAGACGAGCAAGGTGGCCAGCAAAAATTTCAGAGCCATCCGACCGGTAAAATGCTGGATATCCTTCGCCGGGTCTGCGCTAAAGAGCCCCTGGCTTGCGGCCCAGAACAGCCATATAAAAGGAAGCAGCCCGGCCAGGTGCAGCAGCACTTTCAGCCAGGTAATCTGTTTTGCCGTTAAACGCACTCAGAAGTTCTCCCGTAAGTTGAGGCCACGGTAAAGCGAGGCCACTTCATCCGCATAGCCGTTAAACAGCAGCGTCGGCTGGCGCTTCACGTCAAGCGCACCGCCGGAACCGATAAACCGCTCGGTTGCCTGCGACCAGCGCGGATGATCCACGTGCGGGTTCACGTTGGCGAAGAAGCCGTATTCGTCCGGAGCCGCCAGATTCCAGGTGGTTGGCGGACGTTCGCGGGTAAGCTTAATGCTGACGATAGATTTAATCCCTTTGAAACCATATTTCCACGGTACGGTTAAACGGATAGGGGCACCGTTCTGCGGCGGAAGCGCTTTGCCATAAACGCCAACGGTCAGCAGGGTGAGGGGGTGCATAGCTTCGTCAAGACGTAGCCCTTCTACATACGGATACTCAAGCCCGCCGCCGATAAACCTATCTTTCTGCCCGGGCATCTCGTCCGGCGCATAGCGCGTCTGGAAAGCGACATATTTTGCGTTGCTGGTGGGCTCAACCATTGCCAGCAGTTTATGCAGCGGGAAGCCAATCCAGGGCACCACCATCGACCACGCCTCCACGCAGCGCATGCGATAGATACGCTCCTCGAGCGGGAAACGGGTGGTGAGATCGTGGTGGTCCAGCGTCAGGGGTTTCGCCACTTCGCCATCAATTTTCAGCGTCCACGGATCGGTTTTGAGGCTCCCCGCATTGGCGGCAGGATCGGCCTTATCGAGACCAAATTCGTAGAAGTTGTTGTAGCCGGTGACTTTATCTTCCGGCGTGAGCGTCAGCTTGTTTTGCCATTCGGCCGGTTTCGTAAAGGTGAGCGGGGCGCCGGATGGGGCCTTTGGCCGATCGTTGCCTTTAAACCAGTCGAGCAGGTCGGCGTGTGACGCAGGAGAGAGCGTCAGGGCAGTGGCACTGATGCCAAGCATTTTCAGGATCTGGCGGCGCTGTAACATAAAGACAGACTCGGACGTTACGTCGGCTTCCGTCAGTTTTCGGTTTTTCATGGCATCCTCCGTCATGCGTTTTTCTAAGCATGACGGAGGAGAGGGATTCGCGCGAATATGTCACGAAAATTTGAAGATTAGGCGATTTTCACCAGCGCACGACCGTGGAACTGGTTATCCATGATCTTACTGGCGTATTCCGGCGCCTGGCTGAGGGTTATCTCCGTTGCGCTCTGGGTATAGAAAGATTCCGGCAGATCGCGCACCAGCCGTTCCCAGGCTTCATGACGACGGGCCGGTGGGGTCATCACGGAATCCACACCCTGCAGGCGTACGTTACGCAGAATAAATGGCATCACGGTGGTTGGCAGGGCAAATCCGCCCGCCAGACCGCAGGCTGCCACGCAGCCGCCGTAGTTCATCTGCGCAAGGACTTTTGCCAGCACCTTATCACCGACGGTATCCACCGCCCCTGCCCAAACCTGTTTTTCCAGCGGACGGCTTTCGGCAAATTCGTCGCGGCTGAGAATACGGCTGGCGCCGAGCTGGCGCAGATAGTCATGGGTACTTTCTCGACCGGAAACCGCAGCGACCTGATAGCCCAGCTTGTGGAGCAGCGTGACTGCCGTGCTGCCCACGCCGCCGCTGGCACCGGTGACGACAATTTCCCCTGATTCAGGGCGGATACCCGCATCTTCCAGCGCCATCACGCACAGCATGGCGGTAAAGCCTGCCGTGCCGACGATCATTGCCTTGCGGCCATCCATGCCTTTCGGCACAGGCACCAGCCAGTCGCCCTTCACGCGCGCCTGCGTTGCCAGCCCGCCCCAGTGATTTTCACCCACGCCCCAGCCGGTGAGCAGTACATGCTGGCCTGGATGGAAGCGCGGATCCTCGCTGGTATGAACCCGGCCAGCGAAATCAATCCCCGGCACCATAGGGAAATTTCGGATGATTTTACCCTTACCGGTAATAGCCAGCGCATCTTTATAATTTAAACTGGACCAGTCGATGTCGACGGTTACTTCGCCTTCCGGCAGGCGACTCTCTTCAACCGCCTGCACTGAGGCAAGCGTTTTTCCGTCCTGCTGTTCTAAGATCAAAGCCTGCATACGGGGTCCTCACGACTCAGATGATTGGAAAATAATTTCTGAAGACTATACTCGCTCAGGGAAACGCAGTGCCGATTTAACGCAATAAATTGCCAGATACACCCGATTTGGTAGTATGCCGCATTTGAAATGCAAGTTAGCGCTTACTCGCTACCCCATCAACCCACGGAGTAATCTCAAGGATGCGATTAACGACGAAGTTCTCAGCTTTTATCACCTTGCTGACGGGGCTTACCATTTTTGTCACGCTTCTGGGCTGTTCCCTGAGCTTTTACACCGCCATTCAGGACAAGCTGGTCAACCGGGTACAGTCTGTTGCCTCGGTGATTGATACGCGTCTGCTGACGACGCCGCTACCGGCGCTCTCCCGTGAGCTAGATGAGTTGATGGTACCTGTTGATATCGTTCAGATCGACATTCAGCAGGGAAAGCATCGTGTTTTAAGCCACGAACGACCGGGAAGCTATCGCCCCGCGGGCGTGGTAAGCCAGTATCGGGAAGTGACGGTGCATTCCCTTAAAAATCCAGGGATGACCATACACATGGTCTACCTCGATCCGATGGCCAGCTATTTCCGTTCCATGATGACCACCGCGCCGCTCACCGTCGCCGTTGCGTTTATCGTCCTGCTGATCTTTCTCGCGGTCCGCTGGCTGCGTCGCCAGCTTTCCGGTCAGGAGCTGCTGGAGATGCGATCCGTACGCATCCTGAACGGTGAGCGCGGCCCGCAGGTGCGTGGCTCCGTTCACGAGTGGCCGTCTCGCGCCAGCAGCGCGCTGGATACCCTGCTCTCCGAAATCCAGTTTGCCAGCGACCAGCGCAGCCGTATGGATACGCTGATTCGCTCTTATGCGGCGCAGGATAATAAAACCGGCCTTAACAACCGTCTTTTCTTTGATAATCAGCTCGCCACGCTGCTCGACGATTCAGAAAAAGTGGGGACTCACGGGGTGGTGATGATGATTCGCCTGCCCGATTTCGATCTCCTGCGCGACACCTGGGGACAGCGGGCCGCGGAAGAAAATCTCTTTACGCTGATCAACCTGCTCTCCACCTTTATTATGCGCTACCCGGGCGCGCTGCTGGCCCGCTATCACCGCAGCGACTTTGCCGTGCTGTTGCCGCATCGCACGCTGAAGGAATCCGAAAGCATCGCCAGCCAGCTGCTGAAGGCGGTAGATGCGCTGCCGCAGAGCAAAATGCTCGACAGGGACGATATGGTCCACATGGGGATCTGCGCCTGGCGTGGCGGACAATCCACAGAGCAGGTGATGGAACATGCGGAAGCCGCTACCCGCAACGCCGTGTTGCAGGGGGCCAACGGATGGGCGGTTTACGATGACTCGCTGCCGGAAAAAGGGCGCGGCAACGTGCGCTGGCGAACGCTGATTGAGCAAATGCTCAGCCGCGGCGGTCCACGAATTTATCAAAAACCCGCGGTCATGAAAAACGGCAACGTTCATCACCGTGAACTGATGTGTCGTATTTTTGACGGTACCGAAGAGGTCATCTCTGCGGAATATCTGCCGATGGTGCTGCAATTTGGCCTGTCCGAAGAGTATGACCGCCAGCAAATTACCCGGCTGATTCCGTTTTTATCCTTCTGGCCTGAAGAAAACCTGGCTTTACAGGTCACCGTGGAGTCGTTAATACGCCCACGTTTTCAGCGCTGGCTACGTGATACGCTAAGGAAGGTGCGAATAAGCGGGGAAATTCTTCTCGGCTGACTCAGTCATTTCATTTCTTCATGTTTGAGCCGATTTTTTCTCCCGTAAATGCCTTGAATCAGCCTATTTAGACCGTTTCTTCGCCATTTAAGGTGTTATCCCCAGTTTTTAGTGAGATCTCTCCCACTGACGTATCATTTGGTCCGCCCGAAACAGGTTGGCCAGCGTGAATAACATCGCCAGTTGGTTATCGTTTTTCAGCAACCCCTTGTATCTGGCTTTCACGAAGCCGAACTGTCGCTTGATGATGCGAAATGGGTGCTCCACCTTGGCCCGGATGCTGGCTTTCATGTATTCGATGTTGATGGCCGTTTTGTTCTTGCGTGGATGCTGTTTCAAGGTTCTTACCTTGCCGGGGCGCTCGGCGATCAGCCAGTCCACATCCACCTCGGCCAGCTCCTCGCGCTGTGGCGCCCCTTGGTAGCCGGCATCGGCTGAGACAAATTGCTCCTCTCCATGCAGCAGATTACCCAGCTGATTGAGGTCATGCTCGTTGGCCGCGGTGGTGACTAGGCTGTGGGTCAGGCCACTCTTGGCATCGACACCAATGTGGGCCTTCATGCCAAAGTGCCACTGATTGCCTTTCTTGGTCTGATGCATCTCCGGATCGCGTTGCTGCTCTTTGTTCTTGGTCGAGCTGGGTGCCTCAATGATGGTGGCATCGACCAAGGTGCCTTGAGTCATCATGACGCCTGCTTCGGCCAGCCAGCGATTGATGGTCTTGAACAATTGGCGGGCCAGTTGATGCTGCTCCAGCAGGTGGCGGAAATTCATGATGGTGGTGCGGTCCGGCAAGGCGCTATCCAGGGATAACCGGGCAAACAGACGCATGGAGGCGATTTCGTACAGAGCATCTTCCATCGCGCCATCGCTCAGGTTGTACCAATGCTGCATGCAGTGAATGCGTAGCATGGTTTCCAGCGGATAAGGTCGCCGGCCATTACCAGCCTTGGGGTAAAACGGCTCGATGACTTCCACCATGTTTTGCCATGGCAGAATCTGCTCCATGCGGGACAAGAAAATCTCTTTTCTGGTCTGACGGCGCTTACTGCTGAATTCACTGTCGGCGAAGGTAAGTTGATGACTCATGATGAACCCTGTTCCATGGCTCCAGATGACAAACATGATCTCATATCAGGGACTTGTTCGCACCTTCCCTAATGCAATGCGAAAAATCGCAACGTAAACACATTATTTTTGAACTTGCTGAGGCCGATGTAGGTCAACACATCAGCCGGTTACGTCCGGTGGTACGTTTGATCAATGCGCTCGGTGCACGTATCGCTGTGACGCAGGCAGGTTTAACGCTGGTCAGCACCAGCTGGATCAAGGAGCTTGATGTGGAGTTATTAAAGCTACATCCGGGGCTGGTAAGGAATATTGAGAAGCGTACGGAAAACCAGCTGCTGGTACAGAGTCTGGTAGAAGCGTGCAAGGGTACGCGAACACAAGTATTTGCCACGGGCGTGCGCTCCAGAAGCGAATGGCAGATGTTAACAGCGCGCGGCGTGATGGGCGGTCAGGGAGATTTTTTTGCTGCCTCTCAACCGCTTGACACCAACGTGAAAAAATATTTGCAAAGATACTCTGTTTGACCTGCCGTTTACGCTGTTTTCACGTAGAATATCGCGCCTGTAGCTTTGAGTATGTCGAGCAAAAAGCCAGTGAACGACCTGTAACGGGTTACAAACGTCAGTGGGGAACGCTACTGTTTACTCAGCCCTGAGGGAGTCAGGGGATGATTTTGTAACATCAGGAAACGTACTGCACAAATTTTCACCGTTGCAGATGATTTTTGCGCCTTGTCGCTGCTGCGTGTGGTTGGTAAAGTAAGCGGATTTTGTTTTCCGCCCCAGCTTTCAGGATTATCCCTTAGTATGTTGAAAAAATTTCGTGGCATGTTTTCCAATGACCTGTCCATTGACCTGGGTACCGCGAATACCCTTATTTATGTAAAAGGACAAGGCATCGTATTGAATGAGCCTTCCGTTGTGGCCATTCGTCAGGATCGTGCAGGCTCGCCGAAAAGCGTGGCTGCAGTGGGTCATGACGCAAAGCAGATGCTGGGTCGTACCCCTGGCAACATCGCCGCCATTCGCCCAATGAAAGACGGCGTTATCGCCGACTTCTTCGTGACTGAAAAAATGCTTCAGCACTTCATCAAGCAGGTTCACAGCAACAGCTTCATGCGTCCAAGCCCGCGTGTTCTGGTGTGTGTGCCGGTTGGCGCAACCCAGGTAGAGCGTCGCGCAATCCGTGAATCTGCCCAGGGTGCAGGTGCACGTGAAGTGTTCCTGATTGAAGAGCCAATGGCTGCGGCCATCGGTGCGGGTCTGCCTGTTTCCGAAGCTACCGGTTCTATGGTGGTGGATATCGGTGGTGGTACCACTGAAGTGGCCGTTATCTCTCTGAATGGCGTGGTGTACTCCTCTTCCGTACGTATCGGTGGTGACCGTTTCGATGAAGCCATCATTAATTATGTGCGCCGTAACTACGGCTCTCTGATCGGTGAAGCCACCGCAGAGCGTATCAAACACGAAATCGGCTCTGCCTATCCGGGCGATGAAGTGCGTGAGATCGAAGTACGTGGCCGTAACCTGGCTGAAGGTGTTCCACGCGGTTTCACCCTGAACTCCAACGAAATTCTGGAAGCTCTGCAGGAACCACTGACGGGCATCGTGAGCGCGGTAATGGTTGCGCTGGAACAGTGCCCACCAGAGCTGGCGTCCGATATCTCCGAGCGCGGTATGGTTCTGACCGGTGGTGGTGCGCTGCTGCGTAACCTCGACCGCCTGTTAATGGAAGAGACAGGTATTCCTGTCGTAGTTGCAGAAGATCCACTGACTTGCGTCGCCCGTGGTGGTGGCAAGGCGCTGGAAATGATCGACATGCACGGCGGCGATTTGTTCAGCGAAGAGTAGTCGAGTTTGAGAGGGTAGCAATTTGCTACCCTTTCTCTCTGACGCGAGAATACGCATAGCCTATGAAGCCAATTTTTAGCCGTGGCCCATCGCTACAGTTTCGCCTCATCCTGGCGGTTCTGGTTGCGCTTGGGGTCATTATTGCCGATAGCCGCCTCGGTACGTTCAGCCAGATCAGAACGTACATGGATACCGCCGTCAGTCCTTTCTACTTTGTTTCAAATGGTCCCCGTGAACTGCTCGACTCCGTTTCTCAAACGCTGTCTTCGCGTGACCAACTCGAACTCGAAAACCGGGCATTACGTCAGGAACTGCTGCTGAAAAACAGCGAACTGCTGATGCTGGGGCAATACAAGCAGGAGAACGCGCGTCTGCGTGAACTGCTCGGCTCGCCGCTGCGTCAGGATGAGCAGAAAATGGTCACGCAGGTGATCTCCACCGTGAACGACCCCTACAGCGATCAGGTTGTGATCGACAAAGGGAGCGTGAACGGGGTGTATGAAGGTCAGCCTGTTATCAGTGATAAAGGCGTCGTGGGCCAGGTTGTTGCCGTGGCCAAACTGACCAGCCGCGTGCTGCTGATTTGCGATGCCACGCATGCGCTGCCGATCCAGGTTCTGCGCAACGACATCCGCGTGATTGCGGCCGGTAACGGCTGTACGGACGATCTGCAGCTGGAACACCTGCCGGCTAACACGGATATCCGCGTGGGCGACGTGCTGGTGACGTCCGGTCTGGGTGGACGCTTCCCTGAAGGCTATCCGGTTGCGGTGGTCTCTTCGGTCAAGCTGGATACTCAGCGTGCCTATACCGTGATTCAGGCGCGTCCAACCGCCGGTTTGCAGCGTCTGCGCTATCTACTGCTGCTGTGGGGTGCCGATCGTAACGGTGCTAATCCGATGACGCCTGAAGAGGTACATCGCGTGGCAAATGAGCGCCTGATGCAGATGATGCCACAGGTTCTCCCGCCTGCGGATTCCATGGGCCCGCCTGCGCCAGTACCGGCGCCGGCAACCGGGTTAACGCAGCCGCTGCCGGATGCGCCGCCACCGCCTAAACTCTCTTCGGGAGGGCAGTAGTGGCAAGCTATCGTAGCCAGGGACGCTGGGTCATCTGGCTCTCGTTTCTCATTGCACTGTTACTGCAAGTGATGCCCTGGCCGGATGACATTCTCGTTTTCCGGCCAAACTGGGTATTGCTCATTTTACTCTACTGGATCCTTGCCCTGCCGCATCGCGTAAATGTCGGCACAGGTTTCGTGATGGGTGCCATACTGGATCTCATTAGCGGCTCTACGCTTGGCGTGCGCGCCTTGTCCATGAGCATTATTGCGTACCTCGTCGCACTCAAATTCCAGCTCTTTCGTAACCTTGCGCTCTGGCAACAGGCCCTGGTGGTGATGTTATTGTCGCTCGCTGCGGATATCGTTGTTTTCTGGGCAGAGTTTTTAGTGATCAACGTCTCTTTCCGACCGGAAGTGTTCTGGAGTAGTGTAGTAAACGGTGTGCTCTGGCCATGGTTATTCCTGCTGATGCGTAAGGTTCGCCAGCAGTTTGCTGTGCAATAAAAGGTTTCTATGACGTCTTTGTATCTCGCTTCCGGCTCCCCGCGCCGTCAGGAACTCCTGACGCAGCTAGGAGTCTCTTTTGAACGCATCGTTACCGGCATTGAAGAAAAACGTGCTGAGGGCGAAAGCGCTCAACAGTACGTGTCTCGCCTGGCGCGCGAGAAAGCGCAGGCGGGCGTGGCCAGTGTGCAACGCGATCTTCCCGTGCTGGGAGCAGATACCATCGTTATTCTGAACGGTGAAGTGCTTGAGAAACCGCGCGACGCCGATCATGCGGCGCGCATGCTGCACAAAATGTCCGGACAAACGCATCAGGTGATGACGGCCGTCGCGCTGGCTGACCGCCAGCACGTGCTGGATTGCCTGGTGGTGACCGAAGTGACGTTCAGAGTACTTACCGACGACGACATCGCCGCTTATATTGCCAGCGGTGAACCGATGGATAAAGCAGGTGCATACGGTATTCAGGGGCTGGGTGGCTGTTTTGTCAGGAAGATTAATGGCAGCTATCACGCCGTAGTCGGCTTACCGCTGGTGGAAACGTATGAGTTGCTGAGCAATTTTAACTCACTGCGTGAGGGAAGGGATAATTATGACGGCTGAATTGTTGGTAAACGTAACGCCATCGGAAACCCGTGTGGCCTATATTGATGGTGGCATTCTTCAGGAAATTCATATTGAGCGTGAAGCGCGGCGCGGAATAGTAGGCAATATCTACAAAGGTCGTGTCAGTCGTGTACTACCGGGTATGCAGGCGGCTTTTGTAGATATTGGACTGGATAAGGCGGCGTTTTTACATGCCTCCGATATCATGCCGCACACCGAGTGCGTCGCGGGCGAAGAGCAAAAGCAGTTTGCCGTGCGCGATATTTCTGAACTGGTACGTCAGGGGCAGGATCTGATGGTGCAGGTGGTGAAAGATCCCCTCGGCACCAAAGGCGCCCGTCTGACCACCGACATTACCTTACCTTCCCGCTATCTGGTCTTTATGCCCGGCGCGTCGCACGTGGGCGTTTCGCAGCGTATTGAGAGCGAAACCGAGCGCGAGCGTCTGAAGAAAGTGGTCAGCGCCTACTGCGATGAGCAGGGCGGGTTTATCATCCGTACCGCTGCGGAAGGGATCAGCGAAGAAGACCTGGCGTCGGATGCGGCTTACCTGAAGCGCGTCTGGACCAAAGTGATGGAGCGTAAAAAACGCAACCAGACCCGCTACCAGCTCTACGGTGAACTGGCGCTTGCCCAGCGCGTTCTGCGTGACTTTGCCGATGCGCAGCTCGACCGCATTCGCGTGGACTCGCGCCTGACCTATGAGGCGCTGCTGGAATTTACCGCTGAGTACATCCCGGAGATGCCAGGCCTGCTGGAGCATTATTCAGGACGTCAGCCGATCTTCGATCTCTATGATGTCGAAAACGAGATCCAGCGCGCGCTGGAGCGTAAGGTCGAGCTGAAGTCAGGCGGCTATCTGATCATCGATCAGACCGAGGCGATGACCACCGTCGATATCAACACCGGCGCATTTGTCGGCCATCGCAATCTCGATGACACCATCTTCAATACCAACATCGAAGCCACGCAGGCGATTGCGCGCCAGCTTCGTCTGCGCAATCTGGGCGGCATTATCATCATCGACTTTATCGATATGAGTAATGAAGACCATCGTCGCCGCGTGCTGCACTCGCTTGAGCAGGCGCTGAGCAAAGACCGCGTGAAAACCAGCATTAACGGCTTCTCGCAGCTGGGGCTGGTGGAAATGACGCGTAAGCGTACCCGCGAGAGCGTTGAGCATGTGCTGTGTAATGAATGCCCAACCTGCCATGGACGTGGAACGGTAAAGACGGTTGAGACCGTCTGCTACGAAATTATGCGTGAAATCGTCCGTGTTCATCATGCTTACGACTCCGATCGTTTTCTGGTCTATGCTTCCCCTGCGGTGGCTGAAGCGCTGAAAGGCGAAGAGTCACACGCGCTGGCGGAAGTGGAAATCTTTGTCGGCAAACAGGTAAAAGTACAAATTGAACCGCTCTATAACCAGGAGCAGTTTGACGTCGTGATGATGTAAGACGCAGTACGCTGCGTGACGAAAGCTGACAAGGAGAGATGCGTGAGGCGATTGCCGGGGATTTTATTGCTTACAGGGGCAACGCTGGTCGTGATTGTCGCGTTGCTCGTGAGCGGGCTACGCCTCGTATTACCGCATCTGGACAGCTGGCGTCCGCAGCTGCTGGCTAAAATTGAATCCACCACCGGCGTGCCGGTGAACGTAAGCCAGCTAAGCGCTAACTGGCAGAATTTTGGCCCGACGCTCGATGTCCGGGATATCAACGCCAGCCTGAAAGATGGCGGCTATCTGAAAATCAAACGCGTAACCCTGGCGCTGGACGTCTGGCAAAGCCTGCTGCATCTGCGCTGGCAGTTTCGCGATCTCACCTTTTATCAACTCCAGTTCCTGACCAATACGCCGCTGTCTGGCGGCGATAGCGGTCAGGGTCTTGAAGCCAACCGCTTTAGCGATCTTTTCCTCCGCCAGTTCGATCACTTCGATCTGCGCGACAGCGAAGTGAGCTTCATTACCCTCTCCGGCCAGCGCGCTGAACTGGCGATCCCTCAGCTGACCTGGCTCAACGGTAAAGAACGTCACCGCGCCGAGGGGCAGGTCAATCTCTCAAGCCTGAACGGCCAGCACGGCGTGATGCAGGTGCGTATGGATCTGCGGGACGACGACGGCCTGTTAAACAACGGCAAAGTCTGGCTACAGGCCGACGATGTGGACGTGAAGCCATGGCTGGGCGACTGGATCCAGCAAAACATGCAGCTGGAGACTGCCCGTTTCAGCCTTGAAGGCTGGCTGACCCTGACCAAAGGCGAATTTGCCAGCGGCGATATCTGGCTTAAGCAGGGGGGCGCCAGCTGGAAAGGCGAAAAACAGCAGCATCAGCTTTCCGTCGATAACCTCACCGCGCACGTGACGCAGGAGAAAGAGGGCTGGCAGTTTGCCATTCCGGATACGCGCATCACCATGGACGGCAAGCCGTGGCCGCGCGGTGCGCTGACGCTGGCCTGGATGCCGGAGCAGGACGTCGGCGGCACGGCCAGTAAACGCAGCGACGAGCTGCGCATCCGCGCCAGCAACCTGGATTTGGCGGCCATTGAAGGCCTGCGCTCGATGGCGGCAAAACTCTCTCCGGATTTGGGCGAGATCTGGCTGGCAACGCAGCCGAGCGGGAAGATAGACGCTCTGGCGCTGGATATCCCGCTCCAGGCGACGGAAAAAACCCGCTTCCAGGCCACGTGGAAAGATCTTGCCTGGAAGCAGTGGAAGCTGCTGCCGGGGGCGGAACACTTTAGCGGCAAGCTGGAAGGCAGCGTGGAAAACGGCAGGCTGACGGTTGATATGCACGACGCCAAAATGCCTTACGAGACGGTCTTCCGCGCGCCGCTGGAAATCGAACAGGGCAGCGCGGTGCTTAACTGGCTCCGTAACGACAAGGGCTTCCAGCTTGATGGCCGCCATATCGATGTGAAAGCCAAAGCCGTTCACGCGCGCGGCGATTTCCGCTATCTGCAGCCTGAGGGCGATGAGCCGTGGCTGGGTATTCTGGCCGGGATCAGCACCGATGACGGCTCTCAGGCCTGGCGCTACTTCCCGGAAAACCTGATGGGAAAAGCCCTGGTGGACTATCTCAGCGGCGCGATTCAGGGCGGTCAGGCGGACAATGCCACGCTGGTCTACGGCGGTAATCCGCATCTTTTCCCGTACAAACATAATGAAGGCCAGTTCCAGGTGCTGGTCCCACTGCAAAACGCGACCTTTGCGTTCCAGCCCGGCTGGCCCGCGCTGAAAAACCTGGATATCGAGCTCAACTTCCTCAATGACGGGCTATGGATGAAGTCCGACAGCGTGGCGCTGGGCGGCGTGACGGCCAGCAACCTGACGGCCAACATCCCGGACTACTCAAAAGAGAAGCTGCTGATTGATGCCGATATCAACGGTCCGGGCAAAGCGGTGGGACCGTACTTTGAGGAGACGCCGCTGAAAGAGTCGCTGGCGGCGACGCTCCAGCAGCTACAGCTTGATGGCGATGTGAATGCTCGCTTACATCTTGATATCCCGCTGGACGGAGAGATGACCACCGCCAAAGGCGACGTCCGTCTGAAGAACAACAGCCTGTTCATCAAACCCCTTGAGAGCACGCTGAAAAATCTCAGCGGGCAGTTCAGCTTTGAGAACGGTAACCTGAAGAGCGAGCCGCTTACGGCCAGCTGGTTTAATCAGCCCGTTAATATCGACTTCACGACCACCGAGGGTGAAAAGGCTTATCAGGTGGCCGTCAATCTGGACGGTAACTGGCAGCCATCACGAATGGACGTCCTGCCGAAACCCATTGAGGCGTCAGTGCAGGGCGCAGTCGCCTGGCAGGGTAAAGTGACAATTGACCTGCCTTATCACGCGGGCGCCCAGTATAAGGTCGACATCACGGGCGATCTGAAAAACCTTCAGAGCCAGCTGCCTGCGCCGCTGGATAAACAGGCCGGACAGCCGCTGCCGGTAAAGCTGAACGTCGATGGCAACCTGAACAGCTTCGCGCTGACCGGAAGCGCGGGCGGGACAAACCACTTCAACAGCCGCTGGCTGCTTAACCGCAAGCTCACCCTCGACAAAGCCATCTGGACAACGGATAGCCGCTCCACGCCGCCTCTGCCGGAGCAGGCTGGCATTGAGTTGAACCTCCCACCGATGGACGGCGCAGAGTGGCTGGCGCTGTTCCAGAAAGGCGTAGGGCAGAACGTTGATGAAACCGCCCAGTTCCCGCAAACCATTACCGTACGTACGCCGTCGCTGATGCTGGGCGGACAGCAGTGGAACAACCTGAGCCTGGTTTCACAGCCTGGCGCTAACGGCACGAAGGTGGAGGCCCAGGGAAGAGAGATAAACGGCACGCTGACCATGCGCAATCACGCGCCGTGGCAGGCGGCGATCCGCTACCTCTACTACAACCCGGCAAGCGCCGCGAGCGGGAAAGATAAACCGGCAGAGGCGTCGCCGCTGAGTAATGTTTCCCGCGTCGATTTTAGCGGCTGGCCCGATCTTCAGCTGCGCTGTGCGGAGTGCTGGCTGTGGGGGCAGAAATATGGCCGTATCGACGGTGATTTCACTATTCAGGCCAACACGCTTACGCTCTCCGGCGGCCTGGTTGATACCGGTTTTGGCCGCATGACGGCCGCAGGGGAATGGGTGAATAACCCGGGCGAGCAGCGAACGTCCCTGAAGGGCGACATTAAAGGCAACAAGCTGGATGCGGCAGCCAATTTCTTTGGTATCAGCACGCCGCTGCGTGGCTCGTCGTTTGACGTCGATTACGATCTTCACTGGCGTGACGCCCCGTGGAAGCCGGATGAGGCCTCGCTGAACGGCATTCTGAAAACCCACTTTGGCAAAGGTGAAATTGCCGACGTGAGCACGGGGCGCGCCGGGCAGATCCTGCGCCTGCTGAGTTTTGACGCGCTGCTGCGCAAGCTGCGCTTCGATTTCAGCGATACCTTCAGCGAAGGTTTCTACTACGATTCCATCCGCAGCACGGCGTGGATCAAGGACGGCGTTCTGCATACGGACGACACGCTGGTGGATGGCCTGGAAGCGGATATCGCCATGAAAGGCTCCGTCAACCTCGTGCGTCGCGAGCTGGATATGGAAGCCGTGGTGGCGCCGGAAATTTCCGCCAGCGTGGGCGTGGCGGCGGCTTTTGTGGTGAACCCGATTGTCGGTGCGGCGGTGTTTGCCGCCAGTAAAGTGCTGGGTCCGCTGTGGAGCAAAGTCTCCATTCTGCGCTACCGCATTACCGGTCCGGTAGATAAACCGCAGATTAACGAGGTGCTGCGCCAGCCGCGCAAAGATGCACAGCAATGATTTGACGTGGGCAGGTAATTGCCTCACTCTCAATAAATACGATCTTTATACCGCCACGGGCGGCAACGAACGAGTAGCAATACGATGAGTCTGAACCTGGTAAGTGAACATTTGCTCGCAGCGAACGGCCTGAGCCATCAGGACCTGTTCTCCATTCTTGGTCAACTGACCGAACGCCGTCTCGACTACGGCGACCTTTATTTCCAGTCGAGCTATCACGAATCCTGGGTTTTAGAAGACAGCATCATCAAAGATGGCTCCTACAACATTGACCAGGGCGTCGGCGTCCGTGCCGTCAGCGGCGAGAAAACCGGTTTTGCCTATGCCGATCAGATTAGCCTCACCGCACTTGAGCAGAGCGCACAGGCCGCGCGTAACATTGTGCGTGATACCGGCGATGGTCGCGTGAAAACCCTGGGAGAAGTGCAGCACTCTGCGCTCTATACCAGCATCGATCCGCTGCAGAGCATGAGCCGTGAAGAGAAGCTGGATATCCTGCGTCGCGTGGACAAAGTTGCCCGCGCGGCGGACAAACGCGTGCAGGAAGTTTCTGCCAGCCTGAGCGGTGTGTATGAGTTGATTCTGGTTGCGGCAACGGACGGTACCCTTGCGGCAGACGTTCGCCCGCTGGTGCGTCTCTCCATCAGCGTGCAGGTCGATGACGACGGCAAACGCGAGCGCGGCTCAAGCGGCGGCGGCGGTCGTTTCGGCTATGACTGGTTCCTGGGCGACGTTGACGGTGAAGCACGCGCCGACGCGTGGGCGAAAGAAGCCGTGCGCATGGCGCTGGTGAATCTGAATGCCGTCGCGGCGCCGGCGGGCTCATTCCCGGTGGTGCTGGGCGCTGGCTGGCCGGGCGTGCTGTTGCACGAGGCCGTAGGCCACGGCCTGGAAGGCGACTTTAACCGTCGCGGGACGTCCGTGTTCAGCGGTCAAATCGGGCAGCTTGTCTCCTCTGAGCTGTGCACCGTGGTGGATGACGGCACCATGCGCGATCGTCGCGGCTCGGTGGCTATTGACGATGAAGGTACGCCAGGCCAGTACAACGTGCTGATCGAAAACGGCGTGCTGAAAGGCTACATGCAGGACAAACTCAACGCGCGCCTGATGGGCGTAGCGCCGACGGGCAACGGACGCCGTGAATCTTACGCGCATCTGCCGATGCCGCGCATGACTAACACGTACATGCTGCCGGGCAAATCCACGCCGCAGGAGATTATCGAATCCGTTGATTACGGTATCTTTGCGCCAAACTTTGGCGGCGGCCAGGTGGACATCACCTCCGGTAAGTTTGTTTTCTCTACGTCAGAAGCGTATCTGATCGAGAAAGGCAAAGTGACCAAAGCGGTGAAGGGGGCGACGCTGATTGGCTCCGGTATTGAAGCCATGCAGCAGATCTCTATGGTCGGTAACGATCTGAAGCTGGATAACGGCGTGGGCGTCTGCGGTAAAGAGGGCCAGAGCCTGCCGGTTGGCGTAGGCCAGCCAACGCTGAAGGTGGACAACCTGACGGTGGGCGGCACGGCGTAATTTCCTGACCCTCTCCCCAAAGGGGAGAGGGTACTGCTCCACGCTGTCTTTTTTCCTCGTCCTTATGAAAAAAGGTCTACTCTTTCCTTCTCCCCCGCATCCCCTGAAACAGCTCCGCCACGTCCACAAAATACTCGGTCAGATAGTTAATACACACCTGTACCTTGAGCGGGAGTTTGTCTTTTTCGGTATACAGGGCGTACACCGGACGCGGATCGGACTGGTAGCGCGGGAAGAGGATCTCCAGCACGCCGCTGTTGATCTCGTTGATCACCCACATTAACGGCACGTAGGCGATCCCGGCCCCGGCCACCAGCCAGCGCGAAATGGTCATCGGATCGTTAGTGACAAACCGCCCTTCCGGCAGCAGTTTGGTAGAAATCCCTTCCGGGGCAATCAGCTCGAATTCATTATCGGGCCGCACGCTGTACTCCAGCCACGAGTGGTTGGTGAGATCGGCGGGTTTCTCCGGAACGCCGTACTGCGCCAGATAACTTTTTGAGGCGCAGACCACCATCGGCATGCTGCCCAGCCTGCGCGAGAACAGGCTGGAATCCTGCAACGCGCCGACGCGGATCACCACGTCCAGCCCGTCGGCAATCAGGTCCGGCGCCGGGATACCCGTCACCAGATTGACCGTAAGCCCAGGGTACTCTTTCAGCATATCCGCGGTCATGGCAGCGAGAACATTTTGTGCCATAGTTGAAGAACACCCGATGCGCAGCGTGCCGATAGGGGTGTTGTTGAAGGCATAGAGCTGTTCGTGAACATCCTGCACTTCAAGCAGCATACGGCGACAGCCCTGATAGTAAATTTTACCCGCCTCCGTCAGCCCAATGCTGCGGGTACTGCGGTTGAGCAGCTTGACCTGAAGCTCATCTTCCAGTTTGGACACCGTCTGGCTGATGGATGAGACGCTCATCTGAAGCTGGCGGGCAGCGGCGGTAAACGAGCCCAGTTCAACCACTTTGGCGAAGACCGACATGCGTTTTAAACGTTCCATTGTTCACTCTGGCTTAAAAGTGATTTAGATCACATATTATAGATAACAGCATAACAGTTACGTTAATATATTATTTATTACATAACGGCTGCGCCATTCTCGCCTGGCGTTTCTTGCTCTCCCGCGGTGGCGTGCGCTTAAAAATTCTGAAGCCTGCACTCTCTCTTATCAAGGTCAACATGAGTCTGTTTCCCGTTATCGTGGTGTTCGGTCTGTCGTTCCCGCCGATATTTTTCGAGCTTCTTTTATCACTGGCGATCTTCTGGCTGGTGCGCAAGGTGCTGGTCCCTACCGGGATCTACGATTTCGTCTGGCACCCTGCATTGTTCAATACCGCGCTGTATTGCTGCCTGTTTTATCTGATATCGCGCATGTTTGTCTGAGGTTGATGTGAAAACGCTAACAAGAAAAATCTCCCGCACTGCCATCACAATGGCGCTGGTTATCCTCGCCTTCATCGCTATTTTCCGCGCCTGGGTTTATTACACCGAATCACCGTGGACGCGTGATGCACGATTCAGCGCCGATGTGGTGGCAATAGCCCCTGACGTGGCCGGTCTTATCACAGCGGTCAATGTCCACGACAACCAGCTGGTGAAGAAAGATCAGGTCCTGTTCACCATCGACCAGCCTCGTTACCAGAAAGCGCTGGAAGAGGCGGAAGCGGACGTGGCCTATTATCAGGCGCTCGCTGCGGAGAAACGCCGCGAGGCAGGCCGCCGTAATCAGCTGGGCGTTCAGGCAATGTCCCGTGAAGAGATTGACCAGTCCAACAACGTGCTGCAAACCGTGCTGCACCAGCTGGCGAAAGCGCAGGCAACGCGCGATCTGGCGAAGCTCGATCTCGAGCGCACCGTGATCCGCGCGCCGTCAGATGGCTGGGTGACCAACCTCAACGTCTATGCCGGGGAATTCATTACCCGCGGCTCAACCGCCGTGGCGCTGGTTAAACAGAACTCCTTCTACGTGCTCGCCTATATGGAAGAGACCAAGCTGGAAGGCGTGCGCCCAGGTTATCGGGCGGAAATTACGCCGCTCGGCAGCAACCGCGTCTTTAAAGGCACCGTCGACAGCGTTGCCGCAGGGGTGACTAACTCCAGCAGCTCTAACGATGCCAAAGGGATGGCGACGGTCGATTCCAACCTGGAGTGGGTGCGTCTGGCCCAGCGCGTGCCGGTGCGCATCCACCTGGATGAACAGCAGGGAAATCTGTGGCCCGCGGGTACCACGGCGACGGTGGTGATCACCGGTGAAAAGGACCGGGATGCCAGCCAGGACTCGTTCTTCCGTAAAATTGCCCACCGCCTGCGCGAGTTTGGTTAATCGCCATGGGTATCTTTTCCATCGCCAGCCAGCACATTCGCTTCGCCGTGAAGCTGGCGTGCGCCATCGTGCTGGCGCTGTTTGTTGGCTTTCACTTCCAGCTTGAAACCCCTCGCTGGGCAGTGCTGACGGCTGCGATTGTCGCGGCGGGCCCGGCCTTTGCCGCGGGTGGGGAACCCTATTCAGGCGCGATCCGCTATCGCGGGATGCTGCGTATCATCGGGACGTTTATCGGCTGTTTCGCGGCGCTGACCATTATTATTCTCATGATCCGCACCCCGCTGCTGATGCTGATGGTCTGCTGCATCTGGGCGGGTTTCTGCACCTGGATCTCGTCTCTGGTGAAAGTGGAGAACTCCTACGCCTGGGGGCTGGCGGGCTATACCGCGCTGATTATTATCATCACCATCCAGTCCGAGCCGCTGCTGGCCCCGCAGTTTGCGGTGGAGCGATGCAGCGAAATTGTGATTGGTATTGTCAGCGCGATCGTCGCTGATCTGCTTTTCTCCCCGCGCTCCATCAAGCAGGAAGTCGACCGTGAGCTTGACGCGCTGATCGTTGCCCAGTATCAGCTGATGCAGCTGTGCATTAAGCACGGCGACAGCGAAGAGGTGGATAAAGCCTGGAGCGGGCTGGTACGCCGTACGCAGGCGCTGGAAGGGATGCGCAGCAATCTTAATATGGAGTCCTCGCGCTGGGCCCACGCGAATCGACGCCTTAAAGCCCTTAACACCGTCTCTCTGACGCTGATTACACAGGCATGTGAAACCTATCTGATTCAGAACACGCGCCCGGAAGCGGTCACCGATACGTTCCGTGAACTGTTTGCCGAGCCGGTGGAAACCGTACAGGACGTGCATAAGCAGCTCAAGCGCATGCGCCGGGTGATTGCCTGGACCGGGGAGCGCGACACGCCGGTGACCATCTATACCTGGGTCGGCGCCGCGACGCGCTATCTGCTGCTGAAGCGCGGAGTGATCGGCAACACCAAAATCAGCGCGGCGGAAGAAGAGGTGCTGCAGGGGGAAGTGGTGATCAAGGCGGAATCCGCCGAGCGCCATCACGCCATGGTCAACTTCTGGCGTACGACGCTTGCCTGCATGCTCGGCACGCTGTTCTGGCTGTGGACGGGCTGGACGTCCGGCAGCGGCGCGATGGTAATGATTGCCGTTGTGACCGCACTGGCGATGCGTCTGCCTAACCCGCGTATGGTTGCCGTTGATTTCCTCTACGGCACCATTGCCGCCCTGCCGATAGGCGCGCTCTATTTCCTGGTCATCATCCCGTCGACGCAACAGAGCATGCTGCTGCTCTGTATTAGCCTGGCGGTAATGGCGTTCTTTATCGGCATTGAAGTGCAAAAGCGGCGTTTGGGATCGCTGGGGGCGCTGGCGAGTACGATTAACATCATCGTGCTCGATAACCCGATGACCTTCCATTTCAGCCAGTTCCTCGACAGCGCGTTAGGCCAGCTGGTGGGCTGCTTCCTGGCCATGATGGTGATACTGCTGGTTCGGGATAACTCGCAGGCAAGAACGGGCCGCGTGCTGCTGAACCAGTTCGTGTCGGCTGCCGTGTCGTCTTTGACTACCAATACCGCGCGCCGTAAAGAGAACCATCTGCCCGCGCTCTACCAGCAGCTGTTTTTACTGCTGAACAAGTTCCCGGGCGATATCGCGAAGTTCCGGCTGGCGTTAACCATGATCATCGCACACCAGCGTTTGCGTAACGCGCCCGTGCCGATCAACGACGATCTGTCGGCCTGGCACCGCCAGCTGCGTCGTACCGCCGATCACGTGCTTTCTGCCAGCAGCGATGACAAACGGCGTCGCTACTTTACGCAGCTGCTTGAAGAGCTCGATATCTATCAGGAAAAGCTCAAGCACTGGGAGGCACCGCCTCAGGTGACCGAGCCGGTAGGACGGCTGGTGTTTATGCTGCATCGCTACCAGAATGCCCTCACGGATAACTGACAGAAGTAAAAAAACCGACGCCAAAAGCGTCGGTTTTTTTGTGGCTATACTTATTCCAGCACGTTCTTACATTTCAGAAAGGGAGAACACATGACGACCCAGGCGCTTCAGGACCACATCCTTTTTCAGACCGGTTATCTGGTCAACGGAATCTGGAAAACGCTGGATACAACCTTTGATGTGCTGAATCCCGCGACCGGCGAGGTCATTGCTAAAGTCGCTAAAGCGGGTAAAGCGCAAACCGAAGACGCTATCGCAGCGGCTACCCAGGCCTTCCCGGCATGGCGTGCCAAAACCGCGAAAGAGCGCTCGGCGATTCTCTACCGCTGGTACGAGCTGATTATTGAGAATAAAAGCTGGCTCGGGCGGTTGATGACCACCGAACAGGGCAAACCCCTGAAAGAAGCGGAGGGAGAAGTCGAGTATGCCGCCAGCTTTATCCAGTGGTTTGCCGAAGAGGCCAAACGCGCGAACGGTGAAATTATTCCGCCGATCAAACCCGGCTCACGCATTCTGGCGACCCGTGAACCCATTGGTGTGGTCGCGGCGATTACGCCGTGGAATTTCCCGATGGCCATGCTCACCCGCAAGTTGGGCCCGGCGCTGGCGGCCGGATGCACCGGGGTAATTAAACCGGCCAACAACACGCCGCTCAGCGCCTTTGCGCTGCTTACGCTGGCGAAACAGGCCGGAGTGCCCGACGGTGTTCTCAACGCCGTAGCCGGGAATACGCATGAAATCAGCGATGCGATCATGGCAAGCCGCGACGTGCGTAAAATCTCCTTCACCGGTTCAACCTCCGTCGGCAAAACGCTGGTGCGTAACGCCGCAGAAACCATGAAAAAAGTCTCGATGGAGCTGGGGGAAATGCCCCGTATATCGTTTTTGAGGATGCGGACATCGACGCAGCGGTTAAGGGCGCGATCGCCAACAAGTTCCGCAATGCCGGGCAGGTCTGCGTCAGCGTGAACCGTTTTTATATTCAGGAAACCGTCTACGACAAATTTGTGAATAAACTTGCCGATGCGGTGAATGGGCTGAAGGTGGGGAATGGTCTTGAGGAGGGGGTAGTCGTTGGGCCGCTGATTGAACCTTCTGCGGTCAACAAGGTGCGTGAGCATGTCGACGATGCCGTTGCCCGGGGCGCAACCGTACTGGCTGGGGGTAAACCCCATCCGCTTGGCGGGAATTTCTGGATGCCAACCGTACTGGGCGACTGTCATGAAGGCATGAAGCTCGCAGAAGAAGAGACGTTTGGCCCGGTGGCGGCGTGCTTCCGTTTCACCTCGGAAGATGAAGTCATCCAGCGCGCCAACAATACGCCGTATGGACTGGCGGCTTACTTCTACACCCAGAATCTTTCTCGGGTCTTCCGTGTTTCACAGGCCATCGAGAGCGGGATGATCGGCATCAACGAGTGCGCCGTCTCCACGGAGCTCGGCCCCTTTGGCGGCGTAAAAGAGTCAGGTCTTGGACGAGAGGGCTCCGTGCTGGGGCTGGAAGAGTATCTGGAAGTTAAAACCCTGCATATTGGGGGATTATAATAGACAGGGCGGCATCTGCCGCTCGCCTGGACTGGGTGGCTGGCAATGAAAACCTATACGTTTGATTTTGACGAGATCGACAGTCAGGAAGACTTCTACCGTGAATTTATCCGGGCGTTTGATCTTGAACGGGAAAGCGTGACGAATCTGGATACGCTGTGGGACGTGGTCACCGGCAGTCAGTTGCCGCTACCGCTGGAAATTGAGTTCATCCATTTGCCCGATAAGCTGCGAAGACGTTTTGGCGCGCTGATATTGCTGTTCGATGAAGCGGAAGAAGAGCTTGAAGGGCAGCTGCGCTTTAACGCGCGGCATTGAATGAAAAAAAGCCCCTGACCATGAGGCCAGGGGCAAGTCGTATGATGAGATACGACGAGGGTTTATTTATACAGTTCTGCCGTTGCATGCCAGTGGTCACCCTGATTCAGTTCGGTGACGCGGTAGCTGCTGGCGCCTGCTTTTTCAGCTTTGGCGGCAAGTTCGTGGCGGATATCCATCGGTGAACCGGTGACAGACGTTACGGAGATGCTGCCCATACGCTGTAGATTTTGTGCCTGGTCGGCATTTACCTGCTGTACGGCTGCGCTTGCGCCGAAAGAGAGAACAGATGCCAGACCGAGGGTTGCGATGATCAATTTGGTTTTCATAGTCTTTACTCCTGAATAGGGTTTTTTACTCAACGGCGAGAAGGGTTGAACCGCTATTTTTATGCCTGGTGCCGTTGAGTGGAGATTTACGTTTTCAGCTATTACTAAAACTTATTTGTACAGCTCAGCGGTGGCGTGCCAGTGGTCACCAGAACGCGCTTCGATGATGCGATAGGATGACGCACCCTGTTCTTCCGCTTTTTTGTTCAGCATCTCATGCATGTCCATTGGCGATGTGCCGACCGCGCCGACAGAAACCGTACCGATGGCCTGGCGGGATTGCGCCTGGTCAACATTGATAGAGTCTGCTGCGAAAGCACCGAATGACAGGACAGACAGGACGCTGAGCGCCGCTACAGTTGATTTGATTTTCATGATTCTTACCTCGTCGAATTTTTTAGTGGGGTCTTGTTTCGTGACCCTCATCACAAAATCAAGTATACACTAATAACGGTAAAAATTAATACCAGACTAATGGTTTCCCTTGTTATTACGTGTTAACCAGTCTGTTTTTTATAACCAAAATGCATAATATTGGGTGTTTTTTGTACATTTATAGCAGGTATATCTAATTAAATCATATGGATACCCGCTTTTGATTTTTTGTGCGATTTTTTGATTTAGCATTCACCAGATGAATGTTAATGGGTGGTAAAAAGCACTATTTGTCAAAGTGAAGGGCAGTGGAAAAGAGGGGGAAACGCAGCAGAAGCAGAACGATCCCCGCAGCGGCGCTACGGGGAGAGGGGATTAGAGTTCCTGTTCGAACAGAACCAGAATCGCTTCGTGGAGATCTTTCACGGAGAAACCGCTAGCCGGTGTGGTGAAGATGGTGTCATCGCCGGCGATAGTCCCGAGGATACCCTCCGTTTTACCCAGCGAGTCCAGCATGCGGGCAATCAGCTGCGCGGCACCCGGGCTTGTGTGGATCACCACGACGGCGTCATTATGATCGATATCCAGAACCAGATTCTTGAGCGGGCTGGAGGTGGTCGGCACGCCAAGTTCTGCCGGCAGGCAATAGACCATCTCCATCTTGGCGTTTCGCGTACGCACCGCGCCAAATTTCGTTAACATGCGGGAGACTTTCGACTGATTGATATTATCGAAGCCTTGTTCCTGCAGCGCCTGAACAATTTCTCCCTGAGAACTGAATTTCTCTTCTTTAAGTAGCGCCTTA
Organism: Enterobacter asburiae; assembly: GCF_001521715.1. Taxonomy (NCBI): domain Bacteria; kingdom Pseudomonadati; phylum Pseudomonadota; class Gammaproteobacteria; order Enterobacterales; family Enterobacteriaceae; genus Enterobacter; species Enterobacter asburiae. Next base: position 4,019,339 of record NZ_CP011863.1, read on the forward strand.
AAGGCCTTTACTAATTCTTCTTGCTTAGACGAGCTTCGCATAAGTCACCCGGAATATGACGATAGAAACAACATTATTATGCATGTGGATGAATTTTTATGCAAATTATCTACTCAGCGCCAGGCTGAAATAATGTTATGAAAGGGAGTGATTTTATCAGATTTCGTTATCAGAAAACATGTCTGGGTCACGCCGCGCAAATAAGCTTAAAAGTAAATTAAATGTTATCAAAATGATGTTGTTTTGGTGGCGGGGCAGGGTGTATTGTAACCACCTCTTAATGCGTTGCCCTCTGTCGTCAGATAGTCTTCTGGTGAGAGATAAAGTCGCGTGACCTCAAATTCTTTAGCTACGAAAATTGTAATTATTTACTTGCTGAATTATGGTCGCCGCAACGGATTTACAGATACTTAAGTTAACCATAATAAGGAGTTTAGGATGAAAGTCGCAGTCCTCGGCGCTGCTGGTGGTATCGGCCAGGCGCTTGCCCTACTACTGAAAACCCAACTGCCTTCAGGCTCAGAACTCTCCCTGTACGATATTGCCCCGGTAACCCCAGGTGTGGCGGTTGACCTGAGCCACATCCCGACTGCTGTAAAAATCAAAGGCTTCTCCGGTGAAGATGCACGTCCTGCTCTGCAGGGTGCCGACGTGGTGCTGATTTCTGCAGGCGTGGCGCGTAAGCCAGGCATGGATCGTTCAGACCTGTTCAACGTCAACGCGGGCATCGTGAAAAACCTGGTGCAGCAGATTGCAGAAATCTGCCCGAAAGCATGCATCGGCATCATCACTAACCCGGTGAACACCACCGTGGCTATCGCGGCAGAAGTGCTGAAGAAAGCGGGTGTTTACGACAAAAACAAACTGTTCGGCGTAACCACGCTGGATATCATCCGTTCCAACACCTTTGTTGCTGAGCTGAAAGGCAAACAGCCAACAGAAGTGGAAGTTCCGGTCATCGGCGGTCACTCTGGCGTCACCATCCTGCCTCTGCTGTCGCAGATCCCAGGCGTGAGCTTCACCGAGCAGGAAGTGGCTGACCTGACTAAACGCATCCAGAACGCAGGCACCGAAGTGGTGGAAGCGAAGGCGGGTGGCGGTTCTGCGACCCTGTCTATGGGCCAGGCGGCTGCGCGTTTTGGTCTGTCACTGGTTCGCGCTCTGCAGGGCGAGAAAGGCGTTGTTGAATGCGCTTACGTTGAAGGCGATGGCGAACACGCTCGCTTCTTCTCTCAGCCGCTGCTGCTGGGTAAAAACGGTATCGAAGAGCGTAAATCCATTGGTACGCTGAGCGCGTTTGAACAACACGCGATGGAAGGCATGCTGGATACGCTGAAGAAAGATATCACCCTGGGCGAAGAGTTCGTTAACAAGTAAAACGAACCGTCTCCCGGTAAAAAAAACGGAGCTTATCGCTCCGTTTTTTTATGTCTGTCAGTTAGTGGCCGGATATTCCTGAATCGTCACGTGCAGCGTCAGTTTCTTATCGTTGCGCATGACCTCAACAGGGATGATAGAACCCGGGCGAATTTCTGCCACCTGATCCATCGTCTCCAGCGCAGAGACCGCTGGCGTGCCGTTGACCGACACAATGACATCGTTTACCTGAATCCCCGCGTTAGCCGCCGGACCACCCGGTGCCACCTCGTTAACCACGATGCCCTGAATCTGATCGATACCGCCGCCCTGGGTGTGCATCGGCGCAATTTCGCGCCCGCCGATACCGATGTAGCCGCGGATCACGCGTCCGTCGCGGATCAGTTTATCCATAATTTTGGTCGCCAGCTGGAACGGAATGGCAAAGCCGATCCCTTCCGGCGTCTCACCGTCGTTACTCTTATCAAACGAGAGGGTGTTGATGCCCATCAGTTCGCCCAGCGAGTTGACCAGCGCCCCGCCGGAGTTACCGTGGTTGATGGAGGCATCGGTTTGCAGGAAGTTCTGCCGCCCGGAGGGGTTCAAACCGATACGACCGGTCGCGCTGATTATCCCCTGGGTGATGGTCTGGCCCAGGTTGTAAGGGTTACCGATAGCCAGTACGACGTCACCAATATGCGGGGTACGTTTACGGTTGATCGGGATGACCGGCAAACCGCCCGTGGCATTAATTTTCAGAACGGCCAGGTCGGTCAGGCTGTCAGAACCAACGAGTAACGCCTCAAACACGCGGCCATCCTGCAGAGCGACGATGATCTGGTCGGCATCGTTAATCACGTGTTTGTTGGTAATAATGTAGCCGCGCTCGTCCATGATCACGCCGGAGCCGAGGGTGCGGATCTCCAGCTGGTTATGGGCTGAGGTATTCAGGCCTCGGTTATAGACGTTAACCACGGCAGGTGCGGCACGGCGAACGGCCTGATTATAGGTGGCCGGCGTTTCATCCGTGCTATCGAACTGGGGAGCCGACAGTTTATTGAACTGACGTAAAGACGGCAGCGCCAGCAGCAGCAGGCCAGCGACAATCAAACCGATGACAGTAGAACGTAAGAGCTTTAAAAGCATGATGCGCGTGTCGTTAAAAAAGGAACGATTTGCAGCATAACATGAGTTATCCGGACATCACACGCAGCGGTGATGTCCGGGTCGCAAATGCTTAGCGCAACAGAATATAGATGGACTCATTGCCACGCATGATCTGCAGGGCAATAACCGCCGGTTTACTTTCCAGCACCTTGCGCAGTTCGGCAATAGACTGCACGCGGTTGCGGTTGACACCGATAATCACGTCATCCTGATGCAATCCGGCCTGTGCGGCAGGGCTGCTCTTCTCGACGGTATCGATGCTAATGCCTTTCGTGCCGTCCTTCAGCTGCCCGTCGCTCAACGTAGCCCCCTGTAGCGCCGGGGCGATAAGCTCCGCACTGGCCGAGGAAGAGGTGCTCTTATCCAGCGTCACTTCAACGTCAAGCGGCTTGCCGTCACGTATCAGGCCCAGCTTCACTTTGGCGCCAGGTTCCGTCGTGGCAATCCGCGAACGCAGTTCTGCAAAGCTGTTCAACGGTTTGTCGTTCAGGCTGACGATCACATCCCCTGACTTCACGCCCGCTTTTGCCGAGCCGGAGTTTGGCAGCACTTCACTGACAAACGCCCCGCGCTGTACGTTGATATTGAACGCTTTTGCGATATCCGCGCTCATCTCCATACCTTTAATACCCAGCAGCCCGCGTTTGATTTCACCGAACTGGATCAGCTGCTGCGCCAGGGTTTTGGCCATGTTGCTGGGGATAGCAAAACCGATCCCGATGCTGCCGCCGCCCGGGGCCAGAATAGCCGTGTTAATCCCAATCAGCTCGCCGTTAAGGTTAAGCAATGCTCCGCCGGAGTTACCACGGTTGATTGAGGCATCGGTCTGGATAAAGTTTTCCAGTCCTTCCAGATTGAGGCCGCTGCGCCCGAGCGCCGAGACGATCCCGGAGGTGGCGGTCTGCCCTAAACCAAAGGGGTTGCCCACGGCGACGGCAAAATCGCCGACGCGCAGTTTGTCGGAATCCGCTATGGCAATCTGGGTCAGGTTGCTTGGGTTTTGTACCTGCAGCAGCGCGATGTCGCTCTGGTCATCGCCGCCGATCAGTTTGGCATCAAATTCACGGCCATCGTTCAGCTGGACGCTGATCTTATCGGCCTGGCTGATGACGTGATTGTTGGTCAGGATATAGCCTTTTGCCGCATCAATAATGACGCCAGAGCCCAGGCCTTCAAAAGGCTGCGCCTGCTGGTCCGGAGACTCATCGCCAAAATATTTTTTCAGTTCTTCAGGGACGCGTTGGCTTTGTACTGCGGTGCCCTCAACCTGAACGCTGACGACCGCAGGCAACACTTTTTCCAGCATTGGCGCGAGGCTTGGAATGGCCGCCTGGCCAGGCACCTGGGAAGGAATGGCGGCGAATACAGGGACGGACGCCGAGAGAGATAACCCGACACTTAACGCGATAGCGCTCAACAGCTGGTTTTTTTTCTTCATCGATGTTGACTCTCGTAACCTGGAATAAAGGAAAAACGGCCCTAAAAACACGTTGATGTTATTGAATTTTAAACCGCTGAACAATGAGGTATGTAACTAAATGATAGCTGGGGTCATCAAGAAAGGACGGGCGCAATCGCTGCGCCCGTAAAATAAATTCAGGTTGTGCGATTAATCGCGTTTTACACCGCCGCGCAGCAGGCCGGACGCGCCATCGGAATAGTCGCGAGGCATCTGAACGGGCGCCTGATCGTTACCGGCTTCAGAGTCAGCCAGACGGTTGCGGAATGGGTTGGTTTCCGCGGTCATTTCCGGCAGCAGGCTGCTGGAGCTTTTTGCCATATGTTGATACAGCTGACGATAGTCGGTTGCCATGTTGTCCAGCAGCTCGGCGCTACGGGCAAAATGGCTGACCAGCTCTTCGCGATACTCTTCCAGCTCGGCTTTGTTCTTTTCCAGTTCGTACTGCAGTGACTGCTGCTGACGCAATTTGCGATTACCGAAACGCATGGCCACAGCACCAATGACGATGCCGACGACTAAACCGATTAGCGCATATTCCCAGGTCATGAACTTCTCCCGTTGTCTTGTTGTTCCGTAGGGTGTTGGCTCGGCTCCTGCCTGTGCCTGATAATGCCACTATAACCGCTATTTCTGCAGAAGTGGAATCCTGACGTATCATCGCGTAGTGTAGAACGGCCTTTTTTTCATCAGTCACGTCTGCTGGTGAGCGTTAATTGAAGGAATAACAATAAGATTATGCAAAACCTGTCCCCTGCATCGCGATATCAACTGGCCCTTAACGAGGGCACTCATCAGCCTGATGACGTTCAACGTGAGGCGGTAAACCGCCTGGAGATGATTTACCAGGAGCTCACGGCAAAACCCGCTGAAGTCGAACAGAACGGTGGGTTAAAGGCGGCATTTGGGCGGTTGCTCGGTAAAAAAGCGCCACAGGCTCACGCGCCGGTGCGCGGTTTATATATGTGGGGCGGGGTCGGTCGCGGAAAAACCTGGCTGATGGACCTGTTTTATATGAGCCTGCCCGGCGCACGTAAGCAGCGTCTGCACTTCCATCGTTTTATGCTGCGGGTGCATGAAGAGCTGACCGCACTGCAGGGCAAGAGCGATCCGCTGGAGATTGTGGCCGACAGGTTCAAAGCTGAAACGGACGTGCTCTGCTTCGATGAGTTTTTTGTGTCTGACATCACCGATGCCATGCTGCTAGGCGGCCTGATGAAAGCGCTATTTGCCCGCGGGATCACGCTGGTGGCCACGTCGAATATCCCGCCGGATGAGCTCTATCGTAACGGCCTGCAGCGGGCACGCTTCCTGCCCGCCATCGATGCCCTCAAGCAGCACTGCGACATTATGAACGTCGATGCCGGTGTCGATTATCGTCTGCGCACGCTGACCCAGGCGCATCTGTGGCTTTCGCCGTTAAATGCAGAGACCATCCGCGAGATGGATACACTCTGGCTGGCGCTGGCGGGAGCAAAACGCGAGCACGCCCCGGAACTCGAGATTAACCATCGACCGCTGCCCACACTCGGCGTCGAAAACCAAACGCTGGCGGTCTCCTTTACGACGCTCTGCGTGGATGCCCGCAGCCAGCACGACTACATTGCGCTTTCGCGTCTGTTCCACACCGTGATGGTGCTGGACGTGCCGGTGATGACGCGGCTGATGGAGAGCGAAGCACGGCGCTTCATTGCGCTGGTGGACGAGTTTTATGAGCGCCACGTCAAGCTGGTGGTCAGCGCCGAGGTACCTTTATATGAGATTTACCAGGGCGAGCGGCTGAAGTTCGAGTTCCAGCGCTGCCTGTCGCGCCTGCAGGAGATGCAGAGCGAGGAATACCTGAAGCTGGAACATATGCCATAAATGCCACCCTCTCCCGTGGGAGAGGGGCTGGGGGTGAGGGCACCAGACCGCACAATACCCACCCCCGAAAAACCCATTCCAAAACGCATTTAAGGGTCGATCTTTGACCTCAACTTCTCTATAATCTTGCGACCCCACGTTACGAGAAGGTTTTTTTCCCAAAACTTTCTATGTGTCGGCATGTGCTATTCGAAGGGGTAGGTTTGCCGGACTTTGTCGTGTGAGCCTCAACTGACTAAACGTTTGGGTGTTCACCAACGTGTAACTTATTTATTTGGGTAAGCTTTTAATGAAAACTTTTACAGCTAAACCAGAAACCGTACAGCGCGACTGGTATGTTGTTGACGCGACCGGTAAAACTCTGGGCCGTCTGGCTACTGAACTGGCTCGTCGCCTGCGCGGTAAGCATAAAGCGGAATACACTCCGCACGTTGATACCGGTGATTACATCATCGTTCTGAACGCTGATAAAGTTGCTGTAACCGGCAACAAGCGTACTGACAAAGTGTACTATCACCACACCGGCCACATCGGTGGTATCAAAGAAGCGACCTTTGAAGAGATGATTGCCCGCCGTCCTGAGCGTGTGATTGAAATCGCGGTTAAAGGCATGCTGCCAAAAGGCCCGCTGGGTCGTGCTATGTTCCGTAAACTGAAAGTTTACGCAGGCAACGAGCACAACCACGCGGCACAGCAACCGCAAGTTCTTGACATCTAATCGGGATTATAGGCAATGGCTGAAAATCAATACTACGGCACTGGTCGCCGCAAAAGTTCCGCAGCTCGCGTTTTCATCAAACCGGGCAGTGGTAAAATCGTAATCAACCAGCGTTCTCTGGAACAATACTTCGGTCGCGAAACTGCCCGCATGGTAGTTCGCCAGCCGCTGGAACTGGTTGATATGGTAGAAAAACTGGATCTGTACATCACCGTTAAAGGTGGTGGTATCTCCGGTCAGGCAGGTGCGATCCGTCACGGTATCACCCGCGCTCTGATGGAGTACGACGAATCCCTGCGTTCTGAACTGCGTAAAGCTGGCTTCGTTACTCGTGACGCGCGTCAGGTTGAACGTAAGAAAGTGGGTCTGCGTAAAGCACGTCGTCGTCCACAGTTCTCCAAACGTTAATCCATTCTGCTTACGCAGAACGATTGGCGAAAAACCCGCTTCGGCGGGTTTTTTTATGGATAATGCGCAGGTTATCCACAATATCCATGCATATATCTTCTCTTTTTCCACATTTCCAGAATCCCCTCACCACAAAGCCATCAAAATCTGGTAAACTATCATCCAATTTTCTGCCCAAATATCGGTGAATACTCGATTTTTGTTCGTTTCTTGAACAATGTGTTTTCTCTGGGATGGGCGATACAACATCTGGCTGGCCCCTGTTGGGCTGGTAGCAGTAAAAATTCTGAATATACCTGGAGGTTTTCATGGCTGTCGCTGCCAACAAACGTTCGGTAATGACGCTGTTTTCTGGTCCTACTGACATTTATAGCCATCAGGTTCGTATCGTGCTGGCCGAGAAGGGTGTCAGTTTTGAGATCGAGCATGTGGAAAAGGATAACCCGCCTCAGGATCTGATCGATCTCAACCCGAGCCAAAGCGTACCGACGCTGGTGGATCGCGAGCTGACCCTGTGGGAATCCCGTATCATTATGGAATATCTGGATGAGCGTTTCCCGCATCCGCCACTGATGCCTGTTTATCCTGTCGCGCGTGGTGAAAGCCGCCTGTACATGCAGCGTATCGAAAAAGACTGGTACTCGCTGATGAACGTTATCGTCAGCGGTTCCGCTTCTGAAGCCGACGCTGCGCGTAAGCAACTGCGTGAAGAGCTGCTGGCTATCGCCCCGGTGTTTGGTCAGAAACCATTCTTCCTGAGCGATGAGTTCAGCCTGGTGGATTGCTACCTGGCACCGCTGCTGTGGCGTCTGCCAACCCTGGGCGTAGAGTTCAGCGGTCCTGGCGCGAAAGAGCTGAAGGGCTATATGACTCGCGTATTTGAACGCGACTCTTTCCTGGCATCTTTAACTGAACCGGAACGTGAAATGCGTCTCGGCCGAGGCTAATGACTGTGGAAATGTCACAACTTACCCCACGCCGTCCTTATCTGCTGCGCGCCTTCTATGAATGGCTGCTGGATAACCAGCTCACGCCGCACCTGGTTGTGGATGTGACGTTGCCGGGCGTGCTGGTTCCTATGGAATACGCGCGTGACGGACAGATCGTACTGAACATTGCGCCGCGTGCGGTGGGTAACCTGGAGCTGGCTAACGATGAAGTGCGCTTCAACGCCCGTTTCGGCGGCGTGCCGCGTCAGGTTTCCGTGCCGCTGGCAGCCGTGCTGGCTATCTACGCGCGTGAAAACGGTGCGGGTACCATGTTCGAGCCGGAAGCGGCGTATGATGAAGATGTTGCCAGCCTGAATGATGACAACGCATCCGATGAGCGCGAAAGCGACACGGTGATGTCACTTATTGATGGCGATAAACCCGATCGTCACGACGACAATGACCCTGATGACGATCCGCCTCCGCGCGGTGGTCGTCCGGCTCTTCGCGTCGTGAAATAAAAAACAGGCCCAATCGGGCCTGTTTTTTTTACACTTCCAGGTAGTTCAGGATCCCGTCAGCCGCCTTACGGCCTTCGGCAATCGCCGTTACCACCAGGTCAGAACCACGAACGATATCGCCACCGGCGAAGATTTTCGGGTTGCTGGTCTGGAATGCGTTGTCGCTGCCTTCTGGCGCAATCACGCGGCCCTGCGAATCCAGCTCAACGCTGTGCTTCGCCAGCCATTCCATGCTGTGAGGACGGAAACCGAACGCCATCACCACGGCATCGGCCGGGATCACGTGCTCAGAACCGGCGACGATCTCGGCGCGACGACGGCCCTTCGCATCCGGTGCGCCCATCTCAGTGCGCGCCATCTTCACGCCGCTCACTTTACCGTTGGCATTCACTTCAATACCCAGAGGCTGGATGTTGAACTGGAACTCCACGCCCTCTTCACGCGCGTTTTTCACTTCGCGCTTAGAGCCCGGCATGTTCTCTTCGTCACGACGATAGGCGCAGATCACGTGTGCCGCATTCTGACGAATGGAGGTACGCACGCAGTCCATCGCGGTATCACCGCCGCCCAGCACCACCACGCGTTTGCCTTCCATGCTGACGAACGGCTCATCGGCGGTTTCGCCGTAGCCCATGATCTGCTTGGTGTTGGCAATCAGGAACGGCAGCGCGTCAAACACGCCCGGCGCATCTTCGTTCTCCAGACCGCCGCGCATGGACTGATAGGTGCCCACGCCGAGGAACACGGCGTCGTAATCCTTCAGCAGGTCGTCGAGCTGCACGTCGCGACCCACTTCCACGTTCAGTTTGAACTCAATGCCCATGCCGGTGAAGATTTCACGGCGACGGGTCATGACCTCTTTTTCCAGCTTAAAGGCCGGGATACCGAAGGTCAGCAGACCGCCGATTTCCGGATGACGGTCAAAGACCACCGCCTTCACGCCGTTGCGGGTCAGCACGTCCGCACAGGCCAGGCCCGCCGGGCCCGCGCCGATGATGGCCACGCGCTTGTCGGTTTGCTTCACGCCGGTCATATCCGGACGCCAGCCCATCTCGAACGCTTTATCGTTGATATAGCGCTCGATGTTGCCGATGGTCACCGCACCGAACTCGTCGTTCAGCGTACAGGAGCCTTCGCACAGACGGTCCTGAGGACACACGCGGCCGCACACTTCCGGCAGGGTGTTGGTCTGGTGAGACAGCTCGGCGGCTTCAAAAATACGTCCTTCGTTGGCCAGCTTCAGCCAGTTCGGAATGTAGTTGTGTACCGGACATTTCCATTCGCAGTATGGGTTACCGCAGGACAGGCAGCGGTCTGCCTGCGCCTTGGCCTGGCCTTCTGAAAACGGCTCGTAGATTTCAACAAATTCAATTTTGCGGATCTTCAGCGGTTTCTTTGGCGGATCAACACGCTGCAGGTCGATAAACTGGTATACGTTCTGGCTCATCTGAATTCCTTACTGCGCCTGCACGCGCAGCTCTGCTGCGCTACGACTACGGTGACCCAAAAGGGCTTTAACATCGCTGGACTTCGGCTTAACCAGCGCGAATTTCGCAGAGAACGCCGGCCAGTTCGCCAGGATCTCTTCGCCGCGCGAAGAACCGGTATGCTGCACGTGTTCGGTAATCAAGCCGCGCAGGTGTTCTTCATGGATAGCCAGCGTATCAACGTCCAGCACTTCTACCAGCTCCGGGTTCACGCGTTTGCGGAACTCGCCGTCTTCGTCCAGGACGTACGCAAAACCGCCCGTCATGCCCGCGCCGAAGTTCACGCCGGTTTTACCCAGAACGCAAACAATCCCGCCCGTCATGTATTCACACCCGTTATCGCCAATGCCTTCCACCACGGTGATAGCACCGGAGTTACGCACCGCAAAACGCTCGCCCGCACGGCCTGCTGCAAACAGACGACCGCCGGTCGCGCCGTACAGGCAGGTGTTACCGATGATGCTGGCTTCATGGCTGCGGAAGGCTGAGCCGACCGGAGGACGCACCGCCAGCAGACCGCCCGCCATGCCTTTACCGACGTAGTCGTTGGCATCCCCGGTCAGGTACAGCTCAACGCCGCCTGCGTTCCATACGCCGAAGCTCTGACCCGCGGTACCGCTGAAATGCGCGGTAATCGGATCCGCTGCCAGCCCCTGGTCACCGTGCGTCTGCGCGATGTAGCCGGAAAGGGAGGCACCCACGGAGCGGTCGGTGTTGCGGATATCAAACCAGAACGTTTTGCTCTGCTTGTCGTCCACGTACGGTTTCGCCTGCTGCAACAGCTGTGCGTTCAACACGCCGTTATCGAACGGCGGGTTGTTCTCGGTGCAGTAGACCGCTTTGCCAGGGTGCGGCTGCGCGGTTTCCAGCAGCTTGCTCAGCTCCAGCTTCTGCTGCTTCGCCGTGAAGCCTTCCAGCTCTTTCAGCAGGTCGGTACGGCCAATCAGGTCCACCAGGCGTTTCACGCCCAGCTGCGCCATCAGCTCGCGGGTTTCGCGTGCGATGAACTCAAAGTAGTTGGTCACTTTGAACGGCAGACCGTGATAGTGGTTCTTACGCAGCTTCTCGTCCTGGGTAGCAACGCCGGTTGCGCAGTTGTTCAGATGGCAAATACGCAGGTATTTACAGCCGAGCGCAACCATTGGGCCGGTACCGAAGCCGAAGCTTTCCGCGCCGAGGATCGCCGCTTTAATGATGTCGAGGCCCGTTTTCAGGCCGCCGTCCACCTGCAGACGGATCTTGTGACGCAGACCGTTAGCCACCAGCGCCTGCTGGGTTTCCACCAGGCCAAGCTCCCACGGACATCCCGCATATTTCACGGAGGAGAGCGGGCTTGCGCCGGTGCCGCCGTCGTAGCCGGCGATGGTGATGAGATCCGCATAGGCTTTCGCCACGCCGGTAGCGATGGTGCCGACGCCCGGTTCGGAAACCAGCTTCACGGAGATCATCGCCTTCGGGTTGACCTGCTTCAGGTCGAAAATCAGCTGCGCTAAGTCCTCGATAGAGTAGATATCGTGGTGCGGCGGCGGGGAGATCAGCGTCACGCCCGGCACGGAATAGCGCAGTTTGGCGATGTACGGGGTAACTTTATCACCCGGCAGCTGGCCGCCTTCGCCCGGTTTAGCACCCTGAGCGACTTTAATCTGGATTACGTCGGCGTTGACCAGGTACGCAGGCGTCACGCCAAAGCGACCGGATGCCACCTGCTTGATACGGGACACTTTGTTGGTGCCGTAACGCGCCGGATCTTCACCGCCTTCGCCGGAGTTGGAGTTGCCGCCGATGCTGTTCATGGCTTCCGCTAGCGCTTCATGGGCTTCCGGGCTCAGCGCGCCGATGGACATCGCTGCAGTATCGAAGCGTTTGAACAGTTCGGATGCAGGCTCAACCTCGTCAATGCTGACCGCTTCATCACCCGGATTGAGGGCAATGAGGTCGCGCAGCGTTGCCGCCGGACGGTTGTTTACCAGCTCAGCGTACTGCTGGTAATCGCTGTATTCGCCGCTCTGAACCGCCTGCTGCAGCGTGCGCACCACGTCCGGGTTATAGGCGTGGTATTCGCCGCCGTGAACGTATTTCAGCAGACCGCCCTGATCCAGCGGCTTACGTGCCAGCCAGGCGCGTTTGGACAGGTTCACCAGATCCTGCTGGAAGTCAGCAAAACCGGCGCCGCCGATGCGGCTGACCACGCCCTGGAAGCAGAGGTTGGCGACCTCGTCATGCAGGCCGACCGCTTCAAACAGCTTCGAACAGCGGTAGGATGCAATGGTCGAGATGCCCATTTTGGACATGATCTTGTACAGACCTTTGTTGATGCCGTTACGGTAGTTCAGCATCACTGCGCGGTAATCTTTGTCTATCGCGCGGGTATCCACCAGGCGTGCCAGCGTTTCGTAGGCCAGGTACGGGTAGATTGCCGTCGCGCCAAAGCCTAACAGCACGGCAAAGTGGTGCGGGTCGCGGGCGCTGGCGGTTTCAACAATGATGTTGGCGTCGCAGCGCAGGCTCTTGTCGACCAGACGCGTCTGGATAGCGCCGACCGCCATCGGGGCAGGTACCGGCAGACGGTTTTTCGCGATATTACGGTCGGACAGCACCAGCAGAACGGTACCGTTACGCACCATCTGTTCGGCTTTGTCACACAGCGCATTCACCGTCTCTTCGAGGCTCGCTTCGGTCACGTCGAAGGTAATATCGAGCGTGTCTGCGCGGTAGTGCTCCTCTTTCATGGTGGTGAGCTGTTTGAAATCGGAGTACAGCAGGATCGGCGATTTAAAGGTCAGGCGGTGCGCCTGGCCTTCGGCTTCGCAGAAGACGTTCATCTCGCGACCGATGCTGGTGGCCAGCGACATCACGTGCGCTTCGCGCAGCGGGTCGATCGGCGGGTTGGTCACCTGCGCGAACTGCTGGCGGAAGTAATCGTAAATGATGCGCGGCTGGCTGGAGAGCACGGCAAACGGGGTATCGTCCCCCATAGAGCCGACCGCTTCCTGGCCGTTTTCACCCAGTACGCGAATAACAGAGTCCAGCTCTTCCGCGCTGTAGTTAAACTGTTTCTGGAAGCTCGCAAGCGTGTCGTCGTCCAGTTCGCGACGACCCACTTCTTCATCCGATAAATCTTCGAACGGCACGAGGCGACGGACGTTCTTCTCCATCCACTCTTTGTACGGATGGCGGCTTTTCAGATCGTGATCGGTTTCGGCTGAGTGCAGAATGCGCCCACCGCGGGTGTCGATAACCATCAGCTCGCCCGGACCGACGCGGCCCTTCTCGACCACTTCGTCAGGCTGGTAATCCCAGATACCGACCTCAGAGGCGCAGGTGATGAGCTTGTCTTTGGTGATGACGTAGCGCGCCGGACGCAGACCGTTACGGTCCAGGTTACAGGCGGCGAAGCGGCCGTCGGACATGACGATGCCCGCCGGGCCGTCCCACGGCTCCATGTGCATGGAGTTAAAGTCGAAGAACGCGCGCAGCTCAGGGTCCATATCCGGGTTGTTCTGCCAGGCCGGTGGCACAAGCAGACGCATGGCGCGCACGATGTCCATCCCGCCCGCCAGCAGCAGTTCCAGCATGTTATCCATGGAGCTGGAGTCAGAGCCGGTTTCGTTCACGAACGGCGCGGCATCGTGCAGGTCAGGGATCAGCGGCGTCTGGAACTTATAGGTACGGGCGCGGGCCCACTGGCGGTTACCGGTGATGGTGTTGATCTCGCCGTTGTGCGCCAGGTAGCGGAACGGCTGAGCCAGCGGCCAGCGTGGAACGGTGTTGGTGGAGAAGCGCTGGTGGAACAGGCAAATGGCCGATTCCAGACGCAGGTCCGCCAGGTCCAGGTAGAAGCGCGGCAGGTCAGCCGGCATACACAGACCTTTATAGATGTTCACCAGGTTAGAGAGGCTACAGACGTAGAACTCTTTATCGTCCTGGAGACGTTTTTCAATGCGGCGGCGGGCAATAAACAGACGGCGTTCCATATCACGCGGACGCCAGCCCGCAGGCGCGTTAACGAAAATCTGTTCAATACGAGGCAGCGAGGAGAGGGCGATTTCACCGAGCACCCCTTCGTTGGTTGGCACATTGCGCCAGCCGACAATCGACAGGGTTTCACGCTGAAGTTCTTCTTCGACGATGCGGCGTGAGGCGGCAGCCTTTTCAGGATCCTGGTTCAGGAACAGCATGCCGACAGCGTAGTTTTTGGCTAAACGCCAGCCGCGCTCTTCCGCCACGATGCGGAAGAAACGATCCGGTTTTTGCAGCAGCAGGCCGCAACCGTCGCCCGTTTTACCATCGGCAAGAATCGCGCCACGGTGCTGCATTCGGGCCAGTGCGTGAATAGCAGTACGCACTACCTTGTGGCTAGGTTCGCCTTCTATGTGGGCGATCAGGCCGAAACCACAGTTATCCTTCTCAAGGGATTTATCGTACAACATATCAGTGAACCTCCCCAGGCTCGTCGGGCTTCCCACTGAACTTTACCGTGGCGCACAGGCACAGAAAGAGCATGGCGACGGGGTTTGCGTTTCATACGCGGACCTCGCATTCGCCCTCTTTTTCATCCTTTCGCGCAGGTAAACAAGTTTGAGGACTTGCTTCAGAGGGAATCTCAATTACTGCATAAATATGATGAGCAGGCCGCTCATCCAGAAAGCTTCCAGCGGATTTCCAACTTATCGGGAATTGGTACACAGGTCAAATGGCAATCTTATTTATACAAAAATGTGCTAAAGAGAGTTTATCTAATTGTAATTAAAGGGTATTTAACTATTTTTACATTGATTGCATGCCCTGACAGGACGTAGCGGAGTGTGATCTGACTCACTATATGAAAGCGGTATTATCAATGTAGCGTGCTGAATAGCAGTTTTATAGCAGAATAATAATCTGGCATTGGTTGCAAACCCGCATAAACCCACTGTTTTTCAGTGGTGGCGCTATAAATGAAAAAAACAATCAGAACATAAGGAAAAGTAATCACGGGTAGCGTGAATGAAATTGCAGTAATCCTGAGTATTTACTCATATAGATAAAGGCCGTCCAGGGCGATTGATCCAGGTCATCGCCGACAGAGGCTAAAAGTGGCAGGCTTGTCCCCTTTCTCCGGGACGGTCTATCAGATTATGCAGTTACAGAAATTAGTCAATATGTTTGGTGGGGATCTTTTGCAGCGGTACGGGCAAAAGGTTCATAAGCTGACGCTGCACGGCGGGTTTAGCTGCCCGAATCGCGATGGCACCATCGGGCGCGGCGGCTGCACCTTCTGTAACGTTGCGTCCTTTGCTGACGAAGCCCAGCAGCATCACTCTATCGCTGAACAGCTCGCCCATCAGGCCAGCCTGGTGAACCGTGCGAAGCAGTATCTGGCCTATTTTCAGGCCTACACCAGCACGTGGGCGGAGGCGCAGGTGCTGCGCTCTATGTATCAGCAGGCCGTCAGCCAGGCTAACATCGTTGGGCTGTGCGTGGGCACGCGCCCGGACTGCGTACCGGACGCGGTGTTGGACCTGCTCAGCGAGTACAAAGAACAAGGCTACGAGATCTGGCTGGAGCTGGGCTTGCAGACCGCGCACGACAAAACCCTGCACCGTATTAACCGTGGCCATGATTTCGCCTGCTACCAGCGCACCACGCGCCTGGCCCGCGAGCGTGGGCTGAAGGTCTGTTCGCACCTGATTGTCGGCTTGCCGGGTGAAGGGCAGCAGCACGGCCTGGAGACGCTGGAAAAGGTGGTTGAAACCGGCGTGGACGGCATTAAGCTGCACCCGCTGCATATCGTTACGGGAAGCATTATGGCGAAAGCCTGGGAAGCCGGGCGGTTAAGCGGTATTGAGCTTGAAGACTATACGGTGACGGCGGGGGAGATGATTCGCCACACGCCGCCGGAAATCGTCTACCACCGTATTTCGGCCAGCGCCCGCCGCCCAACGCTTCTGGCACCGCTGTGGTGTGAGAACCGCTGGACGGGGATGGTGGAAATCGACCGCTATCTGCAGGAGAACGGCGTGCAGGGCTCGGCGCTTGGCCACCCGTGGGTTCCCCGTCTACCGGCGACGGCCGCCTAATAAACTTCCCAGCATGCCGCGCACTATCTGATTGGTGACCTGCCGCGCCGCGCTTTTCGCCATGGTCTGTACCACGCCGTCGCGCTTGCCGCCGCGCGGCCCGGTGCTGCCGAACAGGATGTCTTTGAGCCCCCCGAGAATACCGTCATCCACGGCGACAGACTGCCCTTTAGCGGCAGGCGCATCCTGGGATTCGGTTGTCGCCTGCACCCCTTTTTGCAGCATCTCGAACGCAGACTCGCGATCCACCTCGTCTTCGTACTTCCCGTAAACCGGTGAGTGGTTAATCAGGCCGTTGCGTTCATCGTCGGTAACCGGTCCCATGCGCGAGCAGGGCGCGATCACCATGGCGCGTTCTACCACGGACGGGCTGCCCTTAGCATCCAGGAACGAGATCAGCGCTTCACCGGTGCCTAACGCCTGAATCGCCGCTTCGGTATCAAAAGCAGGATTGGCGCGCATGGTCTGCGCGGCGGCTTTCACCGCTTTCTGATCCTTCGGCGTAAAGGCGCGCAGGGCGTGCTGCACGCGGTTACCGAGCTGGCCGAGCACGTTATCCGGGATATCCGATGGGTTTTGTGAAACAAACCAGACGCCGACCCCTTTGGAGCGGATCAGGCGAATGACCTGTTCAATTTTATCCAGCAATACCTGCGGCGCGTCGCTAAACAGCAGGTGCGCTTCGTCAAAGAAGAAGACCAGCTTCGGTTTTTCCAGATCGCCCGCTTCGGGTAACTGTTCGTAGAGCTCAGAGAGCATCCACAGCAGGCTGGCGGCGTAGAGCTTTGGCATCTGATAGAGCTTCTCGGAGCTCAGAATGTTGATGATGCCTTTGCCGCTGCTGTCGGTGCGCATCCAGTCTTTGATATCCAGCATCGGCTCGCCGAAGAAGTGCTCGGCGCCCTGTTGTTCCAGGGTCAGCAACCCACGCTGAATGGCGCCCACCGAGGCGCTGCTGATATTGCCGTACTGGTTCTGGAAGGATTTGGCGTTATCGCCGATGTACTGCGTAATGGCGCGCAGATCTTTAAAATCAAGCAGCAGCAGTCCCTGATCGTCGGCAATGCGGAAGATAATATTCAGCACGCCGGACTGCACGTCGTTGAGGTTAAGCAGACGGGCCAGCAGCAGCGGGCCGAGATCGGAGACGGTAGCCCGCACCGGGTGGCCTTTCTCACCAAAAATATCCCACACTACCACCGGATTGTTATGCGGCGTCCAGTCCGTGATGCCAATATTCTTCAGCCGTTCGAGCAGTTTTTCAGAGGCCGTCCCTTCCTGAGCCACACCGGTTAAATCACCTTTCACGTCAGCCATAAAGACCGGTACGCCAATCTCCGAAAGCGACTCCGCCAGCTTTTGCAGGGTGACGGTTTTCCCCGTCCCGGTCGCTCCGGTGATCAGACCGTGGCGGTTCGCCATTGCGGGCAGTAAATACAGCTCTTTTTCCAGCGTCCGGGCAATTAACAATGGTGTACTCATGATGCGCTTCCTCTCTTAGTCCTGGGTGGAGTATAGGCAACCTGACCGCAATTTGGTTGAGTAAATTCCTGACTTTGCGGCGCATTATCCAGCGCGGACTATGCTTTTGCATACGGTTCACAAAAATAGTGGGAAACGATGTCCAGATTCTTCTTTAACGATCGCAAACAGCTGGTCAACGATGCCATTGAAGGCATACTGCTTTCTGCGCCACACGCAAATCTCGTCAAACTTGATATCGATCCGGCCATCAGGATCGTCGCACGCGGCGACTGGGACAAAAGCCGCGTGGCGGTGATCTCCGGCGGCGGTTCAGGCCACGAACCCGCGCACGCCGGGTTTGTCGGCAAAGGGATGCTGACGGCGGCAGTGTGTGGCGATCTGTTCGCCTCGCCGAGCGTGGATGCGGTGCTGAATGCCATTGTGGCGGTCACGGGCGATCGCGGCTGTCTGCTGATCGTCAAAAACTACACCGGCGATCGCCTGAACTTTGGCCTGGCGGCAGAAAAGGCCAAACGCTACGGCCTGAAGGTGGAGATGGTGATCGTGGCGGACGATATCGCGCTGCCGGATAACAAACAGCCGCGCGGTATTGCCGGTACGGCGCTGGTGCATAAGATTGCGGGCTATGCGGCGGAGCACGGGAAATCGTTGAGTGAGGTGCGGGATATTGCGCAACAGGCCTGCGATAACCTCTGGAGCCTGGGCGTTGCGATGCAAACGTGCAACCTGCCGGGCAGCGACGAGGAAGAGGGGCGCATTAAGCAGGGCCATGTCGAGCTGGGGCTGGGCATACACGGCGAGCCCGGTGCTTCCGTCGTGGATACGCAGAACAGCAAAGCCATTATCGACACGCTGGTGACGCCGCTACGCGCGCAGGCGGGAGAAGGGCGCTTTGCGGTATTGATTAACAATCTCGGCGGCGTATCGGCGCTGGAGATGGCGCTGCTGACCAAAGAGCTGGCGCATTCGGCGCTTAAAAAGGAGATCGCGTACCTGATAGGCCCCGCGCCGCTGGTGAGCGCGCTGGACATGAAGGGCTTTTCGCTCACGCTGCTGAAGCTCAACGATTTCTTTGAAAAGGCGATTCACGCCGAGGTTGAAACGCTGGGCTGGCAGAAGCCCGTAGCGTTTGCGCCACTGCGCACCGTGGCGCATACCGCCATTCACGATCGCGTGGAATACACCCCGGCGGACAACCTGCGGGTGGGCGAATATGTCTCCACGGTGACCAGCACGCTGCTCCAGCTGGAAAACCGGCTGAACGCGCTGGATGCGAAAGTGGGCGACGGTGATACGGGCTCTACCTTTGCGCAAGGCGCGCGGGATATTGCGCAGCGTCTGGAGGATCGCAAGCTCCCGCTTGATAACCTATCGACGCTGCTGCTGCTGGTGGGCGAGCGGCTGGCCACGGTGATGGGCGGATCGAGCGGGGTGCTGATGTCGATCTTCTTCACCGCGGCCGGGCAAAAGCTTCACGATGGACAGCCGCTACCGGATGCATTGCTCAGCGGACTGGCGCAGATGAAGCAGTACGGCGGAGCAGATCTCGGCGATCGTACCCTGATCGACTCGCTGCAGCCGGCGCTGGAGGCGTTGCTGAAAGGCGATATCGAGGCAGCGGCGAAGGCAGCACAGTACGGTGCCGAAGCAACGGCGAAAATGGCGAAAGCCGGTGCGGGGCGCTCGTCGTATGTGAATAAAGAGAACCTGGATGGGGTAATGGATCCCGGTGCGGTCGCGGTGGCTGAGGTGTTTAAGGCCATGGTAGATGCAAAACGGTAACGACCGTTACCATTTTTAGTGTGGGCGCCCTCTCCCTGTGGGAGAGGGTTGGGGTGAGGGCATCAGGCCGCACATTCCCCGTCAATGTCACATCAAAAATCCGCTTTTAACACCACGCGGTAGCGGGCTTTGCCGTCACGCACGTGCTGGATCGCTTCGTTGATTTTCGACATCGGATACAGTTCGGTGGTCGGGGCCACTTTGGTGCGTCCGGCAAACTTCATCAGCTTGCGCAACTCAAACGGCGTACCGGTCGCGGAGCCTGACACGCTGCGATCCCCGCCGATCAGGGTAAACGCCGGAACCGGCAGCGGCTTCATTACCGCACCGACGGTATGGAAGTTGCCGCCGTAGGCCAGCGCCTCAAAGTACGGCTGCCAGTCGAGATCCACGTTAACGGTGTTGATGATCAGGTCAAACTGACCCGCCAGCGCGTTCAGCGCTTCAGGATCGCGGCTGTTCACGACTTTATCCGCACCCATCGCCAGCACTTCTTTCTCTTTCGCCGGGTTCGAGCTGAATGCCGTGACTTCACAGCCCATCGCGTGAAGCAGCTTGATAGCGATATGGCCCAGACCGCCAATACCAATCACGCCCACGCGGCTGGTGGCGGTGATATGGTGCATCAGCAGGGGTTTGAAGACGGTGATACCGCCGCACAGCAGCGGACCGGCGGATTCGATATCAATGCTGTCCGGCAGCGGGATGACCCATTGCCAGTCGGCGCGCAGTTTGTCGGCAAAACCGCCTTTGTTCAGAATAGTGGGAACGGCGCCCTCGAGGCAGTTGATCTGATTGCCGCTGATACAGGCATCGCAGTGACCACAGCTGCGTGCCGTCCAGCCAATGCCCACGCGCTGGCCCACTTTCAGCCCTTTGTCCTGCGCGGCGCTACCGAGCGCCACGACGCGGCCAATGACTTCGTGCCCGGCAACCAGCGGATAGCTCGAGAAGCCCCATTCGTTGTCGATCATCGAGAGATCCGAGTGGCAGATCCCGCAGTAATCAACCTGTACTTCGACGTCTTCAGCTTTTAGTTCGCCCGCATCGTACTCGTACAGCTCAAGTTCTGCACCCGCCTGCGGTGCGGCGTAGCTTTTTATCTTCGACATCGTGTTTCCCCCGTTGTGGTGTGAACTGAGAGTGTAGAGCATTCAGTTTACAGCCGCTTAACAGAAGAGGGCAGGAACGAAACTTACAGACTTTTCAGCATTCGGACTTCGCAATCAACGTGGCCGGTACAGCCCAGCGGTGCATCGATATGCTCAAAGCCCAGATGTTCATACAGGCCGATGGCCTCTTTGAGGAAAGCGGTGGTTTCAAGGTAGCAGCGTGTAAAACCCTGCTTACGCGCGTGGTCCAGCGCAATCAGCGCCAGCTTTTTTGCCAGTCCTTGCCCGCGCGCCGTTGGCAGGAAATACATTTTCTGCAGCTCACAGATATCCGGCTCGCTGCAGCTGAGGGGCGCCACGCCGCCGCCGCCCACCACCCGGCCGTTCTGCTCGATTACCCAGTAGGCATGCCCTGGCTGGCTGTAGAGCTGGTAAAGCTCGTCCAGGTTCGGGTCCGCAACCGTGTAGCCTTTGTCAGCCGTCAGGCCATATTCGGCAGAAACGGTGCGGATAACGGCGGCGATAGCCGGGTTATCCTGCTCAGTGATCCGACGCATCGTCGTCGCGACGGGGGTAATCACGCTCATAGCATTACTCATAACAAAAATTGACACATAACTGCTGTTAATAGCACCGCAGAAAGGGGAGTGCAAGCGAGGAGTTTTCAGGAAGGATACCCCTTACGCCCTGAAGCGTAAGGGGTAAAAGCATTACAGGGCTGCGATAACCGCCTGCTGCTCAATCAGCTTGGTCTTCGCATCGGCGAAAGCAACCAGACGCTCACGCTCTTTCGCGATGACCGCTTCCGGCGCGCGGGCGACAAAGCCTTCGTTCGCCAGCTTGCTTTCGATTTTGCCAATTTCCACGTCGACTTTCGCCACTTCTTTCGCCAGACGAGCCAGCTCGGCGTCTTTGTCGATCAGGCCCGCCATCGGGATCAGCAGCTCGGCGCCGTCGATGATTTTGG
Source organism: Enterobacter asburiae (assembly GCF_001521715.1). Lineage (NCBI taxonomy): Bacteria > Pseudomonadati > Pseudomonadota > Gammaproteobacteria > Enterobacterales > Enterobacteriaceae > Enterobacter > Enterobacter asburiae. The sequence continues at coordinate 4,040,652 of NZ_CP011863.1, forward strand.
TCACGGAAACCGGACCTTTATCATCCGCAGGCAGCACGGCGATGCTTTCCAGACGTGCCATGGTTTTCAGGAAAGTGTTGTTCTCGGTGACGCGACGAACGGCAGCCTCGCTGCAGCCACGAAGCAGCAGCTCCAGCGGTTTGCCAGGGGCGATGTTCATTTCAGCACGGATGTTACGTACCGCAACGATCGCCTGTTTCAGCCACTCGGTATCCGCGGACGCCGCTTCATCAACCTTGGCCGCATCGAATTCCGGGAACGGCTGCAACATGATGGTATCTGCGTTGATGCCTGCAATCACCTTCACGCGCTGCCAGATGGTTTCGGTGATAAATGGAATGACCGGATGCGCCAGGCGCAGCAGACCTTCCAGAACGGTAATCAGAGTGTTGCGCGTGCCGCGCAGTTCCGCCTCAGTGCCGCCGTTCATCACCGGCTTCGCCAGCTCCAGATACCAGTCGCAGAACTGGTTCCAGGTGAATTCGTACAGGATGCCCGCGGCGATATCGAAGCGGTAGCTGTCCAGCGCCTCGCGGAACGCTTTCACCGTCTGGTTGAATTCCGCCAGGATCCAGCGATCTGCCAGAGACAGCGTCATCTCGCCGCCGTTGAAGCCGCAATCCTGATCTTCGGTATTCATCAGCACGAAGCGGCTGGCGTTCCACAGTTTGTTACAGAAGTTACGGTAACCTTCCAGACGCTTCATGTCCCAGTTGATGTCACGACCGGTAGAGGCCAGTGCCGCCAGGGTGAAGCGCAGGGCGTCGGTACCGTGAGACTCGATCCCGTTCGGGAACTGCTTCTCGGTGCGCTTGCGGATTTTCTCAGCCAGCTGCGGCTGCATCATGTTGCCGGTACGTTTTTCCAGCAGATCTTCCAGAGAGATACCGTCAACCATGTCCAGCGGGTCGATCACGTTACCCTTGGACTTGGACATCTTCTGGCCTTCGTCGTCGCGGATCAGACCGGTCATGTAGACGGTATGGAACGGAACCTGCGGCTTGCCGTCTTCGTCTTTGATGAAGTGCATGGTCATCATGATCATGCGGGCAATCCAGAAGAAGATAATGTCGAAGCCGGACACCATTACGCTGGTTGGGTGGAACTGACGCAGCGCGTCGGTGTTTTCTGGCCAGCCGAGGGTGGAGAAGGTCCACAGCGCGGAGGAGAACCAGGTGTCCAGCACGTCTTCGTCCTGACGCAGCGCAACGTCCGCGCTCAGGTTGTTTTCCTGACGCACTTCGTCTTCGCTACGGCCAACGTAAACGTTGCCTTCGTTGTCGTACCACGCCGGGATACGGTGGCCCCACCACAGCTGACGGGAGATACACCAGTCCTGAATGTCGCGCATCCAGGAGAAGTACATGTTTTCGTACTGCTTCGGCACGAACTGAATGCTGCCGTTTTCAACCGCTTCGACAGCCGGTTTCGCCAGCACGTCGGCACGCACGTACCACTGGTCGGTCAGCATTGGCTCGATAACCACGCCGCCACGGTCGCCGTACGGCACGGTCAGATCGTGAGGTTTGATCTCTTCCAGCAGGCCAAGCGCGTCAACGGCTGCCACGATGGCTTTACGCGCGGCAAAACGCTCCAGCTTCTGGAACTCAGCCGGGATGTCGCTGGAGTAGACGTCGGATTCGTTGCCTTTGGTGTCATATACTTCAGCACTTTCACGGATATCACCGTCAAAGGTCAGGATGTTGATCATCGGCAGGGCGTGACGACGGCCGACTTCATAGTCGTTGAAGTCGTGCGCAGGGGTGATTTTTACGCAGCCGGTGCCTTTTTCCATATCGGCGTGTTCGTCGCCCACAATCGGAATACGGCGGTTTACCAGCGGCAGCACCACGAATTTGCCGATCAGATCTTTATAACGCGGATCTTCCGGGTTAACGGCCACGCCGGTATCGCCCAGCAGGGTTTCCGGACGGGTTGTTGCAACCACCAGGTAATCTTTACCGTCGGCGGTTTTTGCACCATCGGCCAGCGGATAGCGGATGTGCCACATGGAGCCTTTAGACTCGCGGTTTTCCACTTCCAGGTCAGAGATGGCGGTGCGCAGTTTCGGATCCCAGTTTACCAGGCGTTTGCCGCGGTAAATTAGGTCTTCTTTGTACAGGCGGACGAAGACTTCTTTAACGGCGTTGGACAGGCCTTCGTCCATGGTGAAGCGCTCGCGCTCCCAGTCCACGGAGTTGCCGAGACGGCGCATCTGACGGGTAATGGTGCCGCCGGATTCCGCCTTCCACTGCCAGATTTTGTCGATGAACGCGTCGCGACCGTAGTCGTGGCGGGTTTTTCCTTCTTCAGCGGCAATTTTACGCTCAACCACCATCTGGGTCGCGATACCCGCGTGGTCAGTCCCCGCCTGCCACAGGGTGTTTTTACCCTGCATGCGCTGGTAGCGGATCATGGTGTCCATGATGGTCTGCTGGAAAGCATGACCCATATGCAAACTGCCGGTGACGTTCGGCGGCGGGATCATGATGCAGAAGGACTCTTTGCTTTCGTCGCCGTTAGGCTTGAAATAGCCCTGCTGTTCCCAGTGCTCGTAAAGCGGCTGTTCGATATCGCGTGGGTTATATGTCTTTTCCATTATTTCCAGGTTGCCGTATTCAGGTTAAAACCAGCCAGGCGGTACGCTTTATAGCGTTCGCGCGCCAGTTGTTTCAAAGATTCTTCGTAAGGGACAAAGTCTACCACTTCTGTGAAAGCGGTGGCAAAATCTGCAAAATCTATCCGCAGGCTAATCAGAATATCGCGCGCGCTGCTGTTGCGCTTTTGCGGCCAGGCAATTTCAACCGGTGCACCGCCGCGCGGGCCTTCGCCCGACAGATTATGCGGCACAAAACTCTCCGGCGGGCGCGCCCACAGCGCTTCATCCAGGCGAATCGCCTGCTGTTCATCTTCACAGGCAATCAGAACGCGTTTACCTGCGCGCCAACGTTCTGCGGCAATTTCACACACCAGCTGTTCGACGGCGCTGAGGCCATCCTGATGGGTGTCGTTGTCCAGAAGGTAGAACGTTGCATTCTTCATATATGGGGCTTCTTGTGCTCACTTTAAATACTTAAGCCGGGTGGCGGCTTCGCCTTACCCGGCCTACGGTTTACTGCCGTTTTGACTTACTCGTCGCCGTTAAAACCCGCACGATTGAGCAGGAACTGCGACAGCAGCGCCACTGGACGACCGGTGGCGCCTTTGGCTTTACCGGAGCGCCATGCGGTGCCCGCGATATCCAGGTGCGCCCAGTTGTACTTGCGGGTGAAGCGTGCCAGGAAGCAGCCCGCGGTGATCGCACCGCCAGGACGTCCGCCAATGTTCGCCATATCCGCAAAGTTGGACTCCAGCTGATCCTGATACTCGTCACCCAGTGGCAGACGCCATGCGCGGTCCCCGGCCTGCTCTGAGGCACCAATAAGCTCGTGCGCCAGCGGATTGTGGTTCGACATCAGGCCGGTGATGTGGTGGCCCAGCGCAATCACGCAGGCACCGGTGAGGGTGGCGACGTCAATTACCGCTTCAGGCTCGAAGCGCTCAACGTAGGTCAGCACGTCACAGAGCACCAGACGGCCTTCGGCGTCGGTGTTCAGCACTTCAACGGTCTGGCCGGACATGGTGGTCAGAACGTCACCCGGACGATAGGCGCGCCCGCCAGGCATGTTTTCGCAGCCCGCCAGAACGCCGATCACGTTGATAGGCAACTGTAGTTCCGCGACCATGCGCATCACGCCGTAAACCGCCGCCGCGCCGCACATGTCGTACTTCATCTCATCCATGCCTTCGGCAGGCTTGATGGAGATGCCGCCGGAGTCGAAGGTCAGGCCTTTACCGACGAGCACAATCGGGCGCGCGTCTTCGGACGGATTGCCTTTGTACTCGATGACGGACATCAGGGATTCGTTCTGCGAGCCGTTACCGACCGCCAGGTAAGAGTGCATGCCCAGCTCTTTCATCTGCTGTTCGCCGATGACGCGGGTAATGACGTTTTTGCTGTAGGCGTCGGCCAGCTGACGCGCCTGAGAGGCCAGGTACGCCGCGTTACAGATGTTAGGCGGCATGTTGCCGAGATCTTTGGCCGCTTTAATGCCGGCTGCGATCGCCAGACCGTGCTGGATCGCGCGTTCGCCGCTGGTCAGCTCGCGACGGGTTGGCACGTTAAAGACCATTTTACGCAGCGGACGACGCGGCTCGCTTTTATTAGTCTTCAGCTGATCGAAGCTGTACAGGCTCTCTTTTGCCGTTTCAACCGCCTGACGCACTTTCCAGTAGGTGTTACGCCCTTTAACGTGCAGTTCCGTCAGGAAGCAGACGGCTTCCATTGAGCCGGTATCATTCAGCGTATTGATTGTTTTCTGAATCACCTGCTTATACTGACGTTCATCAAGCTCGCGTTCTTTGCCGCAGCCAATCAGCAGAATACGTTCTGACAGCACGTTCGGAACATGGTGCAGTAACAGCGTCTGCCCAGGTTTGCCTTCCAGTTCGCCACGGCGCAGCAGGGCGCTAATATAGCCGTCACTGATTTTATCGAGTTGCTCGGCGATCGGGGAGAGTCGGCGTGGTTCAAAGACGCCCACAACGATGCAGGCACTCCGCTGTTTCTCCGGGCTACCGCTTTTTACACTGAACTCCATGCACTACGCTCCTGAATCTTAAAGACAACGGCGGCAGCTACGGATAGAATTGAAACCTTTCGTAACTCATGTCCGCTGTTGTGGTGACTTCGTGTTAATCTTACGTTACTACGGTTTCGACACGTCAGAAAAAGTCCTGAAGCGTGAATCCGCCGGATGTTTTAATCTTAGCGATGATTTCGACGACTCAAGAGAATAAATGACGTTTAAGCCATGAAACAAGCGATTTTCCAGCAAAGAGACGGGTTTTTACGGGCGTATTTAAAGTGATAATCATAAGATATCTGGTGCGGGAGACGCTCAAAAGCCAACTGGCGATCCTCTTCATCCTGCTGCTGATTTTTTTCTGTCAGAAGCTGGTTAAGATCCTCGGTGCGGCCGTTGACGGCGAAATTCCAACAAATCTGGTGCTTTCCCTGCTTGGTTTAGGGATCCCGGAAATGGCGCAGCTCATCCTGCCGCTAAGTCTTTTCCTTGGCCTGCTCATGACGCTTGGGAAACTCTACACCGAGAGTGAAATCACGGTGATGCATGCCTGTGGCCTGAGCAAAGCGGTACTGGTGAAAGCGGCCATGATACTGGCGCTGTTCACGGGTATTGTCGCGGCGGTGAATGTGATGTGGGCGGGTCCCATGTCTTCCCGTCATCAGGACGAAGTGCTGGCCGAAGCGAAAGCCAACCCCGGCATGGCAGCCTTAGCTCAGGGTCAGTTCCAGCAGGCGACCGACGGCAACTCCGTGCTGTTTATTGAGAGCGTTGACGGCAGTAAATTCAACGACGTATTCCTGGCGCAGTTACGTCCCAAAGGTAACGCGCGTCCTTCCGTGGTGGTTGCAGACTCCGGTCAGCTTGCTCAGCGCAAAGATGGTTCTCAGATCGTGACGCTGAACAAAGGCACCCGTTTCGAAGGCACCGCGATGCTGCGCGACTTCCGTATTACGGATTTCCAGAACTATCAGGCCATTATCGGCCACCAGGCGGTGGCGCTCGATCCAACGGATACCGAGCAAATGGACATGCGCACCCTGTGGAATACCGATACCGACAGAGCGCGCGCTGAGTTCCACTGGCGTATTACGCTTGTATTCACCGTGTTTATGATGGCGCTGATTGTCGTTCCGCTGAGCGTGGTGAACCCGCGCCAGGGACGCGTGCTCTCTATGCTGCCGGCGATGCTGCTTTACCTGATCTATTTCCTGCTGCAAACCTCGATTCGTTCTAACGGCGCGAAGGGTAAGCTGGACCCTATGGTCTGGACATGGTTCGTCAACAGCCTGTACATCTTACTGGCGCTGGGATTAAACCTGTGGGATACGGTGCCTGTGCGCCGCATACGTGCCCGATTCTCGCGTAAAGGAGCCATCTAATGCAGGCGTTTGGCGTTCTTGATCGCTATATCGGTAAAACCATTTTTACCACCATCATGATGACGTTGTTCATGCTGGTGTCGCTCTCCGGCATTATCAAATTTGTCGACCAGCTGAAAAAAGCCGGGCAGGGGAGCTATGACGCGATGGGCGCGGGGATGTATACCCTGCTCAGCGTGCCGAAAGATGTGCAGATCTTCTTCCCGATGGCGGCCCTGCTGGGCGCGCTGCTGGGGCTGGGAATGCTGGCGCAGCGCAGTGAGCTGGTCGTTATGCAGGCCTCGGGCTTTACCCGCATGCAGGTCGCGCTGTCGGTAATGAAAACCGCGATCCCACTGGTGCTGTTGACCATGGCGATCGGCGAGTGGGTTGCGCCGCAGGGCGAACAGATGGCGCGTAACTACCGTGCGCAGGCCATGTACGGCGGCTCGCTGCTCTCGACTCAACAAGGTTTATGGGCGAAAGACGGTAAAAACTTCGTCTACATCGAACGGGTGAAGGGGAATGATGAACTGGGTGGGGTGAGCATCTATGCTTTCGATGACCAGCGCCGTCTGGAGTCAGTCCGCCACGCCTCTTCGGCGAAATTTGACGCCGAGCATAAACAGTGGCGTTTGTCCCAGGTCGATGAGTCTGACCTGACCGATCCGAAACAGATCGCCGGTTCTCAGACGGTCACCGGTACATGGAAGACCAACCTGACGCCCGATAAGCTCGGTGTTGTTGCGCTGGACCCTGACGCGCTCTCCATCAGCGGTTTACACAACTATGTGAAATACCTGAAGTCGAGCGGGCAGGATGCAGGACGTTACCAGCTCAACATGTGGAGCAAGATCTTCCAGCCGATGTCCGTGGCGGTGATGATGCTGATGGCGCTGTCGTTTATCTTCGGCCCGTTACGCAGCGTGCCGATGGGCGTGCGCGTCGTGACCGGTATCAGCTTCGGCTTTGTGTTCTACGTGCTCGATCAGATCTTCGGTCCGCTGACGCTGGTTTATGGCATTCCGCCGATAATTGGAGCGCTGCTGCCAAGCGCAAGTTTCCTCCTGATCAGCCTCTGGCTGCTGTTGAAACGCTCCTGATCGACCTCTCCTCGCTTCCGGTTAACCGGGAGCGAGGCTAATCTCCTGTTTCACCCCGCACTTTCTCTCACAACCTTCAACGCCTCGCCCTGAATTTGAGTATTATTGAGCGATAAAGTCGTGAAGGGATCCTCTATGAAGCAAATTCGAATGCTTGCCCAGTATTACGTCGACCTGATGATGAAGCTTGGGCTGGTGCGTTTCTCCATGCTGCTTGCGCTGGCGCTGGTCGTTCTGGCCATTGTTGTGCAAATGGCCGTCACCATGGTTCTGCATGGTCAGGTCGAGAGTATCGACGTCATCCGCTCCATCTTCTTTGGCTTGCTCATTACGCCCTGGGCAGTCTATTTCCTTTCCGTGGTGGTTGAACAGCTGGAAGAGTCCCGTCAGCGTCTGTCAAAACTGGTCGATAAACTGGAAGAGATGCGCGAACGCGACCTGAAGCTCAACGTCCAGCTAAAAGACAACATTGCGCAGCTGAATCAGGAGATCTCCGATCGTGAGAAGGCGGAAGCCGAGCGTCAGGCCACGCTGGAGCAGCTAAAGATCGAAATGAAAGAGCGCGAGGTCACGCAGATCCAGCTTGAGCAGCAATCCTCTTTCCTGCGGTCGTTCCTCGATGCTTCGCCGGACCTGGTGTTTTACCGTAATGAAGATAAAGAGTTTTCCGGCTGTAACCGGGCGATGGAGCTGCTCACCGGGAAAAGCGAGAAGCAGCTGATTAACCTGAAGCCGCAGGACGTTTACTCTGAAGAGGCGGCGGCCAAGGTCATGGAGACGGACGAAAAAGTATTCCGCCATAACGTCTCGCTGACCTATGAACAGTGGCTGGATTACCCGGACGGACGCAAAGCCTGCTTTGAGATCCGTAAGGTGCCCTACTATGACCGCGTGGGGAAACGCCACGGCCTGATGGGCTTTGGCCGCGATATCACCGAGCGTAAGCGCTATCAGGACGCCCTGGAGCGCGCCAGCCGTGATAAGACTACCTTTATCTCCACCATCAGCCACGAGCTGCGTACGCCGCTTAATGGCATTGTCGGGCTGAGCCGTATTCTGCTGGATACCGACCTGACCGCAGAGCAGGAAAAATACCTCAAGACTATCCATGTCTCCGCGGTCACGCTGGGTAATATCTTCAACGATATTATTGATATGGATAAGATGGAGCGCCGTAAAGTTCAGCTTGATAATCAGCCTGTTGATTTCACCAGCTTCCTTGCAGATCTCGAAAACCTGTCCGGCCTGCAGGCGCAGCAGAAGGGACTGCGTTTTATCATGGAGCCAACCCTGCCGCTGCCGCATAAAGTGGTGACTGACGGCACGCGTCTGCGCCAGATCCTGTGGAACCTTATCAGCAACGCGGTGAAATTTACCCAGAAGGGGCAGGTGGCGGTGCGCATCCGCTTTGACGAAGGCGATATGCTGCACTTCGAGGTGGAAGACTCCGGGATGGGTATTCCGCAGGAGGAGCAGGACAAAATTTTCGCGATGTACTACCAGGTGAAGGACAGCAACGGCGGGAAACCGGCTACCGGAACCGGCATTGGCCTGGCGGTCTCTAAGCGGCTGGCGAAGAGTATGGGGGGCGATATCACCGTTGCCAGCCAGCCGGGTAAAGGGTCAACCTTCACGCTGACGGTCCATGCGCCGGCGGTGGCGGAAGAGGTTGAAGACACCTTTGAAAACGACGACATGCCGCTGCCCGCGCTTCACGTCCTGCTGGTGGAAGACATTGAGCTGAACGTAATTGTGGCGCGCTCGGTGCTGGAAAAACTGGGCAACAGCGTTGATGTCGCGATGACCGGTAAGGCCGCGCTGGAGATGTTTAAACCGGGCGAATACGATCTTGTCCTGCTGGATATTCAGCTGCCGGATATGACCGGGCTGGATATCTCGCGTGAGCTGACGCGTCAGTACGCGGCCGACGAACTGCCGCCGCTGGTGGCGCTGACGGCGAACGTGCTGAAAGATAAAAAAGAGTATCTCGATGCCGGTATGGACGATGTACTCAGCAAGCCGCTGGCGGTGCCTGCTCTGACCGCCATGATTAAGAAGTTCTGGGATACCCGTGATGAAGAGGAGAGCACCATGACGTCTGTTGATAGCGCAAAAGCCCAAACGATACTCGATACCGCGATGCTGGAGCAGTACATCGATCTGGTTGGCCCGAAACTGATTACCGATGGTCTGGCGGTGTTCGAAAAAATGATGCCGGGCTATCTGAGCGTGCTGGAATCAAACCTGACCGCCCGGGACCGGAAGGGCATCGTCGAAGAAGGACATAAAATTAAAGGTGCGGCCGGCTCGGTCGGCTTACGCCATCTGCAGCAGTTGGGTCAACAGATTCAGTCGCCTGATTTACCTGCATGGGAAGATAACGTGGGTGATTGGGTTGAAGAGATGAAACAAGAGTGGCAAAACGATGTGGCGGTGCTTAAAGCCTGGGTCGACGCCAGAAAAAAATGACCCCGGCTTAACCGGGGTGCGCGAATACTGCGCCAACACCAGGGAAATCGTGGCTGCGCCTGTTTTATAAAGTTATTTTCGAAAGGGCGCTGCCTGAAAAATTTAGGCCGCACGCAGATAAGATAGCAAATCTTAAATGGTTTGTTACATGAATCAGTGAAATGTGTGAAGCATAGCGTTTTAATCAAAATTATTAATGTGCTTCAGCAAGTTGCAGAAAAGGATTGTCATGATGAAAAAGATTGGTGTCGTGCTGAGCGGATGCGGTGTTTTCGATGGTTCTGAGATACATGAAGCCGTAATCACGCTGCTGGCCCTGGCAAAGCACGGAGCAGAGGTTATTTGTTTTGCGCCAGACAAAAATCAGGCGGATGTGATTAATCATCTGACCGGCGAGCCGATGGCGGAAACCCGTAATGTACTGATTGAAGCCGCGCGTATTGCGCGAGGTGATATCCATCCTCTTATTCAGGCAGACCCTACAGAGCTTGATGCGCTCATTGTGCCGGGTGGGTTTGGCGCGGCCAAAAATCTCAGTACCTTTGCTGCGCAGGGGGCGGAGTGTCAGGTCGATCCTCATTTAAAGGCGCTGTCGCAGGCCATGCATGCGGCTGGAAAACCGCAGGGCTTTATCTGCATCGCGCCGGCAATGCTGCCCAGGATTTTTGATTTCCCGCTGCGTCTGACTATCGGGACGGATATTGATACCGCAGAGATCGTCGAGGAAATGGGGGGCGAACACGTTCCGTGCCCGGTTGATGACATTGTAGTTGATGAAGATAACAAAATTGTCACCACCCCGGCGTATATGCTGGCGAATAATATCGCTGAGGCGGCCTCAGGCATTGAAAAGCTGGTGGCACGCGTGCTGGTGCTGACTGAATGAGGCGTAAATTTGCCGCAGGCGCAGGGGTGAAACGTTTTCTCTTGCGCATCGTACTTGTGCTGGCTGTATTCTGGGGAGGCGGGCTGGCTTTATTCAGCATTATGCCGGTTCCGTTCTCTGCCGTTATGGTTGAGCGCCAGCTTAGCGCGTGGTTCAGCGGCGATTTCAGCTACGTTGCCCACTCTGACTGGGTGAGCATGGACGAGATCTCCCCGTTCATGGGGCTGGCGGTCATCGCGGCGGAGGACCAGAAATTCCCGGAGCACTGGGGGTTCGACGTTGCGGCCATTGAGAAGGCGCTAGCCCATAACGAACGCCATGAAAACCGCGTGCGCGGTGCGTCAACCTTGTCGCAGCAGACGGCCAAAAATCTGTTTCTGTGGGATAGTCGAAGCTGGGTGCGAAAAGGGCTGGAAGCGGGGTTGACCCTGGGGATGGAAACGGTCTGGAGCAAAAAACGCATTCTGACCGTCTATCTGAACGTCGCTGAGTTTGGCGACGGTATATTTGGCGTGGAAGCTGCCGCACAGCGGTATTTCAATAAGCCAGCCAGCCGTCTGAGCATGTCAGAAGCGGCGCTATTGGCCGCTGTGTTACCGAACCCCATCCGCTTTAAGGCCAGTGCCCCATCAGGGTACGTGCGAAGCCGTCAGGCGTGGATTATGCGCCAGATGAATCAGCTGGGTGGAGAGGGGTTTATGCAGCGTAATAATCTTATGTAGAGCGGGTAAGCGCAGCGCTACCCGCCTGAATAGCAGACCTTAATCTTCGTCGAACCCTGCGTTAAACAGGGCAATCACCGCCGCCAGAGCTTCCTCTTCCTGAGGACCGGTGGCTTCTACCTCAATCTGGCGCCCTTTGGCGGAATCCAGCATCAGCAGCGCAATCACGCTGTTCGCCTCCGCTTCGGTACCTTCGTCATTCCGCAGCAGAACCTCTGCATCGAAACCCTGCATCAGCTCAAACAGCTTCATCGCCGGGCGTGCATGCATACCCAGCTTGTTGGTGATCTCAACGGTTTGTTTTACGGTCATGTTTTACGTTTTTCCAGCGTGCGATGACGGGACTGAACGTTCTTCCCGCGCGAGCGGAAATAGTCGGCCAGCTGTTCGGCGATGTAAACCGAACGATGTTTACCGCCGGTACAGCCAATCGCCACCGTCAGGTAGCTACGATTGTTTGTCTCCAGCATAGGTAACCATAGCTCAAGGTAGCTTCGCGTCTGGTAGATAAAATTGTGTACTTCTGTGTGCCGGTCGAGGAACGCCGCGACGGGTTTATCCAGGCCGGTCATTGGACGCAGCTTCGGATCCCAGTGCGGGTTCGGCAGGAAGCGCACGTCGAAAACGTAGTCCGCATCGATTGGAATACCGTGCTTAAAGCCGAAGGATTCGAACACCATCGTCAGTTCGCGCTCGCGTTTACCCAACAGCCGGGTACGCAGCATTTCCGCCAGCTCGTGAACGGACATCTCAGAGGTGTCGACAATCAGGTCGGCACGAGAACGCAGCGGCTCCAGCAGGTCGCTCTCTTCATCGATAGCGCTCTCCAGAGAGAGGTTCTTGCTGGATAGCGGGTGCAAGCGACGGGTATCGCTGTAGCGGCGGATTAGCGTATTGCGGTCTGCGTCGAGGAACAGCAGCTGAGGCGAGAACGCGTCAGGCAGGTTGCTCATGGCCTGTTCGAAGATCTCTGGCGATTCAGGCATGTTACGAACGTCGATACTGACGGCGGCAGAGGTTTGTCTCTCCGCCAGCGTGCGGGCCAGGTCGGGTAACAACACGACCGGCAGGTTATCGACGCAGTAAAAACCCATGTCTTCCAGCGCGCGCAGAGCAACGGATTTCCCCGACCCTGAACGGCCACTGACAATCATCAGCACCATGTTCCGTTTCTCCTCAGGACAACAGATGTGAAGGCCATCTCCTGGTTATGCATCATCCTGATTGCCTTCTGCTTCAGTGATAATTTGATAGAGCTCTTCATCACTTTGGGCCGAGCGCAGTCGACGGCAAATGGTTTTATCGGCCAGACGTTTTGCGACCAGCGACAGCGTATGCAGATGGGTTTTCGTCTGGTCGGCAGGCACCAGCAGCGCGAAGAGGAGATCGACAGGCTGGTTATCAATGGCATCGAAGGCGATGGGTGTTTCAAGCTGCACAAACACACCCACGGCACGCAGGGTATCCTCTTCCAGTTTGCCGTGCGGGATCGCGATGCCGTTGCCGATACCGGTACTGCCCATTTTTTCACGGGTCAGAATCGCTTCGAATACCACCTGCGGCGGCAAGCCCAGCTGTTTTGCAGCCAGTTCACTGATGATCTCCAGCGCACGTTTTTTGCTCTGGCAGTGAACCGCACTGCGGGTACATTCCTGGTTAAGGACATTGCTCAGTTGAAGAGCGGAATCGTTGTTCATCATAATTTCACCTAAGCGCTAACTGTACAAATGGCCTGTTGTGTTTCACAACAGGCCGTCCTGCACCCGTTAACTGCCCGGACAATTAGTGTTGTTTCAGTTTATCTTTATGTTTATTGAGCTGTCGTGCAAGCTTATCAATCAAGCCGTCGATAGCAGCGTACATGTCTTGCCCTTCCGCACTGGCATGCAGTTCACCCCCGTTAACATGCAGGGTGGCATCCGAGATATGAGTCACTTTCTCCACTTTCAACACAATATAGACCTGATTGATCCTTTCGAAATACTGCTCGAGTTTTGCAAACTTCGCGTTCACAAAGTCGCGTAAAGCCTCAGTAATTTCGACGTTTTGTCCAGTGATGTTGAGCTGCATAGTGTCTTCCTTATCGGTTGTGTCAAACCAGCTGTTTACGCTGGTTGGACGGCGGAATGGATAAAGACTCTCGATACTTCGCAACAGTACGACGTGCCACCATAATACCCTGATCGGACAGCATGGTGGTTAACTTACTGTCGCTTAGTGGCTTCGCGGGGTTCTCCGCGGCGATCAACTTCTTCACCAGGGCACGAATAGCCGTTGACGACGCTTCGCCGCCGCCCTCGGTATTCACATGGCTGGAGAAGAAATACTTAAGCTCAAATATACCGCGTGGACTATGCAGATACTTCTGCGTGGTGACACGGGAAATGGTTGATTCATGCATCTCGACGGCCTGGGCGATATCCGCCAGTACCATCGGTTTCATGTACTCTTCGCCCTGCTCAAAGAACGCCTGCTGCTGTTCGACAATACAGCGGCTGACGCGTAGCAGCGTATCATTTCGGCTCTCCAGACTTTTGATCAACCATCGCGCTTCCTGAAGATTGCTACGAATATATTGATTGTCGGAGTCGTTACGCGCGCTGGTGCACATGGAGGCATACTGCTGGTTGATTTGCAGGCGAGGGATGCTGTCTGAGTTCAGTTCAACGACCCAGCGGTCATTGTGTTTTCTGACCAGCACGTCCGGGATGACGTACTCGGGCTCGCTGGTCTGGATCGACTGTCCCGGGCGCGGATCGAGCGACTGGATCAGATTCACCGCTTCTTTCAGCACCTCTTCCTTCAGGCGCGTGACGCGCATCAGGGAGCGGAAATCGTGGTTGGCCAGCAGATCCAGATGATCGCTAATAATTAAGCGCGCCTCGTCGATCCATGGCGTCTCTTTGCTGAACTGAGATAGCTGGATCAGCAGGCAGTCGCGCAGATCTTTTGCGGCCACGCCTACCGGATCGAAACGCTGGATGCGCTTCAGTACGGCTTCGACTTCCTCAAGCTCAATCTCGTCGTCGCCCATGCTTTCCAGGATATCGTCCAGCGTGACGGTCAAATAGCCGGTGTCGTCAACGGCATCGACAATTGAGGTGGCAATCGCGCGGTCGGTATCGGAGAAGGGGGTGAGTTCCACCTGCCACATCAGGTAATCCTGCAGCGACTGGGTGGTCTCTCCCTGATAGACCGGTAGCTCATCATCCTGGTAGTCTGCACGCGTACCGGAAGGAGTTCCGGCGGTGTAGATTTCATCCCAGCTGGCATCCAGCGGTAGCTCGTCGGGCATCTCTTTTTGTTCGAGTGCATCCGCGGTGTCGAGCGCTTCTGTATCCTGTGACTGCTGAGTATCTACCTCGTCATGAAGATCGGTTTGTTCCAGCAGGGGGTTGCTGTCCAGCGCCTGCTGGAGCTCCTGCTGAAGTTCTAACGTGGACAGTTGCAACAGGCGAATTGCCTGCTGTAGCTGCGGCGTCATTGCCAGTTGTTGGCTGAGCCTTAATTGCAAACCTTGCTTCATGTTCAGAGCATTTTTCTCCGGTTCGGCGTTACGTTACCTCTACCCTATCAGAGTCTGAAGTCTTCCCCAAGATAGACGCGCTTAACATGATCGTCTTCGAGGATCTGCTGCGGCGTACCGTGGGCGATCAGATTGCCCTGGCTCACAATATACGCGCGTTCACACACGGCCAGCGTTTCACGGACGTTGTGGTCGGTGATCAGTACGCCAAGCCCGCTGTCACGCAGGTGTTCAATGATACGTTTAATGTCGATAACCGAGATCGGGTCAACGCCCGCAAACGGTTCATCCAGAAGGATAAATTTCGGGTTTGCGGCCAGCGCACGCGCAATCTCAACGCGGCGGCGTTCACCCCCGGAGAGTGCCTGACCGAGGCTGTCGCGCAGATGCTCAATATGGAACTCTTCCATCAGCTCGTTGGCACGATCCTGACGCTGTTCGCTGGTCAGATCGTTACGAATTTGCAGGACCGCCATCAGGTTATCGTAAACGCTGAGACGACGGAAAATGGAGGCTTCCTGCGGCAGGTAGCCGATTCCGCGACGCGCGCGCGCGTGCAGCGGCAGAAGGCTGATGTCTTCATCGTCAATGATAATGTTGCCGGCATCACGCGGCACAATGCCAACGACCATGTAGAAGGTGGTGGTTTTACCCGCACCGTTAGGGCCAAGCAGCCCTACAATTTCGCCGGAGTTGACGGTCAGACTGACATCTTCTACGACACGGCGGCCCTTGTAGGCCTTCGCGAGATTTTTTGCAGTTAATGTTGCCATAACGAATTAGTTACTCTTCTTCTGTGCCGGGGCCTGGCCTTTGCCTTTGTCCTGCAGCTGCGACGGAACCAGTACGGTTGTGACGCGTTTGCCTTTCTCGCTGGAGGCCTGCATTTTTTGCTCTTTCACCAGATAGGTGATCTGGTCGCCGGTGATGTTGCTGTCCAGCTGTTCCAGATACGCATTTCCGGTCAGGATGACCAGGTCCTTCGCCAGCTCGTAGTGCATGTGCGAGGCGTGGCCTTTCACCGGCTTGCCGTTGTCCTGCATCTGGTAGAAGGTTGCCGGGTTGCCGTAACCATCAATGATCTCTTTGCCCTGCTCGCCACCCGGACGGGTCACGACCACTTTGTCGGCGTTAATTTTGATGGTGCCCTGAGTCATGACGACGTTACCAGTGAAGGTGACGACGTTGCCCTGCATATCGAGAGACTGGGTATCAGACTCGATATGGATCGGTTGGTCGGTATCGCCCGTTACAGCAAGCGCGGGGAGACTGGTCGCCAGCATCGCGCTGGCGATAATTACTTTAAGGCTGAGTTTGTTTGTTTTGAATTTCATAGGAGGTTCTAACCTTTTCAATCAGCTCGGCGTTCTTGCTGCGTAAGTTCCCGCGCATTCTCAAACCGCTGGAATTAAATGTTGTGCCATACAGTGTGACCAGATCCTGCGAGGTCACGTCCTGGGTTACCAGGTTAATCTGGGCATTATCCGTCGTAATTTTTCTCAGTTGCGAGTCAGCGGTCAGGGCGTTGACTTCAACGTGACCATACAGATAAAGCATACGGTCATTTGTCAGTTTTGCCCGATCTGACTTAATTGACCACGTCGGCACTTTGTCCTTATCAAATGTGGTCATGACAGGCTGGGTAAACCACGAAATACCGTCATCTGAAAAATATTCAACATGCTGGGCAATCAGGCGATAGTTCAGCGCGCCTTCCGGGCTGTAGACCACGGTGTCGCTGTGATCGCTTTTATAGGTTGGATCGTTATTGTTGACCACTTCCGTTTGCGTATCGTCGCGATCGGCAAGGTTCACGCCAATCAATACCAGTGCGACAAGCGAAAGCAAAATGATAATCCAGCGTCTGGTTTTACTCATATCGATTGCCCTTTGGCCTCATCAAGCTTGCCCTGCGCCAGCAAAAGCAGATCGCAGACTTCACGTACGGCACCGCGGCCTCCGTTGATGTGGGTAACGTAGTCAGCGCGCGGGATCAGCAGCGGATGCGCATCGGCAACGGCGATGCTCAGCCCGACTTCAGCCATCACGGGCCAGTCAATCAGATCGTCCCCGACGTAGGCCACGTTTTCCGGCGCGATAGCCAGTTTACCCAGTAAATCCTTAAACGCCGCCATCTTATCGGATTGACCCTGATACAGATGGGTAATTCCTAAGGTTTCACAGCGGTCTTCTACCAGTTTAGCTTTTCGCCCGGTGATGATAGCCACCTCAATACCGGAAGTGAGCGCACAGCGGATGCCGTAGCCGTCGCGAACGTTAAACGCTTTCAGCTCTTCACCATTATTGCCCATGTAAATCAGGCCATCGGAAAGTACGCCATCCACGTCCAGGATGAGCAGACGAATGTTTTCCGCCTTCGCCATCATCTGGGTGCTGACCGGTCCATAACAGGTTGCAAGGGATGCACCCGCATTACTCATTGTCTTATCCTTCATTACACTACGCCTGCGCGCAGCAGATCATGCATATGTACCACACCCAGCAACTGGTCGCCATCGGCAACCATCACTGAGGTAATGTGACGGGACTGCATCAGGTTCAGCACATCCACTGCCAGCGTTCCCGGACGCACGCGGATACCGCCCGGCGTCATCACATCGGCAATGCCGAGCGTGCGGACATCTACACCCATGTCGAACACGCGACGCAGGTCGCCATCGGTGAAGATCCCCTGAATTTTCATCAGATCGTCGCACACGACCGTCATACCCAGATTCTTACGGGTGATTTCCAGCAGCGCATCACGCAGGGAGGCTTCTTTACTGACGTGAGGGATCTCGTCCCCGGTGTGCATAATATCGTTTACCCGAAGCAGAAGCTTGCGCCCCAGCGCGCCGCCCGGGTGGGAAAGCGCGAAATCCTCCGGCGTAAAACCGCGGGCTTCGAGCAGCGCGACGGCAAGCGCATCACCCATGACCAGCGCTGCGGTGGTGCTGGACGTCGGCGCCAGGCCGAGCGGACAGGCCTCCTTGGGCACTTTCACGCACAGGTGAATATCGGCCGCCCGCGCCATGCTACTTTCCGGACGGCTGGTCATGCAAATAAGCGGCACCTGCAGTCGCTTCAGTACCGGGATCAGCGCCAGAATTTCATTGGACTCCCCGGAATTGGACAGCGCGATGACGATATCCTGCGGCGTGACCATACCCAGGTCACCGTGCGCGGCTTCCCCTGGATGTACAAAGAAGGAAGAGGTTCCGGTGCTGGCAAACGTTGCCGCCATTTTGCGTCCAATGTGGCCGGACTTACCCATCCCCATCACCACGACTTTGCCGGCACAGTAGAACATCTTCTCACATGCCAGACTAAAATCCTGATTAATGTACTGATCTAACTGCGCCAGACCTTCACGTTCAATCTCCAGAACCTCTTTGCCTGCTTTCTGAAAGTCAAAACCCGGCTGCAATTCTATTTGCGACATAATGCGTTTCCGTTTACCCAGAGAGAAGAGGCGAGAGCCAGTACAGCATCGCCATCCATACGATAAATCCACCCGTCAGCAGCGCGCCTGCGCCTTTGCCGATCTGTCTTTGCCGCCGCCAGCAGAGCAGGGCAAATATCACGCTGACCAATAACATCACGCCGTAGTCGCGTGAGAATGCCAGGGGATTAAAGGGCCCTGGCGTAATCAGGGCCGGCAGGCCCATCACAATGGCGATATTAAATATGTTGGAACCGATGATATTACCAATGGCAATGTCATCCTCACCTTTACGTGCCCCTGCAATCGCCGTGGCCAGCTCCGGCAGGCTGGTGCCGATGGCAATCACCGTCAGGCCAATGGTCAGTTCACTGATGGCGAAATAGTTCGCCAGCACCGTCGCGTTATCCACGACCATGCGCGTTGCCATCGGCATGATGATCAGCGCAACGCCAAGCCAGAGCAGGGCAACAGGCAGCGTGCCTTCTCGCGGCAGTTCGGCGACCTGCTCGCGCGTGAGGCTATCCTGACCCTGCTTCTCAGCCAGTCGGGCGATTTTAACACTATACAGCAGCCAGATGATGGCCAGCGCCAGCAGGAAAATACCGTCGCTGTAGCTCAGCACACCATCGTAAAATACGCAGCCTGCCAGCAGGCTTACGATTAACATTAGCGGCAATTCACGGCGTAGAACATCAGAATGCACGCGAAATGGATGGAGCAGTGCGGCCAGGCCTAAAATCAAGAGTATATTGACGATGTTGGAGCCAATTGCGGTACCTACTGCCAGGTCTAACTGACCATGCAGCGATGCCGAGACAGAGACGATGATTTCAGGAAGTGACGTTCCCACGCTGACAACGGTCATCCCGATGACGACAGGCGGTACGCCCGTCAGGCGACAGAGGATAGATGCAGCAAAAACTAAACGGTCAGCACTGTAGACCACCAAAAGTAAACCAATTATTAACAGTGCTGTTGCTAAAAGCATCAAAAGTCCTTTCTTCAGGTATACTCGTCGGTCCATCGCAGGGGAATGGCTGGACTGCATACAGTCTGAGGCGTAACGAATTCCTAATTTTGACTTTATGCGCCGGAAAAGTAAAACAAATGCCAGCTTTCGCTAACCTCAACGGCTATTATTCTGTAAAAATGCGGAGTTGAGGGCTGATTCAGGCGGCATGCCTTAACGTGAGCAGGGTAATAAAGGAACCATAAATGAGCCAAACGATGGCGAATTTAGTCGATGTTCGCGGCGTGAGTTTTTCTCGCGCCAACAGATTGATATTTGATGATATTTCGTTGACCGTACCGCGTGGCAAGATCACTGCCATCATGGGGCCGTCCGGGATCGGTAAAACGACCCTGCTGCGTCTCATTGGTGGGCAGATCCCACCCGATCGCGGTGAAATCCTCTTCGATGGCGAAAACATCCCGGAGATGTCACGTTCGCGTCTGTATACTGTCCGCAAACGAATGAGCATGCTCTTTCAGTCGGGAGCCTTGTTCACCGACATGAATGTCTTTGATAACGTGGCCTATCCGCTGCGCGAGCATACCAGCCTGCCGCCTGAACTGCTGAAAAGCACGGTGATGATGAAGCTCGAAGCCGTCGGTTTGCGGGGCGCCGCGAAGCTGATGCCTTCGGAGCTATCCGGCGGGATGGCGCGCCGCGCCGCGCTGGCGCGAGCCATTGCATTAGAACCTGATTTAATCATGTTCGACGAACCGTTTGTTGGACAGGATCCCATCACGATGGGCGTGCTGGTTAAGCTCATCTCTGAACTGAACAGCGCGCTTGGCGTCACCTGCATTGTGGTATCTCACGATGTACCTGAAGTATTGAGCATTGCCGATTACGCCTATATCGTGGCGGACAAAAAGATCGTCGCACACGGCAGCGCTCAGGCGCTGCAGGAAAATTGCGATCCGCGCGTGCGGCAGTTCCTCGACGGTATTGCCGATGGCCCCGTGCCGTTCCGCTACCCGGCGGGCGACTATCGTGACGATTTACTGGGAATAGGGAGTTAAGCCACTCATGCTGTTAAATGCGTTGGCCGCTCTCGGACACCGTGGCATAAAAACCATCAGGACGTTCGGGCGTGCCGGATTGATGTTATTCAACGCGCTGGTCGGCAAGCCGGAATTCCGCAAGCACGCACCGCTGCTGGTGCGGCAGCTTTATAATGTCGCCGTGCTGTCGATGCTCATCATCATTGTTTCCGGTCTGTTTATCGGTATGGTGCTTGGGCTACAGGGCTATCTTGTTCTGACAACCTACAGTGCAGAAACCAGCCTCGGGATGCTGGTGGCGCTCTCGCTGCTGCGTGAACTGGGGCCGGTTGTGGCGGCGCTGCTGTTCGCCGGGCGCGCGGGGTCGGCATTAACGGCTGAAATTGGCCTGATGCGTGCGACCGAGCAGCTCTCCAGCATGGAGATGATGGCGGTCGATCCGCTGCGTCGTGTGATCTCGCCGCGTTTCTGGGCTGGGGTGATCTCTTTACCGTTACTGACTATTCTGTTTGTCGCCGTGGGTATCTGGGGCGGTTCGCTGGTTGGCGTGCACTGGAAAGGCATTGACGCCGGTTTCTTCTGGTCCGCAATGCAGGATGCCATCGACCTGCGAATGGATCTGGTTAACTGCCTGATCAAAAGCGTGGTATTTGCCATTACGGTCACCTGGATTGCATTGTTCAATGGTTACGATGCCATCCCGACGTCGGCGGGCATTAGCCGCGCAACTACACGTACAGTCGTACATTCGTCGCTGGCCGTACTGGGTCTGGATTTTGTGCTCACCGCACTGATGTTTGGGAATTGAGTTCATGCAAACGAGAAAAAATGAAATTTGGGTCGGTGTATTCCTGCTGCTGGCGCTGCTGGCCGCGCTGTTTATCTGCCTGAGAGCGGCGGATATCACGTCTGTGCGCACCGAGCCGACGTATCGCATCTATGCCACCTTCGATAACATCGGCGGGCTGAAGGCGCGTTCACCGGTTCGTATCGGCGGCGTGGTGATCGGACGCGTATCTGACATTACGCTTGATGAGAAAACCTATCTGCCACGCGTCGCGATGGATATCGAAGAGCGTTACAACCATATCCCGGACACCAGCTCCCTTTCTATTCGCACTTCCGGCCTGCTGGGCGAACAATATCTGGCGCTTAACGTCGGCTTTGAAGACCCCGAGCTGGGAACGACTATCCTTAAAGACGGTAGCGTCATTCAGGATACGAAATCCGCGATGGTGCTGGAGGATATGATTGGTCAGTTCCTTTACAGCAGTAAAGGGGATGATAAAAAATCCGACGCTGCCCCAGCGCAGAGCGAAGATCATACCGACGTCGCACCGACGCCAGGTGCTGCGAATTAATATCAGGAGAAGTCATTCATGTTTAAACGACTGTTAATGGTTGCCATGCTGGTCATCGCCCCTCTTACCGCCGCCCACGCTGCGGATCAGAGTAACCCGTACAAACTGATGGACGAAGCGGCGAAAAAGACCTTCGACCGTCTTAAAAATGAACAGCCTAAAATTCGTGCTAATCCTGATTATCTGCGTGAAGTTGTTGACCAGGAGCTGCTGCCGTACGTGCAGATTAAATATGCGGGTGCGCTGGTGCTGGGACGTTATTACAAAGACGCGACCCCTGCGCAGCGTGATGCCTACTTTGCCGCGTTCCGTGAATACCTGAAACAGGCTTATGGCCAGGCGCTGGCGATGTACCACGGCCAGACCTATCAGATTGCGCCTGAGCAGCCGCTGGGCGATGCAACTATCGTCCCTATCCGTGTGACGATCATCGATCCTAACGGTCGTCCGCCGGTTCGTCTGGATTTCCAGTGGCGTAAAAACAGCCAGACCGGTCACTGGCAGGCGTATGACATGATTGCCGAAGGGGTAAGCATGATCACCACCAAACAGAACGAATGGAGCGATCTGCTGCGCACCAAAGGCATTGATGGCCTGACCGCTCAGCTGCAGTCTATCTCTCGCCAGAAAATTACCCTGGACGAGAAGAAGTAATGTCACAGCAACTCAGCTGGTCGCGTGAAGGCGAAACATTAAAGCTGTCCGGTGAACTGGATCAGGATCTGCTGAACCCACTGTGGGACAAACGCCACGAAGCGATGCAGGGCGTGACGCGTATCGACTTAACAGACGTTACGCGGGTGGATACGGCGGGTGTTGCGCTGCTTGCCCATCTGGTTGCCGTGGGGAAAAAGCAGGGGACAAGCGTTAAGCTTCACGGCGCGAGCGATAATGTCGTGACTCTTGCGCAGCTCTATAACCTCCCTGAGGACGTACTGCCTCGTTAATATTTTCAGTGCGTTACTTCCGAAAGCCCTGACTGTTTCATCGTCGG
Organism: Enterobacter asburiae; assembly: GCF_001521715.1. NCBI lineage: Bacteria > Pseudomonadati > Pseudomonadota > Gammaproteobacteria > Enterobacterales > Enterobacteriaceae > Enterobacter > Enterobacter asburiae. Next base: position 4,063,154 of record NZ_CP011863.1, read on the forward strand.
GGCTTTTTGCTTGTTTAAGACAACGCCACTTTGCTCTAAGATGTTGGGCTTGTTTTCACTATCAGATGATTAAGAACCCATGGAAAATCATGAAATCCAGACAGTGCTGATGAATGCACTCTCCCTTCAGGAAGCCCACGTCACTGGCGATGGCAGTCACTTCCAGGTTATTGCTGTGGGTGAGATGTTCGACGGTATGAGCCGCGTGAAGAAACAGCAGGCTGTGTACGCGCCGCTGATGGAATATATTGCGGATAACCGCATCCACGCCCTGTCGATTAAAGCGTTCACCCCGCAAGAGTGGGCACGCGATCGCAAACTAAACGGTTTTTGAGCTGAGGGCGACAGGCCCGCAGCACGGTTGAATTTATAAGAGAGCACACAATGGATAAATTTCGTGTACAGGGGCCAACGCGTCTCCAGGGCGAAGTCACAATTTCTGGCGCAAAAAACGCCGCGCTGCCAATCCTCTTTGCTGCGCTGCTGGCTGAAGAGCCGGTAGAAATTCAGAACGTACCGAAGCTGAAAGATATCGACACCACCATGAAGCTGCTCACCCAGCTGGGCACGAAAGTTGAGCGTAACGGTTCCGTCTGGATCGACGCCAGCAAGGTGAACAACTTCTCAGCTCCTTACGATCTGGTGAAAACCATGCGTGCATCCATCTGGGCGCTTGGCCCGCTGGTAGCGCGTTTTGGTCAGGGACAGGTCTCTCTGCCGGGCGGCTGTGCTATCGGTGCGCGTCCGGTTGACCTGCACATCTTTGGTCTGGAGAAACTGGGCGCAGAGATCAAGCTGGAAGAAGGTTACGTTAAAGCGTCCGTCAATGGTCGTCTGAAAGGCGCGCACATCGTCATGGACAAAGTGAGCGTGGGCGCAACGGTCACCATTATGTCTGCGGCGACGCTGGCAGAAGGTACCACCATCATCGAAAACGCCGCGCGTGAACCGGAAATTGTGGATACCGCCAATTTCCTCGTGGCGCTGGGGGCGAAGATTTCCGGTCAGGGTACCGACCGTATCACCATCGAAGGCGTTGAGCGTCTGGGTGGCGGTGTCTATCGCGTTCTGCCGGACCGTATCGAAACCGGTACCTTCCTGGTCGCTGCGGCGATTTCTGGCGGTAAGATTGTTTGTCGCAACGCGCAGCCAGATACCCTGGATGCGGTGCTGGCGAAACTGCGCGATGCGGGTGCGGATATCGAAATCGGCGAAGACTGGATCAGCCTCGATATGCACGGTCAGCGTCCAAAAGCGGTCAATGTGCGTACGGCGCCGCATCCGGCGTTCCCTACGGACATGCAGGCGCAGTTCACCCTGTTGAACCTGGTCGCCGAAGGCACTGGCTTCATCACAGAAACCATTTTCGAGAACCGCTTTATGCACGTACCGGAGCTGATCCGTATGGGTGCGCATGCTGAGATCGAAAGTAATACCGTGATTTGCCACGGCGTTGAGAAACTGTCAGGTGCTCAGGTGATGGCAACCGATCTGCGTGCGTCTGCAAGCCTGGTGCTGGCGGGGTGTATCGCGGAAGGCACAACAATCGTGGATCGTATCTATCACATCGATCGTGGTTATGAGCGTATCGAAGATAAACTGCGCGCGCTGGGTGCCAACATCGAGCGTGTGAAGGGCGAGTAATCGTTCCGGCAGCCCCCTGCCAGCAATGACCGGGGGGTTGCTGTTCCTGTCAAAAACGCGTTATTCCTGCGGTTCTGTTTTTACCTTTCTCTGGCGAATCATGCGCGATCTGTCGATAAATTCATGGGTAATGGGATCGTGATAGCGAGAAGGCCAAATTACCCACGGATGCGTATCCAGCGCCGTCGCGATAATTAATTCTCCCTTGGGCCAGGGGCGGGTGAGGGCGTTTGCCAGAGTTGAAGAACTCAGTCCATGGCGGCGGGACTCTGCTGCCAGTGAAGTGCCTCTTTTGCGCAGTGCGGCAATAATATCAGCCGTGTGCCAGTCGATAAATTTCGTATCCATAACGCCGTCCTTAAGTTCGGATTCACCTACGCCGTTTCTTCTGAAACGACGCGGTTACTATACCCATTTCAACTTCTTGTTCTAAAAAGTTCGCGTTACTTGAAGGGATATTCAGAATAAGACACGGCTTTATTCATGCGGTCTCTAAACCGATGAATTTACATGAACACGGAATTTACAGGTGTGTTCTGGAATCTCCCCGCTATCGCTGCGGGGAGAAACAAGGGGATTAACGGTCGCGCTGAACGGCGATGTGGGCAAGACCAATCAGTGCCTCGCGCCACGGACTGTCTGGAATGACCTGAAGCGCTTCGATGGCTTTGTCGGCTTCTTCTTCCGCACGCTGACGCGTCCATTCCAGCGATCCGCAGATAGCCATGGTTTCCAGTACAGGTTCCAGAAGATGGCGGCCATTTCCCTGCTCAATCGCTTCACGGATCATTTTCGCCTGGTCGGCTGTTCCATTGCGCATAGCATGAAGCAGCGGCAGGGTGGGTTTGCCTTCGTTCAGGTCATCGCCCACGTTTTTGCCGAGCGTCTCGCCGTCCGCACTGTAGTCCAGCAAATCATCAATCAGCTGGAATGCCGTACCCAGGTAGCGGCCATAGTCCTGCAGGCCTTTTTCCTGTGCTTCGGTACAGTCAGCCAGAATGCCGGAACACTGGGCTGCCGCTTCAAACAGGCGCGCAGTTTTGCTGTAGATGACGCGCATGTAGTTTTCTTCGGTAATGTCAGGGTCGTTGACGTTCATCAGCTGCAGCACTTCGCCTTCAGCAATGACGTTTACGGCTTCGGACATCACTTCCAGCACTTTCAGTGAGCCCAGGCTGGTCATCATCTGGAAGGCACGGGTATAGATAAAATCCCCCACCAGGACGCTGGCTGCGTTTCCGAAAGCAGCGTTTGCCGTGGCTTTGCCACGACGCATATCCGATTCATCCACAACATCGTCATGCAGAAGCGTCGCCGTGTGAATAAATTCGATGAGCGCTGCGATAGTGATGTGAGCATTTCCCTGATAGCCAACGGCTCTGGCAGCCAGAATGGCAATCATCGGACGAATGCGTTTACCGCCGCCGCTGACGATGTAATAGCCCAACTGATTGATCAGCTGAACGTCAGAGTTGAGTTGCTCCAGGATTGCTGCATTCACACCCGCCATATCTTGCGCGGTTAACTCGTTGATTTTTTCTAAATTCATCGCAAAAGCCGGGCTTTTTATCCTGTTGATCCCATCTTCAATGGGGTAACGAAGGGTTTCGGTTTATCAATAGTAGTGCTGATTGTACTGAAAAAACGGCACAGATAAACGTTACCGTACGTGTTGTGTTTTTTTTCTTCATGTATTGACGGTAGCACTTGTCAAAGGCTCGCGTTTTGCGTAATATTCGCGCCCTATTGTGAATATTTATAGCGCACTCTGATTCATACGAGGACGTGCGCGGAAGCGGAGTTTATATGTACGCGGTTTTCCAAAGTGGTGGTAAACAACACCGAGTAAGCGAAGGTCAGACCGTTCGCCTGGAAAAGCTGGACATCGCAACTGGCGAATCTGTTGAGTTCGCAGAAGTTCTGATGATCGCAAACGGTGAAGAAGTCAAAATCGGCGTTCCTTTCGTTGATGGCGGCGTTATCAAAGCTGAAGTTGTTGCACACGGTCGTGGCGAGAAAGTTAAAATCGTTAAGTTTCGTCGTCGTAAGCACTACCGTAAGCAGCAGGGCCACCGTCAGTGGTTCACTGATGTGAAAATTACTGGCATCAGCGCCTAAGACCTGAGGAGAGATTTAAATGGCACATAAAAAGGCTGGCGGCTCCACACGTAACGGTCGCGATTCAGAAGCTAAACGCCTTGGCGTTAAGCGTTTCGGTGGCGAATCCGTTCTGGCGGGTAGCATCATCGTTCGTCAACGTGGTACCAAATTCCACGCTGGCAACAACGTAGGTTGCGGTCGTGACCACACTCTGTTTGCTAAAGCAGACGGTAAAGTGAAATTTGAAGTTAAAGGCCCGAACAACCGTAAATACATCAGCATCGTTGCTGAGTAAGGTTTTCTCGGTCCGGTAACGGATTAAAGCCCCGCAACGTGTTGCGGGGCTTTTTACATTGGAAACCCGGTAATTTTTTCTGTAGGGAAAACGGGCATGAAGCAGCAGGCCGGCATTGGTATTGTTTTGGCGCTCACTACCGCAATGTGCTGGGGTGCGCTGCCAATTGCAATGAAGCAGGTTCTGGAAGTGATGGAGCCGCCTACGGTGGTCTTTTATCGCTTTCTGATGGCAAGCATCGGCCTCGGGGCCATTCTGGCTATCAAAGGTAAGCTTCCACCCTTGCGGCTTTTCCGCAAACCGCGCTGGCTGGTATTGCTGGCTATCGCGACGGGCGGTCTGTTCGGTAACTTCATCCTGTTCAGCTCTTCCCTGCAATATCTCAGCCCCACGGCGTCGCAGGTGATAGGTCAGCTTTCACCGGTGGGCATGATGGTCGCCAGCGTCTTTATCCTCAAGGAAAAGATGCGTGGTACGCAGATTATCGGGGCGAGCATGCTGCTGTGCGGTCTGGTGATGTTCTTCAACACCAGTCTGATAGAGATTTTCACCCGCCTGACGGATTACACATGGGGTGTAATTTTTGGTGTGGGGGCAGCAACGGTCTGGGTGAGCTATGGCGTCGCACAAAAGGTGTTATTGCGTCGTCTTGCCTCACAGCAGATCCTCTTTTTACTGTACACTTTGTGTACAATAGCATTGCTGCCATTAGCAAAGCCGGGTGTGATTTCCCAGCTTAGCGACTGGCAACTGGCGTGCCTCATTTTTTGTGGGCTGAACACGCTGGTCGGTTATGGCGCGCTGGCCGAAGCGATGGCGCGCTGGCAGGCAGCACAGGTGAGCGCGTTAATTACGCTTACTCCGCTGTTTACGCTGTTATTTTCAGATTTGTTATCAATGGCCTGGCCCGATGTCTTCGTCAGACCGATGCTCAACCTGTTGGGTTATCTCGGTGCGTTTGTCGTGGTTGCGGGCGCGATGTATTCCGCCATTGGTCATCGTCTTTGGGGACGTTGGCGCAAAAATGAAGCGGTTGTAGTAGTCCCCCGCTCAGGCGAATGAGTTACGGAGAGTAAAATGAAGTTTGTTGATGAAGCGACGATCCTGGTCGTGGCTGGTGATGGCGGCAATGGTTGCGTGAGCTTCCGCCGTGAAAAGTATATCCCACGTGGCGGTCCTGACGGCGGCGACGGCGGGGATGGTGGTGACGTGTGGCTGGAGGCGGATGAAAACCTCAACACGCTGATCGACTACCGTTTCGAAAAATCTTTCCGTGCCGAGCGCGGCCAGAACGGCCAGAGCCGTGACTGTACCGGTAAACGTGGTAAAGACGTCAACATCAAGGTTCCGGTCGGTACGCGTGTGATTGACCAGGGCACTGGTGAAACCATGGGTGATATGACCAAACACGGTCAGCGCCTGCTGGTTGCTAAAGGTGGCTGGCACGGTCTCGGTAACAGCCGTTTTAAATCATCGGTTAACCGTGCTCCGCGTCAGAAAACCATGGGCACACCGGGCGATACGCGCGAGCTGCAGCTGGAACTGATGCTGCTGGCAGACGTGGGTATGCTGGGTATGCCTAACGCCGGTAAATCGACGTTTATCCGTGCTGTATCGGCCGCGAAGCCAAAAGTGGCGGATTATCCGTTTACGACGCTGGTGCCAAGCCTGGGCGTTGTTCGTATGGACCACGAAAAGAGCTTTGTTGTCGCTGATATCCCTGGTTTGATCGAGGGCGCAGCAGAAGGCGCAGGACTGGGTATTCGCTTCCTGAAACACCTTGAGCGCTGCCGCGTATTGCTGCACATCGTTGATATTAATCCAATCGATGAGTCCGATCCGGTCGAAAACGCCCGTATCATCATCGGTGAACTTGAAAAATACAGCGAAAAACTCGCAGGTAAGCCGCGCTGGCTGGTCTTCAACAAGATCGACCTGATGGACAAGGCCGAAGCGGAAGCAAAAGCCAAAGCGATTGCTGAAGCGATGGGTTGGGAAGATAAATACTACCTGATCTCTGCGGCAAGCCAGGTTGGCGTGAAAGATCTGTGCTGGGATGTGATGACCTTCATCATTGAGAACCCAATTGTTCAGGCGGAAGAAGCGAAACAGCCTGAAAAAGTCGAATTCATGTGGGATGACTACCACCGTCAGCAGCTCGAAGAGCTGGAAGCGGAAGAAGATGATGAAGACTGGGACGATGACTGGGATGAAGACGACGAAGAAGGCGTCGAGTTCATCTACAAGCACTAATATCTGTCCAAAGCCCCCATTATGGGGGCTTTTTTTATTCCAGCGTTGCGGGCAGCCAGCAGCTGGCGATCAAACCACCTTCAGCGCCGTTCTCAAGCGTCAACCTGCCGTGGTGGAGCTGCACGATGCGCTGCACGATACTCAGGCCCAGACCGCTGCCACCGTAGCGCTGGTCAAGACGGCGGAATGGCTCGGTAATTGACTGTCGGTGCGCTTCATCAATACCGGGCCCCTGATCGATCACACCGATCTGCGTCCCCCCGTCGATCTCGGTTAATGTCACTGTAATCGTTGTCCCTGCCGGGCTGTAGCGCCCGGCATTCTCCAGCAGGTTGCGCAGCATCAGACGCAGGAGCACGGCGTCTCCCTGAACCGTGAGCGCGCTTTTAGCGGGCCAAATCACCGTATGCTCTTTGGCTTCATGCCCCAGGCCGAGAGGTTCAATGATATTTTCCGTCCAGCTCACGGTTTCGTAGTGTCCGCTGGCCATTGCCTGTCCGGCACGGGCCAGCATCAGCAGCTGTTCGACGGTATGCATGAGCTGATCGATACGGCTAATTAACGTCGCGGCCTGTGGTGCGCCTGACTGCGCCATAAGCTCCAGATGAAGCCGGATACCGGCAAGGGGCGTTCGGAGCTCATGTGCGGCGTCAGCGGTGAAGAGACGCTCCTGCTGAATGGTATTGTCCAGCCGGGCGAGCAGCTGGTTCAGGGAGGTTGTCACCGCGCCTATTTCTTCCATGTCGGAATACATAGGAAGCGGAGTTAAGTTATCCGCCGAACGGTTAGCCAGGCTGTCACGCAGTTTATTCAGCGGTCGGGTTATCCAGGTGACCGCCCAGAATGAAAACAGCAGCGTGAAACCGACCATCACCAGAGAAGGGACGAGAAGGGAAGCAATCGCCTCGCGGATCTCTTTTTCGACATGGTTATTGCGGGCTTTTGCCGACAGCGTTTCATTCACCAGAAAGCCAATCTGCTCACGGCTTTCATGCCACAGCCAGATGACGCTTATCAGCTGGAAAAATAAGAGAATAACCGCCAGCAGCACCATCAAACGCCGACGCATGCTGTTCATTTCTGGCTCTCAAGGCGATAGCCAACGCCACGGACGGTTTTGATTCTGTCCTTGCCGAGCTTGCGACGCAGGTTGTGAATGTGAACTTCAAGGGTATTTGACCCCGGGTCGTCCTGCCAGGAGTAGATATCCTGCTGGAGCGTTTCTCTGTGCACCGTTTGCCCGCTGCGCATGATCAGACGCGTAAGCAGGGCGAACTCTTTTGGCGTCACTTCTACCGCCTGGTCCCGGCGCAGTACCTGCTGGGTTTGCAGATTCAGCGTAATATCGCCGTCGGTCAGTAAGTTATCACTATGGCCCTGATAGCGGCGAATCAACGCTCGCACTCGAGCCTGCAGCTCCGCAAGCGCAAAAGGCTTCACCAGGTAATCATCTGCGCCTGCATCAAGGCCGGTGATACGATCCTCAATGGCATCGCGCGCCGTCAGGATCAACACCGGGTTGGCGATACCGCGGCGTCGCCACTGGCTGAGCAGCGTGGCGCCGTCTTTATCAGGCAGGCCCAAATCGAGGATCACCAGACTGTATTCGCCGCTCTGGATCAGGGCGTCCGCCTCCGCTGCGGTGCCGGCACAGTCGAGGGCATAACCTTCATTGGTCAGCCCCAGCGCCAGCCCTTCCTGCAATAACAGATCGTCTTCAACTATGAGTAGTTTCATCGCTAGTTATTCTGGTAGATGTCCTTATAAAGCCTGCTTTCGAAGCGAACAAGCGGAATACGACGATTGCGCTGGTCGGTCGGTTCGACGGCATAGCCGGAAAGATACTGCACGAATGCCATGCGCTGTCCGCTGGCGGTAGTGATGAAGCCAGCAAGGTTGTAAACCCCCTGCAGTGAGCCTGTTTTAGCGGATACTTTGCCATCCACACCGGCAGCGTGAAGCCCGGCGCGGTACTGCAGTGAACCGTCATGCCCGGCCAGCGGCAGCATTGAAATAAAGTTTAGCTCAGTGTCGTGCTGCGCAATGTACTGAAGCACCTGCATCATCGTGGCCGGAGAGATCAAATTATGACGCGATAATCCGGAGCCATCGACGGCGATGGTATTACCCAGCTCGATCCCGGCCTGCTGGCGCAGGATCTGACGAACGGCGTCTGAACCCGCACGCCAGGTGCCCGGCACGCCGAAACGCGCGTGACCAATCATGCGAAATACGGTGTCGGCAATCATGTTGTCAGACTTTTTCAGCATGATTCGCAGTAAATCGTGCAGCGGAGGAGACTGTTTGCTGGCGATGACCGTGCCGGGCTGGTTAACCTGCGTCTGGCGAAGCAGCGTGCCGGAGTAGGTTATGCCCGCTTGTTTCAGTTCATCTTTCAGAATGGCGCCCGCATAGCTTGCCCCATCCTGTATCGCAAAGGCCAGCGGCAGCGGATCGGCGCGCTGCGTCAGGCAGCCGGTAAGCGTAAAGCGGTTAAGATCGCCCGGCACGACGTCCAGCTCACAATATTGCGCATCCGGGGAGCCTTTCGCCAGCGTGCGGACCTGGCTAAACATTGTGACCGGGTAGTAGGACGCTATGCGGATAAACGCTAAATCATCTGGCTTTGGCGCGCTGTAAAGCGAAACCGAGAAGCAGTTACGGTCAACAATAGCGGCGGCGGGTGGGGCGCTAAAACATTGGGTCATGTCGTTCCACGGCCAGCCAGGGGCTTTATCGTGGCTGGCAAAGATGGACGTGTCGATCAGCACATTGCCATCAATTTTCTGCACGCCAGATTTTTTCAGTACCGCAACCATATTGCGGATATCCTGGCGCTTAAAGGTCGGATCGCCGCCAAAACGGGCGATAAGATCGCCTTTCAGTTCGCCACCCTCGACGTTACCTTTGGTCTCGAGTGTGGTCGTAAAACGGAAGTCAGGCCCGAGCTGGAGCAGGGCGGCGAGGGCAGTGATCACCTTTTGGGTACTGGCAGGCAGCGCCATCTGTTGACTGTGATAGTCAATCTCGGGAGCCTGTGCGCCAACCTTCTGCACCATCAGGGCAAGGTTCGCGCCTGCGGGGAGCTGATTAATGTACTCATCAACATTCGCGGCCTGGGCGGTGAACGTTATACTGGTAGTCAATCCGATGATAAATCTGGAAAATCGCATAATCTCGCGCTAACAACCCGAAAACAAACCGTCATACTACGGTGCATGGCACTGCAAAGTAAACGATGACCCATAGTGAACTTCGCGGTAAAATGCATATCAAATTGAAAAATTGCTGCTGACCTGGGGCATTGCTCCCGGGTCGGTTTTCTTTTTGCTTCTTGCCCGCTTAGGGGGGCAGGAGCAGGGAACACTGCTCCCAACAGGAATGTTTAAGAGGTATAACAAATGCAAGCTATTCCGATGACCTTACGTGGTGCCGAAAAACTGCGCGAAGAGCTGGATTTCCTGAAATCCGTGCGTCGCCCTGAAATCATCGCCGCTATCGCGGATGCGCGCGAGCATGGCGACCTGAAAGAGAACGCTGAATACCACGCCGCGCGTGAGCAGCAGGGCTTCTGTGAAGGGCGTATTAAAGATATCGAAGCAAAACTGTCCAATGCACAGATTATCGATATCACCAAAATGCCTAATAATGGGCGTGTGATCTTTGGTTCTACCGTGACCGTGCTGAACCTGGACAACGACGAAGAGCAGACCTATCGCATCGTGGGTGATGATGAAGCAGACTTCAAACAGAACCTGATTTCAGTGAACTCTCCGATTGCTCGCGGCCTGATCGGCAAAGAGCAGGACGATGTTGTCACCATCCGCACCCCTGGCGGTGAAGTGGAATACGAAATTATTAAGGTTGAATACCTGTAATTCGCTTCTCCACTAAGATGTTGATACATTGTAAAGAAAAGAAAAAGGCCGCATAGCGGCCTTTTATCAACTCAAGGAGCATGGCATTTTGCTCGCCTGCTGACAGAAATCCCTCGTTTCACACAGAAAATGTGTTTGATTCAGGATATCCTTAGCGTGGCAGCGAGATTTTACGCTCTTTAGATGGGCGGTAGAGCACCAGCGTTTTACCGATGACCTGTACATTACAGGCGCCGGTTTCGCGCACGATGGCTTCCACGATCAGGTTTTTAGTGTCTCTGTCTTCAGAGGCGATTTTCACCTTGATCAGCTCGTGGTGTTCCAGCGCTTGTTCAATCTCGGCAAGCACCCCTTCGGTCAAACCATTGTTGCCAAGCATGACTACAGGCTTGAGCGGATGTGCCAGACCTTTAAGGTGCTGTTTTTGTTTAGTACTCAGATTCATCGTATATTTTTGCTTACGTTGGGATTGAAAACGGTTCATTCTACCGCCATCTCCCTAATATCGCCAAATAGCAGCGTAGAAATTTACGCCAAAGGTAAGCAACGATGAACCCGGACGGAAAAGTTAAATGACAGGTAAAAAGCGTTCTGCCAGTTCCAGCCGCTGGCTTCAGGAACACTTTAGCGATAAATATGTTCTGCAGGCGCAGAAAAAGGGGTTACGTTCCCGCGCCTGGTTTAAACTTGATGAAATACAGCAAAGTGACAAACTTTTTAAGCCGGGGATGACGGTTGTCGACCTCGGTGCTGCCCCTGGCGGATGGTCCCAGTATGCGGTCACGCAGATCGGCGGAGCGGGTCGAATCATCGCGTGCGATCTTTTACCAATGGATCCCATCGTTGGTGTCGACTTCCTTCAGGGCGACTTTCGTGATGAATTAGTGCTGAAAGCGTTACTTGAACGTGTGGGTGACAGTAAGGTTCAGGTTGTCATGTCTGATATGGCACCAAATATGTGTGGAACACCTGCGGTGGATATCCCCCGCGGCATGTATCTGGTGGAGCTAGCGTTAGAAATGTGTCGTGATGTTCTGGCGCCTGGTGGTAGTTTTGTTGTGAAGGTGTTTCAGGGCGAAGGTTTCGAGGAGTATCTTAAGGAAATTCGCTCCCTGTTTGCGAAGGTTAAAGTTCGTAAGCCGGACTCTTCCCGGGCCCGTTCCCGAGAAGTGTATATTGTAGCGACCGGGCGAAAATGATAACCGGTAGATTTCAGGCGAAAGTTTGAATGAAACTGGATATAGAGTATCCTGACGCTGTTTTTAACACAGTTGTAATGTGAGGTTAATCCCTTGAGTGACATGGCGAAAAACCTAATTCTCTGGCTAGTCATTGCCGTCGTGCTGATGTCAGTATTCCAGAGCTTTGGGCCCAGCGAGTCGAATGGCCGCAAGGTGGATTATTCTACCTTCCTGCAGGAGGTCAATCAGGACCAGGTTCGCGAAGCGCGTATCAACGGACGTGAGATCAACGTTACCAAGAAAGATAGTAACCGTTACACGACTTACATCCCGGTGAACGATCCTAAGCTGCTTGATAATCTTCTGACCAAAAACGTCAAGGTAGTTGGCGAGCCGCCAGAAGAACCAAGCCTGCTGGCTTCTATCTTCATTTCCTGGTTCCCGATGCTGCTTCTTATCGGCGTCTGGATCTTCTTTATGCGTCAGATGCAGGGCGGCGGTGGCAAAGGTGCCATGTCGTTCGGTAAGAGCAAGGCGCGTATGCTGACGGAAGACCAGATCAAGACTACCTTCGCTGACGTCGCCGGTTGTGACGAAGCGAAAGAAGAGGTGGGTGAACTGGTTGAATACCTGCGTGAACCGAGCCGTTTCCAGAAACTGGGCGGTAAGATCCCGAAAGGCGTGCTGATGGTTGGCCCTCCGGGTACCGGTAAAACCCTGCTGGCGAAAGCCATCGCGGGTGAAGCGAAGGTGCCGTTCTTTACTATTTCAGGTTCTGACTTTGTCGAAATGTTCGTGGGTGTCGGTGCATCTCGTGTGCGTGACATGTTCGAGCAGGCCAAGAAGGCAGCACCGTGCATTATCTTCATCGATGAAATCGACGCCGTAGGCCGCCAGCGTGGCGCTGGCCTGGGCGGTGGTCACGATGAACGTGAACAGACGCTGAACCAGATGCTGGTTGAGATGGACGGCTTCGAAGGTAACGAAGGTATCATCGTTATCGCGGCGACTAACCGTCCGGACGTACTTGACCCTGCGCTGCTGCGTCCAGGCCGTTTCGACCGTCAGGTTGTTGTGGGTCTGCCGGACGTTCGCGGTCGTGAACAGATTCTGAAAGTTCACATGCGTCGCGTACCGCTGGCGCCGGATATCGATGCGGCAATCATTGCGCGCGGTACCCCGGGCTTCTCCGGTGCGGACCTGGCGAACCTGGTCAACGAAGCTGCACTGTTTGCCGCTCGCGGTAACAAGCGCGTCGTATCGATGGTGGAGTTTGAGAAAGCGAAAGATAAAATCATGATGGGTGCGGAACGTCGCTCCATGGTGATGACGGAAGCGCAGAAAGAGTCCACGGCATACCACGAAGCGGGTCACGCGATTATCGGTCGCCTGGTGCCGGAACACGATCCGGTGCATAAAGTGACGATTATTCCGCGCGGTCGTGCGCTGGGTGTGACCTTCTTCCTGCCTGAAGGCGACGCGATCAGCGCCAGCCGTCAGAAGCTGGAAAGCCAGATTTCGACCCTGTACGGCGGTCGTCTGGCAGAAGAGATTATCTACGGTGTGGAACATGTTTCTACCGGTGCGTCCAACGACATTAAAGTTGCGACAAACCTGGCGCGTAACATGGTGACGCAGTGGGGCTTCTCCGACAAACTCGGTCCGCTGCTGTATGCAGAGGAAGAGGGTGAAGTATTCCTGGGCCGTTCTGTGGCTAAAGCGAAACATATGTCCGATGAGACGGCGCGTATCATCGACCAGGAAGTAAAATCTCTGGTAGAGCGTAACTACGCACGTGCACGCCAGATCCTGACCGACAATATGGACATCCTGCATTCGATGAAAGATGCGCTCATGAAATATGAGACCATTGATGCACCGCAGATTGACGACCTGATGGCGCGCCGTGAAGTGCGTCCGCCAGCGGGCTGGGAAGACCCAGGCGCTTCCAATAATTCTGACAACAATGGCACCCCGCGTGCGCCGCGTCCGGTTGATGAACCGCGTACGCCAAATCCGGGCAACACCATGTCAGAACAGTTGGGCGATAAGTAAGCCACTGCTGTTGAAGCGTTTGTCTGTAATTCAAACCCTGGAGCTTGCTCCGGGGTTTTTCATTTCTGTTTAACGATATAGATACCAGGGATTTCGCCATGAAATTATTCGCTCAGGACTCGCATCTCGATCTTTCACATCCCCATGTGATGGGGATCCTGAATGTTACCCCTGACTCCTTCTCTGACGGCGGCACGCATAACACGCTTATCGAGGCGGTTAAGCACGCGAATTTAATGATTAATGCGGGTGCCACCATCATTGACGTGGGCGGTGAATCGACGCGTCCTGGTGCGGCGGATGTGTCTGTGGAAGAAGAGCTGGCGCGCGTGGTGCCGGTGGTTGAAGCGATTGCACAGCGGTTTGAAGTATGGATCTCCGTTGATACCTCTAAACCCGAAGTGATTCGTGAAGTGGCGAGAGTGGGCGCTCACATTATCAATGATATTCGCTCACTCACCGAGCCTGGCTCACTTGAAGCCGCGGCAGAGACGGGGTTACCGGTATGCCTGATGCATATGCAGGGCCAGCCGAAAACCATGCAGGAAGCACCGAAGTACGACGATGTCTTTGCCGACGTGAATCGCTTCTTTATTGAGCATATCGCGCGCTGTGAACGTGCAGGTATCCCAAAAGAGAAATTGTTGCTCGACCCAGGGTTCGGTTTCGGTAAAAATCTCTCCCACAATTATGCGTTGCTTGCGCGCTTATCGGAATTCCATCACTTTGACCTGCCGCTGCTGGTGGGGATGTCGAGAAAGTCGATGATTGGGCAGTTGCTGAACGTGGGGCCGAGCGAACGCCTGAGCGGCAGCCTGGCCTGCGCGGTGATTGCGGCGATGCAGGGCGCGCACATTATTCGTGTCCATGACGTCAAAGAAACAGTAGAAGCCATGCGTGTGGTGGAAGCCACACTGGCAGCGAAGGAAAACAAACGCTATGAGTAATCGTAAGTATTTTGGTACCGATGGTATCCGTGGGCGTGTAGGCGATGCTCCCATCACCCCTGATTTTGTCCTGAAGCTCGGCTGGGCTGCTGGCAAAGTGCTGGCGCGTCATGGTTCCCGTAAGATCATTATCGGTAAAGACACCCGTATTTCCGGCTATATGCTGGAATCAGCGCTGGAAGCGGGTCTGGCGGCGGCTGGACTGTCCGCGTCCTTTACAGGCCCAATGCCAACGCCTGCAGTCGCGTATCTGACGCGCACCTTCCGTGCGGAAGCGGGGATTGTTATCTCAGCTTCTCACAACCCGTTCTACGACAACGGCATTAAATTCTTCTCCATTGACGGCACCAAGCTCCCGGATGACGTGGAAGAAGCCATTGAAGCCGAAATGGAAAAAGAGATCACCTGCGTTGATTCCGCAGAGCTGGGTAAAGCGAACCGTATCGTTGATGCGGCGGGCCGTTATATCGAATTCTGTAAAGGCACCTTCCCGAATGAGCTAAGCCTTGCTCACCTCAAAATTGTAGTGGACTGTGCTAATGGCGCGACCTATCACATCGCCCCGAATGTCTTCCGCGAACTGGGTGCGAAAGTCATCACCATTGGCTGTGAGCCGGATGGTCTGAACATTAACGAGCAGGTGGGCGCAACTGACGTTCGTGCCCTGCAGGCGCGTGTTCTGGCAGAGAAAGCCGACCTGGGCATTGCGCTGGACGGCGACGGTGACCGCGTGATCATGGTCGACCACGAAGGTAACAAGGTCGACGGCGATCAGATCCTCTACATCATTGCCCGTGAGGGCCTGCGTCAGGGCCAGCTGCGCGGCGGTGCGGTGGGCACGCTGATGAGTAACATGGGCCTGGAACTGGCGCTGAAACAGCTCGGTATTCCGTTTGTCCGCGCGAAAGTCGGTGACCGCTATGTGCTGGAAAAACTGCAGGAGAAGGGCTGGCGCATCGGTGCAGAAAACTCGGGTCACGTGATCCTGCTCGATAAAACCACCACCGGTGACGGTATCGTGGCCGCGCTGCAGGTGGTTGCCGCAATGGCGCGCAACCATATGAGCCTGCACGATCTGTGCAGCGGGATGAAAATGTTCCCACAGATCCTGGTAAACGTACGCTTCACTGCTGGTAAAGGCGATCCGCTGGAAAATGAGAACGTTAAAGCGGTGATGGCTGACGTTGAAGCGGCCCTGGGCAATCGTGGACGCGTGCTGCTGCGTAAGTCCGGTACTGAACCGCTGATCCGCGTGATGGTGGAAGGTGAAGACGAAGCGCAGGTTACCGAATTTGCACACCGTATTGCGGATGCTGTGAAAGCTGCATAATTGTGCACGCTAAATATATAAAAAGGCGGCTTTTGTCGCCTTTCTTTTAAGCAATTAATGGCTTTTTGCTGTTTTTTTCCGCAGTTGATACAATGCGTCAAAAATGCCCTTGCGAAGGTCATTCGCTTTGGTTAGTATTCACACCCGCTTCAGTGGGAAACAAAAATCCTGCTAATTGGTCGAAGCATTGGTATGCGGCAAATCCGCAAGGAACAGGTTGATTATGTACGAAGCTCTTTTAGTTGTTTTCCTTATTGTAGCCATCGCTCTCGTAGCGCTGATTATGCTGCAGCAAGGTAAAGGCGCTGATATGGGAGCCTCCTTCGGAGCAGGCGCTTCCGGTACGCTGTTCGGTTCAAGTGGTTCTGCGAACTTCATGACCCGCACAACGGCGATTCTGGCTACGCTGTTCTTCATCATCAGTCTGGTGCTTGGCAATATCAACAGCAACAAGACCAGCAAAGGAAGCGAGTGGGAAAACCTGAGCGCGCCAGCGAAAACTGAGCAAACTCAGCCAGCTGCACCGGCTAAGCCAGCCAGCGATATCCCGCACTAAGTATTCTGTACCGAGGTGGTGGAATTGGTAGACACGCTACCTTGAGGTGGTAGTGCCCTAACGGGCTTGTGGGTTCGAGTCCCATCCTCGGTACCAATATTCCAGAAGAAAGACGTCGAAAGACGTCTTTTTTTTCGTCTGTAGATTGCGAGTCTCCGATCTTTTGTAGGGCGGGTAAGCGAATGCGCCACCCGCCATGTTGCCCGGTGGCGCTGCGCTTACCGGGCCTACGAAAATCAAAATAAAAAAGGCGCCCTGTGGGCGCCTTTTGCACGTTATATCAGCGATTACTTCTTATCGCTGTGCTCCAGGTTTTCAACCTGCGGCAGACCGTTACCGGAATTCGCGGAGAGCAGGCCATTCTCAACATAGTTGAACAGCTTCTCGCGGGTATCGGTGATGTCCAGGTTACGCATGGTCAGCTGACCAATACGATCGTCCGGCGAGAACACTGATTCACCTTTCTCCATGGTCAGACGCTCTGCTTTATAGGTCAGGTTGTCAGACACGGTGTTCAGGATGGAGTAATCGTTACCGCGACGCAGTTCCAGCGTTACTTCACCGGTGATCGCGCTTGCCACCCAACGCTGCAGCGCATCACGCAGCATCAGCGCCTGTGGATCGAACCAGCGGCCCTGATACAGCAGTTTACCCAGCTGACGGCCATGAGAGTGATACTGCTCGATGGTATCTTCGTTGTGAATGCCGGTCAGCAGACGCTCGTAAGCGATGTGCAGCAGCGCCATTCCCGGGGCTTCATAGATGCCACGGCTTTTCGCTTCGATGATGCGGTTTTCAATCTGATCGCTCATACCCAGACCGTGACGACCGCCAATACGGTTAGCTTCCAGCATCAGTTCAACATCATCAGAGAAGGTTTTACCGTTCAGCGCCACCGGATGGCCGCGTTCGAAACGCACGGTCACTTCTTCAGCCTGGATTTTGACGTTTTCGTCCCAGAACTTCACGCCCATGATCGGGTTAACGATCTTCACGCTGGAGTTCAGGAATTCCAGGTCTTTCGCTTCGTGCGTCGCACCCAGCATGTTGGAGTCGGTGGAATAGGCTTTCTCGACTGACATCTTATAGTCGAAACCGCAGGCGATCATAAACTCGGACATCTCATGGCGGCCACCCAGCTCGTCGATGAAGTCGGTATCCAGCCACGGCTTGTAGATCTGCAGTTCGGCGTTGGTCAGCAGGCCATAGCGATAGAAACGTTCAATATCGTTACCTTTATAGGTGCTGCCGTCACCCCAGATGTTGACGCCGTCTTCTTTCATCGCCGCAACTAGCATGGTGCCGGTGACCGCACGGCCCAGCGGGGTGGTGTTGAAGTAGGTCAGGCCGCCGGTGGTGTTATGGAATGCACCACACTGAATAGCCGCGATACCTTCAGCGACCAGTTGCTTACGGCAGTCAATCAGGCGCGCATTCTCTGCACCATACTCTTTAGCGCGACGAGGAATGGCATCATAGTCGTCCTCATCCGGCTGACCCAGGTTCGCAGTATAGGCGTACGGAACCGCTCCCTTCTGGCGCATCCACAGCAGTGCAGCGCTGGTATCCAGGCCACCTGAGAAAGCGATGCCAATACGTTGTCCAACCGGAAGATGCTTGAGAATCGTCGTCATAGAATAAAACCCTGCTTGATTGACTGATTAGAGACCGCTTTCGCTCTCTTGTGCATTTTTATGCAAAATAAGTGAGTATTCATTTAATCATCTTTTGGCGAAGACCGGAAGAGAGTCGTGCGTTTTTTGTAAAAATTTTGGTCTAATCGATCTGGCGGAAGTTGGGTTGACAGGTGGGGTCAACTATCAATATACTAAACGCCGATTTTACGTCCCGTCTTCGGTACCAAATCCCAGCATTATTTGCAAATTCTGTCCAAAACGCGTAGAATTTGCCACGTTTCAGGCGCGGGGTGGAGCAGCCTGGTAGCTCGTCGGGCTCATAACCCGAAGGTCGTCGGTTCAAATCCGGCCCCCGCAACCACTTTCCCATAAAGTTCTTTTTCAAATATACTGTGAAGACTTAGAGCCTTCGTAGCTGGATTTGAAAAAATTCTTTCGGAAAGTGCTCCAGGCCACAGTTGTGGCTATAGGGTTCAGTTATCTAAAGCCCCGATTTATCGGGGTTTTTTGTTATCTGACTACAGAATAACTGGGCTTTACGCCCTTTTTTTATGTCTTGGGGGTGGGCTTGTCCACATTAGAGCAAAAATTAACAGAGATGATTACTGCACCGGTCGAAGCACTGGGCTACGAACTGGTCGGCATCGAATTCGTTCGCGGCCGTACATCGACGCTGCGCATCTATATTGATAGTGAAGATGGCATCAATGTTGATGATTGTGCTGATGTCAGCCACCAGGTGAGTGCGGTTCTTGATGTTGAAGACCCGATTACCGTTGCGTACAACCTGGAAGTTTCCTCACCTGGCCTCGATCGCCCGATGTTCACGGCCGAGCACTACGTGCGCTTTACCGGTGAAGAAGTGGCTCTCGTTCTGCGTATGGCCGTACAGAACCGCCGTAAATGGCAGGGAATTATCAAAGCCGTTGATGGTGAAATGATCACGGTGACAGTCGAAGGCAAAGATGAAGTGTTCGCGCTGAGTAATATCCAGAAGGCGAACCTGGTTCCCCACTTTTAACAGTCTGGATTGAGGTGAAAAGCCCGCGATGAACAAAGAAATTTTGGCTGTTGTTGAAGCCGTCTCCAACGAGAAATCACTGCCGCGTGAGAAGATTTTCGAAGCGCTGGAAAGTGCACTGGCTACAGCAACCAAGAAAAAATACGAACAAGAGATCGATGTTCGCGTAGAAATCGATCGTAAAAGCGGTGACTTCGATACATTCCGTCGTTGGGTAATCGTTGAAGAAGTGACCCAGCCGACCAAAG
The DNA here is from genome assembly GCF_001521715.1 of Enterobacter asburiae. Taxonomy (NCBI): domain Bacteria; kingdom Pseudomonadati; phylum Pseudomonadota; class Gammaproteobacteria; order Enterobacterales; family Enterobacteriaceae; genus Enterobacter; species Enterobacter asburiae. The sequence goes on from NZ_CP011863.1 coordinate 4,082,299, forward strand.
AGATCACGCTGGAAGCCGCCCGTTTTGAAGACGAAAGTCTGAACGTGGGCGAGTACGTTGAAGATCAGATTGAATCTGTTACCTTCGACCGTATCACGACCCAGACCGCTAAACAGGTTATCGTGCAGAAAGTTCGCGAAGCCGAGCGCGCGCTGGTTGTCGATCAGTTCCGCGATCAGGAAGGCGAAATCATCACCGGTGTGGTGAAGAAAGTGAACCGCGACAATATCTCCCTGGAGATCAAATCCGAAGGGTTGCCGGGTAACGCTGAAGCCGTGATCCTGCGTGAAGATATGCTGCCGCGTGAAAACTTCCGTCCAGGCGACCGTATCCGCGGTGTTCTGTACGCCGTTCGTCCTGAAGCGCGTGGTGCACAGTTGTTCGTGACCCGTTCTAAACCAGAAATGCTGGTAGAACTGTTCCGTATCGAAGTGCCGGAAATCGGTGAAGAAGTTATCGAGATTAAAGCGGCGGCTCGCGATCCGGGCTCCCGTGCGAAAATTGCGGTGAAAACCAACGACAAGCGTATCGACCCGGTCGGTGCTTGCGTCGGTATGCGCGGTGCGCGTGTCCAGGCTGTTTCTACTGAGCTGGGCGGCGAACGTATTGATATCGTTCTGTGGGATGACAACCCGGCGCAGTTCGTGATCAACGCAATGGCTCCAGCTGATGTGGCGTCTATCGTTGTTGACGAAGACAAACACACCATGGATATCGCTGTTGAAGCGGGCAACCTGGCGCAGGCAATCGGCCGTAACGGTCAGAACGTACGCCTGGCGTCACAGCTGAGCGGCTGGGAACTCAACGTAATGACCGTTGATGACCTGCAGGCTAAGCATCAGGCTGAAGCCCATGCGGCGATCGATACCTTCACTAAATACCTGGATATTGACGAAGACTTCGCCACTGTTCTGGTTGAAGAAGGTTTCTCTACGCTGGAAGAACTGGCCTATGTGCCAATGAAAGAGCTGCTGGAAATTGACGGTCTGGATGAACCAACCGTTGAAGCCCTGCGTGAACGCGCTAAAAACGCACTGACCACCCTGGCACTGGCTCAGGAAGAAAGCCTTGGCGATAAGAAGCCGGCTGATGACCTGCTGAATCTGGAAGGTCTTGATCGTGCGATTGCGTTCAAGCTGGCTGCCCGTGGTGTTTGTACGCTGGAAGATCTCGCTGAGCAAGGCGTTGATGACCTGGCTGATATCGAAGGTTTAACCGACGAGAAAGCCGGCGAGCTCATCATGGCCGCACGTAATATTTGCTGGTTCGGCGACGAAGCGTAATAAACTGTAGCAGGAAGGAACAGCATGACTGATGTAACTGTAAAATCGCTGGCTGCTGAGATTCAGACCTCCGTGGACCGCCTGGTACAGCAATTTGCTGATGCAGGGATCCCGAAGTCCGCTGATGACTCGGTGAGCGCGCAAGAAAAACAAACCTTGTTAACGCACCTGAACCGTGAACACGGTTCTACGCCTGACAAGTTAACGCTGCAGCGCAAAACGCGCAGCACGTTAAACATCCCTGGTACCGGTGGCAAAAGCAAATCGGTACAAATTGAAGTCCGCAAGACGCGCACCTTTGTAAAACGTGATCCGCAAGAGGCAGAACGCCTTGCCGCGGAAGAGCAGGCACAGCGTGAAGCGGAAGAACAAGCTCAGCGTGAGGCGGAAGCAACCGCCAAACGTGAAGCAGAATTAAAAGCTGAACGTGAGGCCGCAGAAAAAGCGAAACGCGACGCAAGTGATAAAGTGAAGCGTGACGCTGCGGAAAAAGACAAAGTGAGCAATCAACAGACAGACGAAATGACCAAAACCGCCCAGGCTGAAAAAGCCCGCCGTGAAAATGAAGCTGCCGAGCTGAAGCGTAAAGCGGAAGAAGAAGCCCGCCGTAAGCTGGAAGAAGAAGCTCGCCGCGTCGCCGAAGAAGCGCGCCGTATGGCAGAAGAAAACGAGAAGAATGGTGTGAATACCGTTGAGCCGACTGAAGACACCAGCGACTATCACGTGACCACTTCTCAGCATGCGCGTCAGGCTGAAGATGATAACGACCGTGAAGTTGAAGGCGGTCGTGGCCGTGGCCGTAATGCAAAAGCTGCGCGTCCGGCGAAAAAAGGCAACAAGCACGCTGAATCCAAAGCTGACCGTGAAGAAGCACGCGCGGCTGTTCGCGGTGGTAAAGGCGGCAAGCGTAAAGGTTCCGCTCTGCAGCAGAGCTTCCAGAAGCCTGCTCAGGCCGTAAACCGTGACGTCGTGATTGGCGAAACCATCACCGTTGGCGATCTGGCGAACAAGATGGCGGTTAAAGGCTCTCAGGTCATCAAAGCGATGATGAAACTGGGCGCCATGGCGACCATCAACCAGGTGATCGATCAGGAAACCGCACAGCTGGTTGCTGAAGAGATGGGCCACAAAGTTATCCTGCGTCGTGAAAACGAGCTGGAAGAAGCAGTAATGAGCGACCGTGATACTGGCGCTGCGGCTGAACCGCGTGCACCGGTTGTGACCATCATGGGTCACGTTGACCACGGTAAAACCTCTCTGCTTGACTACATTCGTTCTACTAAGGTCGCCTCTGGTGAAGCGGGTGGTATTACCCAGCACATCGGTGCTTACCACGTAGAAACCGAAAACGGCATGATCACCTTCCTGGATACCCCAGGTCACGCAGCGTTTACCTCAATGCGTGCTCGTGGTGCTCAGGCAACGGATATCGTAGTCCTGGTTGTTGCCGCAGACGACGGCGTGATGCCACAGACCATCGAAGCTATCCAGCACGCGAAAGCGGCGCAGGTGCCTCTGGTTGTTGCAGTCAACAAAATCGATAAGCCAGAAGCCGATCTGGACCGCGTGAAGAACGAACTGTCTCAGTACGGCGTTATGCCGGAAGAGTGGGGCGGTGAAGCGCAGTTCATCCCAGTATCTGCTAAAGCGGGTACCGGTATCGACGACCTGCTGAACGCGATCCTGCTGCAGGCTGAAGTACTGGAGCTGAAAGCGATCCGTAATGGTATGGCGAGCGGCGCGGTAATCGAATCCTTCCTGGATAAAGGTCGTGGCCCGGTTGCAACCGTTCTGGTTCGTGAAGGTACCCTGAACAAGGGCGACATCGTTCTGTGTGGCTTCGAATACGGCCGCGTTCGTGCGATGCGTAACGAACTGGGTCAGGAAGTTCTGGAAGCGGGTCCGTCCATTCCAGTGGAAATCCTGGGTCTGTCCGGTGTTCCGGCTGCCGGTGACGAAGTGACCGTTGTGCGTGACGAGAAGAAAGCGCGTGAAGTGGCACTGTATCGTCAGGGCAAATTCCGTGAAGTTAAACTGGCTCGTCAGCAGAAATCTAAACTCGAGAACATGTTTGCCAACATGACCGAGGGCGAAGTTCACGAAGTGAACATCGTTCTGAAAGCTGACGTTCAGGGTTCTGTGGAAGCGATCTCCGACTCCTTGCTGAAACTGTCTACCGACGAAGTGAAAGTGAAGATCATCGGTTCTGGCGTAGGTGGTATCACCGAAACCGACGCGACCCTGGCTGCTGCCTCCAACGCTATCCTGGTTGGCTTCAACGTTCGTGCGGATGCATCTGCGCGTAAAGTGATTGAAGCTGAAAGCCTGGATCTGCGTTACTACTCCGTCATCTATAACCTGATCGACGAAGTGAAAGCAGCGATGAGCGGCATGCTGTCTCCTGAGCTGAAACAGCAGATCATCGGTCTGGCTGAAGTACGTGACGTGTTCAAATCACCGAAATTCGGTGCGATCGCGGGCTGTATGGTTACCGAAGGTAACATCAAGCGTCACAACCCAATCCGCGTACTGCGTGACAACGTGGTTATCTACGAAGGCGAGCTGGAATCCCTGCGCCGCTTCAAAGATGACGTTAACGAAGTCCGTAACGGCATGGAATGTGGTATCGGCGTGAAGAACTACAACGACGTTCGCGTTGGCGATATGATCGAAGTGTTCGAGATCATCGAAATTCAGCGTACCATCGCTTAATTACCGATTGTAAGCCGGGATCGCCTCGCGCCACTCGGCAATAATTTTAAAAGGGGCTTTTAGCCCCTTTTTTGTCTGGAGAATTTATTATGGCGAAAGAATTTGGTCGCCCTCAGCGCGTAGCGCAGGAAATGCAGAAAGAGATCGCACTCATTCTGCAACGTGAAATTAAAGACCCGCGCGTCGGCATGATGACCACCGTTTCCGGTGTCGAAATGTCCCGTGATCTGGCGTATGCAAAAGTGTTCGTCACCTTCCTGAACGATCAGGACGAAGCGGCAGTGAAAAACGGCATTAAAGCGCTGCAGGAAGCCTCTGGTTTCATCCGCTCCCTGCTCGGCAAAGCGATGCGCCTGCGTATCGTGCCTGAACTGACCTTCTTCTACGACAACTCGCTGGTCGAAGGTATGCGTATGTCCAATCTGGTGACCAGCGTGGTTAAACATGACGATGAGCGTCGTGTTAATCCGGCGGACGACAGCAAGGAGGACTGATGAGTCGTCCTCGTCGTCGCGGTCGCGACGTGCATGGTGTGCTGCTGCTGGATAAACCCCAGGGCGCTTCCAGCAACGACGTACTGCAAAAAGTTAAGCGTATTTATAACGCCAACCGTGCTGGCCATACGGGCGCGCTCGATCCGCTGGCAACCGGCATGCTGCCGGTCTGCCTGGGAGAGGCGACAAAGTTTTCCCAGTACCTGCTCGACTCCGATAAGCGTTACCGCGTTATCGCTAAACTGGGCCAGCGCACGGATACCTCCGACGCGGATGGCCAGGTGGTGGAAGAGCGCCCGGTGACCTTCAGCGCGGAACAGCTTGATGCTGCGCTGGAGAGCTTCCGTGGGGACACGATGCAGGTGCCGTCGATGTATTCGGCGCTGAAATATCAGGGCAAGAAGCTCTACGAATATGCACGCCAGGGCATTGACGTCCCGCGTGAAGCCCGTCCGATAACCGTGTATGAGCTGCTGTTTATTCGCCACGAAGGTGATGAGCTGGAGCTGGAAGTACACTGTTCGAAAGGGACCTATATTCGCACCATCATCGACGACCTCGGTGAAAAGCTGGGCTGCGGTGCGCATGTGATTTACCTGCGCCGTCTGGCGGTAAGCAAGTACCCGGTGGAGCGGATGGTGACCCTGGAACAGCTGCGCGAGCTGGTAGAACAGGCGGAAGCGCAGGGGATTGCGCCGGCAGATTTGCTGGATCCCTTGCTGATGCCGATGGACAGTCCGGCAGCAGACTTCCCGGTTGTTAATCTTCCTTTAACATCGTCCGTTTACTTTAAGAACGGCAACCCGGTTCGTACGGCACAAGCGCCGCTGGAAGGACTGGTACGCGTGACCGAAGGTGACGAAGGGAAATTCATCGGTATGGGCGAAATGGATGGCGAAGGGCGCGTTGCGCCGCGTCGTCTGGTCGTCGAATATCCGGTCGACGCGTGACGGTGATAACGGCTCACCTTGCGATAAGCAGGGGAGACGAGTAGAATATCGCCGCTTAACGCCTGGTAAATTGTTTAACAATCTGCGGGGCGTACATGGGATTGCTGAATTAGAGATCGGCATCCTTACATTCTTTATACTTTGGAGTTTGAAAATGTCTCTAAGCGTTGAAGCTAAAGCTAAAATCGTTTCTGAGTTTGGTCGTGGTACTAACGACAGCGGTTCTACCGAAGTTCAGGTTGCACTGCTGACTGCACAGATTAACCACCTGCAGGGTCACTTTGCAGAGCACAAAAAAGATCACCACAGCCGTCGTGGTCTGCTGCGTATGGTTTCTCAGCGTCGTAAACTGCTCGACTACCTGAAACGTAAAGATGTTGCACGCTACACCGCGCTGATCGAGCGTCTGGGTCTGCGTCGCTAATTCTTGCGAGTTTCAGAAAAGGGGGCCTGATGGCCCCTTTTTTCAACCAGACGGCAGCAATTCACTGGAAACTATTGTATTGTTGCTATAAATGATCTTCATTGCAGAGGTTCGCGCGGCTAATGAGAGGCTTCACCCATGGGGGTGTTGGTTGTCATTAGTCGCGAGGATGCGAAGAAGGTCGGGTTAAATCGACAGCACACCGGTGGTGTGCTGTCAAACATTTAAGAAAGGACAGAACTTTGCTGAATCCGATCGTTCGTAAATTCCAGTATGGTCAACATACCGTCACGCTGGAAACCGGCATGATGGCACGTCAGGCTACTGCTGCCGTTATGGTAAGCATGGATGACACTGCGGTATTCGTTACCGTTGTTGGCCAGAAAAAAGCTAAACCAGGTCAGGACTTCTTCCCGCTGACCGTTAACTACCAGGAGCGTACCTACGCTGCCGGTAAAATCCCGGGTGGTTTCTTCCGTCGTGAAGGCCGTCCAAGCGAAGGCGAAACCCTGATTGCGCGTCTGATTGACCGCCCGGTTCGTCCGCTGTTCCCGGAAGGCTTCGTTAACGAAGTACAGGTTATCGCGACCGTTGTTTCCGTTAACCCACAGGTTAACCCGGACATCGTTGCCATGATCGGCGCATCCGCTGCCCTGTCACTGTCTGGTATTCCATTCAATGGCCCAATCGGTGCCGCGCGTGTTGGCTACATTAACGACCAGTACGTGCTGAACCCAACCCAGGAAGAGCTGAAAGAAAGTAAGCTGGACCTGGTTGTTGCGGGTACTGAAGCGGCTGTACTGATGGTTGAATCCGAAGCTGAACTGCTGAGCGAAGACCAGATGCTGGGCGCTGTGGTATTTGGCCACGACCAGCAGCAGATCGTTATCCAGAACATCAACGACCTGGTGAAAGAAGCCGGTAAACCACGTTGGGACTGGCAGCCAGAAGCAGCAAACGACGCGCTGAACGCACGCGTTGCAGCCCTGGCAGAATCTCGTCTGAGCGATGCATACCGCATCACTGACAAACAGGAGCGTTACGCTCAGGTTGACGTGATCAAGTCTGAAACTATCGCGACGCTGGTTGCTGAAGACGAAGCGCTGGACGCTAACGAACTGAGCGACATTCTGCACGCTATCGAGAAAAACGTTGTTCGTAGCCGCGTTCTGGCAGGCGAGCCGCGTATCGATGGCCGCGAAAAAGACATGATCCGTGGTCTGGATGTGCGTACTGGCGTTCTGCCACGTACTCACGGTTCCGCGCTGTTCACCCGTGGCGAAACGCAGGCGCTGGTTACCGCGACCCTGGGTACCGCACGTGACGCACAGAACATCGACGAACTGATGGGCGAGCGCACTGACAGCTTCCTGTTCCACTACAACTTCCCTCCGTACTCCGTAGGCGAAACCGGTATGGTTGGCTCGCCGAAGCGTCGTGAAATTGGTCACGGTCGTCTGGCGAAGCGCGGCGTGCTGGCAGTGATGCCAGAAGCAGACAAATTCCCGTACACCGTACGTGTGGTGTCTGAAATCACCGAATCCAACGGTTCTTCTTCCATGGCTTCCGTGTGTGGTGCCTCTCTGGCGCTGATGGATGCAGGCGTGCCAATCAAAGCCGCCGTTGCGGGTATCGCAATGGGCCTGGTGAAAGAAGGCGACAACTTCGTTGTTCTGTCTGACATTCTGGGTGACGAAGACCACCTGGGCGATATGGACTTCAAAGTCGCGGGTTCCCGCGAAGGTATCTCTGCGCTGCAGATGGATATCAAAATTGAAGGTATCACCAAAGAGATCATGCAGGTTGCTCTGAACCAGGCTAAAGGTGCGCGTCTGCACATCCTGGGCGTGATGGAACAGGCGATTAACGCGCCGCGTGGCGACATTTCTCAGTTCGCTCCACGTATCCACACCATCAAGATCAATCCAGACAAGATCAAAGATGTTATCGGTAAGGGCGGTTCCGTAATCCGTGCGCTGACCGAAGAGACTGGCACCACGATCGAAATCGAAGATGACGGTACTGTGAAGATCGCAGCAACCGACGGCGAGAAAGCGAAATTCGCGATCCGTCGCATCGAAGAAATCACGGCAGAGATCGAAGTGGGCCGCGTCTACGCAGGTAAAGTGACCCGTATCGTTGACTTTGGCGCGTTCGTTGCCATCGGTGGCGGTAAAGAAGGTCTGGTTCACATCTCTCAGATCGCTGACAAGCGCGTTGAGAAAGTGACCGATTACCTGCAGATGGGTCAGGAAGTACCGGTGAAAGTTCTGGAAGTTGATCGCCAGGGCCGTATCCGTCTGAGCATTAAAGAAGCAACCGAGCAGTCTCAGCCAGCTGCTGCGCCAGAAGCACAGGCAGCAGAACAGCAAGGCGAGTAAGTTGCCATTTGCCCTCCGCTTTGCGGAGGGCCTATTATCAGGCAGGACGCCTTGTTAAGCCGCCGGGGGACAGGACGTTCATCCAATAGTTGTCTTCGGGAGTGGGAAATGAAGCCTTTTTTGCGCTGGTGTTTCGTTGCGACAGCTTTAACGCTGGCAGGATGCAGCAACTCTGCCTGGCGTAAGAGCGAAGTCCTCGCAGTGCCATTGCAACCGACTTTGCAGCAGGAAGTGATTCTGGCACGCATGGAACAAATACTTGCCAGTCGGGCTTTAACCGATGAAGAACGCGCACAGCTTTTATATGAGCGCGGAGTGTTGTATGATAGTCTCGGTCTGAGGGCATTGGCGCGAAATGATTTTTCACAAGCGCTGGCTATCCGACCTGATATGCCTGAAGTATTCAATTACTTAGGCATTTATTTAACGCAGGCAGGCAATTTTGATGCTGCCTATGAAGCGTTTGATTCTGTACTTGAGCTTGATCCAACTTACAACTACGCGCACTTGAATCGCGGTATCGCATTGTATTACGGCGGTCGTGATAAGTTAGCGCAAGATGATCTGCTGGCGTTTTATCAAGACGATCCTAATGATCCTTTCCGTAGCCTGTGGCTTTACATCGTTGAGCGGAAGCTCGATGAGAAGCAGGCAAAAGAGGCACTGAAACAGCGCTTCGATAAATCGGACAAGGAACAGTGGGGATGGAACATTGTCGAGTTCTACCTGGGCAACATTAGCGAAGCAACGCTGATGGAACGCCTCAAGGCGGACGCAACGGATAACACCTCGCTCGCTGAGCATCTCAGTGAAACCAACTTCTATTTAGGTAAGTACTACCTAAGTCTGGGGGATATGGACAGCGCTACGGCACTGTTCAAATTAGCGGTTGCTAACAACGTACACAACTTCGTTGAGCACCGTTATGCATTGTTGGAATTATCGCTCTTGGGCCAGGAGCATGACGACCTGGCAGAATCGGACCAGCAATAGCTGACGACATAAACATCAGCCCGTAATCTTTTGATTGCCATCACCTTAACTGGTGAGGGCGTTGTTGTTCGTCAATACACCTACTTTGAGCCGGTTCACACTTTTCAATGAAAATTGCTAATCATTTTCACGATGAGCTAAGTAGACTGGCCGCCATTAATATCGAGGCACTTGTACTACATGGCTGAATTCGAAACCACTTTTGCAGATCTGGGCCTGAAGGCTCCTATCCTTGAAGCCCTTAACGATCTGGGTTACGAAAAACCATCTCCGATCCAGGCTGAGTGTATCCCACACCTGCTTTCTGGTCGTGACGTGCTGGGCATGGCCCAGACTGGTAGCGGTAAAACTGCAGCATTCTCGCTGCCGCTGCTGAACAACATTGATCCGGACCTGCGAGCACCGCAGATCCTCGTCCTGGCTCCAACCCGTGAACTGGCTGTTCAGGTTGCAGAAGCAATGACGGAATTCTCTAAACATATGCGCGGCGTAAACGTGGTAGCCCTGTACGGCGGCCAGCGTTATGACGTGCAGTTACGCGCCCTGCGCCAGGGCCCACAGATTGTTGTCGGTACGCCGGGCCGTCTGCTGGATCACCTGAAGCGCGGTACTCTGGACCTCTCTAAACTGAGCGGCCTGGTACTGGATGAAGCCGATGAAATGCTGCGTATGGGCTTCATCGAAGACGTCGAAACCATCATGGCGCAGATCCCGGACGGTCATCAGACCGCGCTGTTCTCTGCCACCATGCCAGAAGCGATTCGTCGTATCACCAAGCGCTTCATGAAAGATCCTCAGGAAGTGCGTATTCAGTCCAGCGTTACCACTCGCCCGGACATCAGCCAGAGCTACTGGTCTGTGTACGGCATGCGCAAAAACGAAGCGCTGGTACGTTTCCTGGAAGCGGAAGATTTTGATGCGGCGATTATCTTCGTGCGTACCAAAAACGCGACCCTGGAAGTGGCTGAAGCCCTGGAGCGTAGCGGCTACAACAGCGCAGCGCTGAACGGCGACATGAACCAGGCCCTGCGTGAGCAGACTCTGGAGCGTCTGAAAGACGGTCGTCTGGATATCCTGATTGCAACCGACGTGGCAGCACGTGGTCTGGACGTTGAGCGTATCAGCCTGGTTGTGAACTACGACATCCCGATGGATTCCGAGTCTTACGTTCACCGTATCGGCCGTACCGGTCGTGCGGGTCGTGCTGGCCGCGCGCTGCTGTTCGTTGAGAACCGCGAGCGTCGTCTGCTGCGTAACATTGAACGCACCATGAAGCTGACCATTCCAGAAGCTGACCTGCCAAACGCAGATCTGCTGGGCAAACGCCGTCTGGAAAAATTCGCCGCGAAAGTACAGCAGCAGCTGGAAAGCAGCGATCTGGACCAGTACCGTGCGCTGCTGTCGCAGATTCAGCCTGTTGCTGAAGGCGAAGAGCTGGACATGGAAACCCTGGCTGCAGCACTGCTGAAAATGGCTCAGGGCGAACGTAGCCTGATCGTGCCACCAGATGCGCCGATGCGTCCTAAGCGTGAATTCCGTGACCGTGACGATCGCTTCGAACGTCGTGGCGACCGTAATGACCGCAATGACCGTGGCCCACGTGGTGACCGTCCAGAGCGTGGTGGTGAAGATCGTCCACGTCGCGAGCGTCGTGACGCTGGTGATATGGAACTGTACCGCATTGAAGTGGGCCGTGATGACGGCGTTGAAGTTCGTCACATCGTTGGCGCGATCGCTAACGAAGGCGACATCAGCAGCCGTTACATTGGTAACATCAAGCTGTTCGCATCCCACTCTACCATCGAGCTGCCAAAAGGTATGCCGGGTGAAGTACTGCAGCACTTTACGCGTACCCGCATCCTGAACAAGCCGATGAACATGCAGCTGATGGGCGATGCACAGCCACGCCCTGACCGCGGTGGTGAGCGTCGTGGCGGTGGTCGCAGCTTCGGTGGCGAACGTCGTGAAGGCGGCCGCAGCGAAGGTCGCGGTGAACCACGTCGTTTCTCCGGCGAGCGTCGCGAAAATCGCGGCCCACGTCGTGACGAAGGCACCAGCCGTCGCCGTGACGCGTAAGCCTTACGCAACTGACGTAAAGTAAAATATACAGCCCCGATAAACGCTATCGGGGCTTTTTTTATTCCTTTTGTACTCTTGTACTGGTACAGTGCGTCACATTAAAATGCAGAACCGCATGATTGACTGGAGAAAAGGCTGTATGGCGACACTAACCACCACCCAAACGTCACCTTCGCTGCTTGGCGGCGTGGTGATCATCGGCGGAACCATCATTGGTGCCGGGATGTTTTCCCTGCCTGTGGTCATGTCCGGTGCGTGGTTCTTCTGGTCGCTGGCCGCGCTGGTCTTCACCTGGTTCTGCATGCTCCATTCCGGGCTGATGATCCTTGAAGCAAACCTGAACTACCGCATTGGCTCCAGCTTCGACACCATTACCAAAGATCTGCTGGGTAAAGGCTGGAACCTGGTGAACGGGCTATCCATCGCGTTTGTACTCTATATCCTGACCTACGCGTACATTTCAGCGAGCGGCTCGATTCTGCACCACACCTTCTCGGAGATGTCGCTGAACGTTCCGGCGCGTCTGGCAGGGCTGTGTTTTGCGCTAGCTGTGGCGTTTATCGTCTGGATGAGTACCAAAGCGGTAAGCCGCATGACGGCGATCGTATTAGGCGCTAAGGTCATCACTTTCTTCCTGACTTTCGGCAGCCTGCTGGGGCACGTGACGCCCGCCACGCTGTTTAACGTCGCCGAAGTGAACACCTCCTACACGCCGTACCTGCTGATGACGCTGCCGTTCTGTCTGGCGTCGTTTGGCTACCACGGTAACGTGCCGAGCCTGATGAAGTACTACGGCAAAGATCCCCGCACCATTGTGAAGTGTCTGGTCTACGGCACGCTGCTGGCGCTGGGTCTGTATGTGATTTGGCTGCTGGGGACGATGGGCAACATCCCGCGTCCGGAATTTATCGGCATTGCCCAGAAGGGCGGTAACATCGACGTGCTGGTGCAGGCGCTGAGCGGCGTGTTGAACAGCCGCAGTCTGGATCTGCTGCTGGTTATCTTCTCTAACTTTGCGGTGGCGAGCTCTTTCCTCGGCGTAACCCTGGGCCTGTTTGACTACCTGGCGGATCTGTTTGGCTTTGATGATTCTGCGATGGGGCGTTTCAAAACCGCGCTGCTGACCTTCCTGCCACCGATTGTGGGCGGCCTGCTGTGGCCGAACGGCTTCCTCTACGCCATCGGCTATGCAGGGCTGGCGGCAACTATCTGGGCGGCGATTGTGCCAGCGCTGCTGGCACGTAAATCACGTAAACGCTTCGGCAGCCCGAAATTCCGCGTCTGGGGCGGTAAGCCGATGATTGCGCTGATTCTGGTATTCGGCGTTGGTAACGCTCTGGTACACGTGCTGTCGAGTTTTAACCTGTTGCCTGTGTATCAGTAAAACGAGGGGTTGAACCCCTCACCCCGGCCCTCTCCCATAGGGAGAGGGAGAAAAGCAAAAAACTACCCCACCAGTTCCTCTTTCACCTGCATCGCCAGTTCAAACGAATGCAAACGCGCCTGGTGATCGAAAATCTGGCCGTTAACCATAATCTCATCCGCCTGCGTTTCGCGTAGCACCGCGTCCAGCCCGTGTCGCACTTTCGCCTTATCGCCTACCAGCGACATGCTCAGCGCCTGCTGCACGCCATACTGTTCGGAGGCTGACCACAGCTGATGCATATTCTCCACCGGCGGCGGAAGCTGGCCCGTCTCACCGCGGCGCAGCTTCACAAACGCCTGCTGCATAGAGGTAAACAGGAATTCCGCGTCGCGATTGCTGTCGGCCGCAATGATGTTAATGCACACCATCGCGTACGGCTTCTCAAGACGTTCGGACGGTTTGAAGTTCGTGCGGTAAAGATGCAGCGCCTGATGCAGCATATCCGGTGCGAAGTGCGAGGCGAAGGCAAACGGCAGCCCCAGCTGCGCGGCAAGCTGGGCGCTGTAGAGGCTTGAGCCCAACAGCCACACCGGGATCTTCTCACCGTAGCCCGGCACCGGACGCACGTGCGGGTTCGGATCGCGCGCGTCGAACCAGTCCACCAGTTCAGCCACGTCGCGCGGGAAGTTGTCGATATCGCCGCTCATATGGCGACGCAGGGCGCGCATGGTCGGCTGGTCGCTGCCGGGCGCACGACCAAGCCCTAAATCTATACGGCCCGGGTAGAGCGTATTCAGCGTGCCAAACTGCTCGGCAATCACCAGCGGGGCGTGGTTCGGCAGCATTACGCCGCCGGAGCCCAGATGCAGGGTGGTGGTATTTGCCGCCAGATAGCCGATCAAAACCGAGGTCGCTGCGCTTGCGATGCCAACCATGTTGTGGTGCTCGGTCAGCCAGTAGCGGTGATAGCCACGCTTTTCGGCCAGCTGAGCCAGATCCAGGGAGTGCGAAAAGGCTTCTCTTGCAGAGGAGCCTTGTGGGATCGGCGCCAGATCCAGCACCGAAAACGGAATGGTTTTGTCAGTCATAACAGCTCACTTTGTCGACGGTGAATCTTTAATACTGCATTAAAAAATGATAACCGTTGTTAACAAAGTGAGCCATTTTTACGCCTGAAGTTCCAGCCCGGCGAGACGCCTCCAGTAGCCGTTGCAGTCGCTGTTTGCCGTCAGCGGCAGCGGTGAGGCCCCGTTTTCGTTGGCGCGGAAGGCGTCCAGCATCGCGAACACCCCGGTATCCAGGGGCGACAGCCGAACCATATCCACCAGCCCGTCCATCGACGCCAGCTCGTTGCCGAGGTTATAGACATAGCCGCTCATGGTTTGAATACCGTTGAGGACAAACACCTGCTGATTCTCCTGCGACAGCATGCTGCGTCCATTCGGGTATTTAATGCAGCAGGTTTCGCACTCGTCTTTCGGGCGGTCTTCCGAGCGCGCGGTAAAGCAGCGGGCGGAGTAGGCCAGCGGCAGATGACCGTAGCTCAGCACTTCCACTTCAAACTGATTGCGAATGCCCAGCTCGTCGCACTGGTTAAGCAGGTTAGCCAGCCAGTCACGGGAAAGCTCTACCGGCATGCACCAGCGCGTCATCCCCTGTTTGAGCAGCAGGCGCAGGGTGACGGCGTTGTAGCAGTTCAGGGCATGACCCGCGACAAACGGCAGCCTGCGTTCAGCGCACATGTTCACCACGCCGAGATCGCTCGCTTCCAGCAGGAACTCGCCGTTTTCGACGTAGCGCTTCAGCTCGCCCAGTTCGGAGGACGCCTGCACGAGTGCAAGCGTGGAGAGCACCACCTGCTTGCCGCTGCCTGCCAGGCCTTTCGCCATATCCAGCCAGTCACCCACTTTGGTGGCGCGGCGCTTGCTGCACACCGCCTCGCCGAGGTAAATCACGTCGGCGCTGCTGGTGGCGGCCTGTTGGTAAAAATCTTCCAGCGTCTCTTTTGGCCAGTAGTAGAGCACCGGTCCTAATGAATATTTCATGATGATCTCACTGCCATTTACGGTGATACGCGCCAAGCGTGGTTTGCGTGCCTTCGGACATCGAACCAAGCGTCTCCATCCAGGCCTGCTGTGGAGCGTAGTTCTGCGGATCCGCCATGCAGCGGTCGATGGCCTGACGCCATACTTTCGCGACCTGGCTCACGTAGGCCGGGCTGCGCTGACGTCCTTCGATTTTCACCGACGCAATATTGGCCGCCAGAAGTTCCGGCAGCAGCTCCAGCGTGTTGAGGCTGGTCGGCTCCTCCAGCGCGTGATAGCGCTCGCCGTCGACCAGATAGCGGCCTTTACACAGGGTTGGATAACCGGCGTTTTCCCCGTCCTGGTAGCGGTCGATCAGCACCTCATTCAGGCGAGACTCCAGCCCCTGAGGGGTCTGCTGCCAGCGAACAAAGCGGGCAGGGGAGCAGGCTCCGACGGTATTTGGCGATTCTCCGGTTAAATAAGAGGAAAGATAGCAGCGGCCTTCGGCCATGATGCACAGGCTGCCAAAGGCAAAAACCTCCAGCGGTACTGGCGTGACGCGCGCGAGTTGCTTAACCTGATGAATAGAGAGCACGCGCGGCAGCACCACGCGGGACACGTCAAAGTGTTGATGGTAAAAACGCACCGCCTCTTCGTTGGTGGCAGATGCCTGAACAGAGACGTGGCGCTCAATATGGGGATAGCGTTCTGCCGCATACTCAAGCATGGCGAGGTCGGCCAGGATTAGCGCATCGGCACCCAGCTGTGCCGCCATATCCACCGCGCGCTGCCAGCGGGCGTAGCCGTCAGGATGAGCAAAGGTATTGATGGCGATATGCAGCTTGCGGCGGTGCTGGTGAACGAAGTTAACGGCTTCCTGAAGCTTTTTCTCCGTAAAGTTGAGGCCAGCAAAATGGCGGGCGTTGGTGTCATCTTTCAGCCCGATATAGACCGCATCGGCCCCATTTTCGATGGCCGCCTTAAGCGCCGGAAGGTTTCCGGCAGGGCAGAGCAGCTCCATAATTTATCCTGATGTAGTCGATCGCAAAATTGTTAACGAGCTGGGATTTTAATTAACCCATACGCGACAATTTTTGATTTAAGGCAGCTAATGGCGTATTGATGACACCAATAATGAGGTACGGCGGGCGACGGTTTGTTGATTTACGCCGCTATGTTGCGCTTCGGATATGGCAAAATAGCAGGACTATAGATATCAGGGAGTAAAGCTCGTGCTGGATAAACTGCGTTCACGTCTCGTACAATTTGGTCCATCAATGCTGAGCGTGCCGGTCAAGCTGGCGCCGTTCGCGCTTAAACGCCAGGTGCTGGAGCAGGTCCTGAGCTGGCAGTTCCGCCAGGCGCTGCAGGACGGCGAGCTGGAGTTCCTGGAAGGCCGCTGGTTAAGCATTGAGGTGCGTGACATCGGGCTGCGCTGGTTTACCTCCGTTGAGAATGACCAGCTGATCGTACGCGAATCCGCCGACGCGGATGTGAGCTTTAGCGCCAACGCCAGCGATCTGCTGATGATCGCCGCGCGTAAGCAGGATCCGGATACGCTCTTCTTCCAGCGCCGTCTGGTGATTGAAGGCGACACGGAGCTGGGCCTGTACGTTAAGAATTTAATGGATGCCATTGAGCTGGAGCAGATGCCGAAAGCGCTGCGCGTGATGTTAATGCAAATGGCAGATTTCGTTGAGGCCGGGCTGAAAACCCCGCCGGACGGTAAACACACTTCAGTAGGTGAGCCATGCTGATTCGAGTCGAAATTGGGATTGATGCGCCGGGGATCGATGCGTTGTTACGCCGCGCCTTTGCGAGCGATGCCGAAGCCCAACTGGTCCACGACCTTCGCGAAGACGGCCTGATTACGCTGGGGCTTGTTGCCACCGATGACGAAGGTCAGGTGGTGGGCTATGTTGCCTTCAGTCCGGTCATCGTTCAGGGCGAAGAGCTGCAGTGGGTTGGCATGGCGCCGCTGGCGGTAGATGAAAGCTATCGCGGGCAGGGGCTGGCACGCCAGCTGGTCTATGAAGGGCTGGATTCGCTCAATGAGTTCGGTTACGCGGCCGTTGTCACGCTGGGCGATCCGGCATTCTATGGCCGTTTAGGCTTTGAGCAGGCCGCGCATTACGATCTGCGCTGCCGCTGGCCGGGTACGGAATCCGCTTTCCAGGTCCATCGCCTGGCGGACGACGCGCTCAACGGCGTCAATGGCCTGGTCGAGTACCACGACCATTTCAATCGCTTTTAATCAGGCTCTCGCGTAGCGCCTCAAAGGAGTCGTCTCCGGTCACGAGGCGCTCTTTCTGGCGCTTCGTCAGCTGCTTGATGCGATATTCCAGCCTGAGCGCCAGCGATCGGTCGCCGACGGCCGCTGAGAAGGCGAGCTGTAATTCCCCTTTCCCCCGCAGCGCCTTTGCCCCTTTTCCCGTTTGATGTTGTAAAAAACGCCGCGCCACATCGGTGGTGATCCCGGTGTAGAGGGCGTTATCAGCGGTTCGGACAAGATAGAGAAACCAGCACACGGTATACAGATTCAGTATGTTAAGGTGAACGCACCATAGCATGAGAGAGAACGAAAATGGAAACACTGGCCGCCATTAACCGCTGGCTGGCAAAGCAGCATGTTGTCACCTGGTGCGTCTATGACGAGGGTGAGATGTGGTGCGCAAATGCGTTTTACTACTATGACCCTGAGCGCGTGGCTTTTTATGTCATGAGTGAAGACAAAACGCGTCATGCGCAGATGACCGGCCAGCAGGCAAAGGTCGCGGGCACGGTAAACGGCCAGCCGAAAACGGTCGCGCTGATCCGCGGCGTGCAGTTTAAAGGGGAGATCCGTCGTCTGGATGGTGAAGAGAGCGACGCGCGCCGTAAGCTCTACACGCGCCGCTTTCCCGTTGCCGCTGCGCTAAAAGCCCCGGTGTGGGAAATCCGCCTCGATGAGCTGAAATTTACCGACAACACCCTGGGCTTTGGCAAGAAGCTGCACTGGTTACGCGCCGAGCAGGCGTAGCGCTTCTCGGTTAAACGCCGGAAGATCGTCCGGGGTTCGGCTGGTGATCAGCTGGTCTTTGTCGTTGACCACCTCCTGATCGTAAAACTCGGCCCCCGCGTTTTTCAGATCGATAACGATCGGCTTCACGGCGGTGAGCTTACGCCCGCGGACCACTTCTGCGCTGATGAGCAGTTGCGGGCCGTGGCAGATGGCAAAGACCGGTTTGCCGGTAGAGACAAAGTCCCGGGTGAAGGTCACGAAGCGCTCGTCCCCGCGCAAGGAATCCGGGGAATGGCCGCCGGGTAACAGCAGGGCGTCAAAATCTGAGGGGCTAATGTTATCGATGGTCTCATCGATGGTTACGGTCGCCTCGCCCTTATGGCCTGTCACCGTTTTACCCGCCTCTTTCTCAATGGTGATGACCTCATGTCCCGCCTTGCGGAACGCCTCTGCTGGAGAGGTGAATTCTGAATCTTCAAACTCGTCGGTAATCAAGACTGCGATTTTCTTGCCCATGCTTCCTCCGTTGTTTTGGCTTCAGACTGATTTTTCTCCGCTTGTGGTAAATACTTACCTGTAACAGACTTCTAAGTGTGGTCGACGACGCTGAGTTCGCAAACGGACAATTCTGTAAAGGGGAAAAGATGAGTCAGGTATTGATTACAGGTGCTACCGGGTTAGTGGGCGATCATCTGCTGCGGCTGCTGATTCAGGATCGCCGCGTGAACTATATCGCCGCCCCGACGCGTCGACCGCTGGCGGACTTATCCGGCGTCTTTAATCCGCACGATCCTCAGCTGACCGACGCGCTGGCGCAGGTGCAGGATCCCATTGATATCGCCTTTTGCTGTCTGGGCACCACGCGGCGGGAGGCGGGCAGCAAAGAGGCATTTATCCACGCCGACTATACGCTGGTGGTGGATACCGCACTTACGGCGAAAAAGCTGGGGGCCAAACATTTTCTGGTGGTCAGCGCGCTGGGCGCCAGTGCCGGGTCGCCTTTCTTCTACAACAAGGTGAAGGGCAAGATGGAGGATGCGCTGATTGCGCAGAAATGGGAGCAGCTGACGATTGTGCGCCCCTCGATGCTGATCGGCCACCGGGACGAACGCCGGTTTAACGAGTCGATATTTGCCCCGCTGTTTCGCATTCTTCCCGGCAACTGGAAATCCATCGAGGCGCGGGACGTTGCGCGCGCGATGTTAAAAGAGGGGCTGGCCCCGTCGAAAGCGGGCGTCAACATTATCCCTTCGGCAAAACTGCGTGAAATCGCGCAGGGCGAGGCGTAAACTCCCCCGGCTAATAACCTAATACTCTCCGGGGAATGCTATGACTGGTCAGTCTTCATCTCAGGCGGCAACACCTGTTCAATGGTGGAAGCCCGCACTCTTCTTTCTCGTGGTCATTGTTGGCCTCTGGTACGTGAAATGGCAGCCGTACTACGGCAAAGCCTTCACCGCCGCCGAAACGCACAGCATCGGTAAATCTATTCTCGCGCAGGCTGATTCCAGCCCGCTGCAGGCGGCGTGGGACTACGCCATGGTCTACTTCCTTGCCGTCTGGAAAGCCGCCGTCTTAGGCGTGATCCTGGGGTCACTGATTCAGGTGCTTATCCCCCGCAACTGGCTGGTGAAAACGCTCGGGCAGCCGCGCTTTCAGGGCACGCTGCTGGGAACGATTTTCTCCCTGCCGGGCATGATGTGCTCCTGCTGTGCCGCGCCCGTGGCCGCAGGGATGCGCCGTCAGCGCGTGTCGATGGGCGGCGCGCTGGCGTTCTGGATGGGGAACCCGCTGCTCAACCCGGCAACGCTGGTGTTTATGGGCTTTGTGCTGGGCTGGCATTTCGCGTTCATCCGCCTGGTCGCCGGGCTGCTGACCGTGCTGGTGGTGGCGACGCTGGTGCAAAAACTGGTGAAGGATACTGCCGCAGAACCCGCAGCCGTTGAGCTGGACGTCAGCGAGCCGCAGGGTGGCTTCTTTGCGCGCTGGGGCAGGGCGCTATGGCAGCTTTTCTGGAGCACCATCCCGGTCTATATCCTGGCGGTACTGGCTCTGGGGGCGGCGCGCGTCTGGCTCTTCCCGCATGCGGATGGCGCTATCGACAACACGCTGATGTGGGTCATTGCGATGGCCGTTGCAGGCTGTCTGTTTGTGATCCCAACGGCGGCGGAGATCCCGATTGTTCAGACCATGATGCTGGCCGGTATGGGTACCGCACCGGCGCTGGCGCTGCTGATTACGCTGCCGGCGATCAGCCTGCCGTCGCTTATCATGCTGCGTAAGTCGTTCCCGGCGAAAGCGCTGTGGCTGACCGCAGGGCTGGTGGCGTTGAGCGGGGTGATGGTGGGCAGTATTGCGTTGATGTAAAAAAAGCCCGGTGGCGCTGGCGCTTACCGGGCCTACAAAAAAATCCCCTCAAGCGAGGGGATTTTTTTTATTTGATGTAAGTAAACGCGGTGGTGACGTGCTTCACGCCGCTCACCCGGCTGGCGATATCGGCCGCCGCTTTCCCTTCACGGTCGGTCACCAGACCCAGCAGGAACACTTCGCCGTTTTCAGTCGTCACTTTCACGTTGGAGGATTTCACCTGGTCCGAGCCCAGCAGCTGGGAACGCACTTTGGTGGTGATCCAGGTATCGGAAGAGGCGTCACCCAGGCCAATTGGTTTGCCCTGACGTACTTCGTTAAACACCTCTGTGGTCCCTTCGACGCCCATCGCAATCTGTTTCGCGCGAGAGGCGAGCTCCAGATTCGGCGCCTGGCCTGCCAGCAGCACTTTGCCCTGATAAGCCGTCACGTTGATACGCGCTTCTTTCTTGATTTGTTCGTCTTTCGACAGCGCACTGTTGACGCGCAGCTCCAGCGTACCGTCATCCACCTGTGTCCCCACGGTGCGTGGATCGGTTGCCGCTTTGGTGCCTACCGCGGCGGTACCCACAACGGCCGCAGCGATACATCCCTGAAGCAGTAATGCAGACATAAGGACTGCGAGGGTCGATAAAGCCTTCATAAGAACTCCTTAATCATCCTGGTGAGGGAAAAGCGTGTTATCGATCAAATCACATAAGCAGTTCACCGTGAGCATATGCATCTCCTGAATACGCGCGCTCCGGTGAGAAGGAATGCGGATTTCCACATCCTGCGGCCCAAGCAGACCCGCCAGCTCACCCCCGTCATAGCCGGTTAAGGCCACGATTGTCATGTCGCGGGTGACGGCGGCTTCAACGGCTTTGACAATATCCCGGCTATTGCCGCGCGTGGAGATGGCCAGCAGCACATCTCCGGCGTGACCCAGGGCTCGCACCTGCTTAGCGTAAATTTCGTCATGCAGACGATCGTTAGCAATCGCCGTTAAGACCACATTATCGGTATTAAGTGCAATGGCGGGTAAACTCGGGCGTTCTGTTTCAAAGCGATTGATCATGCTGGCAGCAAAATGCTGTGCGTTGGCGGCTGACGTGCCGTTGCCACAACAGAGGATTTTGTTGCCATTAAGCAGGGATTGCACCAGCGTCATTGCGGCACGCGAGATAGCATCCGGAAGGGCTTCCGCCGCGGCAATCTGAGTCTGGATGCTTTCTGTGAAGCACACTTTAATTCTTTCGAGCACGTTATCCCTTTTAAATCTTAATTATGCGTCTTCGCCAAAAGCGTTTTTAAGCCATTCGATCTCATTTCCGGTGAAGGCTATCACATCGAACCGGCAATCCACAGTATCAAAGCTCCCATTATGGCGGGCAAGCCACAAGTGGGCAGTCTGTAATAATTTATGTTGTTTGGCGAGCGTCACGCTGGCGGCAGCACCGCCAAAACGGGAGGACTGTCGAAAGCGGACTTCTACAAACACGATGACCTGACCGTCTTTCATGATCAGGTCGATTTCGCCGCCGCGCCCGCGGACGTTAGCGGCGATAAAGCGCAGTCCTTTGCCTTCAAGCCAGCGACGCGCCTTTAACTCCCACGCATCGCCGGTCTCTTTACGGCTTAACTGGCCGGGACGATTTGCCCCTGCTGGTATTTGAGCCATGATAACTTCCTGTTGATCACGCAGTCCTGAGTCGCGGTCAGATCGCCGGTGTTGCCGTTAAGCTCAAAGCCCGGCACCTGACGCATCTGGGTAAAGTGGTTCGCCAGCGCCCATGCATCGACACCCATCGCATACAGACGCGCCAGCGAATAATCGTTACGTACGGTACTCAGCGCCTGCTGCATCAGCGCCGGGTTGCTGCCTGCCAGCATCGGGATTTCGCTGTACTGCAGACCGTCCATTTCCAGACGGAAATCCGGGCCTGCGGTGCCCTGCGCGCTGCGCGAGCTGGCGTAGAGCGTTGCGCCGCTCTGGCTGCCGTTACGCATCGCGATCATCGGTTTGATAAAGGCGATCTCCTGCGGCGTGGCAACGATATAGGCCGCATCCACTTTACCGCCACCGCTAATCTGCGCGTCGGTAGGCGGGGCAGGGATCGTCAGGCCGCCAATCGTCACGCTCTGCTGCTGCGGCAGGCTCGCGGTGACAGGACTGCCGTTAAGCGCGATACCCGCTCCACCGTTTACACCCGCGCGCAGTTCAGAGACGGAACCGAATTTCTGCTGCAGCACCACGCCGCCGCCCAGCTTCTGCCACTCATCGGCAAAGGCATTGGCCACGCGATCGCCCAGCGCGCTGCGTGGGATGAGCAGCAGCGGAGCCTGCTTACCCTGCTCGTGAATATGGCGCGCCGCATCGCGGGCTTCATCTTCAGGGGAAAGCGCGAAGTAGCAAATATTGGCCCGGTTCTGAACCTGCTCAGGCTGGTTGAGCGCCAGCACGTTCAGCGTGGTATTGCTCTTCATCAGCTCTTCCACGTTGTTTTTCAGCAGCGGACCGACAACGATGCTCGCCCCGTCCTGTTGAACCTGCGCCAGAACCTGGTCAAGCGGCTGCGAGCTGGTGTCGTAAATTTTCAACTCAGCGCCCGGGTTGGCGCTGGCGGTTGCCACGGCCTGCGGCTGCGCAGCAGGTTGGGCTGCGGGTTGTGCAGGCTGCGGTTGAGGCTGTTGTGCTGTTGCGTCAGGCGCTGGCGCCGCTTGCGTCTCGGCCGGAGCCTGAGTAGCAGGTGCTGCCGCAGCCGGTGCAGCTGTAGCCGGAGGCGTCGTCGGAGCCGTCACCGGGTTTTGCATTGTACCCTGCGCCGGCGCTTGCGCCGTGGTCAGGTCGCTGGTCTCCGCTGCGGACGGGCTGACCACATCATTCACGTTAGCCGCCTGGGCCGCCTGCGCGGGAACCGCGCTGCCGGTTACCGACGTCGTGCCGTTTTTCGCGGCTTCAAAGCCCTGCTGAATGGTACGGCCAAACACCGCCGCCTGGCCGTTGAGCGGCAGAAGCAGCGCGATTTTGCTGGTGGACGCTGGCTTAAAGTTCTGCACGTTCACCAGCTGGGTTGGCAGCATTTTCGCACCCGGGTTTTGCGGGTAGCGCGTCTGCCAGTCCGTAATACCGGCTTTAAGCATCTTTGGATCGCTGCGGTTGTTAAACCACATCTGCTGCAGATCCAGCCAGCCCTGAAGGACGTTTTCATCGGCGTTGATGACCAGCGCCTGCGCCTGTTCCTGAGTCATTGAGGCAAGCGCTTGCCAGGTGGCATCGATATTTTTCTGCTTGTCGGCACCGCCGAGCAGCGGCTCTTGCGCGACGAGGGCGCGGAGCAGCGTCAGGGAAGGACGCCCCTGCTCTGCGGTAATGCCCGCCTGCCAGAAGCGAGCCTGCTGATTTTTATCCAGCGCGCTCACGTCAATATCCCCGAGGATCTTCTTCGCGGCGGCGTAATCTTTCAGCGCGACCTTCAGCTCGGCAGAGAGCAGGCTCTGCTCACGACGCTGGGCGTCGTTAAGATCTTTTGGCAACTGGTTAAACAGTTCGGCTGCCTGCTGGGTTTTACCCTCTTTCAGCAGTGCACGAATGGCGAGTAATTGCCAGTTGGTCTTGGTATCATTTGAACTCTGCGACATTTGTTGCAGATAAAAGCCAGAATCAGCCTGAGCAGAACCCTGAAGATGGGCGGTGCTCTGGTCAGGTGCCTGGGTGCCACAGCCTGCAAAGATCAGGGCTGCCAGCAGAAGCGGCACGCTGCGCGTGGCTTTTTTTCGAAGAAACGTTAACGGTACCATACTGTATCCAGTGATTTTTTTTACGCAATGCTCAATATTAAATCGGCAATACGGACGAAACAATGAAACAACACGAAACGGCAGATAATTCTCAAGGCCAGCTTTATATTGTACCTACTCCTATCGGGAATTTGTCTGATATTACCCAACGTGCGCTCACCGTACTGCAAGCTGTTGATTTAATTGCTGCTGAAGATACCCGCCACACCGGCCTGCTGCTGCAACATTTCGCGATTAACGCCCGTTTGTTTGCTCTGCACGATCACAATGAGCAACAAAAAGCCGAAACGCTGGTGGCGAAGCTGAAAGAGGGGCAGAACATTGCCCTGGTCTCCGACGCCGGTACGCCGCTAATCAACGATCCTGGCTATCACCTGGTGCGTACCTGTCGTGAAGCCGGTATTCGCGTTGTGCCGCTGCCGGGGCCGTGCGCTGCCATTGCTGCGCTGAGCGCCGCAGGTCTGCCGTCTGACCGTTTCTGCTATGAAGGCTTCCTGCCTGCCAAATCCAAAGGCCGCCGTGACGTGTTAAAAGATCTGGAAGCGGAACCGCGCACCCTGATCTTCTACGAATCCACGCACCGCCTGCTGGAGAGCCTGGAAGATATGGTGACCGTGTGGGGAGAAGCCCGCTACGTGGTGCTGGCGCGCGAGCTGACCAAAACCTGGGAAACCATTCACGGTGCCCCAGTGGGTGAACTGCTGGCGTGGGTGAAGGAAGACGAAAACCGCCGCAAGGGTGAAATGGTGCTGATTGTCGAAGGGCATAAGGCGCAGGAAGACGCGCTCCCTGCCGACGCGCTGCGCACGCTGGCGCTGCTGCAGGCGGAACTGCCGCTGAAGAAGGCCGCCGCGCTGGCGGCGGAAATTCACGGCGTGAAGAAAAATGCGCTGTATAAGCATGCGCTGGAGCAGCAGGGTGAGTAATCCCCTGCCGCCTGTTTTGCCGGGTGGCGGCTGCGCCTAACCCGGCCTGCAGATCTTTAAGTGCGTTTTAGTTAACTGGCACCGCCTCAAACACCAGCGTTTCCAGCGGCTGCAGCGTAATCACCACCGCGTTTTTATACTCCTCCGGTACGGTTGAATTACTGCCGTACACCGCTTTCAGACGAAACTGCGCCGCGTTCCCTGTCGGGATTTCGAAATCTTTTGTTAAATCCAGGTAGTAGCTTTGCGGCTTATCCGACGGGTTACGCAAGCTGAGAATCGCTTTGTCCTTGCTCCAGGATGCCCAGCCGTACACCTGCAGCGCGGTTGGATCGCCACCAACCCAGTGCGTATCCACCAGCACGCCGGCGTTTTCCCGCGACCACTTCGCGGCCCGCGCCAGGGTATCCCACTTCGCCTTATTCAGCATTGAAGGGGTGATATACAGCTCCTGCAGCTGGGTTCCGGTCGCGAAGTAGCTCCAGACCTGATCGGCAAAGTCGCTGTCCGTTTGCACTTTCTCCAGCCCGTAATAGGCGTTTTCCGCGCTGACGATCCCGTGGTACATCAGCGAGTTCAGCGGGAACAGCGGGCCTTTGCGAACAATGGAGCGGTACGTTTCCGCATCGCGGTAGGTCATCCACTGCTGCACCGGCGTGCCGGGGCCGTACAGGTTGATGTCATCGCCCTGGCGCCAGATGGAATCAGCGTAGAACAGCCAGGATGGGCTGGCGTTGGTACCTGTCGTCAGGTTGATAAACAGATTGGGGTTGGCGCTGCGCATGTTGTGCAGCAGAGCGATAGAGGCGTCAAAATCCGAGGCGAACGGGCTGCCCTTAATATGCGAATTGGCATTACCCATCCCGTCCAGCTTGAACGAGGTAATGTGCTCGTTTTTAATTAGCTTAACGATCTGCTCATTGAAGTTTTTAAAATAGTTTGGGCCTGACAGCGCCAGTTTCCCGTCTACCGTTTCGAAACCGTACTCTTTTGCATGCGAGACGCGAGTGTCGCGCGGTTTGTTATATCCACCCCACGGCGAGAGCCACAGTCCAACCGAGCTGTGCATGCTGTCGGCTTTTTCCCGAACTTTGCCAAAACCGTTGCTGAATGCCGGGCCAAACAGCCAGCGCCCGGTCAGGTCATCCCAGCCGTCGTCAAGCAGGAAGGCGTCCAGCGCCACGCCGCGCCCGGTGATAAATTCCTTATTCCATTCATCCATCCGCCCCAGCACGTCCTGCTCGGAATATGGGGTAAAGAAGCCGATATCCATCCAGCTGTTGTAGTGTAAATAAGGCTTATACGGACGCGGGCGGACGGCATCAATAAACTGGTTTACGCTGCGGCGCAGCTGGCTGTTCTCCGGGAAGGTGCCGAAGCAGGTGGTAAAGCTGACCGGCGACTCTGGCTGAATCGGCGTTTTCAGCTCTACGTTGAGATTGGTGGTCGCTTCATAGGCGTAAGTGTTAACGATAGGCTTGTCAGGCAGAATAAAGAACGAGTCTGCGACGATCGGCGAGCTGTTAATCGCCCCGTCTACGTAAGGTGCCTGAGCCTGCTTTTTGGTCGGGAAGAAGGTAATTTTCGCCACGTCTCGCGGCTGGCCAACGGCGGCAACGGTGTAGTCGATGCTGGCGTATTTCCCCTTCACCAGGTTCAGCTTCACCGTTACGTTAAAGTCCGGATGGGTGAAATCGATGACCAGGCCGCTGTCCTGCTTTTCGACATGCTTGATTTTAAAATCAGCGGTGTGGATTTTCGTCTCGTCCGGAAGCGTCAGAAAGAACAGCTCCTGCGGCGTGAGCGGATGGTTAGCTCTGATGTCCTTAACCACTACCGTTGAGTTTGCATCATCAAATGACAGGGCTATATTGTCGTTACCGAGCGCGTAATTCGCGGCCACCGCGCTATGGGAAACGCACAGGGCCAGCACTGAGAGTGCGAGGATTTTTTTCATCAGCGTAAGCTCCTTTTTAATCAGACTTCTGCCGGAAGCAGCAATCGGTTTGCCGATCCGCAAACGGCGATCTTGCTTCTGACCACCTCTTTCATGGCGTCCATGCCGACCCGCATATAGAAGCGCGGATCGTTGCCCTGCGGGTTTTCGGCAAACCAGGCCTTAACCGCGTCAGAGAAAGCAATTTTCAGCTCGGTCGCCACGTTGACTTTGCACACGCCCAGCTCGATGGTGCGGCGAACAAACTCATCAGGCACATCGCTCGCGCCGTGCAGCACCAGCGGCACGGTGACCACTTCGCGGATTTCTGCCAGCCGCTGGAAGTCGATTTTCGGGCGTTTGGTATACAGGCCGTGCGCGGTGCCGATGGCGACGGCAAGGCTGTCTACGCCGGTAAGTTCGACGAAGCGTTTCGCCTCCTGCGGATCGGTGAGGAATGCGCTTTCCGCGTCCACGCTCATGTCATCTTCCACGCCGCCCAAGCGGCCCAGCTCGGCCTCGACGCTGCAGTCGTTGAGGTGGCAGAAATCGACCACCGACTTCACCAGCTTCACGTTTTGTTCAAACGGGTAGTGACTGCCGTCGATCATCGCGCTGCGCACGCCCGCGTTGACCTTGCGGCGAATATCGTCCAGCGATTCGTGGTGATCGAGGTGCAGCGCCAGCGGCATGTCGTAGGTGTGGGAGTAGGCGCTGCACAGAGCGTAGATCTCTTCCAGCGCAATATGCTTAAAGGTGCCCGGCGTGCCCGCGAGGATCACCGGCGATCGCATTTCGCTGCACGCTTCGAGGATCGCCTGAATCGTCTCCGCGTTGTGGATGTTGAACGCAGGAACGGCGTAGCCTTTTGCCTGCGCGTCCTGCAGAAGATATTTCGTCGAGATAATACTCATAATCAGATCCTCTTAAGCCTGCCACGGATGAATAACGACGCCCTGCACCACGCGGTTGACCGTCCCGCTGGCGGATGGCGTATCGGGCGTAATGCCTGTGCTAAGCGACTGGGTGAGCGCAAAGACCTGGGCATACATCAGGAAGCAGAACGCCTGTTCCATATCGATAAACGGACGTGAAGGCGGCAGCAGAATGTGCGGACCCGCTTCAATGACCGGAGCGTTTTCAGCGGCGATGGCAATGACGCGCAGGGCCTGGCGATCGCGGCGCAGCTCGGCCAGCAGATCCAGATCGTACTGACGCGTATACGGATGGCTGGAGATAAACACCACCACCAGCGTTTCGCTATCGACCAGCGACTTTGGCCCGTGACGGAAGCCCGTTGGGGAGTCGTAAAATGCCGCCAGCTTGCCCGCCGTCAGCTCCAGCACCTTCAGCGCCGATTCGCGCGCCGCGCCCTGCAGGCCGCCGCTTCCCAGATACACGATCCGTTTCCACGGTTCGCTGCCAAAGACGCCGTGGCTGAAATCCCCGAGCGAGGCGAGGATCGCCTGGCAGCGATCGGCGACGTCGCGGAAGGTGTGGGTATTGATCGTTTCCGGGGCGAACACGGCCAGACAGCTCGCCATCATGGTGGTAATGCTGCTGGTCATCGCGAACCCGCGATCGTGCGTTTCGGCAGGCATCAGCAGGGCAAAGGCGTTATCGCTGACGACGGCGTTCTGGTACAGGCTGCCCGCCTCGTTGCAGGTAATCGACAGGTGGTAGCACTCCGGCACGAACTGGTTTGCCAGCTCGACGGCCGCGACGCTTTCCGGGCTGTTGCCGGAGCGGGCAAACGAAATCAGCAGCAGCGGATGCGCAGGGCTGAAGTAGTCCATCGGGTTCGTGACCAGATCGGTTGTCGGGACGGCAGTGAAGTTTTTCCCGGTGTGGCTTGAAAGCCATGGCGCAATGATATCACCGATAAAGGCGGACGTGCCCGCGCCGGTCAGGACGATCCGCAGGTCGTCCTTGCGCAGCAGCGGCGTCAGGAAACTGTCGATTGAAGCATGCAGGTTATCGATGTTGTTGAGCGAGCGGATCCAGCTGGCAGGCTGCTGGCGGATCTCTTCCTCGGTCCAGGTGCCGGTTGTGGCGGCGGTAGTGGTTTGTGGCATAACTCAGTCCTTAGTCGTGTGAATTCCACATCAGACGCTGGCAATCGTGTCGCTATCTTTCGTTTCGTTTCACTTGTTCACTTAAGCAGTTAAATAAAATCTATAGAAAAGAAATCGAAACTTCAATGAAAGAAAAGAAATAAAACGAAAAGTGTGATCGTGAAAGGAAAGGGGAAATTTAAGGAAAGGAAAAGAAAGGCCTTACGGTTTCAGGCCGTAAAGCCAAAAGGTGACACAATGAAAGGGCTAAAGGGGGAGAGCCTGGCCCTGAATCCAGATCCGCTGGAGGTGTAAACCCCCGTCCGGCGCAATGATATTGGCGCGTTTGCCCGGGGCTAAGGATCCAAGCTGACCGTCAACGCCCAGCAGCCGGGCAGGGTGCAGCGAGGCCATATGGATCGCCTCTTCGGCGGTTACGCCCGCATACTCCACCATATTCCTGACCGCGGCATCCAGCGACAGCGTGCTGCCCGCCAGCCCGCCGGAGCCGGTTCGAACCACGCCGTTTTGCATCGTGACCTCTTCGCCGCACAGGGTATACCGTCCGTCCGGCATACCTGCCGCCTGCATGGCATCGGTAATCAGCACCACGCGATCCTGCGCGCAGCCGCAGCATAAACGCATCGCCCCTGGATGCACGTGGTGGCCGTCGGCAATCAGCTCCAGCCACGCCCGTTTGTCCGTAAGCCCTGCGCCGACCATGCCTGGCTCTCTGTGGTGCAGCCCCGTCATGCCGTTGTAGCAGTGAACCAGCCCGTCGGCACCCGCATCAAACGCGGCAAGAGTTTGCCGGTAGGTGGCAGCGCCGTGGCCCAGCATGACGCGTATACCGCGCTGTTTAAGATGGCGAATCGCCTGCAGCGCGCCGGGTTTTTCCGGCGCGAGCGCCACCACCCGTAGCGTGCCCTGTGAAACGTCAGCCAGCCTGTCCAGCTCGGCGATATCCAGCTCCCGGAACAGCTCGGGCGGATGCGCCCCTTTGTTCTGGGGCGTAAAGTACGGTCCTTCCAGATAGCTGCCCAGAATCTGCGCGCCGGGTCCGCCGGACTGACTGCGCCTGGCGATACGCATCAGCGCGCTGTGGATGGCCTCCATCGGCGCGGTGACGGTGGTGGGCAGAAATGCACCCACCCCTTCACGCGCTTTATGCATTGCCAGAGTGTCCAGCACGTCGGGCGCATCATCCATGACGTCCACGCCCGCGCCGCCGTGGACGTGCGTATCGATATAGGCCGGGCAAAGCAGCTCCGCATCGCGCGTCGTAACGCCCGCCGGAATGGGTTCAATCGCCGCAACCGCGCCGCTTTCAATGCGTAGCTGGTGGTCGTCCAGCCAGCCCTGCTCGGTAAGGATCCGTCGCGCGCGCAGCAGCTGGCTCATATCCCTTCCTCAGCCGGAGCTTCCTCGCGACAGCGCCCCAGCTCGTCCACCAGGCTCGTCAGGCCGCGGTGTCCGCACTCCAGCGCCTGCAGACGAAACGCCTCGCTGCTTAATCCGTCTCGCTCCAGCACCATCTCCAGCAGCAGCTGCAGGTTGGTGCCGGTGATCACTTCGCTACCCGGCCTTTGCATCGCGAGCGTTGACGCCACGCGGAACGGCGTGCCGCCGAGCAGGTCGGTGAGAAACACAATATCGTGCTGCGCATCGAGTTCGTTCACCGCCTGCTCAAGCTGAGCGGTCAGCCGCGCGGTGGTGGAGGTTTCCGGAAAATCGATGGCGATAAACTGCGGCTGCTCGCCGAGGATCTGCTTCATCGCCTGCTCAAGCCCGCTGGCAAAACCGCCGTGACCCGTCAAAATAATGCCTAACATCGCAACCTCTTTGCTTTTACAGGAAGTGACAGAATTTACCGACAACGCCCAGCAGCACGGTGATACCGATTAGCCGCAGCGGGCTCCAGCCGCGGCGTACCAGCCAGAACATGGTCAGGGTGTAGACCAGCGGCAGGAACGCGGGCATCAGCTTGTCGATGACGTCGGCCTGCAGTTTGACGACCGCATCGCCCGCTTTGATTTCGAGCGTGGTATTGAGGCGGACGTAGGTTGCCACCAGCGCGCCGATCACCGTCATCCCGACGATAGACGCCGCGTGGCCGACCTTTTTGGTGTTGGCTTTAATCAGCGGAATGGCCGCGACGCCCATCCGGTAAGCGTAGTGCGCCAGGCCAAAGCGCAGGCCAAGGTGCACCACGTTAAACAGCACGATAAAGACCACCGCGCCCAGAATCGAACCCTGCAGCGCCAGGCTGGCGCCAATTCCGCCGCAGATGGGCAGCAGGGTTAGCCAGAACATGGCGTCGCCAATACCGCCGAGCGGCGCGCCGACGGCAATTTTTGTGCTCTGGATGCTGTTCACATCCTGCTTGGATCGCTCCATCGCCAGAATGATGCCGATAACAAAGGTCACCAGGAACGGGTGGGTGTTAAAGAAGCCCATATGGCCTTTCATCGCCCGCGCCAGGTCCCGCTTGTTGGTGTGGATCTTTTTCAACGCGGGCAGCAGCCCGTACAGCCAGCCGGAGGCCTGCATACGTTCGTAGTTAAACGAGGCCTGCAGCAGCATGGAACGCCAGGCCACGCGGTTTATATCCTTTTTCGTCAGCTCGGCACCGATGTTCTGGTCTTCGTAGACGTTTTCATTCACGCCGGTCAGCAGCGTCTCTTCGCTTTCAGACACGCCAGGCAGGGTGGTGTGGTTAGATGCCATCTTCGAATTCCTCTTTCTGAGCGGCGGGAGCCGTCGGTTCAGGTGATTTACGCATCAGGTCGATCAGCGCCATCGCCAGCGCGGCCGCCGCAATCGCCAGCACCGGAAGCTTGAGCCAGGCGGCGGCGACAAAACCGATAATGAAGTAAGGGATGTAGACGTTTTTCATCATGATCTTCAGCAGCACGGCGAAACCGATGGCTGGCATGATGCCGCCCGCGACGCCGAGGCCGTCAATCAGACGCGCTGGCAGGACGTCAATGGCGGTTTTCGCATGTTCCGCACCGAAGTAGATCGGCAGGAACGCGCACAGAAAATAGAAGATGCCGAGCGCCAGCAGCGCAAGATAGTTAACCCGTTCAATACCGTTTGTATCTGCATTAGCCGCCATGCGATCGCAGCGCGACATGACGCCGGACATCACCGAGAAGAGGAACGTAATCCCCATCTGAACCGCCACGGCAAACGGCACGGCGACGCCAACCGCGACTTCTGGCTTCACGCCGGTGCTGATGGCAAAGGCGGTGCCCACGATGGTGCCGATAATGACGTTAGGCGGCTGGGCACCGGCGAGCGGGGCCAGCCCCATCCAGACCAGCTCTAACGTCCCGCCGGTCAAAATGCCGGTGTGCAGATCGCCCAGAATCAGGCCGACCAGCGGCCCGAGTACCACCGGGCGGTGCATGTGCGTTAACCCGTTAAACATATTCAGACCGGCGATAAAGGCGAGTATGCCCAACCCAAGCGCCTGCAACAGACTGATTTCCATTGTGAATCCCTCAGAGCAGTTTAAAGAGATCCAAAGCAGTTTCTGTTGGAACGCCCTGAACGAAGCATTCCACACCGGCCGCTTTCAGGCCGTTGAACGCGGCGATATCGTTCGCGTCGACAGAGACCGTTTTGGCAATTTGTTGTTTGCCACTGGCGTAGTGCATATTTCCGACGTTAATACGGGTGATGGGTACGCCGCCCTCGACCAGCTTCAGAAAATCGGCGGGTGATTTGCAGACCAGCAGGATTTTCTGGCGGTCAGCGGCGCGGTGAATGTTGTCGATCACCTTTTGCAGCGACCAGAAGCGCACGGCGATCCCTTCCGCGAGCACCATTTCCATCAGGTTCTGTTGAACCGGATCCTCAGCGACCTCATCGTTAGCGACGAGCACCAGGTTTGCCCCCGCAAACCCCACCCACTGCACGCCCACCTGACCGTGGATCAGGCGTTCGTCGATGCGGCATAAGACAATGTTTGGCATAGCGTTTTCCTCTTTTTTAATTATGCGTCTTGAGTCGTTACGCCTTCGCAGGCGGCGTGGTACTGCTGGAGTATGTCCTGAATGTGGTCGATGATGAGTTCCCGTGGCGTTGACTTGAGAGCGCCCTCGCGAACTTTACTGTACTGCAGCGGCAGGTACTGGCTGATCAGCGGCAGGGGAACAGGCTCGTCTGCCAGGTTACGCACCAGCCGTGCAAAGGCGTCGTCAATCTGGCTGTCCGGCCAGTAGTAGCGCACGCGGTCAGAGTAGCTGTAGCCGCGCGCCAGGCGACGCGCGTTGCCGTCACCGTGGTAATGGCTTTGCCAGTATTCCGGGCGGTCGAGCATGACGTTTTCCAGCACGTGACGCAGGCCGGAGCTGGCTTTTGCCGGCAGCAGCTCCTCTTCAATGGCGGCCAGCGAGAACAGCGCCTCGCGCAGGGCGAAGGTCAGGGCGGGGCCAACTTTCAGAATGGCAAAGTGATCGTTAACCAGCTGGCGCAGCGCCTGCGGCGTCTGGTAGTCGGTGGAGTGCGCTTCAAACACCAGCGTGTCGTAGGCTTCAACCATTTTGCTCAGGGCAACGGCTTTCTGCGGCTGATAGTCGCAGACGTGCGCGTGGTCGAACTCCACGCCAGGCTGGACCACCAGGCCAATAATGCGCGGCCAGATGTCGCTCAAACCTTCCTTTTCGAACGCGTGACGATGCGCTTCAAGCGTGGCGCGGGCCGCGTCCGGCGTGGTGACGGCAAGTTCGGTGAGCGTCTCGTGCGCGCCACCGGGAACCGGCACTTCCGTGCCGATAACGTAGACCAGATCGGATTCACCAAACTGCTCGCGGCAGGTCGCTTCGGCAATCTTCGCCAGGCGTGCGGCGCGTCCGGCAACGATCGCGTCGGTCAAGGGAACCGGGTCGTCCTCGCAGGACATGCTGCAGTCCAGGTGGATCTTTTTGAATCCGGCAGAAACATAGCTTTTGATCAGATCGTCGGCATTTGCCATCGCCTGTTCCGCAGGGAGATTTTGCCAGCGGTTAGGGCCGAGATGATCGCCGCCGAGGATCAGCTGTGACGTCGGAAAACCGAGCGACTCGGCAAGCTTGCAGACAAATCCGTGAAAATCCGCAGGCGTCATGCCGGTATAGCCGCCAAACTGATCCACCTGGTTGGAGGTGGCCTCGATCAGCAGCGGCGACTGATGCGAATGCGCGTAACGAATGGCAGCTTCAAGTACCA
This sequence comes from Enterobacter asburiae, assembly GCF_001521715.1. Classification (NCBI taxonomy): domain Bacteria; kingdom Pseudomonadati; phylum Pseudomonadota; class Gammaproteobacteria; order Enterobacterales; family Enterobacteriaceae; genus Enterobacter; species Enterobacter asburiae. The sequence goes on from NZ_CP011863.1 coordinate 4,116,286, forward strand.
GCGGATGTGCGGAACAGACGGCATAGATCCCGTTCGAATTCCCTCGTTTATGTTGTTCCACCATTTCTGTCAGATGTTTCACTTTCCTCTCCATTTCGGATGGTAATGATACTTGTCTTTCGTTTTGTTTCATTTAATCCTGCATCATGGTGATATAAAAATAAAACGAAAGATAATAGTTTTCCGATCTGTTTCACAAAAGAAACATAATGAAAGGTTTCAGCGCAGTGTTGGCTTGCGTCTGTACGTAAGGCGGGACTTGCATTCCCGAAAAAGAAAGGCCTTAATAGGCAAAACGAAATGAAACGAAAGACTATTTATTAAGGATCTCGTATGAGCAGCACCGATTCATCCGCGGAAAAGCGCATCACCGGCACCAGTGAAAGGCGAGAGCAGATCATTCAGCGGTTGCGGGCGCAGGGAAGCGTGCAGGTTAACGATCTGTCTCATCTGTACGGCGTATCGACGGTGACGATCCGCAACGATCTGGCGTTCCTGGAGAAGCAGGGCATCGCCGTTCGCGCTTACGGTGGGGCATTGATTTGCGAAGGCAACATGCCGGGCGCTGAGCCTTCCGTGGAGGATAAAAGCTCGCTGAATACGGCGGTGAAGCGCAGTATCGCGCAGGCCGCTGCCGCGCTGGTCAAACCCGGGCACCGTATTATTCTTGACTCCGGCACCACGACGTATGAAATCGCCCGCATGCTGCGCCAGCACACGGACGTGATTGCGATGACCAACGGGATGAACGTGGCGAATGCGTTGCTGGAAGCGGAAGGGGTGGAACTGCTGATGACCGGCGGGCATCTGCGCCGTCAGTCGCAATCTTTCTACGGTGACCAGGCAGAACAATCGCTACAGAATTACCATTTCGACCTGCTGTTCCTGGGCGTTGACGCCATCGATCTCGACCGCGGCGTAAGTACGCATAACGAAGACGAAGCCCGCCTGAACCGCAAAATGTGCGAGGTGGCGGAGCGCATTATCGTTGTCACGGACTCGAGTAAATTTAACCGCTCAAGCCTGCATAAAATCATTGATACACAAAGGATTGATATGATTATTGTCGATGAAGGCATTCCGGCGGAGAGCCTGGACGGGCTGCGGAAAAGCGGGATTGAGGTGGTGTTGGTTTAAGGGGCTTTTCACCTCTTCCTGTGGGCTGAGGGTTCCCCCCAAAATAATGCCAGCACGGACGACCCCCTCTCCCTGAGGGAGAGGGCTGGGGTGAGGGGGAACATACGGCTGTGGTGGTCATTCCGTTCACTTTATGTTCCTTGCTACTCTGTAACGACATGACCCGTGAACGTGCCATGGCGGCTCAGTCGCCGCCGCCCTGGCAACCCGGGCTCCCGGCGGTAAATCGCCGCTTCGCGGTGCCCTCGGCTTATTCCTTCCGGCTTGTCGGGTACGGGCGGAGGCAACGTCCCTGTAAAGCCCGCCCTCTCGGCGCATCCCTGCGCCTCGCCCCGGCCGGAAAGCAAACGCCTCAGCGATTTACAGCCGGACCAGGGCGTCGCTGCAAGTCATTCATTCTCCTGAAGCAACATTGATCGCTTCGGGTTGAGAAATTGCTGGGGCTCCCTCTCTCACAGGGAGAGAGGACCGTTTGGTGCGGTTGGGGATATGAATCACGTCACCGGTGCCGGGTTGAACACCGCCAGCTGATTATGTAATCCCCATTGATCCGAGAAGGTTTTCTTCCGCCCGCTGGCGACATCCAGAATGAAGTGGAACAGCTTCCAGCCCACGTCCTCAATGCTCTCTTCCCCGGTGGCGATGGTGCCCGCGTTGATGTCCATTAAGTCATACCAGCGGTTTGCCAGCTCGGTGCGGGTCGCCATCTTGATCACCGGCACCGCCATCAGGCCGTACGGCGTGCCGCGCCCGGTGGTAAAGACCTGTACCGTAATGCCGGACGCTACCTGCTGAGTACCGCAGACGAAATCGCTGGCCGGCGTTGCCGCGTAGATCAGGCCGCGCTTCGTTGGGCGCTGGCCCGGAGAGAGCACTTCCACAATCGCGCTCTGGCCGGATTTGGCAATCGATCCAAGCGCTTTTTCCACCACGTTGGCCAGGCCGCCTTTTTTGTTGCCCGGAGACGGGTTGGCGCTGCGGTCGGTTTTGCCCATATCGAGATAGCTATCGTACCAGGCCATTTCCTCGAGCAGGCGCTTGCCGACCTCTTCATTAACGGCGCGTGGCGTGAGTAGATGGATGGCGTCACGCACTTCGGTTACCTCGGAGAACATCACCGTGGCGCCGCAGCGCACAAGCAGATCGGATGCATAGCCCACCGCCGGGTTGGCCGTCACGCCGGAGAAGGCATCGCTGCCGCCGCACTGTGTTCCCACTACCAAATCAGACGCCGGGCAGGTTTCGCGCTGGCGCTTGTTGAGCTTGTCCAGATGGCGTTCAGCCACCTGCAGGATATCGTCGACCATTGAGCGGAAACCCACGTGGCGTTCGTCCTGCAGGCGCACGATGCTGGCCTCGTCTGCCGGAATGGCTTTGACATCTTCGGTGCCCTGCAGCAGGCGCTCTGGCTGCAATTTTTCACACCCCAGACCGATGACCATCACCTCGCCGCCAAAGTTCGGGTTCAGGGCGATATTATGGATGGTACGAATAGGCACCACGGCAGCGGGTGCGTTAATCGCCACGCCGCAGCCGTAGAGGTGGTTCAGGCCAACCACGCCGTCGACGTTCGGGTATTTCGGCAGCAGATCGCGTTCGATGATTTTCACCACGTAATCCACTACGCCCGCCACGCAGTGCACGCTGGTGGTAATGCCGAGCAGATTCTTGGTGCCGACGCTGCCGTCCGCGTTGCGGTAGCCTTCGAAGGTATAGCCCTCCAGCGGAGGAAGCGGTTCCGGCACGCGGGTCGCCAGCGGAAGCGTGTTTAGCGGCGGCGCTTCAGGCAGCGCCACCAGCGACTCCTCAACCCAACTACCCTGTGGTATAGAGCGAACGGCATAGCCGATGACTTCACCGTAACGTACGATTTCGCTATTAGCAGGGATATCCACCAGGGCGACCTTATGTCCCTGCGGAATATGCTCAATCAGTTCCAGCCCGTCCGGGAAGCGGGTGCCCGCTTTTAAGCCATTGTCGTTGACAATAATCGCCACATTATCGGTGTCGTGGACTTTTATATAAAACGCCGTCGGCGATGCCTGTCGAATTTCAATGTCGGCCATTGTTCAGTATTCTCCAGCAAAGTGTCTGATAATAAATTCAGCCAATTTTCAAATGGTAGAAATAAATACGCGGCTTTCAGAAATAAAGCATGTCAGCATAGGGGATATGAAAATGTGATCTCGATCGCTCCAGAACCAGTAATGCCTGATTCTGTGCATTAGCGCCCAGCGCCTTGTGCATATGCAAAAAAATTTATCGAAGTGTAACGCAATACTTGAGCATTAAAACAATGTGCGGTCATGGATTGCGTCTTATACTGAATGACGATTTTATAACGCCAAAATACGTCAGAATAATAAATATAATGCTGGTGCGGTGTCTGATTAAATAAAATGATGCTGATATAGGCTGCGGAATTAAAAAGGTAAATACGATGAGTAACGATATCTTCCCGAATAAATTTAAAGCGGCCCTCGCGGCACACCAGATTCAGATTGGCTGCTGGTCCGCGCTGGCAAACCCTATCAGCACCGAAGTGCTGGGCCTGGCCGGTTTTGACTGGCTGGTGCTGGACGGCGAACATGCGCCGAACGATATCAGCACCTTTATTCCGCAGCTGATGGCGCTGAAAGGCAGTCCCAGTGCCCCGGTAGTGCGCGTGCCAACTAACGAGCCGGTAATTATCAAGCGCCTGCTGGATATCGGTTTCTACAACTTTCTGATCCCGTTTGTGGAGACGGAAGAACAAGCGGCCCTGGCCGTAGCTTCAACGCGCTATCCGCCTGAAGGGATCCGCGGCGTTTCCGTTTCGCATCGCGCCAATATGTTTGGCACCGTGCCGGACTACTTCGCGCAGTCCAATAACAACATCACCATTCTGGTTCAGATCGAGAGCCAGCAGGGCGTTGATAACGTTGACGCGATTGCAGCCACAAACGGCGTGGACGGTATCTTCGTCGGCCCGAGCGATCTGGCGGCCGCCTTTGGCCATCTGGGTAACGCCAGCCATCCTGACGTGCAGCGCGCGATCCAGCACATCTTTGCCCGCGCTAAAGCTCACGGCAAACCGTGCGGCATTCTGGCGCCGGTTGAGGCTGACGCCCGTCGCTATCTGGAGTGGGGAGCCACGTTTGTTGCCGTCGGCAGCGACCTCGGCGTATTCCGCGCAGCCACGCAGAAATTAGCCGACGCTTTTAAAAAATAACCATCATTGAGGAAACAGATTATGACGCTGAAAGTGGGTTTTATTGGCCTGGGCATCATGGGTAAACCAATGAGTAAGAACCTCATCAAAGCGGGTTACTCACTGGTGGTATCCGATCACAATCCGCAGGCCGTGGCAGAGGTGATAGCGGCTGGCGCTGAGACGGCCACCACCGCGAAGGCCATTGCCGAGCAGTGCGATGTCATCATCACCATGCTGCCAAACTCACCGCATGTTAAAGAGGTTGCGCTGGGTGAGAACGGCATTATCGACGGTGCGAAGCCGGGCCTGGTGTTGATCGATATGAGCTCTATTGCGCCGCTCGCGAGCCGAGAAATCAGCGAGGCGTTAAAAGCGAAGGGCGTCGAGATGCTGGATGCGCCGGTCAGCGGCGGTGAGCCGAAAGCGATCGACGGCACGCTGTCGGTGATGGTCGGCGGTGATAAAGCCGTTTTCGATAGATACTACGACCTGATGAAAGCGATGGCGGGCTCCGTGGTGCATACCGGGGACATCGGGGCGGGTAACGTGACCAAGCTGGCCAACCAGGTCATTGTGGCGCTGAACATTGCCGCCATGTCCGAAGCGCTGACGCTGGCAACCAAAGCGGGCGTCAACCCGGATCTGGTCTATCAGGCCATTCGCGGTGGTCTGGCGGGCAGTACCGTGCTGGATGCCAAAGCGCCGATGGTCATGGATCGTAATTTCAAACCCGGTTTCCGCATCGACCTGCATATCAAAGATCTGGCGAACGCGCTGGATACGTCACATGGCGTGGGCGCACAGCTGCCGCTGACCGCGGCGGTCATGGAGATGATGCAGGCGCTACGTGCCGACGGCCTGGGCACGGCCGATCACAGCGCGATTGCGTGCTACTACGAAAAACTGGCGAAGGTGGAAGTGGCGCGTTAATCACGCCTTGCCTACACCTTAGGGTGACAGCGGCGCGCAAACCCTCTATACTGCGCGCCGAAGCTGACCAGACAGTCGCCGCTTCGTCGTCGTCCCTTTCGGGGGAGACGGGCGGAGGGGAGGAAAGTCCGGGCTCCATAGGGCAGGGTGCCAGGTAACGCCTGGGGGGGAAACCCACGACCAGTGCAACAGAGAGCAAACCGCCGATGGCCCGCGCAAGCGGGATCAGGTAAGGGTGAAAGGGTGCGGTAAGAGCGCACCGCGCGGCTGGTAACAGTCCGTGGCACGGTAAACTCCACCCGGAGCAAGGCCAAATAGGGGTTCACAAGGTACGGCCCGTACTGAACCCGGGTAGGCTGCTTGAGCCAGTGAGCGATTGCTGGCCTAGATGAATGACTGTCCACGACAGAACCCGGCTTATCGGTCAGCTTCAACTTCTTAAAAAACCCCGCTTCGGCGGGGTTTTTGCTTTCTGGGTTCTGCTGGACGGGTAAGCGCAGCGCCGGACAAACGACATCAATTCTCATATTTGCGACATTAAGCACATTTCACTGCTTTTATACCTTTCGTATCGATCCTGTATCTGTAGACGATCGTCATCACAAAATTTCACGCTAAAAAACAGGCGATTTTCAGTATTGATAATTTGTTATGATTGTTACCATAATGATCGCGAAACTTTTCTCGTTTGATATGCATATATTGAAATCAAATACATTTCTCCCGTGAATATGTGACGAATTCCACTCTTTTCCACAAACCTGAAAATTTGCATCGGAAAAATTTAATAAATTGAAAGAATGTTTCAAACAAATAGCGATTATTTATTGGTCTTTAATTGCCTGAAAGATCGTCTTTATTGATTTTTTTAACGCAGGAAAATTTATCAAGGTTATCGCCATAAAATAAATTTATTACTACTGCTTTTATTGATCGATATCAGCGTAATGGTGTGGCTGTATTTATTCATGTTATTGATAATAAATGTATTTTTTGGTTGTCATTGTTCCTGTGAAGCGCGCGAAAAAGCAAATTGTGAGTGACAGCACATACCCCCTTAAACACTATTAGGTAGAATCCGCTCCGTCATAGGGAAATAAGTGCAGAATATTATGAACACTATTATTCTACCGAAAACACAGCACCTCGTGGTATTTCAGGAAGTCATTAAAAGTGGCTCCATAGGTTCTGCAGCAAGACAGCTGGGCCTGACGCAACCCGCCGTCAGCAAAATCATCAGCGATATTGAGTCCTACTTCGGCGTGGAAGTGATGGTGCGTAAAAACACCGGCGTAAAACTCACCGCCGCGGGCCAGGTTCTGCTCTCGTACTCTGAGTCGATCACCCGCGAAATGAAAAACATGGTGAGTGAGATTAACAGCCTGAGTTTCAGCACCGTTATGGACGTCTCCTTTGGCTACCCGTCGCTGATCGGCTTTACCTTCCTGTCTGAGATGATCAAAAAATTCAAGGAAGTGTTCCCGAAAGCACGCGTCTCGATGTATGAAGCCCAGCTCTCCTCTTTCCTTCCGGCCATTCGCGACGGTCGTCTGGATTTCGCTATCGGCACGCTGAGCGATGAAATGCTGCTGCAGGATCTGCACGTCGAACCGCTGTTTGAGTCCGAGTTTGTGCTGGTCGCCAGCAAAACGCGAACGTGCACCGGCCCGACGACACTGGCATCGCTCACGCACGAGCAGTGGGTGATGCCGCAAACCGATATGGGCTACTACAAAGAACTTCTGACTACTCTGCAAGACAACCACATCAGCATCGAAAACATCGTCCAGACCGATTCCGTCGTCACCATTTATAACCTCGTGCTGAATGCCGATTATCTGACGGTCATTCCCCGCGATATGATTGCCCCGTTCGGTTCTGATCAGTTTATTGTGTTGCCCGTGGAAGATGAATTACCCGTGGCACGTTATGCCGCCGTGTGGTCAAAAAATTACAGGATTAAAAAATCGGCGTCAGTATTAGTTGAGCTGGCAAAACAGTATTCGTCGATGAATATCGAAAGACGACGATGAATAATGAGTAATCATTTTAAAAACACCCAGAGCTTATCTCTGTAACGCTCTGATACCCTGACTTTGCCTGAAAAGAATGAATTATTATAACGAGGATATTATGCATATTACCTACGATCTCCCGGTAACGATTGAAGATATTCAGGACGCCAGAAAACGACTGGCAGGAAAAATATATAAAACAGGTATGCCGCGCTCGAATTATCTTAGCGAACGCTGCAAGGGCGAAATATTCCTGAAGTTTGAGAACATGCAGCGTACCGGCTCGTTTAAGATCCGCGGCGCGTTTAACAAGTTAAGCTCGCTGACCGACGCTGAAAAACGCAAAGGCGTTGTCGCCTGCTCCGCGGGAAACCACGCGCAGGGTGTGTCCCTCTCCTGCGCGATGCTTGGCATCGACGGCAAAGTGGTGATGCCGATGGGCGCGCCGAAGTCTAAAGTGGCCGCGACGCGCGACTACTCGGCGGAAGTTGTGCTGCACGGCGAGAACTTCAACGACACCATTGCCAAAGTCAGCGAAATCGTCGAGATGGAAGGACGTATTTTTATTCCGCCGTACGATGACGCCAAAGTGATCGCCGGGCAGGGCACCATCGGTCTGGAAATTCTCGAAGATTTATACGACGTGGATAACGTTATTGTGCCTATCGGCGGCGGCGGTTTAATTGCCGGGATTGCGACGGCAATTAAATCCATCAACCCCACCATTAATATCATCGGCGTGCAGTCAGAAAATGTTCACGGCATGGCGGCATCGTTTCAGGCCGGGGAAATAATGAGCCATCGCGTTACCGGCACGCTGGCCGACGGCTGTGATGTTTCTCGTCCCGGTAATTTACCGTTCGAAATTGTTCGCGAGCTGGTTGATGACATTGTGCTGGTCAGCGAAGACAACATTCGCGACAGCATGATCGCGCTTATTCAGCGAAATAAAGTAGTGACGGAAGGCGCCGGCGCGCTGGCCTGTGCCGCGTTATTAAGCGGCAAGCTTGACCACTATATTCAGGGGCGTAAAACCGTCTGCATTATTTCCGGCGGAAATATCGATCTCTCCCGTGTTTCCCAAATTACCGGCTTCGTTGACGCATAAAGGTGACCTATGAGCAACACAGAAAGCATTATCGTTGGCCAGACAAAAACGTCCTCCTGGCGTAAGTCTGATACCACATGGACCCTCGGCCTGTTTGGTACCGCCATTGGCGCAGGCGTGCTGTTCTTCCCCATTCGCGCAGGCTTTGGTGGATTGATCCCTATTCTGCTGATGCTGGTTCTCGCGTTCCCGATTGCGTTTTACTGTCACCGCGCGCTGGCGCGTTTGTGTCTGTCCGGCAGCAATGTCTCCGGCAACATCACCGAAACGGTGGAAGAGCACTTTGGTAAAACCGGTGGGGTGGTGATCACCTTCCTCTACTTCTTCGCCATTTGCCCGCTGCTGTGGATTTACGGCGTCACCATTACCAACACCTTTATGACCTTCTGGGAAAACCAGCTCCAGCTGCCTGCGCTGAACCGCGGCGTGGTGGCGCTGTTCCTGCTGCTGCTGATGGCCTTTGTTATCTGGTTTGGTAAAGACCTGATGGTGAAGGTCATGAGCTTCCTGGTGTTCCCGTTTATCGCCAGCCTGGTGCTGATTTCCCTGTCGCTGATCCCTTACTGGAACTCGGCGGTGATCGACCAGGTCAACCTGAGCGATATCGCCTTCACCGGTCATGACGGCATTCTGGTCACGGTGTGGCTGGGTATCTCCATCATGGTCTTCTCCTTCAACTTCTCGCCTATCGTCTCCTCGTTTGTGGTCTCCAAGCGCGAAGAGTACGAGCCGGAGTTCGGTAAAGCGTTCACCGAGCAGAAATGTTCCAAAATCATCGGTCGCGCCAGCCTGCTGATGGTGGCCGTGGTGATGTTCTTCGCCTTTAGCTGCCTGTTTACGCTCTCTCCGCAGAACATGGCGGACGCCAAGGCGCAGAACATTCCGGTGCTCTCCTACCTGGCGAACCACTTTGCGTCGATGTCCGGAACCAAATCGACGTTCGCGACGGTGCTGGAATACGGTGCCTCCATCATCGCGCTGGTGGCTATCTTCAAATCCTTCTTCGGCCACTACCTGGGCACGCTGGAAGGGCTGAACGGCCTGATCCTCAAGTTCGGCTACAAGGGCGATAAGAAGAAAGTCTCCGTTGGCAAACTGAACACCATCAGCATGGTGTTCATCATGGGCTCCACCTGGGTTGTGGCCTACGCCAACCCGAACATTCTGGACCTTATTGAAGCCATGGGCGCACCAATCATCGCCTCTCTGCTCTGCCTGCTGCCGATGTATGCCATCCGCAAAGCACCGGCGCTGGCGAAATATAAAGGGCGTACCGAGAACATCTTCGTTACCGCGGTCGGCCTGCTGACCATTCTGAATATCGTTTACAAACTGTTCTAACCCATTGCTCAGGAAGAGCGGAGTCACATGATGATTGAGTTTCCGGTTGTACTGGTTATTAACTGCGGATCGTCCTCTGTTAAGTTTTCGGTGCTCGACGCCAGCAGCTGCGATGCCCTGATGACGGGAATTGCAGATGGGATCAACACCGAGAAGGCCTTTATTTCCGTGAACGGGGGTGAGCCGGCCAGACTGGCTCACCAGGACTACGAAGGGGCGCTGGCTGCCATCGCCCTGGAGCTGGAGAAGCGTAACCTGATGAGCAGCGTGGCCTTAATTGGCCACCGCATTGCGCACGGCGGCGACCTCTTCAGCGAGTCGACCCTGATTACGGAAGAGGTGATCGAGCAGATCCGCCAGGTCTCCCCGCTGGCGCCGCTGCATAACTACGCCAACCTGAGCGGCGTGGAAGCCGCAGAGCGCCTGTTCCCGGGCGTGCAGCAGGTGGCGGTATTTGACACCAGCTTCCACCAGACGCTGCCGCCGCAGGCGTATCTGTACGGATTGCCGTACTGCTATTTTGAAGCGCTGGGCGTGCGCCGCTACGGCTTCCACGGCACCTCTCACCGCTACGTGGCCGCGCAGGCGCATACGCTTCTCGGGCTGTCCCCCGATGACAGCGGCCTGGTGATTGCCCATCTCGGCAACGGGGCGTCCATCTGCGCGGTGCGCAACGGCGAAAGCGTCGACACCTCGATGGGGATGACGCCGCTGGAAGGGCTGGTGATGGGGACGCGCTGCGGCGACGTGGACTTCGGCGCGATGGCGTGGATTGCCCAGCAAACCGGCCAGTCGTTCGAGGATCTTGAGCGCGTAGTCAATAAAGAGTCCGGGTTGCTGGGGATCTCCGGTATCTCCTGCGATTTACGTACGCTGGAGAAAGCCTGGCACGAAGGCAACGAGCGGGCACAGCTGGCTATCCGCACCTTCGTTCACCGCATTGCGCGGCATATCGCCGGGCACGCGGCGTCGCTGCACCGCCTGGATGGGGTGGTCTTTACCGGCGGCATTGGCGAAAACTCGAAGCTTGTCCGCGCGCTGGTGGCGGAACATCTGAACGTGTTCGGCATCCGCCTCGACGACGCCCAAAATGCCCTGCCGGGCAGCGCGGGCGAGCGCGTGATCTCCACCGAGTCGTCCCGCGTGGCCTGCGCGGTTATCCCTACCAACGAAGAAAAAATGATCGCGCTGGACGCCCTCCGTCTTGGGAAGGTTACCCCGGCCGCGGCTTACGCCTGATAAAGCGAGAAACACATGAAAGTAACAATCGATACGGGCGTCGCGCCCTACAGCGACGCATGGGCCGGGTTTCGCGGTGAAGAATGGAAAAACGCCGTCAACGTCCGCGATTTTATTCAGCATAACTACACCCCTTATGAAGGCGATGAAGCTTTCCTCGCGCAGGCGACGCCAGCAACGACGGCGCTGTGGCAGAAGGTAATGGTCGGCATTCGCCAGGAGAACGCCACCCACGCCCCGGTGGATTTTGACACCAACATTGCCACCACCATTACGGCCCACGGGCCGGGCTATATCGACCAGGATCTGGAGACGATCGTTGGTCTGCAAACCGATAAGCCGCTCAAGCGCGCGCTGCACCCGTACGGCGGGATCAACATGATCCGCAGCTCGTTCGAAGCCTATGGCCGGGAGATGGATCCGCAGTTCGAATACCTGTTTACCGACCTGCGCAAAACCCACAACCAGGGCGTGTTTGACGTCTACTCCCCGGAGATGATGCGCTGCCGTAAATCCGGCGTGCTGACCGGTCTGCCGGACGGCTACGGGCGCGGACGCATCATCGGCGACTATCGCCGCGTGGCGCTATACGGGATCGCTTATCTGGTGCGCGAGCGTGAACTCCAGTTTACGGATCTGCAGGGCAGGCTGGAGCGCGGTGAAGATCTGGAGGCCACGATCCGCCTGCGTGAAGAGCTGGCGGAGCACAGGCGCGCGCTGCTGCAGATCCAGCAGATGGCGGCGAACTATGGCTTTGATATCTCGCGCCCGGCGATGAACGCCCAGGAAGCGGTGCAGTGGGTCTATTTTGCCTACCTGGCGGCGGTGAAATCCCAGAACGGCGGAGCGATGTCGCTGGGGCGCACGGCCTCGTTCCTCGATATCTACATTGAACGCGACATGCAGGCAGGAAGGCTGAATGAAGTCCAGGCGCAGGAGCTGATCGACCACTTCATCATGAAGATCCGCATGGTGCGCTTCCTGCGCACGCCGGAGTTTGACACGCTCTTCTCCGGCGATCCGATCTGGGCGACGGAAGTGATCGGCGGCATGGGGCTGGACGGACGCACGCTGGTGACCAAAAATAGCTTCCGCTATCTGCACACGCTGCACACCATGGGGCCTGCGCCGGAGCCGAACCTGACGATCCTCTGGTCTGAACAACTGCCGATCGCGTTCAAGAAATACGCCGCGCAGGTGTCGATCGTCACCTCTTCGCTGCAGTATGAGAACGACGATCTGATGCGTGCGGACTTCAACAGCGACGACTACGCCATTGCCTGCTGCGTCAGCCCGATGGTGATCGGCAAGCAGATGCAGTTCTTTGGCGCGCGCGCCAACCTCGCCAAAACGCTGCTGTACGCGATCAACGGCGGGGTGGACGAGAAACTGAAGATCCAGGTCGGCCCGAAAACCGAGCCGCTGCTGGACGACGTGCTGGATTACGACACCGTGATGGCGAGCCTCGATCACTTTATGGACTGGCTGGCGGTGCAGTACATCAGCGCCCTGAACCTCATTCACTACATGCATGATAAGTACAGCTACGAAGCCTCGCTGATGGCGCTGCACGACCGCGACGTCTATCGCACCATGGCCTGCGGCATTGCCGGACTGTCGGTGGCCGCAGATTCCCTGTCGGCCATTAAATACGCCACGGTGAAGCCGGTGCGCGACCATACCGGACTGGCGGTCGATTTCGTGATTGAAGGGGACTATCCGCAGTATGGCAACAACGACGACCGCGTGGACAGCATCGCCTGCGACCTGGTGGAGCGCTTTATGAAGAAAATTCAGGCGCTGCCAACCTACCGCAACGCGGTGCCAACCCAGTCGATCCTGACCATCACCTCCAACGTGGTTTACGGTCAGAAGACCGGGAACACGCCGGACGGACGCCGCGGCGGCACGCCGTTTGCGCCTGGCGCGAACCCGATGCACGGCCGCGACAGAAAAGGGGCCGTGGCCTCGCTAACGTCGGTGGCCAAGCTGCCGTTCACCTATGCGAAAGACGGGATCTCCTACACCTTCTCCATCGTGCCGCAGGCGCTGGGCAAGGACGAGCTGGTGCGCAAAACCAACCTGGTGGGGCTGCTGGACGGGTACTTCCATCACGAAGCGTCCATTGAGGGCGGGCAGCATCTGAACGTCAACGTCATGAACCGGGAAATGCTCCTCGATGCCATTGCGCATCCCGAGAATTACCCGAACCTGACGATCCGCGTGTCAGGCTATGCGGTGCGTTTTAACGCCCTGACGCGCGAGCAGCAGCAGGATGTGATTTCGAGGACGTTTACGCAATCTATCTGATGACATTCAGGTCTCATGCCCCCTCAACGCAGGGGGCATTTTTTTTGCCCGCTAAACATACAAAATTGTTTATATAATTACTCACACATATTCATCCGCTCTTGAAAAACAATACGCCTGCTTTTCCCTATCACAGCATGTAAGGACAGTAAGATGATGAAAATGACCCGTATTGCGCTGGTCGCCGCCTCGCTGGCAGTGTGCAGTTTTACGGCAAAGGCCGCGAACGTTGAGGCTGCCCCGTCTCCCTCGCAGGATCCGCTGGTACAGCACCTGAAGCTCAGCAATGAGCAGGTTAAGAAGATTGAAGATCTGCATAAGCAGTTGGAACAAAATGTCAGCAAAATCCCGATGACGGGAGTGAAGGACGGCGCGCTGATTGACATGTTCCAGGCGGGTAAATGGGACGAAAGCACGGTGAAAAGCCAGCTTGCTGCCTTTAGCAAAATTGAAGAGCAGACCCGCTATTACCGCGTGAAATATTACTTCGACGTCAGCCAGGTGTTGACGCCGGAACAGCGTAAGCAGATTAGAACCGATATGGCTAACGCGCTGGCAGAGTGATTTCGTACGTCGCATACGGCGCCGGATGATTCTCCCGTGGCTCGACCGGTTCCCTCTCCCACTGGGAGAGGGTTAGGGTGTGAGTATTTTCTAAACCGGCAAATCAATCAGCAGCGCGCGCAGCGGCGTATCCGCCACCAGGGTGATATTCGCTTCATCACGAATAAACGCCCCGTCGCCGCAGGTGAGCGCTTCTTTCTCTTCCGTGTGCGTCACCGCATGTACCGTACCGTGAATAGACTGTAAATAGGCGCGCGGGCCATGAAGCTGGAAGCTCGCCTGCTCACCTTTCTTCAGTTCGATATGGTGCAGCCACACCTGCTGGCGCAGCTGCAGGCTACCTTTACTGCCGTCCGGCGATGCAATCAGCTGCTGCTTATCGCCCGTTAAATCTAACTTCTGTACCAGCGGATTTTCACGCTCGGGGCAGGCGTCCAGCCACAGCTGCATACGGGTCAGCGTTTTATCTTTGCTGAGGTTATGTTCGCTGTAGCTGATGCCCGGCTGCGTGGAAATTAACAACGCTTCGCCAGCCTTTGCCTGGACATGATTGCCCTCGCTATCGCGGTATTCTGCCTCGCCTTCCAGGATCAGGTTCAGGATATCGACTTTCGGGTACGTACGCGGCTGGAAGGAGGCACCCGGGGCGAGCACTTCCTGATTCAACACGCGCAGTGAAGCGTAACCGAGGAGTTTAGGGTCAAAGTAGTGTCCAAAGGAAAAGGTGTAGCGGGCCTGCAGCCAACCGAAATCGGCTTGTCCGCACTGTTTAGCTGTTCTTGTCGTAATCATAAACTTGACCTCTCTTTACACTAAAACAATGGTAAAGGTATGGACGCTGCATTGTTAGCCAGATATTCTGCCCGGTATGTTCAAATTTCCTGAATGAGAACGAGATGGCTAAAGAGAGAGCATTGACGCTTGAGGCGCTTCGCGTCATGGACGCGATTGACCGGCGCGGCAGTTTTGCGGCGGCGGCAGATGAGCTGGGGCGCGTTCCGTCTGCGCTAAGCTACACCATGCAGAAGCTGGAGGAAGAGCTGGACGTGGTGCTGTTTGACCGCTCCGGTCATCGAACAAAATTCACCAACGTGGGGCGAATGCTGCTGGAGCGCGGCCGCGTGCTGCTGGAAGCGGCGGACAAGCTCACGACGGACGCCGAAGCGCTGGCGCGCGGCTGGGAAACCCATCTGACGTTAGTTACCGAAGCGCTGGTGCCGACTGAAGCGCTGTTCCCGCTGGTGGACCGCCTGGCGGCGAAGGCCAATACGCAGTTGTCAATCATCACCGAGGTGCTGGCAGGCGCGTGGGAACGTCTGGAGACGGGCAGGGCGGATATTGTGATTGCGCCGGACATGCACTTCCGTTCCTCATCGGAAATCAACTCGCGCAAGCTCTACAGCGTGATGAACGTCTATGTTGCCGCACCCAATCACCCGATTCACCAGGAGCCGGAGCCGCTCTCTGAAGTGACGCGCGTGAAGTATCGCGGCGTGGCGGTAGCGGATACCGCGCGCGAGCGTCCGGTGCTGACGGTGCAGCTGCTGGATAAGCAGCCTCGCCTGACGGTGACCTCGCTGGAAGACAAACGGCAGGCGCTATTGGCCGGTCTGGGCGTGGCGACCATGCCGTACCCGTTTGTGGAAAAAGACATTGCTGAAGGGCGGCTGCGCGTTGTCAGCCCGGAATATAGCCACGAGGTGGATATTATTATGGCGTGGCGCCGTGACAGCATGGGCGAAGCCAAATCATGGTGTTTACGCGAAATTCCGAAGCTTTTCACGCAATACAATAAATAAAATCGTAATTTGTAGGCCCGGTAAGCGAAGCGCCACCGGGCTTTTTTTATGCGCCGATTTTCGGATCCGGACCAAAGCGGTTTTCGCCCGGCGTCCCGCTCTGGCAGTTGAAAATTAAAATCACGATCCAGCCAATAATCGGGATCAACAGCAGCAGTAACCACCACGCTGAACGATCGGTGTCGTGCAGTCGACGGAACAGCACCGCCCATGATGGCAGCAGGACTAACAGGCCATAAATGGTAGTCAGCACGCCTTCACCGCCAGCCCGCTCCCAGCCAAGAATTTTATCCACAATACCCAGCACCATAATGAGAATGAAGTTCACCAGAACGAACATCCAGTACTCTTTCCGGCGGGCACGACCACCAAATCCAATGTAGTTACGCAGTACTTTTAAATACCAGTCCATTTTCCTTGCCTCATTAGTCAGTCAATCACTTGTTTTCTAAGCGATCGAGGTAAGGATAGATGGAGATTGTGAATTAAAAAAGGGCATCTGTTGATGCCCTTAATATTTAGCCAAATCGGACGTCGCGCCCGTGAGGTTCATCCAGATCCTGCCACGGCCCAATGGAGATAATACCCGTCGGGTTGATGGTTTTGTGGCTGCGGAAATAGTGGGTGCGGATATGGTCGAAGTCGACCGTGTCGGCAATACCCGGCATCTGGTAGATGTCGCGCAGGAAACCATGCAGGTTCAGGTAATCGCTGATGCGGTGCTTGTCGCACTTAAAGTGGGTGACATAGACCGGATCGAAGCGAACCAGCGTGGTCCACAGGCGAATGTCCGCTTCCGTCAGGCGATCGCCCGTCAGGTAGCGATGCTGGCCCAGGATCTGCTCGAGACGCTCAAGCGATTCAAACACCTTTCCGACCGCTTCGTCATACGCTTCCTGGCTGGTGGCGAAACCGGCCTTGTAGACACCGTTGTTGACGTTGTCGTAAATCCAGCTGTTCAGCTCGTCAATTTTCTCACGCAGCTCAACCGGATAGTAATCTCCGGCGCGGGCGCCGTGCGCGTCAAACGCGGTATTGAACATGCGGATGATTTCCGCAGACTCATTGCTGACAATCGTCTGGTTTTTCTTGTCCCACAGCACCGGCACGGTAACGCGCCCGGTGTAGTGAGGATCGGCGCGCAGATAGAGCTGGTAAAGGAAATCGTGGTGGTAAAGATCGTCGCCGGTCGCCGCGGGGAAATCACTGTCAAACGTCCAGCCGTTTTCCAGCATCAGCGGGTTCACGACCGAAACAGGAATTAAGGATTCGAGACCTTTAAGCTTGCGCACAATCAGCGTGCGGTGTGCCCACGGGCAGGCAAGCGAAACATAAAGATGATAACGGTCTTTCTCAGCCGCGAAGCCGCCTTCGCCGCTCGGGCCTGGCGCGCCGTCGGCGGTCAGCCAGTTACGGAAGGCCGAAACTGAGCGCTTGAAGCGACCTCCGGTGGATTTGGTGTCATACCAGACATCCTGCCATACGCCGTCTACGAGTTGTCCCATTTTTTCCTCCGTCAGATAGCAAAAGCGAGGAGATATCTCCTCGCTTTGTGTTCATTCAGTATAGCGTGCTTACCACTTCTTATTCAGAACGCGGTCAATGCTGTATGCGCCCGGGCCAGTGACGGCCAGCAGCAGGAAGCCACCCGCGATGGTCAGGTTTTTCATGAACATCAGAGAGTTCACGCCTTCCGCAAAGTTGCTGTGGAAGATGAACGCCGTCAGCACGGTGAAGCCTGCGGTGAACAGCGCGGTGGTACGGGTCAGGAAGCCGAACAGTACCGCCAGGCCGCCGCCGAACTCAAGAAGAATGGTCAGCGGCAGCAGGAACCCCGGAACGCCCATGGCTTCCATATACTGCTGGGTACCCGCATAACCGGTGATTTTTCCCCAACCTGCCACGATGAACAGAATTGGCATCAGAATACGCGCGACCAGTACACCAACATCTTCTAATTTTTTCATTTTACTCTCCAGGAAACCACATGAGCGGCTGAACATTATTTGTCTGCAATTCCGGTTAGATACCGCGGCGTTGCTGTCGATGGAGAGGATAATAAACGGGGCGGGTGGTAATTGTTAGCAAGGAAAACTGTCAATCTTCTTCAAAGATATTGAGTAAGGGGCGTGCGCGTTGTGCCCTTACCCCAACCCTCTCCCACAGGGAGAGGGCGCAAAACAAAAAACGGTAACCTGGGTTACCGTTTTGCTTTTATCACCGCAGCTGCTGCTGCCGCAACGTTGCTTTCACCAGACGCCAGGCGCTCCAGGCGCCGAATCCACGACGAGCCCAGCGGATCAGCATATTCGGATGACGAACGGACCAGATCGCCATCACGCTGCTGCCGACCAGCGCCCATGAACGCAGGCTCAGGACGGTATTCCAGCCCCGGTCAAACCGTCGCGTCGCGTCAATCCAGTCGCGACGACTGGCAGACAGATCCAGCCTTTGCTGCTGGATCTGGCTTAGCAGGTACGCTTTTCGCTTTTGACGTTCGGCTTTACCGCTCACGGCTAGTCATCCTCCAGCAGAGCGCGATCGTTCGCCAGCTCCTGACGCGTATGGCGCAGGAAAGTGGACTTGCGCGCTTTACGCAGCGTCCAGATACCGCCTATCAACGCGGCGACCAGCAGAACGACGGTGGTGGCAATCATCGCGTTAAGACGATACTGCGGATCGATGGCCCAGATGATTAACACCATCAGGCTCATCAGACCAAACGCGGCGAAGAGCATGGTCAGCCCGAGCATCAGCAGCATCTGGAAGAGGTTCGCTTTCTCCTCCTCCAGCTCGACCACTGCCAGCCGGACGCGCGTTTCGGCAATCCCAACCAGCGTCGTTAAAATACGCTGGCCGATGCCGAGGACGTTGTTAGCAGGCCCTTGTGCGTGACGAGGATCTTCCATATCAACGACGCGTCAGAAGGACACCCAGTACCACACCCACTGCGGCACCAATCCCTACACCCGTCCATGGATTATCACGCACATATTCGTCCGCGCGCGCAGCCGCTTCGCGTGTCTGTTTCGCCAGCGCATCACCGGTTTCACCCAGGCGATAGCGGCTCTCTTTCAGCGCCTGCTCCGCCTTGCTGCGCAGTTTGCTGACCTCTTCTTTTGACTTGTCAGCAGAGGAGTTCAGCACCTCTTCAAGGGTATCGGCCAGGGATTTCAGTTCAGCGCGCAGATGTTCAGACGTCGTATCTTTTGACATGATTCTCTCTCCTGTTGAGATTTCCGTTAACTCAATAATCGCGAGCTTCCAGCGCTTTCAGGTCGTCCTGCGCTTCTTTCAACTTCTTCTCGCGCTTAGCAATTTTTTCCGCATCTCCTTTCTCTTTCGCTTCCTGCAGGTCGCGACGGCGCTCGGCTATCTCGTCCTTCTGTTCAGCGATTTTCTTCTTGTGGTCGGCACGAAGCTTGCTGTCTGAACAGTTCGCTTTCACTTCGCTCAGCGCTTTTTTAAGACCATCAACACGGTGCTGATTGTTATGCTTTTCGGCATAACCGATCTCACGCTGAATATCCTGTTCTTTCTCCTGACAGAGAGAGCTTGCGAAGGATGCTGTGCTTAAAGAAAAAAGGGCCAGAGCCAGAGTCATGCGGAATTTCATTATCGAAACCTTCCATTGTGTTGCGGCGTTAGCCGCTATCCAAAGTTATGCGGAGTACATTGAGGGGTGCTCCGCGTACTTAAGCATAGTAAGTAAACGGGGGATTCACCAAAGTGAGTGAAAAGATTCGGAATCCTGGAAGTTATCCAAACCGATGCGACGTATCGCGAATCAATGAGAGCCAGGCTGCAGGCTGGCTGTCATCTTCCTGCTGGGCAATGATATACCCGTGCGGCAGCGTACGGTCGAGAACCACTTTCGCGGCGGCACTTTGCGCACGGGAATCAAACTTGATCAGTAAAACATCGTCCTGCGGGGTGATGCTCTTAAAGCGGATCCCGTTCGCATCCAGATGATGCCAGACGGAAAAACCGTCAGGCACGCTGGCGCCCTGGTTTACCGGGCGGATGGCCAGCGTCGATTCCTGATGCGAAAGCGCGCTCCATGCCAGCAGCATGGCGCTGAGGACGATCAGCGTAATCACGGCAACGGCAAAACGACGCAGGGCGAGCGGTGAGATAACCATCGTTAGCCTCTGGCTCCGTATTTCTTCTTCCACAGGACAACCAGTGAGCCAATCAGGCCGAAGACCAGCAGAACCACAGGCAGCAGCATCAGGCAGGACATCAGCTGGTCTTCATATTTCATAAAGACCGGCGTTTTACCCAGCGCATAGCCGAGCGTCGTCAGAATAAGCACCCATAGCAGGCCGCTCATCCAGTTAAAGAACTGGAAGCGCGCGCTGCTCAACCCCGACAGACCGGCAATGGTCGGCAACAGGGTGCGAACAAAGGCGATAAAGCGGCCAATCAGCAGCGCGGAAAGCCCGTGCTTGTGGAACAGGTGGTGCGCCCTCTGGTGATAATGCGCGGGAAGATGAGAGAGCCAGTTCTGGACGATCCGGGTATTGCCCAGCCATCTTCCCTGGATATAGCTCACCCAGCAGCCGAGGCTGGCCGCAACGGTCAGTAATAAAATGGTGTGCGGAAACGCCATCGCCCCTTTGGCACACAGCACGCCGACAAGCACCAGCAAACTGTCACCGGGCAGGAAGGCTGCAGGCAGCAAACCGTTCTCAAGGAACAGGATCATAAACAAGACGAAATAGAGCATGCCAATCATGGAAGGGTTGGCCAGCGTTTCAAAATCCTGCGCCCAGAGGGCATGCAGTAGTTGGGTCAAA
The DNA here is from genome assembly GCF_001521715.1 of Enterobacter asburiae. NCBI lineage: Bacteria > Pseudomonadati > Pseudomonadota > Gammaproteobacteria > Enterobacterales > Enterobacteriaceae > Enterobacter > Enterobacter asburiae. Next base: position 4,136,721 of record NZ_CP011863.1, read on the forward strand.
AGTTCCATTCAGTGTTCCTGGAAATCGGTTAACGTCACGCCTGTTATCCGGGACAAACAGCACGGCGACATTGTTGTGATTTCATTATGGTCGCTCGCGGACACATTGCGGTGTGGCCAACACTGTTCCCTGTTAATTGGCTGGTTAGCAAGCACTAACTTACAAAATAAGGAATTGAATCCAATTGTAACAAAGCCCAACGTTCTGCGTCACAGAATTTGCAGGGTTGAGTTGATTTTGGCGTAAGCCCAGGAAGTGAGCGAGGGGATTTACAAAGGCTGACACTATATATGTTTTGCTTACCCATGTAAGCCGAAAGGCGCGACGTAGCGCCTGCCAGCAGAAAGGTCATCTATTTTGCGGCACTGGAAGCCGTATCGAGATGAACAACCGGATTATCGGCAAAAAGATAGCGGTCAGCGTTAAATTCGAAGTCATCGCTGGTTTCGTTGAACAGCATCTGCTTGGTGTTTTCGAGGTGCTGCCACATCGCCAGCTTAGCGGCATGCGGATCTTTACGAATCAGCGCCTTAAGGATTTGGTCGTGATCGTCGCACCAGTTGTCGACGGTACGGGAATCGATATGGTCGTGCAGTTTTTTCCAGTACGGGTTGTGAACGCGCTGAGTCCACATTTTTTCAACGATTGCCGCCAGCGCCGTATTTTGGGTTGCCAGAGCGACCTGAACGTGGAACTGAAGATCCCACTCTGAATCGCGGAAACATTTTTCCTTACGGGCATTCTCCTGGATCTCCATCAGCTTCATGATGTCCTGCTTGGTCACCTGCGTCGCCGCAAACTCAGCAATATTGCTTTCAATCAGCTGGCGAGCCTGGAGCAGCTCGAACGGGCCATAGCTGGCGAATTCCAGACTTTCGTCCGCGACGGGAGAGTGTTTCGGCAGATTAGAAATCACGTGAATGCCGGAGCCTTTGCGTACCTCAACGTAGCCTTCCACTTCCAGCATGATAATTGCTTCACGCACCACGGTGCGGCTCACGCTTTTTTCATCCGCGATAAAGCGCTCGGCGGGAAGTTTATCACCGACAAGATAGACCCCTTGCTCGATGCGATCTTTCAGCTCCGCAGCAAGTTGTTGATATAAACGACGTGGTTCGGTGATTTCCATATGCGCTCCAGGCAGGGTACGGCAGATGATTTGTTATACCACTTTTGCGTGCCACTCTCCAGATTTTGCCATTAAAAAAGCCGCCCGGAGGCGGCTTAGTTGAAACGTATTTTCGCTAACTCTGCGTAGCCGGTTTGCCGAGGGACTCTTTCGCCAGCTCCTCTGCCGATTTGCTTTTCAGCACCGTCCAGATAACCACCGCACCCATCAGGTCGAAGATCGCCAGCACCGCGAACAGCGGGCTGAAGCCGATGGTATCCGCCAGCGCGCCGACCACCAGTGCGAACATCGTACTCGCGGTCCAGGCGGCCATGCCGGTCAGACCGTTGGCGGTTGCCACTTCGTTACGACCAAAGACGTCAGACGAGAGCGTAATCAGCGCGCCGGACAGGGACTGGTGCGCAAAGCCACCGATGCACAGCAGGGCAATGGCGATGTACGGGCTGGTGAACAGGCCGATCATGCCTGGGCCGATCATCAGCAGTGCGCCCATGGTCACCACCATCTTACGGGAAACGATCAGGTTCACGCCAAACCAGCGCTGGAACAGCGGTGGCAGGTAGCCGCCCACGATACAGCCCAGGTCAGCGAACAGCATTGGCATCCAGGCGAACATCGCAATCTCTTTCAGGTTAAAGCCGTAAACTTTAAACATGAACAGGGGGATCCACGCGTTAAAGGTACCCCAGGCTGGTTCAGCCAGGAAACGCGGCAGGGCGATACCCCAGAACTGACGGGTGCCAAGGATCTGCCAGACGGTCATTTTTTTGCCGTTGTTGGTCTGATGCTGCGCTTCCTGACCGCCAATGATGTATTCACGTTCTTCTTCGGAGAGTTTTTTCTGATCGCGCGGGTGTTTATAGAAAACCAGCCACGCCATCGCCCAGGCAAAGCTCAGCACGCCAGAGATGATGAACGCCATCTGCCAGCTGTGCATCACGATAGCCCACACCACCAGCGGCGGCGCTATCATCGCCCCGATGGACGAGCCCACGTTGAAGTAGCCGACCGCAATGGAGCGCTCTTTCGCCGGGAACCACTCGGAGCTGGCCTTCAGGCCCGCCGGGATCATCGCGGCTTCAGCCGCACCGACCGCACCGCGCGCCAGCGCCAGTCCACCCCAGCTGCCTGCCAGCGCGGTTGCGCCGCAGAACACCGCCCAGGCGATGGCGAAGAAGGCATAACCGATTTTGGTACCGAGAATGTCCAGCACATAGCCAGCAACAGGCTGCATGATGGTATAAGCCGCGGAATAGGCGGCAATGATGTAGGAGTATTGCTGCGTGGAGATATGCAGCTCTTCCATCAACGTTGGCGCTGCTGCTGCCACGGTGTTACGCGTCAGGTAGCCCAGCACGGTGCCTAACGTCACCAGTGCGATCATATACCAACGTAACCCTTTAATTTTACGCATCTAAAACCTCATCGTTATGTTATTTCCGCGCCAGAGCACGGCAACCTCTCAACCGTTTCCGGGAGCAGTTGTGTAACGGGAGGGGCGTAACCAGGAGCATGTCCCGGAACGGCCCGAACCTTGCCATAAGTAAGCGTGCATAAGTCGGTATCCGTACCGTTAAACCCGATGTCTCTCACACCGGTAATGCATTCCGTCGGCTTATAGTTTGCGACGGCGAAAAGATAACTTGTCATACAACTTTAAAAGGTGAGTGACATCACAAATGTATGATTCTTTGTGGGGACATTATCTGCTGCGCACAAAGCCAGTACTGGCGGGGGTTGCAGAAGGGTTTACTCCATTGAGGGTGATTTATTTGTTGGCGTTTATTGATCTCACTCACGAAAAAAGCTTCGGTTGGTGGAAATTGGTGTGATAACTTTGCAGCATATGAACATACGCTTTCTGCGCTCCCGTAATGAGGAAGACGATAATGACGCCGTTTATGACCGAAGATTTTCTGTTAGATACCGAATTTGCTCGCCGCCTGTACCACGACTACGCAAAAGACCAGCCGATTTTCGACTACCACTGCCATTTACCGCCGCAGCAGGTTGCCGAAAATTACCGTTTCAAAAACCTGTATGACATCTGGCTGAAGGGTGACCACTACAAATGGCGCGCCATGCGCACCAACGGCGTGGCTGAGCGCCTGTGTACCGGCGATGCGACCGACCGAGAGAAGTTTGACGCCTGGGCGGCGACCGTTCCGCACACCATCGGCAACCCGCTCTACCACTGGACCCATCTTGAGCTCCGCCGTCCGTTTGGCATCACCGGCAAGTTGCTCTCCCCAACGACCGCGGATGAAATCTGGGATCGCTGCAACGCGCTGCTGGCGCAGGATAACTTCTCCGCGCGCGGCATCATGAATCAGATGAACGTGAAGATGGTGGGCACTACCGACGATCCGATCGACTCCCTGGAGCATCATGCCGTTGTCGCGAAAGACACCTCTTTTGATATCAAAGTGCTGCCAAGCTGGCGCCCGGACAAAGCCTTCAACATTGAGCAGGCCACCTTCACCGACTACATGGCGAAGCTGGCGGAAGTGTCGGATACCGACATCCGTCGTTTCGCTGACCTGCAAACCGCGCTGACCAAACGTCTGGATCACTTCGCGGCGCACGGCTGTAAAGTGTCTGACCACGCGCTGGACGTGGTGCTGTTTGCGGAATCAAACGAAGCCGAGCTGGACAGCATTCTGGCGCGTCGTCTCTCCGGCGAAGGCTTAAGCGAGCACGAAGTGGCGCAGTTCAAAACGGCGGTGCTGGTATTCCTCGGTGCGGAATATGCGCGTCGCGGCTGGGTACAGCAGTACCATATCGGCGCGCTGCGCAATAACAACCAGCGCCAGTTCAAACTGATCGGTGCGGATGTGGGCTTCGACTCCATCAACGACCGTCCGCTGGCGGAAGAGCTGTCCAAACTGCTGAGCAAACAGAACGAACAAAACCTGCTGCCAAAAACCATCCTGTACTGCCTGAACCCGCGCGATAACGAAGTGCTGGGTACCATGGTCGGCAACTTCCAGGGCGAAGGGATGCCGGGCAAGATGCAGTTCGGTTCCGGCTGGTGGTTCAACGATCAGAAGGACGGCATGGAGCGTCAGATGACGCAGCTGGCGCAGCTGGGTCTGCTGAGCCGCTTTGTCGGCATGCTTACCGACAGCCGCAGCTTCCTGTCCTATACCCGTCATGAATATTTCCGCCGCATTCTGTGCCAGATGATTGGCCGCTGGGTGCACGCAGGCGAAGCGCCAGCGGATATCCAACTGCTGGGCGAAATGGTGAGAAACATCTGCTTTAACAATGCGCGTGACTACTTCGCCATTGAACTGAACTAAGGCCGTTTGAGGTTGATATGCAATACATCAAAATCCATTCGCTGGATAACGTGGCCGTCGCGCTGACGGATCTCGCTGAAGGCGACGTGGTGACCGTTGATAACCTGAGCGTCACCCTGCGTCAGGCGATCGTTCGTGGACACAAGTTTGCCCTGATCCCCATTGCGAAAGGGGAGAACGTGGTGAAGTACGGTTTGCCCATCGGCCATGCGCTGGCGGATATTGCGCCGGGTGAATACATTCACTCACACAATACCCGCACCAATCTGAGCGATCTGGACGAGTACAGCTATCAACCTGATTTACCCGCAGAAGAGCGTCAGGCGGCGGATCGTGAGGTGCAGATCTACCGTCGCGCCAGCGGCGACGTGGGGATCCGCAACGAGCTGTGGATCCTCCCGACCGTCGGCTGCGTCAACGGAATTGCGCGTCAGATCCAGACTCGCTTCCTGAAAGAGACCAACGATGCCGAAGGCACTGACGGCGTGCATCTGTTCAGCCACACCTACGGCTGTTCCCAGCTCGGTGACGACCACATTAACACCCGCACCATGCTGCAAAACATGGTGCGTCACCCGAACGCGGGCGCGGTGCTGGTGATTGGCCTCGGCTGCGAGAACAATCAGGTGGACGCCTTCCGCGACACGTTGGGCGAGTTCGATCCTGAGCGCGTGCATTTTATGGTGTGCCAGCATCAGGATGACGAAGTGGAAGCGGGCGTTGAACAGCTTCACCAGCTTTATGAGGTGATGCGCCACGACAGGCGCGAGCCGGGCAAGCTGAGCGAGCTGAAGTTTGGGCTGGAGTGCGGCGGGTCTGATGGCCTTTCCGGTATTACTGCCAATCCGATGCTGGGCCGCTTCTCGGATTACGTGATTGCCAACGGCGGCACGACGGTGTTGACCGAAGTGCCGGAAATGTTCGGCGCGGAGCGTATTCTGATGAGCCACTGCCGCGACGAAGAGACCTTTGAGAAGACCGTCACCATGGTGAACGACTTCAAACAGTACTTCATCGCCCATAATCAGCCGATTTACGAGAACCCGTCGCCGGGCAACAAAGCGGGCGGGATCACCACGCTGGAAGAGAAATCCCTCGGCTGTACCCAGAAAGCGGGCGCGAGCCAGGTGGTTGACGTTCTGCGCTACGGCGAGCGCCTGAAAACCCACGGTCTGAACCTGCTGAGCGCACCGGGCAACGATGCGGTCGCCACCAGCGCGCTGGCGGGTGCCGGCTGCCATATGGTGCTGTTCAGTACCGGTCGCGGCACGCCGTATGGCGGTTTTGTGCCGACGGTGAAAATCGCCACCAACAGCGAGCTGGCGGCAAAGAAAAAGCACTGGATCGACTTTGATGCGGGCCAGCTGATTCACGGCAAAGCCATGCCGCAGCTGCTGACGGAGTTCGTGGACGCTATCGTGGAATTTGCTAACGGCAGGCAGACCTGTAACGAGAAGAACGACTTCCGCGAGCTGGCGATCTTCAAGAGTGGTGTGACGCTTTAAGTGCTTTGTCGGGTGGCGCTAGCGCTTACCCGACCTACTGAACCCTGTAGGCCCGGTAAGGCGTAGCCGCCACCGGGCTTTTGTTGTTAACTGCGCAGGGCGTTCTTCGCTAAACGCGCGTCTTCCGCCTGACAGGCCGCTGCGGTAAACAGCACGTCGGTAGAGGAGTTCAGCGCGGTTTCGCAGGAGTCCTGCAGCACGCCGATGATAAAGCCGACGGCCACAACCTGCATCGCAATCTCGTTCGGGATGCCGAACATATTACACGCCAGCGGGATCAGCAGCAGCGAACCGCCCGCCACGCCGGATGCGCCACAGGCACACAGCGACGCCACGACGCTCAGCAGCAGCGCGGTTGGCAGATCCACCGGAATGCCCAGCGTATGCACCGCCGCCAGAGTCAGCACGGTAATGGTGATTGCCGCGCCCGCCATGTTAACGGTTGCACCCAGCGGGATCGACACGGAATAGGTATCGCGGTCCAGGTTCAGCTTCTCCGCCAGCGCCATGTTAACCGGAATGTTCGCGGCAGAGCTGCGGGTGAAGAAAGCATATACGCCGCTCTCGCGCAGGCAGGTCAGCACCAGCGGATACGGGTTGCGGCGGATCTGCCAGAACACCAGCAGCGGGTTGATCACCAGCGCCACCAGCAGCATACAGCCGACCAGCACAACCAGCAGCTGCGCGTAGCCCCACAGCGCGTCGAAACCGGTGGTTGCAAGCGTAGAGGAGACCAGCCCGAAAATACCGATTGGCGCAAAGCGAATCACCAGCTTCACCATAAAGGTCACGGCGTTGGACACATCGTTGACCAGGTTTTTCGTGGTGTCATTACCGTGACGCAGCGCGAAGCCCAGACCAATCGCCCAGACCAGGATGCCAATGTAGTTCGCGTTCATCAGCGCGGTGATGGGGTTAGAGACCATGCTCATCAGCAGGCCGCGAAGCACTTCGACAATGCCGGATGGCGGCGTGATGTCACCGGCCGCGCTGGTCAGGTGCAGCGTGGACGGGAACAGGAAGCTAAACACCACGGCCGTTAAGGCAGCCGAGAAGGTTCCCAGCAGATAAAGGAACAGAATGGGGCGAATGTTGGTTTTTTGTCCGTGCTGGTGGTTGGCAATTGACGCCATAACCAGCATCAGAACCAGTACCGGTGCGACGGCCTTCAGTGCGCCAACGAAAAGGGTCCCGAGCAGCCCCGTAGCCTCCGCAGCAGGTTTTGACACCATCGCCAGCAGAATACCCAGCACCAGCCCGACCAGAATTTGTTTAACGAGGCTGCCCTGCGCCAGGCGCGCGAACAGACCGCTTGATTGTGTGCTCATACGTATTTCCTGAGTGAAATTGCGTTCCATCCCGGATGTGCTCTTAGTCACATTTATGTCCGGATGTAAGTATTTGTTTGCCTGGTTGAGTATCAGGGAAAGCAGCGAAAGGCGGAAGCGTAAAATGCTGGATTTTACGTGTTGCGTCATGTTTTTTAACTATTGATTAACGAAAGTGCCGGGTGGCGCTACGCTTACCCGGCCTACACTGCATTTCCCCCTCTCCCTGTGGGAGAGGGTCGGGGTGAGGGCATCAGCCCGCACCGAACGCTTTATTCCACCTGCTGCTTCTTATCGTGCTGGCGGTTAACCCAGGTATTGATAATCAGCGTCACGATCAGAATGCCAAACACCACGCCGAGCGAAATGGCGATCGGGATATGGTAGAAATCGACGATCAGCATCTTGATACCGATAAACACCAGGATCACCGACAGACCGTACTTCAGCATCGAGAAGCGCTCCGCCGCGCCTGCCAGCAGGAAGTACATCGCACGCAGGCCGAGAATGGCGAACAGGTTTGAGGTCAGGACGATGAACGGGTCGGTGGTCACCGCGAAGATCGCCGGAATGCTGTCCACCGCGAAAATCACGTCGCTCAGCTCAACCAGAATCAGTACCAGCAGCAGCGGAGTGGCAAACAGCAGGCCGTTCTTGCGCACGAAGAAGTGCTCGCTCTCAATCTTGTCGGTCATGCGCAGATGCCCACGGATCCACTTCACCAGCGGGCGATCGCCAATCGCGGAGCCGTCTTCTTTCGCCAGCGCCATTTTGACCCCGGTGAACAGCAGGAACGCGCCAAAGACGTACAGCAGCCATTCGAACTGGGTAATCAGCCAGCTGCCGGCGAAGATCATGATGGTACGCAGGATAATCGCGCCCAGCACGCCGTAGACCAGCACGCGTCGCTGCAGGGCAGCAGGCACGGCAAAGTAGCTGAACAGCATCAGCCAGACGAAGACGTTATCAACCGCCAGGGCTTTTTCAATCAGATAACCGGTGAGGAATGCGAGCGCCTGAGGATCGGCCACCGCGCGGCCTTCGGTCGAGGCCAGGTACCACCAGAAGGCGGCACAGAACAGCAGGGAGAGGGTGACCCATACCAGAGACCAGGCCGCAGCCTGTTTGATGCTCATGCCGTGCGCGCCGCGACGGCCCTGCAAAAAGAGGTCGATCGCCAGCATGATGAGCACGACAACCGCGAATCCGCCCCACAACATTGGAGTGCCGACAGAATGCATACTATTTTCCTTACACATAAAAAACAAAAACGGCCATGGTCAGAAGACGATAGCCGTTAGCTTTTTATGCATAGACCTCGCCTTCCGGCAAGGTCTCACTTACAACCACGAAGGTTGCCCGGCGACCGGATGCGCGTTTAACGCATCGTAATGACGATCCACCGGCGAAGAAGTTACTCCCCTTTGCAGGTAACAAAATATGTCAGACCATTGGTTTCGTCAATGGTCTGCGCCGTTTCATTACACAGCTTTACGCGATAACTTCCGCGCTGACGCCGTCTGCCGGGAATACCACGCCGGTCTGGCGGCGGATCTCCGTTTGCAGCTTCGCCGTGGTGCGGCTCACCGCGAGGCCAGGGTGATTCACTTCATTGTCTTCCACCAGACGGGCGAAGACCTCTGCCTCATAGAGCATAGTGTTAATATGCTGAGGCTGCGTCAGCTCCTGCACTTTGCCGCCGCGCGGCACAAAGCTCACTTTCTGGCACTCGGAGATCTTCTCGATAACCAGCGAGCCCGCTTCGCCCTGAATTTCGCTCGGCAGCACGGAATCGCTCACCTTGGAGTGCTGCAGCGTGACGCTGAAATCACCGTAGTCCAGCACCGCTACACCGTGCGCATCCACGCCGCTCTCCAGCAGGCTGGCGGTGGCGCTGACGCCGTGCGGCTCGCCCCACAGGGCCACGGCGGAGGCCAGGCAGTAGAAACCGATATCCATAATAGAGCCGTTCGAGAAGGCCGGATTAAAGGTGTTCGGATTCTCGCCGTCCAGGTAGCGCTGGTAGCGCGACGAGTACTGGCAGTAGTTGATAAAGGCTTTACGCACCTTGCCAATTTTCGGCAGGGACTGCAGCAGCAGCAGGAAATTCGGCAGGCTGGCGGTTTTGAACGCTTCGAACAGCACCACCTGGTTTTCGCGGGCAAGCGCAATGGCCGCTTCCACTTCCTGGATGTTTGACGCCAGCGGCTTCTCGCAAATCACATGCTTTTTATGGCTGAGGAACAGCTTTGTCTGCGGGAAGTGCAGGGAGTTCGGGCTGGCGATATACACCGCGTCAATGGCGTCGCTTTGCGCCATCTCATCAAGCGAAGTGAAGAGATGCTCAACGAGATAGTCGTTAGCAAAACTCTGCGCCTGCTCAAGGCTGCGGGAATAGACTGCGGTAAGTTTAAGTTTGCCGGTTTCGTGGGCGGCGTCGACGAACTGGCGCGTGATCCAGTTCGTACCAATGACTGCGAAACGTATCATAAACGTTTACGTACTCCGTAGCGGGGAACCTTTAGCCACTGTAGCACGTCATCATGACAATTCGCGTGCGCTATTCCGCATTACCATTTAACGATAAATGCGTAAGCCACAAGCGGGTATCAAACTCCAGCTGGTGGTACTGCGGCTCCATGTGGCAGCAAAGTGAATAGAACGCTTTGTCGTGCTCTTTCTCCTTCAGATGCGCCAGCTCGTGGACGACGATCATCCGCAGAAAGGCCTCCGGCGCGTTACGGAAAACCGTCGCGACGCGGATTTCGGCCTTCGCTTTCAGCTTGCCGCCCTGCACGCGGGAGATGGCGGTGTGCAGACCGAGCGCGTTTTTCAGCACGTGGATCTTGTTGTCGTACATCACCTTGTTGATCGGCGGCGCGCTCTTCAGATACCGGCTTTTCAGATCCTGCGTATACTGCCAGAGGGCCTTATCGGTCGCGAAATCGTGCGTGCCGGGATAGCGTTTTTCCAGCACCGCGCCGAGCTTCTGCTCGGCAATCAGGCTGCGAACCTGAGTCAGTAAATGCTCCGGATAGCCCTGGAGATAAGTAAGTTGGTTCATCAACGCCCCAAATCGACAATAAAACGGGTATACTCACGCACCCTTTTCAGGGATACGCCAAATTTTACCATTCAGGAGGGCCGATGAGCCACTTAGACAACGGTTTCCGTTCACTCAACCTTAAACGTTTCCCGGAAACGGACGACGTTAACCCGCTCATGGCGTGGGAAGCGGCGGATGAATATCTGCTGCAGCAGTTGGATGAGACTGAAATCCGCGGCCCGGTTTTGATCCTGAATGACGCGTTTGGCGCGCTGGGATGCGCCCTGGCGGAGCACACGCCTTACAGCATCGGCGATTCCTACCTGAGCGAGCTGGCGACGCGTGAAAACCTGCGCCATAACGACATCGAAGAGTCCAGCGTGAAATTCCTCGACAGCACCGCGGATTACCCGCAGGCGCCGGGCGTGGTGCTGATCAAAGTGCCAAAAACCATGGCGCTGCTGGAGCAACAGCTGCGCGCGCTGCGTAAGGTCGTGACGCCTGAAACGCGCATTATCGCGGGCGCCAAAGCGCGCGATATTCACACCTCGACGCTGGAGCTGTTCGAGAAGATCCTCGGCCCGACCACCACCACGCTGGCGTGGAAAAAAGCGCGCCTGATCAACTGTACCTTCAGCGCGCCAGAGCTGGCCGACGCGCCGGAGACCCTGAGCTGGAAGCTGGAAGGGACCGACTGGACCATCCACAACCACGCGAACGTCTTCTCCCGCACCGGGCTGGATATCGGGGCGCGTTTCTTTATGGAACATCTGCCGGAAAATCTGGAAGGTGAGATTGTCGATCTGGGCTGCGGTAACGGCGTGATTGGCCTGACGCTGCTGGCGAAGAACCCGGACGCCAGCGTGGTGTTCAGCGACGAGTCGCCGATGGCGGTGGCCTCCAGCCGTCTGAACGTGGAAACCAACATGCCGGAAGCGCTGGACCGCTGCGAGTTTATGATCAACAACGCGCTGTCCGGCGTAGAACCGTTCCGCTTCAACGCGGTGTTCTGCAACCCGCCGTTCCACCAGAAGCACGCCCTGACGGATAACGTCGCGTGGGAGATGTTCCACCACGCGCGCCGCTGCCTGAAAATCAACGGCGAGCTGTACATCGTGGCGAACCGCCACCTGGACTACTTCCACAAGCTGAAGAAGATTTTCGGCAATTGCGTCACCATTGCGACGAACAACAAGTTCGTGGTGCTGAAAGCGGTGAAGCTGGGGCGTCGTCGGTAAGATTGTTATGTGCGGCCTGATGCCCTCACCCCAACCCTCTCCCACAGGGAGAGGGCGCAAACACTAAAAACGGCAACTGGGTTGCCGTTTTGCTTTTACCCTGCCGCCCGGCAATGTCCTAGATCGCCAGAGCCAACTTCGTCCCCTGCGCAATTGCCCGCCGCGCGTCCAGCTCCATCGCCACGTCGCACCCGCCGATCAAATGCACCGTTTTACCGGCTTCGCGCAGCGGATCGGCCAGATCGCGCTTTGGCTCCTGACCGGCACATAGAATGATGTGATCCACGCGCAGCAGCTGCGGCTCGCCGCCGATCGTAACGTGCAGACCCTCGTCGTCGATCTTCTGATAGCTCACCGCTGGGATCATCTTCACCCCGCGCGAGAGCAGGGTGGCTCGGTGGATCCAGCCCGTGGTTTTGCCCAGCCCTTCGCCCGGCTTGCTGGCCTTACGCTGCAGCATCACGATCTGGCGCGGGCTTTTCGGCAGCTGCGGCCCTTCCGGGCGCAGTCCGCCGGACTGATTCAGGCTGGTGTCGATACCCCATTCCACGCAAAACTCGGCAATGTTCTGGCTGGTGGCCTCGCCCGGCTGGCTTAAGTACATGGCGGTATCAAAGCCGATCCCGCCGCAGCCGATAATCGCCACCTTCTCGCCAACCGGCGTTTTGTCACGCAATACATCCAGATAGCTCAACACCTTCGGATGATCGATACCCTCGATCGCCGGCAGGCGCGGTGCGATCCCGCTCGCCAGGATCACCTCGTCGAAACCGATCAGATCCGCCGCGCTGACAAACTGGTTAAGCCGCAGATCGACGCCTGTAAGCTCGATCATCCGGCGGTAGTAGCGCAGCGTTTCATAGAACTCCTCTTTGCCGGGGATCTGTTTGGCGATATTAAACTGCCCGCCAATCTCCGCCAGCGCATCAAACAGCGTCACGCTGTGCCCGCGCGAGGCGGCATTTACCGCAAACGCCAGCCCCGCCGGGCCAGCCCCCACCACGGCCAGGCGTTTTTTATTGACCGCCGGAACGATCGGCATTTTGGTTTCATGGCAGGCGCGCGGGTTAACCAGGCAAGAGGTGACCTTGCCGACGAAGATCTGATCCAGACAGGCCTGGTTACAGCCGATGCAGGTGTTGATCTCATCCGCACGGCCGCTTTGCGCTTTGGACAGCAGTTCGGCATCGGCCAGGAACGGCCGCGCCATCGACACCATATCGGCGTCGCCGCGCGAAATCACATCGTCCGCCACCTGCGGATCGTTAATGCGGTTGGTGGTGACCAGTGGAACAGAGACTTTGCCTTTCAGCTTCCGTGTTACCCAGCTGAACGCCGCGCGCGGCACCGGCGTGGCGATGGTCGGGATGCGTGCTTCGTGCCAGCCGATGCCGGTGTTGATAATCGTGGCACCTGCGGCTTCAATCGCCTGCGCCAGCTGCACGGTTTCGTCGAACGTGCCGCCGCCTTCCACCAGGTCGAGTATCGACAGGCGGAAGACGATAATAAAGTCTGCGCCCGCACGTTCGCGCACCGCGCGCACCACCTCTACGGCAAAGCGCATCCGGCGGGCATAGTCGCCGCCCCATTCGTCGTCGCGCTGGTTGGTGCGGGCGGCGAGGAACTCGTTGATCAGGTAGCCTTCTGAGCCCATCACCTCAACGCCGTCGTAGCCCGCCTCGCGGGCCAGCGCCGCGCAGCGGGCGAAGTCGTCAATCAGCGCGAGGATCTCGTCGTGGGTGAGGGCGTGAGGTTTAAAACGGTTAATCGGTGCCTGGAGGGCCGACGGTGCGACCAGGTTCGGCTGATAGCTGTAGCGTCCGGTGTGCAGGATTTGCAGGGCGATTTTACCGCCCTCGCGGTGTACCGCGTCGGTCACAATGCGGTGGTGCGGCAGCTGTGACGCATCGTTCAGGACCGCGCCGCCCTCCATGCCCACACCGGAAGGCGCAGGGGCTACGCCGCCGGTGACAATCAGCGCCACCCCGTGGCGGGCGCGCTCGGCATAGAAGGCTGCCAGACGCTCGGCCCCGTCCGGATGCTCCTCCAGCCCGGTGTGCATCGAGCCCATCAACACGCGGTTTTTGAGTGTAGTGAACCCCAGATCGAGAGGGGCGAATAACGACGGGTAGCGGCTCATAGTCTCTTCCAGTGTAAAATTATTGTTATGTGGTCGGATGAGTTACTAATTTAGCCAGCGGGGAGTAAAAGGGAAAAGGCGAATGCAGTGATTGTGATGGGATTCAAATATTGGTGTGGCCTGATGCCCTCACCCTAACCCTCTCCCTTAGGGAGAGGGCCGGGGTGAGGGGGATGTCCGCACTAGCCCCGGTGCCTGCCACATCGACGTCGTCAGCCCGCTGTCCACCAGCCCAAGCTGGTCGGCGTACACCGCCTGCCATTTCTGCATCATGCCGTCGTACAGCTCGCGGTGCTGCGGGTTTGGCGTGAACTCGCGGCTCCACTTCACCAGCCGCTCGCCCGTCGAGGCCATATCCGCAAACAGACCCGCGCCGGTGCCAGCGGCAATCGCGCAGCCCAGCGCCGTCGCCTCTTTCACTTCCGGCACGCGCACCGGCAGGCCGGTGACGTCGCTTAAGATCTGGCTCCACAGGGCGCCCTTAGCCCCGCCGCCCGCAAACACCAGGCTTTCAAACGTCACGCCGGAGAAGCGCGAAATTTGCGCCAGGTTACAGGCCGAGACGATCGCCGCGTTCTCCTCCAGGGCGCGGAACAGCGTCGCTTTGTTGCACTTTTCCGGGTCGATGGAGAGGTTAATAAACGACGGCGCGGCGTGGTACCACTGCTTAAAATGCATCGCGTCGGAAAATATCGGCATCACCCCGTGGGAGCCTGCCGGTACGCGGCTCGCCATCTCTTCCAGCAGGGAGTAGGTGTCCATCCCCATCCGCTCGGCAATCAGCTTCTCCTCGGCGCAGAAGGCGTCGCGGAACCAGCGCATGGTCAGCCCGGTAAAGAAGCTGATCGACTCCGCCTGCGCCATGCCGGGAATAACGTGCGGGTTCACGCGGATGTTCATCTCGGGGTCGGTGCGCACCTGCGGCAGGTTGACCACCTGCTGCCAGAAGGTGCCGCCCAGCACCGCCGTTTGTCCGGCGCGAACCACGCCCAGCCCCAGACAGCCCAGCTGTACGTCGCCGCCGCCCATCACCACCGGGGTACCTTCGCGCAGGCCGCTCTGCTGCGCGGCCTCTTTGGTGATAGCGCCCAGCACGGTGCCGGTCTCTTTCACCGGGGAGAGGATATCGGCGCGCAGCCCGGCCATGTCGAGCAGCGCCGGACGCCAGTCGCGGGAAAACAGATCCAGCATGCCGGTGGTGCCCGCGTTCGACGGATCAACCGCCAGCTCGCCCGAGAGCTTCGCCGCCAGCCAGTCGCTGATCATGGTGATGGTCGCGGCCTTGCGATAAATATCCGGACGATGGTGCGCCAGCCACAGGAGGCGCGGCATGGCGCTCAGCGCCAGCGTCTGGCCGGAAACTTCATACACCTCGGATTCAAAACGGTCGTCGTGGATCTCTTTGAGTTCGGCCACCTCGCGGCTGGCGCGGGCGTCGACGTTGGCGCAGGCCCAGATGGCCTCGCCGTTGCGGTCGTACAGCACGATCCCTTCGCGCATCGAGCAGCAGGCGACGGACTGAATATCCGCCGCGCTCAGGCGCGCGCGCTCCAGCGCCTGATGAATGCACCGGCAGGCCAGCTGCCAGTTGGTCTCGAGGTCGAACTCCATCGATCCCGGCACGTTCTCCACGCTCAGGTGCTTCCACTCGGCCTGGCCGACGGCAATCTGGTTGCCTTGTAAATCGAAAATCACGGCGCGAACGCTGCCTGTCCCTGCATCTAACGCTAAAAGGTAACTCATGAGCTTGCCTCGTTGTTAGCGCAGGGCCTGCCCGTTACGTCAGGGCCAGCACCGCGCGGGCTGTCGTCTCCTCCGTCACCAGGCCATTGATACGACGACCCTTCAGTGCGGCATAAATCGCATCGGCTTTCTCTTCCCCTCCGGCCACGCCAACGATGGTGGGCAGCTGCGCCAGTTCATCGAGCGTGACGCCCAGCAGTTCTTTGTGGATCTCCAGCTCCTCGACGCACTCGCCCTCGGCATTGAGGAAATAGCCGAGAATATCGCCGACCGCGCCTTTGCGGGCGTACATCAGCTGTTCACCTTCGCTGATATAGCCGGAGCGCAGTATCGTGGCGTCACGGCGCTGGTTCACCGAACCAATGCCGACCACCGCGACGTCGGCGGCGGCGGCGGCGAGGATCACGTCCCGCACGCTGGTCTCGCGTTTTAAGATCCCAGCCACCTCTGCGGATGACACGCGAAGCGGGGCGGGGATCATGCTGACGCTGCAGGCCGCGTCCAGCTGGCCGATACCGGTCATATACGGCCCGACGCCGCCGGAGAGCGTCACCAGGCGGATCTGCTGCGAGCTGATAAAACCGCTCAGGTGCTGCAGGCTGCTCATGGTGGTTTCACCAAACCCCACCGCCAGCAGCTGGCCGGGCTCCAGTACGCCCATCAGCGACTGCGCCGCGCCAATGCCCAGCCGCACGTTCATCGGCGGCGTATTTAACGCGGGCATCACGCGCACCAGCTTCAGGCCGAAGCGCTGCTGTAGCTCGGTCTCCAGCGCCAGGCAGCCCTCGTAGCGGGAGTTGATCTGCACGCGGATCACCCCGGACTGACGGCCTTTTTCCAGCAGGCGGGAGATCTTCAGGCGCGGCAGCCCGAGCCGCTCGCCGATGTCGTTCTGGGTTAATCCGTCGTGGTAGTAGCACCAGGCCACGCGCGCCACGAGTTCCTCTTCCGCCAGTGCCAGCCCGGCAAACCGTCCTTCTTCCGCAGTGCGTTTATCGCTCATAGTTGAACTCTTATAAAAATTTAGATCATATGTTCGTGATGGCGCGAAGGGAAAGTGTGAGCCACGCGACAAAACGGATCTTTTAGATCGTTTCTGGTTTATCTGTATCTCAATCGATAAAACTGTGATCCCTGCACGGTTGTAAATATAGTTCACCGTCTACGCTTTTGAACATTATTAAATCTAAAAATCATTTGTTCAATAGCGGAGCGATGATGACCTCACTTCTCGACGCGCGAAATATCAGCAAGCAGTTCTCAGGCGTGCCGGTTCTAAAAGGCATTGATTTCACGCTTCTTGCGGGCCAGGTGCACGCGCTGATGGGCGGAAACGGCGCGGGAAAATCGACGCTGATGAAGATCATCGCCGGGGTCGAAACGCCGGACAGCGGTGAACTTTCTGTCGAGGGGCAGTCATATGCGCGGCTCACTCCCTTACAGGCGCACAGGTTAGGCATTTACCTGGTGCCGCAGGAGCCGCTGCTGTTTCCCAACCTGACGGTGCGGGAAAACATCCTGTTCCGCCTGCCGCGCGAGCGCGATCTGGAAAAGCGGCTGGCGGAGAAACTCCAGCAGCTGCAGTGCCAGCTTAACCTTGATGCCGCCGCCAGCACCCTGGAAGTGGCGGATCAGCAGATGGTGGAGATCCTGCGCGGGCTGATGCGCAATGCCAGGATCCTGATTCTCGATGAACCCACGGCCTCCCTCACGCCGGGCGAAACCGAGCGGCTGTTCCGCCAGATCCGCGCCCTGCAGGCGCTCGGCGTCGGGATTGTCTTTATCTCGCACAAGCTGCCGGAAATCCGCATGCTTTCAAGCCACGTCTCGGTGATGCGCGACGGCGCGGTAGTGCTGAGCGGCGAAACCGCGCAGTTTGACGACAGCGCCCTGATCGCCGCCATGACGCCGGTAAGCCGGGAGAAATCCCTCAGCGATACGCAAAAGCTGTGGCTGGCGCTGCCGGGCAACCGCCGCACCCAGCCGCAGGATTTCCCGGTGCTGCGCGTTGACGATCTCACCGGGGAAGGGTTTATCGATCTCAGCCTTGAGATCTACGCCGGAGAGATCGTCGGCCTGGCCGGGCTGGTGGGATCCGGGCGCACCGAGCTTGCGGAAACGCTCTACGGCCTGCGGCCGGTACGCGGGGGCCGCGTCTGGCTGGAGAATCAGGAGGTTACCGGCGATCCGGTAAGTTCACGCCTGGAAAAAGGGCTGGTTTACCTGCCGGAAGACAGGCAGGTGTCCGGCCTGTTCCTCGACGCGCCGATCCGCTGGAACACCGTGGCGCTGAACGAGCCGTCGATTTGGCAGCAGCGCAAGCGGGAGTCGGCGGTGGTGGAGCGCTATCACCGGGCGCTGGGGATCAAGCTCAACCATGCGGATCAAACCGTGCGCACGCTCTCCGGCGGCAACCAGCAGAAGGTGCTGCTGGCGCGCTGCCTGGAGGCCAACCCCTTATTGCTGATCGTCGATGAACCGACGCGCGGGGTGGATGTCTCGGCGCGCGCCGACATCTACCAGCTGATAAAAAGCGTGGCGGCGCAGAACGTGGCGGTGCTGATGATCTCAAGCGATCTTGACGAGTTTCCCGGCCTTGCGGACCGGGTGCTGGTGATGCATCAGGGCGTGCTCAGCGGCGAGCTGCCGCGCCACGCCGTCAGCCTCGACAGGATGATGGCGCTGGCGTTTGGAGGGCAATCATGAAGACCTTACTCAAAAACCGCGAGCTGAGCGCGTTTCTCGCCATTCTGGCGCTGTTCGCCGTGCTGGTGGCGCTGAACCCGTCCTACTTCAGCCTGCAGACGCTGGGGATGATTTTCGCCAGCTCGCAGATCCTGATCCTGCTGGCCATCGGCGCGGCGCTGGTGATGCTGACCCGCAATATCGACGTGTCCGTCGGCTCCATCGTCGGGCTGTCTGCCATCGCCGTCGGCGTGGCGCTTAATAGCGGCTACAGCCTGCCCGTTTCCATTCTCTTCGCGCTGTCTATTGGCGCGCTGGCCGGGGCGTTCAACGGGTTCCTGGTGGTGGGGCTGCGCATCCCGGCGATTGTCGCCACCCTCGGCACGCTGGGGCTGTACCGCGGGGCAATGCTGCTCTGGACCGGCGGAAAGTGGATTGAAGGGCTGCCGCCGGGGCTGAAATCCCTCTCTGAGCCTGCCGCCGTCGGCATTTCGCCGCTCGGCATGCTGGTGTTGATTATCGCGGCCACAGGCGCATGGACGCTGTCGCGTACTGCGTTCGGGCGTGATTTCTACGCGGTGGGGGATAACCTCGCCGCCGCGCGCCAGCTGGGCGTGGCGGTGAACCGCACCCGCATGATCGCCTTTACCCTCAACGGCATGCTGGCGGCCTGCGCCGGGATCGTCTTTGCCGCGCAGATTGGCTTTGTGCCCAACCAGACCGGCAGCGGGCTGGAGATGAAGGCCATCGCCGCCTGCGTGCTCGGCGGTATTTCGCTGCTGGGCGGCACGGGCACGCTGGTTGGCGCGCTGCTCGGGGCCTTCTTCCTGACCCAAATCGACACCGTGCTGGTGCTGTTCAGGCTCCCGGCGTGGTGGAACGACTTTATCGCCGGGCTGGTGCTGCTGGGCGTGCTGGTGCTCGACGGGCGCCTGCGCCAGGCGCTGGCGCGCCACCAGCGGGCGCTGAAGTACGGTCGCTTCCAGCCGGGTAACAAAGGGGGAAAGCACGTCACCCCGTTTCCCAAACGCAAAAAAGAGGTGGCGTAAATGAGGCTTAACTGGGAAAGCGCGCTGCTGATTTTACTGGTGCTGGAGATCCTGCTCTTTGGCGCCATCAACCCGCGCATGCTCGACATCAACATGCTGCTGTTCAGCACCAGCGATTTCATCTGCATCGGCATCGTGGCGCTGCCGCTTACGCTGGTGATCATCAGCGGCGGGATCGACATCTCCCTCGGCTCGACCATCGGCCTGTGCGCCATCGCGCTGGGCGTGATGATGCAGGCCGGATGGCCGATGGCGGTTGCCATTCCGCTGACGCTGATGCTCGGCCTGCTGTGCGGATTATTTAATGCCGCGCTGATCCACTACACCGGCATCAGCCCGCTGGTTATCACCCTCGGCACCCTCTACCTCTACGGCGGCGGCGCGCTGCTGCTCTCCGGCATGGCGGGGGCGACGGGCTACGAGGGCATCGGCGGCTTCCCGGACGGCTTCACGGCGTTCGCTAACCTCACGGTGCTGGGTCTGCCGATCCCGCTGGTGCTGTTCGCGGTGATTACGTTTTTCTTCTGGCTGATTACCCACCGCGGGCGCTTTGGCCGTCATCTGTTTTTGATTGGGCAGAATCCGCGCGCGGCGCGCTATGCGGCGCTGTCGGTGAACGGTATGCCCTACGCGCTGTACGGGCTGGTGGGCATGGCCTCCGCCATTGCCGCACTGGTGATGGTCTCCTATTTCGGCTCCGCGCGTTCGGATCTGGGGCGCGATTTGCTGATGCCTGCGCTCACCGCCGCCGTGCTCGGCGGGGCCAATATCTACGGCGGGTCAGGTTCGGTGGTCGGTACGGCGCTGGCGGCGCTGCTGGTGGGCTACCTGCAGCAGGGTTTACAGATGGTCGGCATCCCTAACCAGGTGTCGAGCGCGCTGTCAGGGGCGCTGCTGGTTGTGGTGGTGATGGGACGTTCGCTGAGTCTGCACCGCGAGTGGGTGCGTTCTCTCTTTAGAAAACTATCCGGAGCGTAAGATGAAAACAAAACTGTTCGTCCTGGCAATGGCCCTCAGCTTCGCCTCGGCGCAGGCGGCGGACCGCATTGCCTTTATCCCGAAGCTGGTGGGCGTGGGGTTCTTCACCAGCGGCGGCAACGGCGCGAAAGAGGCGGGGAAAGAACTCGGCGTAGATGTGACCTACGACGGCCCGACCGAGCCGAGCGTCTCCGGCCAGGTGCAGCTCATCAATAACTTCGTCAACCAGGGCTATAACGCCATTATCGTCTCCGCCGTGTCGCCGGACGGCCTCTGCCCGGCGCTCAAGCGCGCGATGCAGCGCGGCGTCAAGGTCCTGACCTGGGATTCCGACACCAAACCGGAGTGCCGCAGCATCTACATCAACCAGGGGACGCCGGAGCAGCTTGGCGGCCTGCTGGTGGAGATGGCGGGCAAGCAGGTCACCAAACCGAACGCTAAAGTGGCGTTCTTCTACTCAAGCCCGACCGTCACCGACCAGAACCAGTGGGTGAAAGAGGCGAAGGCCAAAATCGAGAAAGATCACCCCCAGTGGCAGGTCGTGACGACCCAGTTTGGCTATAACGACGCCACCAAATCCCTGCAAACCGCCGAAGGGATCTTAAAAGCGTATCCGGATCTGGATGCGATCATCGCCCCGGACGCTAACGCGCTTCCAGCGGCGGCGCAGGCGGCGGAAAACCTGAAACGGGAAGGGGTGGCGATTGTCGGGTTCAGCACGCCGAACGTGATGCGTCCGTACGTTGAGCGCGGCACGGTGAAAGCCTTCGGCCTGTGGGACGTGGTGCAACAGGGCAGAATTGCGGTCAATGTCGCCGATCGCCTGCTGAAAAAAGGCGATCTTAACGTCGGCGACAGCGTGGACGTAAAAGATATCGGCGCGCTGAAGGTCGAACCGAACAGCGTGCAGGGCTACCAGTATGAGGCGAAGGGCAACGGCATCGTGCTGCTGCCGGAGCGCGTGGTGTTCACTAAAGAGAACATCAGCAAATACGATTTCTGACGGGGGAGCAAATGGCTGATTTAGACGACATCAAAGACGGCAAGGATTTTGGCATCGGCACGCCGCAGCAGAACGTGCCTTACACCCTGAAGGGCTGCGGCTCGCTGGACTGGGGCATGCAGTCCAGGCTTGCGCGCATCTTCAACCCGCAGAGCAACCGCACGGTGATGCTGGCCTTTGACCACGGCTACTTTCAGGGGCCGACCACCGGCCTTGAGCGCATCGATCTCTCCATCGCGCCGCTGTTTGGCGAAACCGACGTGCTGATGTGCACCCGCGGCATCCTCAGGAGCCAGGTGCCAGCCGCGACGAACAAACCGGTGGTGCTGCGCGCCTCCGGCGGTAATTCGATTCTGGGCGAGCTGTCCAACGAGTGCGTGGCGGTGGCGATGGAGGACGCGCTGCGCCTGAACGTCTGCGCGGTGGCGGCGCAGGTGTATATCGGCAGCGAGTTTGAGCATCAGTCGATCAACAACATCATCAAGCTGGTGGACGCGGGCGCGCGCTACGGCATGCCGACGCTGGCGGTGACGGGCGTCGGCAAGGAGATGGCGCGCGACGCGCGCTATTTCTCGCTGGCCAGCCGCATCGCCGCCGAAATGGGGGCGCAGTTCGTCAAAACCTACTACGTGGACGAGGGCTTTGAAAAAGTGACCGCCAGCTGCCCGGTGCCGATTGTGATCGCCGGGGGCAAAAAGCTGCCGGAGCACGAAGCGCTGGAAATGTGCTGGCGCGCGATTGACCAGGGCGCGTCGGGCGTGGATATGGGGCGCAATATCTTCCAGTCCAGCGCGCCGCTCGCCATGCTGAAGGCGGTGAAAAAAGTGGTTCACGAGAACTGGAACGCCCGCGATGCGTTCCAGTTCTGGCAGGAAGAGAAACAGGGAGAAGCAAAATGAACGTGACGCTGGTTGAAATCAACATTAAGCCCGAGCGGGTGGACGAGTTTCTGGAGGTGTTTCGCGCCAACCACGAGGGGGCAATCAAGGAGCCGGGAAACCTGCGTTTTGACGTATTGCAGGACCCGAGGGTCAAAACCCGGTTCTTTATCTACGAGGCCTATAAAGACGAAGAGGCGGTGCTGGCGCATAAGCAAACCCCGCACTACCTGGCGTGCGTGGATAGGCTCGAAGAGCTGATGTCGGAGCCGCGCAAGAAACGCAGTTTTGTGGGGCTGTTGCCGGAGTAACAGGCGTTATAAAGGTTTTGTAGGCCGGGTCAGCGCTAGCGCCACCCGGCGTTGTTCAGGCCAGCGCCAGATCCGCAAGTATCGTAGCAAGCGCTTCGCGCGGCTCACCCTGAAGAGCCTGAAGGGGGAAGGGTAGCGCGGGCGTTTCCACTTTCCCCAGCATTTCTGCCGCTGCCGCTACCACCCGCAAACTACCATAATGGCGGAATAGCGCCCAAAGCGGCTCCAGCCGCTCGGATTGTGCCGACTCTTTCGAACGGGCAATCGCCAGCGCTGCTTGCGGAAACAACCCGCCGACCACCGAGTACCAGACGTCAAACCCGGCCTGCAGGGCGGAGGCCGCTCGCCAGTCACCGGCGATGCCCAGCGTGACGGTATCAGGAAGACGAGCGCGTACCTGCGACAGGTCCTCCGGCACGCGGCCAAGCTTTATGGACCCTATATTCGGCAGGGCCGCGGCGGCAAATAACAGTTCATCGCTAAACGAAAAACCGGTCGTGGCGGGATTATCGTAAATGCACAGCGGTACGGAGAGCTGGCGGGTCACCGTTTCATACAGATCAAACACTTCGTCTTCCGTTAATCGCTGGTACGACACGGGTGCCAGCAGCACGCCGGAGACACCTGCCGATTGTGCGTCGTCAGCCAGACGCAGAATATCATCCAGCCGCAATGCGCCGATGCTGACGATGACCGGAATGTCATCAGCATGCGCCACCGCGCAGCGTGCGATCCGACCGCGCTCTTCAACGGTCAGATAGGCATAACTTCCCGTTGAGCCCAAAATGCCCAGTGAATCCACGCCAGCGTCGACCACGGGGCGCAGAAGATTGATGAAGGCGTGCTCGTCAAACGTCCCCTCTTTCAGGGGGGTTAACGGAAACGCGCTTAACCCGTGAAACATCGTGTTGTCCTTCTTTGAAAGTATTAAACGGCTCACTGCCGTCGGCCAGCGAGCCAGAATAAGCAGAGAGATTTCACCGCCAACCAGAATGACGTAGCGAAGACTCACCGCGCGGAAATATCCACCACCGGATTCAGGGGAGCCGTTCACTTCGCCAGGACACGGGAATGGGACAATCAAGTTATTGCATGTGAACGAGGGCTGATCAACCCTGACGGTGGATGAGACGATGGCAGAGTTTCACCGGTAACAACCGCCCGTGACGTGTAGCGTCCGGACCTACAAAAACACAGCCTGGGCTCCGCTTTTTACTTTATTACGCCCGCGATCCTTTCCATCAGGTAGGGAAAGAAGGGATTTGACGTAATACGCATTAAGGAGTCCATATCCGCGAGCAAAACGGCACGCTCGCCTCTGACTCTTAAAATTCCAAGGCTGAGCCCATAGCGATTCGGTTCATACGGTTCACTTCCATATAAGGAATCATGTACAGGAAAAGGGAGAGCAACATGTGATAAAGAAAAAACATCTCGCGGATACAGCAGGTTAAGTGGCTGAACGTCTGCTGTTGTTGTGTGTGCTAAGTGTGTCGAAGCCACCATCTTCATGCTCTCTGAAGAGGCGTTTTTGACAATAGTCGTCGTAAAGGTACGCTCTGGCGTTGCCAGCAAATGCGATAGCGCACGATCGGAAGAGTGACGAAAGAGTGCACGAAAATTGACCGCGCGATTAATATCAAATAAAACCAGTTCGCTACCGTTATCCGGTAGGTTTTGATGAAGAACATCCAATACTGCTCTGGTGCTGACCGTGGAATCCAGAACGGATTGAAACGTTAGTACGTGAGGAAATTCTTTCCAGCGCGAACTTGAATTGCGCCGGTTAAGCTCGCGTTTTAATGACTCGGTAAGTAGATAAGCCTGGCGTGCGCCATTCACGGGAAAAGAATTATATTTAAAAGGATTAAATTCGGGGACCAGACCTAACCATGCCGCACGAGAAAAGGCCGGGAGAAAGGCCGTCCATTCGGCCATTCCCGAAAAGCGAGCAAAGCGACTTACCCCTATCATGGGGGAAATAAGGACTATTTGTTGTGGCTTCCTCAAACTACTGTCGTCAAGGGCGTCGAGGGCATATTTCATGGCCAGTGCCCCACCATTGGAAAAGCCAACAATGTGCAGAGGCGTATCGGCATTTGTCATTTTCGTCGCCTCACGCACGGCAAGACGTGTTGCAGCCAGCCAGTCCTGCCATTTAACATCCGTTAAAGCCCCTGGTACGGTGCCATGGGCAGGTAAACGGATCCCGATTGCGACAAATCCTGCTTGTTGATATAGCCGGGCAATATGCTGCAAACTGTATGGGGAGTCCGTTAGCCCGGTGATGCTGCCAACTTACTGATTTAGTGTATGATGGTGTTTTTGAGGTGCTCCAGTGGCTTCTGTTTCTATCAGCTGTCCCTCCTGTTCAGCTACTGACGGGGTGGTGCGTAACGGTAAAAGTACTGCCGGACATCAGCGCTATCTCTGCTCTCACTGCCGTAAAACATGGCAGTTACAGTTCACATACACCGCCTCTCAACCCGGTACGCACCAGAAAATCATTGATATGGCCATGAATGGCGTTGGATGCCGGGCAACCGCCCGCATTATGGGCGTTGGCCTCAACACGATTTTACGTCACTTAAAAAACTCAGGCCGCAGTCGGTAACCTCGCGCATACAGCCGGGCAGTGACGTCATCGTCTGCGCGGAAATGGACGAACAGTGGGGCTACGTCGGGGCTAAATCGCGCCAGCGCTGGCTGTTTTACGCGTATGACAGGCTCCGGAAGACGGTTGTTGCGCACGTATTCGGTGAACGCACTATGGCGACGCTGGGGCGTCTTATGAGCCTGCTGTCACCCTTTGACGTGGTGATATGGATGACGGATGGCTGGCCGCTGTATGAATCCCGCCTGAAGGGAAAGCTGCACGTAATCAGCAAGCGATATACGCAGCGAATTGAGCGGCATAACCTGAATCTGAGGCAGCACCTGGCACGGCTGGGACGGAAGTCGCTGTCGTTCTCAAAATCGGTGGAGCTGCATGATAAAGTCATCGGGCATTATCTGAACATAAAACACTATCAATAATTTGGAGTCATTACCTAAACGCTGATGTTAAACATCAGAGGTTTATTTTTACAATGTAGCCTGGAGGTTGCATTTTTTCACGCATTATTACGCGTTGACAGGAATATAGATAGCAGAATAAGCAGACTGTCGATTCAGGTAAAATATTTCCCCTCGGGCAGAGGGGAAATATTCATTACGCATCCACACTTATTCGCAGCGCTGCCAGCGCTTTACACGCTGCTTTCAGCACCTGCTCGCACTGCTCAATCGTCAGCGTCAGCGGCGGTTCAATGCGGATGGTTTTCGAGTTGTTGAGTGTTCCGGCGACCAGCACCCGCTGGCGGAACATCTCGCTCGCGAAGCTATAGCCGGTTTCGTTATCGACAAACTCAATCGCCATCAGCATCCCTTTGCCACGCGCGTCCTGCACCAGGTCCGGATACTCCCGGCCTAGCTGACGGAAGCCGTCCAGCAGCATGTCGCCTTTCTGCTCCGCCTGCGCGGGCAGGTTTTGCTCCAGCAGCACGTTGATGGTTGCCAGCGCGGCCGCGCAGGCCAGCGGGTTACCGCCAAAGGTGGTGGTATGCAGGAACGGATTGTCGAACAGCACCGAGAAGACCTCCTCGGTGGCCACCGTCGCGCCAATCGGCATCACGCCGCCGCCGAGCGCCTTCGCCAGGCACAGAATGTCCGGCTGAACGTTTTCGTGCTCGCAGGCAAACATCTTGCCGGTGCGCCCCATCCCGGTCTGTACTTCGTCGAGGATCAGCAGCGCGCCAAACTCATCGCACAGCTGACGCACGGCGGGCAGATAGCCCTGCGGAGGGAGGATCACGCCGCCTTCGCCCTGAATCGGCTCCAGGATCACCGCCGCCACGTCATCGCCGGTTTTACGGCATTCGCTCAGCACGGTGCGCATGGCGCTGATGTCGCCAAACGGCACGTGGCGGAAGCCCGGCAGCAGCGGCATAAACGGTTTGCGGAAGGTGGATTTGGCGGTAGCAGACAGTGCGCCCAAGGATTTACCGTGGAACGCGCCGCTGGTGGCGATAAAGGTGAATTTCCCGCGCGGCGACTGGTACGCTTTGGCGAGTTTAATCGCCGCTTCGACCGATTCCGTGCCGCTGTTGCTAAAGAAGCTGTACTTCAGTTTGCCGGGCGTTAAGGCCGCCAGCGTTTTCGCGAGCATGGCGCGAAGCGGGTCGAGCAGTTCCTGGCTATGGAGAGGTTGTTTCGCAAGTTGATTCTGTACGGCGGAAACCACAACTGGATTACGGTGCCCCACGTTGAAGATACCAAAACCACCCAGGCAATCGATAAACTCCTGTCCCTGGGTGTCGACAAGCGTGTTAAGACTCCCCGCTTGCCACTCTACGGCTCCGTAATCCCCGCCGGCGGTAACAGATTTGCGATACTCCAGAAAACCTGGATTGACGTGCTCTTTAAAGTAATCGATGACCTCTCGGTTAAGTTGTTTCATCTCCTCATGATCGAGCGTTCGCTTCTCAATGAGATTCAGTGCGTGCGCGGTACAGGCAAGAGCCGAGGCGCTGGAAGGTAACCTGTTCAAAATGTGCTCCCGGGGATCGCGTATCACATGATACTGGTTTAAGTATTGCAGGGATTACGCCACTTCAGATGCCTTAACGAAAATCGGGATAAACGCCAGGTTAAAATAATGTTGCACAATATTTAATCATGCAGGAGCAACCGAAACGGGATTTAGCGGTACAGGGAAGAGAGGATAAATGAGGGCGGAAAAGCGCAGCTGCACTAAAGAAGTGCATTCGCTGCAACTTAAGTGGGCATTAACTGGTCATGCTTTATAGGTAATTTCTTTGTGAAAGTATTTGAAATCAATGAATTATAAAATCGTACAAAAAGTATGGTTTAAGTGAAATCTGCGATCTTCATCAAGTTTAACAACTAAAGATAAATTGTTTACCGCCGAAAAAACATTGACCCACAAAATTAACATTCAAATAACCTGCAAGGGATGCCCACAATGTCCTCTCCAACCTATGTCACCCAGAATGAATATCCTCTGGACGATGACACCACCTTAATGTCTACCACAGACGTCCACAGCTACATCACACACGCCAACGACACCTTTGTGCAGGTGAGCGGCTACCAGCTCGATGAGCTGACGGGCCAGCCGCACAATATGGTGCGCCACCCCGATATGCCAAAAGCCGCGTTTGCCGATATGTGGTACACGCTGCAGCAGGGCGAGCCGTGGAGCGGGATTGTCAAAAACCGGCGCAAAAACGGTGACCACTACTGGGTGCGAGCGAATGCGGTGCCGATGGTGCGCCGCGGGCAGGTGACGGGCTATATGTCCATTCGCACCAAAGCC
This sequence comes from Enterobacter asburiae, assembly GCF_001521715.1. Classification (NCBI taxonomy): domain Bacteria; kingdom Pseudomonadati; phylum Pseudomonadota; class Gammaproteobacteria; order Enterobacterales; family Enterobacteriaceae; genus Enterobacter; species Enterobacter asburiae. The sequence continues at coordinate 4,164,433 of NZ_CP011863.1, forward strand.
ACGGCGGAAGAGATTGCCGCCGTGGAGCCGCTCTACCGGGCGCTGAACGACGGGAGCTGTAAGAAACGTGTGCACAAGGGGCTGGTGGTTGGAAAAGGCTGGCTGGGTAAACTGCCGGCTATGCCGCTGCGCTGGCGCGTGCGCTGCGTGATGGCGGCGCTTTTTGCCGTTCTCGCCGCCACGCTGGTCGCGACCTCTGCCGGGTGGATACCGCTCGCCGCAGCCGCGCTGGTGATGCTGCTGGGGACACTGCTGTTTGAGCAACAGATTGTCCGCCCGGTAGAGAATGTGGCGCGACAGGCGCTGAAGGTCGCAACCGGTGAGCGCAACAGCGTGCAGCATCTGAACCGCAGCGACGAGCTGGGGCTGACGCTGCGCGCGGTCGGGCAACTGGGCCTGATGTGCCGCTGGTTAATCAATGACGTGTCGAGCCAGGTGGTGAGCGTCCGTGACGGCAGCGACAGGCTGGCGCAGGGAAATGAAGACCTGAACGATCGGACGCGTCAGACCGTGGCGAACGTGCAGCAGACCGTTGCAACAATGAACCAGATGGCCGCTTCCGTTCAGAGTAACTCTGAAACCGCCGCCGAGGTGGATAAACTCTCCGTGGCCGCGAGCAGCGCGGCGACGAAAGGGGGCAACGCGATGCAGACCGTCGTCAAAACCATGGATGACATTGCTGACAGCACGCAGCGAATTGGCTCGATTACCTCCCTGATTAACGATATCGCTTTCCAGACCAATATTCTGGCGCTGAACGCGGCGGTTGAAGCGGCAAGGGCAGGGGAGCAGGGCAAAGGTTTTGCCGTGGTCGCGGGCGAAGTCCGCCATCTTGCCAGCCGCAGCGCCAGCGCCGCCAATGATATTCGTAAACTCATTGATGCCAGCGCCAGCAAGGTGCAGTCCGGCTCTGAGCAGGTTCACGCCGCAGGCCGCACGATGGATGATATTGTCGAGCAGGTGAAAAACGTGACGCAGCTTATCGCCCAGATCAGCCACGCGACCTCCGAGCAGGCAACCGGACTGTCAGAGTTGACCCGCGCGGTGGCCGAACTCGACAGCATCACGCAGAAAAACGCCGACCTGGTCGAGGAGAGCGCCCACATTTCTGCGATGGTGAAGCACCGCGCCGGACGCCTTAAGGATGCGGTGACCGTGCTCCATTGATTCAATAATGTTCCGGAAAAGCCGTTTATTCCGTAAGGAGTAAGCGGCGTTTTATTTTCTGGTTGTGACTATTAATGTGCTTTATTGTTAATTTAATATTAAATAACTAAAGAAAGTGCCTCAGTTATTTATTCCTGCCTAAGTCAGTTCTTCAGAATGCTATTTCAAAAATACCCCGTTTGACGGTCTGGTAACGATCGATGAGGCCATATTAATAGCCTACACCTATGCATTGCGGGGGTTATGAAATAAAAAAGCGATCAAACTCATAAAGTTAGCGAAATCGTTACCGATAACAGCGATCGTCTGAGAAATAATCACATCGATGGAGAAAATATGTTCTTACATGACGTAAAGATCGGCACGAAATTATTTCTGGCGTTTGGGTTCTTTATTGTCCTGATGGCGATCAGCGCGAGCCTGTCTCTGCTGAGCCTGAACCGGGCTAATAACGGGATGCAATCGATTATTAGCAGCGATTATCCGACCACGGTAAAAGCGAACCAGTTAATCGATAACTTCCAGGAATTTATTAGCACTCAACAGCTGATGCTGCTGGACGAGCAGGGCACTTACACGGGGCAATCTCAGCAGCGCCTGAAAGAGATCAGCGAGCACATCACGGTGATCCTGGGCGAGCTGAACAACGCGCTGCAGGATCAGAAGTCTCAGCAGGTGCTGGCGGAAATCCGCAGCGTGCGCCAGCAGTATCTGGACTCGCGCTACCGCATTCTGCAGGCGGTGCAGAACAACAATCGTGCGGGCGCTATTCAGGAGATGATGACCACTACCCTCGCCGTGCAGCAGGCTTATAAAGCGAAGGTGAAGGAGCTGATTACCATTCAAAACAGCGAGATGCAGAGTGCCGGTGCGCAGGTGGAAGGGGATTTCAGATCTAACCGACTGCTGCTGATCCTGCTCACGCTCTTTAGCATTGCGGCAGGCAGCCTGATCGGCTGGTTTATCGTGCGCGCTATCACTCGTCCGCTCGGCGAGGCGGTGCATTTTGCAAAAGCCATTTCTGAGGGCGATCTCACGGGCAGCATCACGCCACACGGCAAAGACGAAACGGGTCTGCTGCTGCATGCGCTGATGGAGATGAAAACGCGACTGCTGGACATCGTGCAGCAGGTGCAAACCGGCTCGGAGAATATCTCCAGCGCTGCAGCGCAGATTGTCGCCGGGAACCAGGAGCTGGCCGCGCGCACGGAAGAGCAGGCCAGCTCCGTTGAACAGACCGCCGCCTCGATGGAGCAGATCACCGCGACGGTGAAAAATACCGCCTCGCATACCGGGGAAGCGACCAACCTCTCGGCGGATGCCGCCACGGTGGTTAAAAACAACGGCGAGATGATGAAGCAGGTGACCAGCAAAATGCGCCTGATTAACGAGACGTCGAACCGGATGTCCGACATTATCGACCTGATCGACGCCATTGCGTTCCAGACAAACATTCTGGCGCTGAACGCGGCGGTGGAAGCGGCGCGCGCCGGTGAGCACGGTCGCGGCTTTGCGGTGGTGGCGGGTGAAGTTCGCCAGCTTGCCCAGAAGAGCGCGTCGTCTGCCAGCGAAATCCGCGAGCTGATTGAGAGCTCCACCAGCCAGACTCAGGACGGGATGAACCTGGTCGAAAAAGCGAGTGGGCTGATCAACGGGATGGTCGGCAACGTGGAAGAGATGGACGTGATCCTGCGGGAAATTCGCCAGGCCAGCCACGAGCAGACGGAAGGTATCTCGCAGATTAACAGCGCGATTGGCCTGATTGACGCCACCACCCAGCAGAACTCCGCGCTGGTGGAGGAGTCTGTGGCTGCGGCGGCATCGCTTAACGAACAGGCGATGCACCTGAAGGAGCTGGTACGCGTCTTCCGCGTGAGCGAGCACGCGACGGCTTAGTCCAGCTGGGAGATCTCGAGCGCCGCGCGGTCAATAACGCCGATAATCTGCTTGAGCTGCGCGTCGCTGAGCTCTCCCTGATTCACCTTGAGGTCTAACACCGCTTTGAAGTTATCCAGCGCCCGCTTCATCTGCGGGTTTTTGCGCAGCTGAAAACCGACGGAACGGGCTTTGATCCGCACCTGGATCTGTTCCAGCTGCTCCCGGTTTTCGTCCAGCCAGCGTTGTCCTTCAGCGGTAATCGTAATCGTCTTACGACCGTTCTCTTCTTCCGTAATAGTGATAAACGTTTGATCCTGAAGATAATCCAGGGTCGGGTAGATCACGCCTGGGCTCGGGGTGTAATTCCCCTGAGTCAGATTCTCGATCTCTTTGATCAGCTCGTAGCCGTGGCTCGCGCTGCGGGTCAGGATATCCAGAATCACCAGCCGCAGATCGCCGTGGCCGAAAAAGCGCGGTCGGCGCCCGCCGCTGTCGTGTTCGTATCGCATAGTAGCTCTCTCAATTTGATATATCTAAACTATATCTAAGATATATTCAGATGCAATCTAAAAGATCTTGCATTTTTTCTTATTAGTAATCATTATCATTTGAAAATTGATTTAGATATATCGTATTCACCAGAGAAGGGGCTAAAAATGGCATCTACCCGTTACCCACAGCGTGTTCGTAATGACCTGCGCTTTCGCGAGCTGACGGTGCTCCGCGTTGAGCGCCCCAGCGCGGGTTTCCAGCGCATTGTTTTAGGCGGCGAGGCGCTGGAGGGCTTTAGCTCCTGCGGTTTCGACGACCATACCAAAGTCTTTTTCCCGGCTCCTGGGGCGGTATTTGTACCGCCGGTGGTCACCGATGAAGGCATCGACTGGGGAGACGGCGTACGTCCTCAGACGCGCGACTACACGCCGCTGTACGACGAGGCAAACCATGAGCTGGTGCTCGATTTCTTCGTTCATGACGGCGGCATTGCCAGCCGCTGGGCGGTCGAGGCGAAAGCGGGTGACAGGCTGACCATCGGCGGCCCGCGCGGTTCGCTGGTGGTGCCGGAGGATTACGCCTGGCAGCTGTACGTGTGCGACGAGTCCGGCATGCCCGCGCTGCGCCGACGCCTGGAGAGCATTGCTAAACTGCCGGTTCGCCCGGAAATTCATGCGGTAGTGACGGTCGGGGACGAATCTTATAAAGACTATCTGGCACACCTGAGCGGGTTCGATATCACCTGGGTGGTGGGCCACAGCGAGCAGGCGGTAGCGGACCATCTGGCGGCGCTGACCGTTCCCGGTGAAGACTATTTCATCTGGCTGACCGGGGAAGGGAAGGTAGTGAAGACGCTGAGCCGTCAGTTTGAAACCGATGCGATTGACCAGCAGCTGGTGCGTGCCAGCGCATACTGGCACGCCAAATAATCAGGCGGCGGAATCCAGCTGCGCTTCGCTCACCTGATGTTCGAGCGAGGCGCGGACCTCGTGCAGGGCTTTCTCCTGCTGAGCGAAGTATGCTTCCATATTGTTCAGCGACGAGACCAGAAGCCAGGACTCCTCTTTCTCAAGCTCCGCCAGCTCGTTCACTAAAATGTCTATCTGCTCGCGAACCTGCGCCATTTTTTTTCGGATACGTTCCAGATCGTTCAGCCTGTCGCTTGCCATCAATGGCTCAAAGCCCTGCTGCAGGCGGGCCACCAGTGAGCGAATGGTTTTAACGTCGCCACGCTGCTTCGCCTGGTTGAGCTGCACCATCATCGCGTTGGCTTCTTCTTTCAGGTCATCCGCCACCAGATCCGGGTGGCAGAGCTTGCTCGCCTGCCGCCAGAGACGCTTCAGCTCGTTCCGATCCTCTTCCGAAAGATCCTTACCCTTGCGCAGCCGCACTTCGGCATCGTGATGCTGTTCGCGATACTTTTCGTACTCTTCGTTAGCGTCGTCGCGCGCCTGACGCGCAGGCTCCTCTTCGCGCGTTAAGCCGCTCTCCAGCTCCAGCGCTTCGGCCAGCAGGTTGGCAATCAGATTGCTTTGCTGTTCAAGATGCTTGCGCGCCTCAGCGGCCTGCACGGAGTCGGCCGGGAGATCGCGCCAGCGCTGGGTGAGCGTCGCCAGCACCTCTACCGCCTGCGCCATATAGCGCTGGCAGCGACGGTAATCTTCCTCACGGCGACGCGCTTCCGCCTGCTGACGGCGCAGGTTCAGCTCGGCCAGGGTTTTACGCAGGGCGAGGATCTGCTGCATCAGCGGCCCGAGACGGGAGAAATAGAGATCGTTGAACTCATCGAGCTGCTGCACCCGGGCGTTGCGGCGGTCAATCAGATCGCGCAGACGTTCTTCCAGCGCCTTCAGCTCCAGCTTGCTGGCGGCCACCTGCGGATCGCGCCACTGGGTCACGGCGCGCTGGCCCTGCAGCCAGGCGGTAATTGCCGCCATCGCAGCGGTGTAGTTCTTCTCCTCAAGCGCCACGACGATTGCCTGTAGCTCATCGTCAAACGCTTCATTTTTCAGGCGTGTCAGCTGGTTCTGGATGATGTCGTCATCTTCCAGTTCAATGGCATTTTTAATGATTTCTAGCCGTTTGATCGGTGTGCTCATGATGCCTTTCGCTTTGGCGCTTAAGTATTTGAGTTAAGGTTAGTTGTTGTAAAAGCTACAGGAAATAATACACACGGATGATGATCGGCGCGATGGGGGATTTCTTTAGTTTTTAGGGTTTGTGAGTAAAGAGACAGAATGGTTTGCGTTCCCCGTTCCCGCTCTGCCAATGCTTCCACGCTTCGCCATGGGGTTCGCAGCGCTTTCCGTGCCTGAGGAGCATCATATAGCAATGGATATTTCATTGTACAAATCGTATTCGTGAATTCCTCAAAATCCAACGTCACGCTCATTTTTATTACACTAAACCTAAATTTATTTTTTTTAGTTGACCTTTATATCTATGAGTGATTTGTTAATAACATTCCGGGATGTTAATGCTCCGGCATTGTCTCCCGGGAAATAAGCAATGGTATATATAAAGGTAACGGTATGCGATTTTTAAAATATATAATTATTCCAGCAATAGTGAGTCTTTCTGGTTGTAGCACTTTCTTTCCTGAGCCGAAAATGTACATGCCTCCTCCGAATAGCGAGGATGTGGCTAAGATTCGCCTCATTGGCCCGCCGATGAGTTATGGCATCTATCAGTATGATAAAACAGGTAAAGAAATTGGTGGATGGGTACTTAAGCACAATCGTTATCTGAACCCTTTCCTTGGGTCGACAAAAGATATTGGTCTCCCTAAAGTGACGGGCAAGAAATATGATAAAGACTATTTTGAAACGCTGATTGTGCCAGACGAAAAAACGACTGTTCAGCACGCTTTATACCAGGGATGTAATGTCTCGCTCACCTTTACGCCAGAAAAGAAAAAGATTTACGAAGGGCATATTAGCTATAGCGATAAAACGGGATATTGCGTGCTTTATATGAAAGAAGTCGCGCTGGATACCGTCAATGGTATTTATATTGAAAAGGATTTTGTACAGTGAGAACCATGAATGTCTTAGGCGTGGCGCTAGTCTGTCTCCTGAGCACCTCTTGTGCATCAAACTACGATGGAACTAAGGCAACAAGCCTGGCGCAGTATTCTGAAAAAGAGATAAAGCAGAAGCTGATCCCGGAGGTCACGACCCGCAAAGATGTACTGATTGCTTTTGGCGTGCCTGCCAATACGGCTGACTACAATAATACGCGCCACTGGGAATATACGTCGCAGATCCTCGACCGTCGTATCTATCTCATCATTCCACTTAATCTGGACCGCAAGCAGCAGCTGTCCGTTGATTTTTCTGACAAAGGAATTCTGACTTCATACAACTACATCGAAAAATAACGTTTAAAATCAATGAAAAGGCTGGCGAACGTCGTCAGCCTTGAATCTTGCAGCCTCAGCTAACCTCGCTGTAAATCCCCACTACGCGACCCACCGTTTTTATCTCGTCGATACCGCATTCAAACGGAACCTTGCCGCCTGCCACGTGGAGTTTTTTACCCGGCAGCAGCGTGAGGTCGCGGATGCTGGCGGTGCCTTCAATCTCAACCAGCCACAGGCCGTCGGTTAACGATGCTTCTTTTTCAATAAAGTGCAGCTTCCCCTCCGCCCGAACGGCGATGCCGCGAGCCAGCGGTTTGCTAAAGAAACCAGAATCGATACTCAAAGTGGTATTTTCTTCCAGCCTTCCATCACTCAGTGTGAATGTGGAAACCGAAACCGGATCGCCCGGCGCGGGGTGACCTTCAAACTGCGCGCCTTGTCCGGTCATCAGCCAGCGGAGGCTGGCGCCGGTGTCCAGCGCGCACTGAACCGCAAAGTCGTAAGAGACGGTACCGCGCGCGTAGCGGTTCTGAAGCGAGCTGGCGGCGATATTAAAGTGCCGGGCCAGCTGGATTTTCTGCGTGAAACCATATACCTGACAGATTCTATCGAGTAACTCTTCATTATTCACTTGAGAATCTAAAATCAAAATATATTCCTTTGGGTGTTTACTAATACTCATTTGGGTATTAGTATCATTACAAATTCGGGCAATCAGCGGCAGGCGTTGGCAAACAGAGGCTAATGATTGCAGACATTATCAAAATGGGAATCATGCAGCATGGCATCTGAAATCGCAATCATCAAACGGCGGAAAAAACCGTGCTCTGCCCGTTTTCAGCGCACTAGCGTGCGTGAATTTACGCGAGGGGAGATATGGCGATAGAAGCTGCCCGTGCAAGGGTTCCACTTAGCGTGGGAGCGCGTCTTAGCGGGCTTAACCACGTCGCTGAACTGCGCGCCCGATACGGGAGCGATAGCGGAAAAGAGCTGGCGCGGTTTCTGGCTGAAATGCGCGATAAGCGCGATCCCTGTTTTGAGGAGAACAGCAGGGCGCTGGCGGCCCTCTTTTTCCTGGCGAGATTGCCCGTCGCCCGCCACGAGTGCGATATCAGCGAGCTGACGACCGAAGAGAAACGGGCGCTGATTAATGCCATGAACCATTTTCGTGCTGTTGTGAGTTTATTTCCTGAACGGCTGACCATGCCGATATAACCCAACCCAAAAACTAATGGCGTAAACCCGCCGGGCACCCTATTGCCTGAAATTAAGGAGAACGCGTGATGCGAAACAGTGAAAACCGCCCTTATCCCACCGGAAGTGAAGAACTGAAACGCCTGCTGGCAGAGGCAAAAACAGAGGAACGATGCGCGCGAGCCCTCGCGGTCTCCCTGCGTCTGGAGGCGCTGGCGAGCCATATCTACAAAACCGGCATGAGCGGAGAAGACGTTGCCGAACTACTGTCCCACGAGGCGGCTCGCTATGAGCGTGAATCCCAGGAGCTGCACTGATGGCCGATTTTATCGATCTTGCGCAGGCGCGCGAGCAGGAAGACAGAGAGCGATACATTAATCGCGCCCGCAGACGACCCGTATCGCCTTCGCGTTTCCTCTGCGAGGACTGCGAGGCGCCGATACCGGAGGCGCGCCGAATAGCGGTGCCCGGCGTAGCCCTGTGCGTAACCTGCCAGGAGATCGCAGAGATAAAAAATAAACACGTCCGGGGAGGATAAGTTGGCTACGTCATTTGCTTATCCGTGGAATGCCCCACGGTCGGCCATTGCCAGCCCTTATCTCACCCATGCCCAACAGCAGCGCCGCGATCGCCTTTTCGCGTCGCTGCAGCAGGCAAGAATTGCCCTCTCACAGCAGCCCGACTGCGTACGCTTCGAAATCTGGCGCACGGTTGACGCCCTCGAACAGCATCGGGGCAGCCCGCAGGCCAACGCCTTTTTGATCCGCTTCTGCAAAAGGATGTTGCCTCGCCTGCGGCGGGTCTCTGATCGCTATGTCTGCACAGGCCTGCACGACGAAGTCTCCAGGGCCGTGTTCGGCGGCCATTTCGACACGCAGCTTCTGCAATATCTCGCCTCGCGGATGGTCGAACTGGTTGCCCGCTATAACCGCCTTCCGGATATGACCCGCGCGGACATCGACCTGCTGGCCGCAGATATCGCCAGCTTTATTCGCGGCGAGCTGGCGAATATTAACGATGCTGAAATGGGCGAATACCAGACGCTGTACGTCTGGTATCAGCGCGCCGGACTGATCGCCCGGCAGTTCAACGTGTCGCCACCGCACTGGGAGCGGGTGTCGAAGACGTTTTTCAATAAAGATGACGTTGCCGCGGCGGTGATCCGCATGTTTTCCGAGACGTGGTGGCGCGGGCGGCTGCGTCGGGTCGCGGCTGCCTGGCGCGAGCATTTGCAAATTGCCCTCGGCAACGTCAGCAAGCGAAAAGCGGCGTATGCGAGCAAACGCTGCGTGACCGAGTGGCGCGAGCAGAAGCGCCGCACGCGCGAATTTCTCAAGGGCATGGAGCTGGAAGATGAAGAGGGCAACCGCATCAGCCTGATTGAAAAATACGACAGCTCGGTGGCCAACCCGGCGATCCGTCGCTGTGAACTGATGACCCGTATCCGCGGGTTTGAAAATATTTGTGAGTCGCTGGGCTACGTGGGCGAGTTCTATACCTTAACCGCGCCCGCGCAGTATCACGCGACGCTGAAATCAGGTTTCCCCAACGCGAAGTGGAACGGGGCCAGCCCGGCGGATACGCAAATCTACTTTACCCGTCTCTGGGCGCGTATCCGCGCAAAGCTCCACCGTGACGGGCACCGAATCTTCGGTATCCGCGTTGCGGAACCCCACCACGACGGTACGCCCCACTGGCACATGCTGATGTTTATGCTGCCGGAAGACGTCGAATGCGTTCGCCGGATTATCGGGGATTATGCCCGGCAGGAGGATGCCGTTGAGCTACGGAGCGAAAGCGCCAGACAGGCGCGCTTTCACTCGGACGCGATCGATCCGCAGAAAGGCAGCGCTACCGGCTATATCGCCAAATACATCTCAAAGAATATCGACGGCTATGCGCTCGATGGCGAGACCGATAGCGAAAGCGGCGGGCTGCTGAAGGAGACGGCGTCCGCCGTGTCGGCCTGGGCAGGGCGCTGGCACATTCGCCAGTTTCAGTTCATCGGCGGCGCGCCGGTAACGGTCTACCGCGAGCTGCGGCGTCTGGTGGATACCGAGGCCGCGCGCGGTCTGAGCGTTGAGTTTGCCGCCGTCCAGGAGGCTGCCGACGCCGGGGACTGGGCGGGTTACGTTACCGCGCAGGGCGGGCCGTTTGTGCGTCGCGATGATTTACAGGTGCGCACGCTGTATGAACCGCACGCCGGGTTTAACCAGTACGGCGAGGAAACGGTCCGCATCCGCGGCGTGTACGATTCCGCCGTTGGCGCGGGCAGCCCAGTTTTAACCCGGCTCACGCAGTGGAAAATTGTGCCGAAGCGGGCCGCGGATCTTAAGGACGCGCCCGTATCCTCTCGGAGTTCTGTCAATAACTGTACGCAGACCGATCTTTCTCAACCCCTCAGCCGACGTGCAAGACGGGCGTTAACCGAACGCATCAAATTCATCCGCCCTGGCGCTACAGCGCCCGTCGTCTTCGCGAGCGACCCGCAGAACGGGGTTCCGGAGAAGGTGATCGATGAGATACGGCTCGCCACCGGGATAGCCATCAGTCGGGCAGAAGCCCTGCATCTGATGGCGGGAGGCATCAGCCGCTTTAACGATAAATGGTGCAGGGGCGCAGCTGACGGATCGCTATTTCCGGCACCGTGTTCTTACCAGCAAAAGGCGCGGAAAATCCTTGAACGTATTGGGTATTTAACGGATCTCTTCGCCCAGAGAGCCCGCTAATCTCCATCCATATCATGTACATACCGTCAAGGGTTCTGATTTTTCGCTTCACTCTTTTTATGAATACGTGCTACTGTATGTTTATACAGTATCTCGTGGTGGAGGTTGTGTGGACAGAGAGTTGAACGAGCAGGTCATGATTGAACGAGTCGAGCTGATTGCGCGACTGACGACGGAAGGAACGTGTCAGGAAAGAGATCGTGAGATTGCCCTGAATTTGATTGCTGAGATTGCGCGGGGAAATTTAATCAAGAACAACGCATTTACCGTTGTGTTCTCAGCATCGCCTGTTCCGGAACGAATCAAAAAAGAGGGCAACGTTCGGGTGAACATTACTCTCGATAAAGATCAGCAGATTGGCCATGCCGTCGTTGAGGCCTTTCAGTGCGAACTGACCCGCAGAATACGATCCCTGTTTCCGTCATCGCGGGTGAATGTGAAAATCGGATCGGTGACGGGGGTCGAGCTCCAGGGGCTTGAAAAAGAAGCCGATCGCGAGGCGCTGGACGCTATCCTCCGGGAAGTCTGGGAAGACGAGAGCTGGCGCTAGCCCCGGCGTCATCGCCCGTACCAACACCCTCATTCCTGTTTTGCGCTTCCGTTGAATCACGCTTCGCCTCTCGCGGACGATCTGTTGTGCCCGCGATTGTCCATCCGTCAGCGATAGCGAAAAGCCTTCTGGCCCGGGAAACTCTAGGGTACCTGGAAACCGGATGTTGGGAGCGTCTGATGAAAATCTATGCAATGCAGGGGGACACGCTTGATGCCGTTTGCGCCCGCTTTTATGGGCGCACGGCTGGCGTCGTTGAAGCCGTTCTGAAGGCCAATCCTGGCCTCGCGGAGTTAGGCGTTATCTTGCCTCACGGCACGCCGGTAGAGATGCCGGAGGTGAATAGCGCCCCCACAAAAGAATCCGTAAACCTATGGGACTGAGCCTGGAGAAAATCACCACGTTTATCGCCTACTGGCTGGCCGTGGCGCTGGCCTGGTTCGGGGCGATGTCTCCTGAAAAAGTCGCGCTGTACGTGGGGAGTCTGTGCGCCATTTTTACCGCGCTGACGAATTACTGGTTTAAGCGAAAAACCTGGCGCTATCTCCAGTCTCTTGGCCTCGATAAGAAGAGCATTCGTGAACTCAATCATTAAGCGTTGCAGCGTCGCCGGCGTGCTGGCCCTGGCGGTGCTGATGCCTGACTTTCGATTACTGAAAACGTCCCCGGAGGGGCTGGCGTTGATTGCCGATCTCGAAGGATGTCGCCTTTCGCCCTACCGGTGTAGCGCCGGCGTATGGACGTCCGGCATTGGGCACACGGCAAACGTTGTGCCGACGCGGGACATTACCGAGCGTGAGGCTGCGGTAAACCTGGTCGCTGATGTGCTCAACGTTGAGCGGCGTCTGGCGGCGTGTGCGCCGGTAGAGATGCCGCCCCGGGTCTACGACGCGCTGGTGAGTTTTACCTTTAATGTCGGCGCAGGCGCCGCCTGCCGTTCGACGCTGGTGTCCTTTATCAAACGTAAACAGTGGCCGCAGGCATGCGGGCAGCTTACCCGCTGGGTGTACGTCAACGGCGTCAAAAATGCCGGTCTGGAAAACCGTCGCGTCCGCGAGAAGGCCTGGTGCATGAAGGGGCTGCCGTGAGAACGCTCATGCTGGCGCTGGCCGGGCTGCTGGCCATCGCGCTGTGGCTTCGTCATGACAACCTGAACCTGTCCCGTTCCTTAGCCACGGCCAACCGGGTCGCCAGCGTGCAAAAAACGGCCCTCGCCACGCTTAACCAGCAGCTGTCCCTGTCGCAGCGGATGGCCAGGGCAAATGAAAATGCCCAGGTCAGGCTCCGTGAGGAGCTTGTCACCGCGGGCGAGGAGAGGGCAAGACGGGAAGCGACTATCGGGAGATTACTCAATGAAAATGAAGCGTTACGCCGCTGGTATACCGCTCAGCTGCCTGATGCTGTCCGCAGGCTGCACACCCGCACCGCCTGCGCCTCCGCAGCCCATTGTTTACAACGCCTGCCCGAAGGTGAGCCGCTGCCCGATGCCGGGAAGCGAACCCGCCACTAACGGCGATCTCAGCGCGGATATTCGCAGGCTGGAATACGCCCTTATCGCCTGCGCGCTGCAGGTTGAAACCATCAAACACTGTCAGGATAAACTCGATGCACAAACTCAAGAGCCTGCGTCAGGCATTAATTGACGCGATCCCCCAACTCAATGCCAACCCGGAGCGCCTGCAGATGTCGGTCGGAGGCGGCAATATTGACGCCCGCCAGGCCTCCTCGCTCTCCTTTGAAAAGCAGTATGCGCTGAACGCGAAGGTTAGCGGCTTCACCGGCGACAGCGAGGGATTTTTCGTCCCGGTGCTGGCCTGGCTTCGGGAAAACCAGCCGGATATTTTTACCCTCGATGAAGGACGCAAAAACGGTTACACCTTCGCGATCGTCTTAAACGATGACGATACGATGGATATCACCATCAGCGTGCAATTAACCGAGCGAATTCTTGTTTCCCAGGATCAGGGCGCTCTGCACGCGACGTATTCCCCCGAGCCGCCGCTGCCGGAGCCCGTCACGCGGCCGAAGGCGCTGTACGTCAACGGCGAGCTGGTCAGCCAGTGGGAGGACTGATTTCCCCGCGCTGAAGGCCGCCTGGCGCCTGCTGTCTGGACCGCTTGTTGTATCATCCCGCAGAAAACCCCGTCTCGTTGCTGCCGTTCCTCCTGAACGGCATTCTCTTCTCATGAATACATTAACTTCCATGAACGGCATCGCTCGCGCGATCCGCAATCTTATTCGTATCGGTGTTGTGACCGATGTTGACCTCAACAGAGGGCTTTGTCGTGTCCAGACCGGCGGGATGAAAACCACCTGGCTGAACTGGCTAACCTGTCGTGCGGGACGTTCGCGCGTCTGGTGGGCTCCTTCCGAGGGAGAGCAGGTGCTGCTGCTGGCCATCGGCGGCGAGCTTGATACCGCCTTTGTGCTGCCCGGCATTTTCTCTGACGACCATCCGGCGCCGTCCGGGTCACCTGACGCGTTCCACGCCTCGTTCCCTGACGGCGCGGTGATCGAGTACGAACCCGGGCGCGGGGCGCTGACGGTTGCAGGCATTAAAACGGCCGATATTACCGCCTCTGAATCGCTGACCGCCACCGTGCCGGAGGTGAGGGTGACGTCAACGTCCCGCATCACGCTGGATACGCCTGAAGTGGTGTGTACCAACAAGTTAATTACTGCCTCTCTTGAAGTGCAGAAGGGCGGCGTGATGGCCGGAAATATTGAGCATTCCGGCGGTAAATTCACCTCAAACGGGGTGCAGGTGGATAACCACACGCACGGCAGTGTGCAAAGCGGCGGAAGCTGGACTAAGGGGACACAATGACTGTGCGTTACAGGGGGATGAACAGGCAGACCGGACTGAGCATTTCAGAGGTTGAACACATCCGGCAAAGCGTGCGCGACATTCTGGTTACGCCGATTGGCTCGCGGGTCATGCGGCGGGATTACGGCTCGCTGCTGGCGACGATGATCGACAGGCCTCAGAGTCCGGCGCTGCGTCTGCAAATCATGGCCGCCTGTTATTCGCGCCATCCAGAAATGGGAGCCGCGGATAAGCCTGACGGCCATCACTTTCGAGCGTTCGGAGAACGACGGGACGTTGTATGTCGATATCACCGGCACGCGCCCGACCTTCCGGGCAATCCTTATCTATCACCCATTTCACTGAGTTAAACGCTATGGCTATTGTTGATCTGAGCCAGCTCGCCGCGCCTGATGTCGTGGAGGAGGTGGATTATGAAACGCTGTTGGCAGAACGAAAGGCCACCTTTGTCTCCCTCTACCCGGAAGAGGAGCGAGGCGATTGCACGGACGCTGACGCTGGAATCCGAGCCGATTGTGAAGCTGCTACAGGAGAATGCCTACCGGGAAGTCATCTGGCGCCAGCGGGTTAATGAGGCTGCGCTGGCCGTGACGCTGGCCTATTCTTCCGGTCACGATCTGGACGTTATTGCGGCAAACAATAATACCGAACGCCTGACCATCACCCCGGGCGATGACACTACCATTCCGCCAACGGCTGCCGTCATGGAGTCTGACGCTGACCTGCGACTGCGCGCGCAGCAGGCATTTGAGGGATTGAGCGTCGCGGGGCCGGTTGGAGCCTATGAATATCATGGTCGAAGTGCCGACGGACGGGTCGCTGACGTTTCGGTTGAAAGCCCTCAGCCCGCACATGTGACGATTTCGGTGTTATCCCGTGAGGGTGATGGTACCGCTCGTCCTGAACTACTGGCGGTTGTTGAAAAAGCGCTTAATGCTGAAACCGTCCGCCCCGTAGGCGATCGTGTAACGGTCCAGTCGGCAGAAATTGTACCTTACCAGATAAACGCGACGCTCTACGTTTATCCCGGACCAGAGTCTGACCATCAGGCAAGCAGCGGAGCAGAAGCTGCAGAATTATTCAGCGCACAGCATCGCCTTGGACGCGATATCCGTCTGTCGGCCATCTATGCAGCACTTCACGTTGAGGCGTGCAGCGCGTTGAGCTGGAATCTCCCACTCTGCATTGTACTGAGTAAGTCGCAGGCCTCGAACTGTACTCGTATCAGATAGCGATCGGGGTTCGGATGAGTGAAAGGCTATTACCCGTTGGGATCACCGCTGGAAGTCGCCGCTGCCGCAGCGCTCTCGAATATTGAACGAGTGCCGGTACCGCTACGCACCTTATGGAACCCCAGCGCGTGCCCGGTGAATTTACTTCCCTACCTGGCATGGGCGCTGTCGGTAGACCGTTGGGATGAGGCGTGGCCGGAGAGCACAAAGCGCAGCGTCATTATGTCCTCGTTTTTCGTCCATCAGCACAAAGGAAACCATCAGCGCATTGCGTCGTGTGGTGGAACCGCTTGGTTTCTTGATTGAGGTGCGCGAGTGGTGCAGCTCGGTGAGGAGCCAGGCACGTTCCGTCTGGTTGTCGGTGTGCTTGATAACGGCATCACTGACGAAATGTATCAGGAGCTTGAACGGCTCATTGAGGATGCCAAACCGGCAAGTAGACACATGACCGGGCTGGCTATCAGCCTGAGCTCAACGGGAGAGTTTTATGTTGGCGCAGGATGCTATCACGGCGATGCGCTGGCTGTTTACCCCTATACCACCGAGGAACTTATTGTCGGTGGTGATTATTACCCGGCCTCGGCCATCCATTTGATTGATAACCTGAGAGTGAACGCATGACCGCAAAATATTTTGCCATACTGACGAATCAGGGCGCGGCGCGGCTAGCTAACGCGACGGCACTTGGTACGCAACTCAACCTGACGCAAATGGCGGTAGGCGACGCCAACGGAACGTTGCCAACCCCCGATCCGGCGCAGACGAAGCTCGTTAACCAAAAACGCATAGCGCCGCTGAACCTGCTCGCTGTTGACCCAAATAATACCAGCCAGATCATCGCTGAACAGATTATTCCCGAGAATGAGGGCGGTTTCTGGATCCGAGAGATCGGTCTCTATGACGACGACGGCATTCTGATCGCCGTGGCTAACTGCCCGGAGACATACAAGCCTCAGCTGCAGGAAGGCAGCGGTCGCACGCAGACCATCCGCATGATTCTGATTGTGTCGAGCACATCGTCAATTTCCCTGAAAATTGATCCCTCAGTTGTGCTGGCAACGCGTCAGTACGTTGACGATAAAGTTATCGAGGTTAAAGGCTACGCTGATGATCAGATGAAAAAGCATATTGCTGCTGATAATCCGCATAAACAGTACCCATTAATCGCCAATGCGTTAAAAGAAATTGCCGATGCGGGGTTGAGCGCTGAGGTTCTCAAAAACCTTGGTTTGGGAGCAGCTAAATACGTAACCAGTAGAGGAAGTAACGCAAATGGAGCCTGGGTAATATGGTCGGATGGAGCCATTGAGGTAATGGGGCATGGTGTAATCCTTGATAACGGCCTGGCAACGGTTAATTACCCAATCGCGCTACCAGGTATAAGCCGCTATATCAGCATTGCCGAACGCCTTTCTGCCGATCCTGGAACCGGGCCCAACTATGCTCATTCATCAATGATCATTGATGCCTTAACAACAAATGTTGGTTTCAAAGCTCGCTGCACAATGTCCGCAACGGGCGCCCCATCAAATAATGGTTTTTCGTGGAGAGTTTATTATGCGCCTGTTTAATCCGAATACTATGACAGAGGTTATACCCGGCTTTCATGATACTGCCGGGGTGATTGAGCTGCCTGCTGATAACTGGTTTTTCAGGACTTCAGAAATACCGAAAGGGATGCGCCTTGATGTAAATGACAAAGGTGAACCCGTTCTTTTAGAAATTAAAAATGAAATGACAGAAAAGGGTGAGGTTGACGCCATCTGATTGATACAAAACGTCGGTTTAGGAGAAGGGTCAGCCTTGCCGGTGGGCGTTCCCATACCCTGGCCGTCAGCAACCCTCCCGGCCGGGTATTTGAAATGTAACGGAGCACAATTTTCATTAGCACAGTATCCGAAGCTGGCTATTGCTTATCCCTCCGGCACGCTTCCTGATTTACGCGGCGTCTTTATTCGTGGCTGGGATGATGGGAGAGGCATTGATAGTGGGCGTACAATTTTGTCATATGCCGCCGATAAGCTGCGGAAACACACCCACGCGTTATTGTTTGGTAATGGTGACGGGTCGCAAACTCCCGCTATACATGAATTTTATCGCAAGAGTTCATCAACAACCTATTTTGCCTATTCGGGAAGTAGTGGCGTGTATTTAACAGAAGAGGGGCAAAATGAAACAGCGCCTTGCAACGTCGCATTCAATTACATCGTGAGGGCTGCATAATGTCTAAGGCGGAATTAAACAGCGATCATATTGCCGTAGTGGCCGGTGATATTACTGTATTTAACTATGACGGAATGACGCGCGAATATATTTCATCATCAGTAGAGTTTTTGCACGTAGGCGTAGGTATTCCGGCTAATTCGTGTGTAGATGCGCCTGGCAAAATAAAAGACGGCTTTACCGTTTGCAGAACCAACGATAACAAAACCTGGGAAGACGTTGCCGATCATCGCGGCGAGACAGTATACAGCACGCGGACCGGGGAGAAAATTACCATCACAGCACCGGGTGATTATCCGCAGGACACCACGGCACAGGCTCCATCTACGCCATATGATCAATGGGATGGCAGCCAGTGGTTAACGGACCCGACAGCGCGGCACGCTGCGGACGTGATGGCAGCAGAACAGACGAAAGCTGTGTTATTGGCGGAGGCGACGGCAATCATTGCACCACTGGCAGATGCTCAGGCTGGAGGCTACATTGAAGATGCTGACGTGCCACGCCTGACCGAATGGCAGCGATACCGATACAAGCTGACTAAAGTCGATACCAGCATCGCGCCTGACGTTACTTTTCCACCGAAGCCGGAGGTGTAGGCCATACGGGTTTTGTTGTATCAACACGCATCAGCAAGACCCGGTATTTTTTCCATTCAGACAGTGCAGTAGTTTCTTTATCTGTTGCCATGCCTAAATCAACAGCATCCTGAAGCGGCGCGATAATCGCCGCTGCCTCCGTCAATAACGCCGCTTTCCGAAACTCCGTAGCGAAAATTTGTTCTTCTTGAGATGGTGGCGGTGCATCTATCCAGCATGGTTTGCCATTAACATCTGGGGCGCGAGTCTTGCCTTCTGGCGGTGTACCGCTATATATCGTGAAAATATCTTCGTCTACATCAGCGCCATTTTCAGGCCATACATTCGCTCGCTTATAATCATCAATTAATGCCCAGGGATAAAAAGAATTCGTATCTCCAGAATATCTGTATTTCATTATCAATACCCCACCGCTATATATGAGAGGTTGAATCCACCGGCACCACTCATCCATGCCTGAAACCCTGTTCTGGTTTGAGTTCCTACGACGACTCCATAAGACATTGACGTCCCCTGAGCCGCACCACCTGACGTGACGTCAGACCACGTAAGATTGACTACGGCCCCTGAGGCAAATGCAACCGGAAATGTAGCGCTTGATAGATTTGAACCAATGCCAAATCCCAGCGATCCTTTTTGAATAATTAGCCCACCTACAGTCTTGACCCAGTTAGAGCCATAACCCTGATAGCTCATATCTGGTATCTGGTTCGCGCCCGTGCCAATGTCCCGTTTTGCCGCTTCTTTTAAACCAAGGTTTTCGAAAATGCGTGTTTATCCATTAAATGGCATGATTTCCGGATTTGACGGAGAGAAATACCATGCTTATTGGATACATACGCGTGTCAACAAATGAACAAAACACCGCCTTACAGCGTGACGCGCTGCAGCGTTCAGGATGTGAGCTGATTTTTGAAGATAAAATCAGCGGTAAATCGACAAACAGACCGGGACTTAATCGTGCCCTCAGACAACTTAATGCGGGAGATACTCTCGTTGTATGGAAACTCGATCGTCTCGGGCGCAGTATGCGCCACCTTGTTTCAATGACCGAGGAACTACGCCAGCGAAGTATTAATTTCCGCAGTTTGACTGATAGCATTGATACCTCAACGCCAATGGGGCGTTTCTTCTTCCATATCATGGGGGCGCTTGCTGAAATGGAGCGTGAACTCATTGTCGAGAGGACGTGCGCCGGGCTAGCCGCAGCGCGGGAACAGGGACGAATTGGTGGCAGACGCCCTAAATTGACGCAGGATGAATGGGCTCAGGCTGGCAGGCTGATTGCTGCCGGGGAATCCCGACAGCGCGTTGCGTTAATTTTTGATGTGGGTATTTCCACGCTTTATAAAAAATTCCCCGCCACGATAGTCGGACAATCGTTGTGCCAGCGGCCGCTGGACAGGGATGGTTAGCTCATAGCAAGCCCAGCCGCGACAATATCACTCACCAACTAACCAAGGAGTTAAACGGATGAGTGATTTTCACCACGGCGTGGAAGTTATCGAAATCAACGATGGCACCCGCACCATTTCCACCGTCTCGACGGCAATCATCGGCATGGTCTGTACGGCCAGCGATGCTGACGACAAGACATTTCCTTTAAACGAGCCCGTGCTCATTACCAACGTGCAAAACGCGATTGCGAAAGCCGGCAAGGCGGGGACGCTGTCCGCTTCTCTGCAGGCGATCGCCGACCAGTGCAAACCGGTTGTCGTGGTCGTTCGCGTAGCCGAAGGTACCGCTGAAACCCCGGAAGAGGCGCGCAAGCAGACCGTTTCCAACATCATCGGTACCACAGATGAAAACGGTAAATATACCGGCCTGAAGGCGCTTCTCACGGCGAAAACGGTAACCGGCGTTAAGCCGCGTATTCTCGGCGTGCCGGGGCTGGACTCTCAGGAAGTGGCGACCGCACTGGCCGCCATGTGCCAGAGCCTGCGCGCGTTCGGCTATGTCAGCGCGTGGGGATGTAAAACCATTTCTGAGGCGATTAACTACCGCAAAAACTTCAGCCAGCGCGAGCTGATGGTTATTCATCCTGATTTTCTGGCATGGGATACCACCACGAACGCAACGACGACGGCCTGGGCTACCGCCCGTGCGCTTGGCCTGCGCGCCAAAATCGACCAGACAATTGGCTGGCATAAAACCCTGTCAAACGTTGGCGTCAGCGGCGTTACCGGCGTAAGCGCCTCTGTCTCCTGGGATCTGCAGGAACAGGCTACCGATGCGAACCTGCTCAACCAGGCTGGCGTCACCACGCTGATTCGCAACGACGGCTTCAAATTCTGGGGTAACCGAACCTGTTCAGACGATCCGTTATTCGTCTTTGAAAACTACACCCGTACCGCACAGGTGCTGGCCGATACCATGGCGGAAGCGCACGCGTGGGCGATGGATAAACCCATCACGCCAACGCTTATCCGCGACATCGTTTCCGGTATTAACGCCAAGTTCCGCGAGCTGAAAACCAACGGCTATATCGTTGACGGCTCCTGCTGGTATGACCCTGAGTCGAACGATGCAACCACCCTGAAAGCGGGGAAACTGTATATCGATTACGACTACACCCCTGTCCCGCCGCTGGAAAATCTGACCCTGCGCCAGCGCATCACCGATACCTATCTGGCAGACCTGTCAGATTCGGTTAACAGCTAAGGAGCTGAAGCATGGCGTTACCACGCAAACTTAAATACCTGAATATGTTCAACGATGGCCTGAGCTATATGGGCGTTGTTGAGTCTGTGACCCTACCGAAGCTTACCCGCAAGCTGGAGAAGTATCGCGGCGGCGGTATGCCGGGCTCGGTCTCTGTCGACCTCGGCCTGGACGATGATGCCCTGGCGCTGGAGTGGACCGTTGGCGGTCTGCCGGACGCCGCGCTGTGGGCGCAGTATGCCTCTCCGGGCGCGGACAGCGTGCCGCTGCGCTTTACCGGCTCTTATCAGCGCGATGATACCGGCGAAATCTCCGCCGTCGAAATCGTCATGCGCGGCCGTCATAAAGAGTTTGATGGCGGTGAAAACAAGCAGGGCGAGAGCGGCACCACCAAGATGTCCACCGAGTGCGCTTACTACCAGCTGACCATTGATGGCAAAGAGATCATCGAAATCGACATCACCAACATGGTGCTCAAAGTCGATGGCGTCGATCGCCTGGCAGAACACCGTAAGGCCATCGGCCTGTAACCCCTTAACCGGCCGGGATTACCGGCCGGTGAATTAACTTTCAGAAGAGTAACGAAATGGAAAATATCAACGAGACCGCCATGAACGAAAGTGAAAACCCACATATCGTCACGCTTGATAGCCCCGTTCAGCGCGGTGAGCAAAAAATTGAAAAGGTGACGGTTTCTAAACCCAATGCGGGGACACTGCGCGGCGTATCGCTGGCGTCGCTGGCACAATCTGACGTTGATGCGCTGATTAAGGTGCTGCCGCGAATGACCTCGCCGGCGCTGACCGAGCATGAGGTTGCGCGCCTGGACGCCTGCGATCTGCTCTCTTTTGCAGGTAAGGTGATCGGTTTTTTGTCACCGGCTTCGGCTCGCTGAAATTTCCCGAAAATGTGTCGGTCGACGATCTGATGGCGGATATCGCGGTGATTTTTCACTGGCCGCCGTCAGAACTGTACTCCCTGAGCGTGACCGAACTCCTCTTATGGCGCGAAAAAGCGCTGCAGCGAAGCGGAAACCACCATGAGTAATAATGTCAGTCTTCAGGAGCTGCTTAAGGCAGTCGACCGGGCAACCCGACCGCTTAACGCTCTCCAGAACGCCAGCCTCACTCTCGCGAGCGATATCCGCGATGCGCAGACGGCGCTGGGGGCGCTCGATGAGCAGGCGGGGCGCATTAACGGCTTCAGAAAAGCAAATGCCCGGCTCGCCACGACGGAGCAGTCGCTTGCTCAGGCGAAACAGCAGGCCGCGGCGCTGGCGGTGCAGTTTAAAAACACGCAAAACCCCAGCCAGGCGCAGGCTGATGCGCTGACTACAGCCCGAAAATCGGCGGCCGACCTTAAGCTTGAGTACAACAGCTTACGCTACTCGTTACAGCGTCAGCGCGCTGAACTCGCTCAGGCGGGAGTCAACACGCGCACGCTCTCGTCTGATGAGCGTCGTTTACGAACTCACATCAGCGAAAAAACGCAGCAGCTTAACCGACAGCGGGATGCGCTGGCCCGCGTCAATCAGCAGCAGGAGCGGCTGAGTACCGTTCAGAATCGCTACGAGTCAGGCAAACGCGTTACCGCGCGGGTGAGTCAGCTTGCGAATGCGGGCGTGGGCATGGCAAAAGCGGGATTTGACCAGACGTCCCGGTTTATGGCGCCTGGCATCAGCTTTGAAAAGCAGATGTCGGCCATTCAGGCAAACCTTGGCCTGGCGAAGGGGGATTCCCGGCTTGAGGCGATTCGCCAGCAGGCGCGGGAGGTCAGCGCCAGGACCGGAGTACCTGCAGATACGGTCCTCCGGGCACAAACCGAACTGACTCGTTCAGGCTATGACGCCGATGGGCTGCTTGCGGCCACCGCGCCAACGGTCAACCTCAGCCTGGCGGGGAGTGTCGACGCGGCTAAAGCGGCCGATATGATCGCCAGCACGCAGGCCGCGTACAGCCTGGCCGATGCGGACGCGGGACGCATCGCAGATGTGCTTACGCGCGGTTTTACCTCTTCGAATACCAGCCTCGCTGAGATGGTGGCGGCCGTCACCGCCGCTGCGCCCGCTGCGGATGCCGCCGGTATGGGGCTTGAAGAGACCACCGCGCTGCTTGGCGTTCTGGCGGAAAAAGGGATGAAAGGCGCCGCCGCGGGGGACGCGCTCAGCGCGATGTTGCGCCATGTTCAGACTCCGGATGCCATAAAAGCCGCGGGGACGCTGGCTTCCGCTGCGGGTGATGGATCGCTTGATGAAAAACGCCAGCAGTTGCAGGGGGCAAAGGGCAGTACCGCGCTCGCGGCTTCCGTGCAGACCGATAATCTTGACGGCGATATCAACCGATTCCAGGCCGCGTGGAGCGGGTTGAAGATTGATGTGTTTGATAAAGCGGATGGCGCTCTGCGCAACCTGATAACAACCGCAACCGGCTGGCTTGGCACGGCCTCCCTTTGGGTAAATGCCAACCCTGAGCTGACGCAGACCCTCGCCAGCATCGTTGTCGGCGCACAGGCGTTTGCTGGCGTACTGGGTGGCGTAGGCACGGTTATCGGCCCGGTTCTGACGGGCGTCAATATGGTTATTACCGCGGCCGGGATGTTGGGAACGGTATTCAGCGTGGTGGGCGGCGCCATCATGACGGTGCTGGGTGCCCTTAGCTGGCCGGTGATCGCCCTTGGCGCGGCGATTGCTGCCGGCGCCTTACTGATTTTTAAATACTGGGAGCCCATCAGCGCCTTCTTTGGTGGGGTGATGGAAGGGCTTTCGACGGCTTTCGCACCGCTGGGTGCGCTGTTCTCACCGGTGATGGCGGTGTTTGACTCTATCTCGGAGAAGCTGGGCGGTATCTGGCAATGGTTCACCGACTTGATTACGCCGATCAAGGCGACGCAGGAAACGCTGGATGGCTGTAAAAACGCTGGCGTGATTTTTGGTCAGGCGCTGGGCGATGCGTTAATGGCACCGCTCGATCTCTTTAATAGCCTGAGCGGCAAGGCCAGCTGGCTGCTGGAGAAGCTCGGTATTATCAAAAACGAGTCGGGCGATCTCGACGCCGCTGCGGCAAAAGCAGAAGCGGCATCCTCACCGGCGGGCAGCGCTTATATTCCGGGCGCGGGGATCTCTGGCGGCAGACTGGGGTATCAGCCGACCATCGCTACTGGAGGACGCTCTTACGTCGATCAGAGTAAAAGCGAATATAACATCACGCTGCAGGGGGGCACGGCCTCCGGAACGGATCTGACGCGTCAAATCCGGGAGACGATAGATAATATTGAACAGGATAAAGCGAGACGGCAGCAATCCAGCTTTATGTATAGTTGAGGAGAGAGAAAATGTTAATGGTGCTGGGTCT
Organism: Enterobacter asburiae; assembly: GCF_001521715.1. Lineage (NCBI taxonomy): Bacteria > Pseudomonadati > Pseudomonadota > Gammaproteobacteria > Enterobacterales > Enterobacteriaceae > Enterobacter > Enterobacter asburiae. Next base: position 4,188,696 of record NZ_CP011863.1, read on the forward strand.
GTTTGTCTTTGAACGACGAACCTTACCGTATCAGTCAATGATATTCACAAAAGACTACCGCTGGGCATCCAGCGCTCGCATCGGGAAACCCAAAGCCTGGCAGTACCTTGGCGAAGGTGAGACATCCTTTAGCCTCTCCGGCTTACTTTACCCGGAACTCACGGGAGGGCGGCTTTCCCTCAAGGCGGTTGAGCTGATGGCAAATGAGGGGCGGGCATGGCCGTTGATAGACGGTACCGGCATCATTCACGGCATGTTTATCATTGATAAAGTCACGCACACGCATTCGGATTTTTACAGTGACGGTATCGCTCGAAAAATTGAGTTTACCCTGTCGCTAAAACGCGTGGACGAATCGCTGATGACGACGTTTGGCGACCTGCGAACGCAGGCCTCAGAGCTGGTGGAAAGCGCACGGAATAGCATTGGAGGGCTGGTGGGATGATCACCGAAATGAATATCCGGGCGGGTGGAAAAATCGCCCCTGATTTTATGCTTAAGCTTGACGATCGTGATATCACGCAAAATTTCAGCCATCGTCTTATCAGCCTGACCATGACCGACAAACGGGGGCTGGAAGCCGATCAGCTGGATATTCTGCTGGATGATTCCGACGGGCTGCTGGACTTGCCTGCCCGGGGGGCAAGGCTGTCCTTATGGCTGGGATGGGAGGGAACCCCGCTCGAGGAGAAAGGGGACTTTACGATTGATGCGATTCATTTCCGGGGCGCGCCGGACACGCTGACCATCCAGGGATTCAGCGCAGATTTTCGTGGAAAGCTAAACGTGCGGCGCGAACAGTCGTGGCATGACACGACGATTGGCGCGATAGTCGATACCATCGCTCAGCGTAACCAGTTGACCGCCAGCGTCGCGTCGGGGCTTGCATCCATCGCCATCTCTCATATTGACCAGTCTCAGGAGACAGACGCGGCCTTCCTCTCCCGCCTTGCTGAACGTAATGGAGCATTTGTTTCAATCAAAGCCGGGAAGATTATCTTTATGAAAGCGGGCCAGGCCGTGACGGCCAGCGGCACTCCGCTTTCCTTAATGATGATTGAACGTGGGGATGGCGATAAGCACCTTTTTTCCATAACTGACCGTGAAAATTATTCCGGCGTAACGGCCAAATGGCTGCAAACGCGTGACCCCAAACAACAAAATACTCAATTGAGTATTAATCGTCAGTCCGGAGGGCAGCAGACAGAAGCACTGCAGCACCCGGATGCCGCCGCACCGGTAGCGGGAGCAGCAGGCAAGGAGCAGAAACCGCAAGAGAGGCTGGTGGGATCGGCGGAGAACGTATTTGAGCTCACCACTGTTTATGCCTCTGAAGAGCAGGCGCTCAGGGCTGCAGAGGCGAAGTGGCGCGCGCTTCAGCGGGGAACCGTAGAGTTTTCCATCCAGCTTGCCCTGGGACGCGCCGATCTGTTCCCCGAAACGCCGGTGCTGGTAAACGGTTTTAAACGCGTCATCGACGAGCAGGCGTGGATCATCAGCGAGGTGGTGCATACCCTCAACGATAGCGGATTTACCACGCAGCTTAAGCTTGAGCTGAACGTCAGCGACGAAAAATTTACTGTTGATAGTGAGTAATGTAGTTGCTATTGGTTTTGTTTTGGGTATTATTGATTCACAAAATGTGAATCAAGTGGAGGGGTACATGTTTCATTGTCCTAAGTGCAAGCACTCTGCGCATGCGCGTACCAGTCGCTATCTAAGTGAAAATACCAAAGAGCGCTATCACCAGTGCACCAATGTGGACTGCAGCTGTACGTTCGTGACGATGGAGTCCGTGGAGCGCCTGATCGCGACCCCGGGCGCCTCTGAGCGTGTCCGAACGGCTTCGCTGAACCACGGTTAGCGGCTGCGTCACCGGCTCAAAAAACCAATAAAAAAGCCACTCAATAGAGTGGCTTAATCATATGATTCTAAAACTAAAATTTGGTGGCCCCTGCTGGACTTGAACCAGCGACCAAGCGATTATGAGTCGCCTGCTCTAACCACTGAGCTAAGGGGCCGTGGCGGTGAATTATAAAGTAACTCCCCGCAGCAATCCAGCCATTCACACCTGCCTGCTGTTTTTATAAACAACGCATAATCAATCCTTTATACTTCCCTGACGATGTATCGAGCGGGAGTAAAGATGATCAACGATATTCTGGCCCCTGGCCTGCGGGTGGTGTTCTGCGGAATCAACCCGGGTAAGTCCTCGGCGCACACCGGTTTTCACTTTGCCCATCCGGGTAATCGCTTCTGGAAGGTGATCTACCAGGCCGGGTTTACCGACAGGCTACTCAAGCCCGAAGAGGAACAGCATCTGCTGGACACGCGCTGCGGGATCACCATGCTGGTCGAGCGGCCTACGGTACAGGCGAGCGAGGTCAACCTGCATGAACTGCGCAGCGGCGGACGGGAGCTGATCAAGAAGATAGAGGATTATCAGCCGGCCGCGCTGGCGATCCTCGGCAAGCAGGCCTACGAGCAGGCATTTAGCCAGCGTGGAACGCAGTGGGGCAAGCAGAGCATCATGATTGGCGTTACGCAGGTGTGGGTGCTGCCGAACCCGAGCGGGCTCAACAGGGCGACGCTGGATAAGCTGGTTGAGGCGTATCGGGAGCTGGATGAGGCGCTTATGGTGCGGGGGCTGTAATCCTCTGCGGCCTGATGCCCTTACTCTGACCCTCTCCCACAGGGAGAGGGTATAAATAAAAAAAAGCTCCCGATTGGGAGCTTTTTCACTGTCAGGACCGATTAATCGTCCAGGAAGCTACGCAGCACTTCAGAGCGGCTTGGATGACGCAGCTTGCGCAGCGCCTTCGCTTCGATCTGACGGATACGTTCGCGGGTAACGTCGAACTGTTTACCCACTTCTTCCAGCGTGTGGTCGGTGTTCATATCAATACCGAAACGCATGCGCAGGACTTTTGCTTCACGGGCGGTCAGGCCAGCCAGAACGTCGTGCGTCGCAGCGCGCAGGCTCTCGGTGGTGGCAGAGTCCAGCGGCAGCTCGAGGGTGGTATCCTCGATGAAATCACCCAGATGCGAATCTTCATCATCACCGATTGGTGTTTCCATGGAGATTGGCTCTTTGGCGATCTTCAGCACTTTACGGATCTTGTCTTCTGGCATCAGCATGCGCTCGGCCAGCTCTTCCGGCGTCGGCTCGCGGCCCATCTCCTGCAGCATCTGGCGGGAGATACGGTTGAGCTTGTTGATGGTCTCAATCATATGCACCGGAATACGGATGGTGCGCGCCTGATCCGCGATAGAGCGGGTGATAGCCTGACGGATCCACCAGGTTGCGTAGGTGGAGAACTTGTAACCACGACGGTATTCAAACTTATCTACCGCTTTCATCAGACCAATGTTGCCTTCCTGAATCAGATCCAGGAACTGCAGACCACGGTTGGTGTATTTCTTGGCGATAGAGATAACCAGACGCAAGTTCGCTTCAACCATCTCTTTCTTCGCACGGCGGGCTTTCGCTTCACCGATGGACATACGACGGTTGATGTCTTTAACCTGCTCGATGGTCAGGCCGGTCTCTTCTTCAATCTGATGCAGTTTCTGCAGGCCGCGATGCACATCGTCCTTCACGTCGTGCAGTTTTTCAGACCACGGCTTGTTCATCGCGATAGCCGCGTTGAACCAGGTCTCGCTGGTTTCGTTGCCGGTGAAGAGGGTGATGAAGTTCTTCTTCGGCATTTTGCACTGCTCAACGCACAGCTTCATGATGATGCGTTCCTGGGTACGTACGCGATCCATCATCACGCGCATGCTGTTCACCAGGTAGTCGAACTGTTTTGGCACCAGGCGGAACTGTTTGAATACTTCAGACAGCTTCAGGATCTCTTCCTGTGCGGCTGCATGGCTGCGGCCTTTCGCTTTGATGGTGTCACGCGTCACTTCGTACTGGGTACGCAGCTCGGCAAACTTCTCACGCGCCAGCTCCGGGTCGATGCTGTTGTCATCGTCCGCGGTGTCGTCGTCGCTCTCTTCCTCATCTTCGTCTTCGTCATCATCCATCTCTTCCTGAGACAGTTCAGAACCGACGTGAGTGGCGGTAGGCGCCATATCTTCTTCGGCGTTCGGGTCGACAAAACCGGTGATCAGGTCAGACAGGCGCGCTTCTTCCGCTTCAACGCGATCGTACTGCTCCAGCAGATAGGTGATCGCTTCCGGGTACTCGGCGACAGAGCACTGAACCTGGTTGATCCCGTCTTCGATGCGTTTTGCGATGTCAATTTCGCCTTCGCGGGTCAACAGTTCAACGGTACCCATTTCGCGCATGTACATGCGGACCGGGTCAGTGGTACGCCCGATTTCAGATTCCACGCTGGACAGTACCTGTGCAGCAGCTTCTTCCGCATCTTCGTCAGTGTTGTTGGAGGTTTCAGCCAGCAACAGATCATCGGCATCCGGTGCTTCTTCCATCACCTGAATGCCCATGTCATTGATCATTTGGATGATATCTTCGATTTGATCTGAATCGACGATATCTTCCGGCAGATGGTCATTGACCTCGGCATAGGTCAGATAGCCTTGCTCCTTACCACGTTGGACAAGAAGTTTCAGCTGTGACTGCGGGTTTTGCTCCATAAGACGGTATCCACACTTAATTCGTTTGATTGGTGTCGGCGATGGGGCTGCCAACCTTTAAAGCGAGGGCGTACTTATATTTTTGCCGCTGCCTCTCAGTGCGGCTGCCGGGGGCTTCCCGATCGATATTCGGCACTTAAGCCGTTAAATTTTTTATTTCTTCGCCAGTTCCTGGTTAATCATCCAGAGCTCCCGGCGTTCTTCGCTGCTTAAACCGTGTGTGCGCTCGCGAGCTATCAACTCTTCCTGGCGCAGCTCAAGCATCGAATCAAACATATGGTTGAGTGAGTCGGTGAACGTTTTTTCTGCAATGTCCTTATCTGCTATATCGTCCCACATCGACAATTTTTCAAGGGTAGCGGCCTCTTTTGTGCCGCGATAATGCTCTAAAAGTTGTCCGGTGGTCAGACCTGGCTGAGACAAACACGTGTTGACCAGTTCTGAAAATAAGCCAAGCCCGGGCAATTTTTCGTGGTTTAAACCCGCCAGCGACGGCACCTGCGGTGCGAGCTCGGGGTTTTGGACCAGCAACCCTATCAGTATACGCATGGTTGTGCGTTTTAGCTGAGGCGCGGGGCGAACCGCACCGTTTTCAGCCTGTTTTGGCATTAAACGTTCAAGCTGGCTGTCATCCAGAATGCCGAGCTTGTTGCCTAACTCCTGACGCAGATAGATGCGCAGCGTTTCGCCGGGCACCTGGCTGATTAACGGCAGCGCCAGCGTACTGAGCTGCGCGCGCCCGTCAGGAGTACTCAAATCGACCTGCGGCATCAGGCTGTTAAACAAAAACGTGGAGAGCGGCTGAGCCTGCTCCATCCGCGCTTCAAACGCCGCTTTGCCCTCTTTACGCACCAGCGTATCCGGGTCTTCGCCGTCGGGCAGAAACATAAAGCGTAGCTGACGCCCGTCGGTCATATACGGCAGCGCGGTTTCCAGCGCACGCCAGGCGGCGTCGCGTCCTGCGCGGTCACCGTCGTAACAGCAGATGACGTTGTTGGTCACCCGGAACAGCAGTTGAATATGATCGGCGGTGGTGGACGTCCCTAACGACGCAACCGCGTAGTTGATGTCGTACTGCGCCAGTGCCACGACGTCCATATAGCCTTCGACGACCAGAAGACGCGGAGGTTCCGCATTATTCTGCTGCGCCTCATAAAGGCCGTACAGCTGGCGGCCCTTATGGAAAATATCGGTTTCCGGGGAGTTGAGGTATTTCGGCAGGGCATCACCCAGCACGCGACCACCAAAACCAATTACCCGGCCACGCTTGTCGCGGATCGGGAACATTACCCGTTCGCGGAAGCGGTCGTAGCTTCGTCCCTGGTCGTTGGTGACCAGCATGCCTGCATCGATGAGAGACTTACGATCTTCGCTATTGCCGCCAAAACGCTTTAACACGTTGTCCCAGCCGGGCGGGGCGTAACCAATAGCGAAACGCGCAATGACATCGTCGCTCAGTCCGCGCTTGTTCAGATACTGACGCGCAGGCTCAGCCGCAGATTGCTTAAGAGACTGTTGGTAAAACGAATTCAGGCCATCCATCAGTTGATACAGCGTTTGCCGTTGATGGCGCTCGATCTGACTTGGCCCACTGCCTGCTTCATACGGCACTTCAAGGTTATGCATCGCCGCCAGCTCTTCGACGGTTTCAACGAACTCGAGCTTGTCGTAGTTCATCAAAAAATCGACGGCATTACCGTGTGCGCCACAGCCGAAGCAATGGTAGAACTGCTTTTCACCGTTTACGGTGAAGGAGGGGGTTTTTTCGTTATGGAACGGGCAGCACGCATGGTAGTTCTTGCCCTGCTTTTTTAGCTTTACCCGCGCGTCGATGAGATCGACGATGTCGGTTCTGGCAAGCAGGTCATTGATGAAAACGCGTGGGATTCTTCCGGCCATATGCCCCAAAATTTTAAGCGACTTATAAACGAAAACAAGCCGCGCATTCCTTCCGGAAGCACGGCCTTACGACTATTACTCTGTCTGTCAATTGAGGGCTGAGGCCCTCAACCAATTAGTACAGACGAGTACGGCGTGCGTTTTCGCGAGCCAGTTTCTTCGCGTGACGTTTCACAGCGGAAGCTTTAGCGCGCTTACGTTCGGTCGTTGGTTTTTCATAAAACTCACGACGACGAACTTCAGCCAGAACACCTGCTTTCTCGCATGAACGTTTGAAGCGACGCAGTGCTACGTCGAACGGCTCGTTTTCACGTACTTTAATTACCGGCATGTAACTCTCACCTTTAATAAATTCGGTTTGCCGCTGGCATCAACGCCAGCTTATTTCAAAATGGTGCGGAATTTTACTGCAAATGCTGCTGCTTTGTAAAGCACCGATGCGATTTTGAAAGGGACTTTAATAAGGGTGAGGAGTATACACGAGCCTTCTTCCTGGGGCGAACAAAGTTTTACATCAACCCGCCCAGGCTCTACACTGCGCGGTATTGAAACGAGGTAAAACAAGTCATGCGTGTACTGGGTATTGAAACATCCTGCGATGAAACCGGCATCGCCATTTACGACGACGAAAAAGGGCTTCTGGCCAACCAGCTGTATAGTCAGGTGAAATTGCACGCTGACTACGGCGGCGTCGTACCTGAACTGGCCTCTCGTGACCACGTGCGTAAAACGGTTCCCCTGATTCAGGCGGCGCTGAAAGAAGCGGGGTTAACGGCAAAAGAGATTGATGCAGTGGCGTATACCGCAGGCCCGGGCCTGGTCGGCGCGCTGCTGGTTGGCGCAACGGTTGGCCGTTCGCTGGCGTTTGCGTGGGATGTGCCGGCGATCCCGGTTCACCATATGGAAGGGCACCTTCTGGCACCGATGCTGGAAGAGAATCCGCCTGAATTCCCGTTTGTGGCGCTGCTGGTCTCCGGCGGCCATACGCAGCTGATTAGCGTAACGGGCATTGGCAAGTATGAGCTGCTGGGCGAGTCGATCGACGATGCCGCCGGTGAAGCCTTCGACAAAACCGCCAAGCTGCTGGGTCTGGATTACCCGGGCGGCCCGATGCTGTCTAAAATGGCGTCGCAGGGAACGGAAGGGCGCTTTGTCTTCCCGCGTCCGATGACCGACCGTCCGGGGCTGGATTTCAGCTTCTCCGGGCTGAAAACCTTCGCGGCGAATACGATTCGCAATAACGATGACAGCGAACAGACCCGCGCCGATATCGCCCGTGCGTTCGAAGATGCGGTGGTGGACACCCTGATGATCAAGTGCAAGCGCGCGCTGGATCAGACCGGCTTTAAGCGTCTGGTGATGGCGGGCGGCGTCAGCGCTAACCGCACGCTGCGCGCGAAGCTCGCCGAGATGATGCAAAAGCGTCGCGGGGAAGTGTTCTATGCCCGTCCGGAATTTTGTACCGATAACGGCGCGATGATCGCTTACGCCGGAATGGTGCGCCTGAACGCGGGCGCTACGTCCGACCTGAGCGTGTCCGTGCGTCCGCGCTGGCCGCTGGCGGAACTGCCGGAGGCGTAATCCCTCACCCTAACCCTCTCCCAAAGGGAGAGGGGATCGTTTGATTACACCCTCAACATCCCTTTCTCTTCCAGAAACGCAATAATTGTCGCTAACCCGTCACCCGCCTTCAGGTTGGTAAACGTCCACGGACGCTCGCCGCGCATGCGGTTGGTATCGCGCTCCATCACCTCCAGCGACGCACCGACGTACGGCGCGAGGTCGGTTTTATTGATCACCAGAAAATCGGATTTGGTGATCCCCGGCCCGCCCTTGCGCGGAATTTTTTCCCCTTCGGCCACGTCGATCACGTAGATGGTCAGATCCGCCAGCTCGGGCTGAACGTCGCGCTCAGGTTATCGCCGCCGCTTTCAACGAAGATCAGATCCAGATTGCCGAACTTTTCGCTTAGCGCCTCTACCGCCGCCAGGTTCATCGACGCATCTTCACGAATGGCGGTATGCGGGCAGCCTCCCGTCTCTACGCCCACGATGCGCTCCGGCTCCAGCGCGCCAGCCTCGGTCAGGATGCGCTGATCCTCTTTGGTGTAGATATCGTTGGTCACCACCGCAAGATGGTAGGTATCGCGCATCGCCTTGCAGAGCGCTTCCAGCAGCGCGGTTTTGCCCGACCCTACCGGGCCGCCTACGCCCACGCGCAGGGGATGTTTGTAATCAGCCATGTTGACTCCTCAGGAACGGAATAGTCGTGAATATTGGGTTTCGTGGCGCGCGGAGGCGATGGCGGACAGCGGCGTTGCTGCCCCCAGCGCGTCGTCGCTACGCAAAAATGCCTGTTCAAGCCCGGCGGCGTAGTGGTCGCTCAGGTCGATAATCAGCTGCTGCGCGGCCTGTTGCCCAAACGGCACCAGCTTGACGCCCGCCATCACCGCGCTCTCCATCCAGCTGTAGCCGAGGCTCAGCGCCAGCTCGCGCGCGCTAATGCCCCAGCGCACGCCGAGCCAGGCCATGCCGCAGAGCTGGCTTTGCATAAACAGCGGCAGCCATTCGGGCGGACAGTCAGGTTCCCAGCTCTTAATCAGCCGCGTAAACGCCGCCCCACGGTTGCGCTCCTCTTCGCGCAGCTCGCGCGTTTCCCGGCAGGCGAGAAGGTATGCAGTCCAGCGTTTTGCATTTGTAAGAGAGCTTTGCTCACAGGCCTGATAAAGACGGATAAACAGCGGCAGGTCGACGCAGAAAAAGCTCTGCTCCATCTGGTGGATTTGCCAGCGTTTGAACGCGTCGGCATCGGTGACCCAGCCAGCCTCAACGGCCCACTCCAGCCCCTGCGACCAGGTAAACGACCCGACCGGCAGGCTGCTGCTGGAGAGCTGCATCAGACGCAGCCTCTGGCGGGCGTGCTCCATCAGCTCATCAGCGCCAGCAGGGCAGAGACGATCAGCCCGCCGCCGAAGGTTTTACGCAGGCCGTCGTGACGGCGCAGCAGCAGCCCCGCGGCAAAGCTGGCGCACAGCACCGTGGCGCTGGCGAGCATAAAGCCGCTGGTGAAGAGCCAGAAGCTGTGGCCGGACATCTCCACGCCGTGCGCCCAGCCGTGGAACATCGCCAGGGCAGGTACCGCCAGCAGCAGACGGTTTTCAGTTTTAAACATCATCACGCCGGATACCGCCAGCGAGGCGATAATCAGCATCTCCATACCGCTGAAGCTGCCGAGCAGGCTGCCCGCAATGGCGCCGACAAGCATCATCCCGAGGGTGGCAAACGGCAGCAGGAGTTTGCGGCCGCTCAGCGCCGAGAGCACGCCCGCACCGGTGAGCATCAGCAGGTGATCGAGCCCGGTCAGCGGGTGGAGAAAACCGGCCTGAAAGCTGTCGGTGCCGTGGCCGGGATGCGCGAGCGCGGGAACGGAAAAAGCCAGCAGTAACAGCGGTAAATACTTGCGCATGATGGATCCTTAATGTGAATGAGCGTGAGAATGGCTGTGGCTGTGGGCATCGCTGGTGTAAGCGCCCGCTTCCGGTTCAAACGGCAGGCTGGCGTAGGCCACTTCCAGCCCGAACTGGCGCAGCATGTCGTCGAGAACGTGGTCGTGGTGATAGCGCAGCTCGCCGGGCATGATTTGCAGCGGCACGTGGCGGTTGCCCAGGTGATAGCAGGCGCGGGCGAGCAGGAACGGATCGGCGCAGCGCACCACGGAAACTGACTCCGGGGCGGCGATCACTTCGATGACCTCGCTGCCGTCGTCGGTAGTCAGCAGGTCGCCCCCGCGCAGCAGCAGGCCGCGCGGCAGCATCAGCCCTGCTTCGCGGCCGTCGTTCAGCGATACGCGGGCGCGGCTTTTCACCCGCACGTCAATCGGCAGCGTGACGCTGGCGGTAATCGGATGCGCATGGTCCAGGCGTTGGGTTAAATAGATCATCATCACTCCTCAAAACAGGAAATAGCGTTGCGCCATCGGCAGAACGTCAGCCGGTTCGCTGGTTATCAGTTCACCGTCGACGCGCACCTCGTAGGTTTGCGAATCGACGGTGATATTTGGCTGCAGGCCGTTGTGGATCATGTCCGCCTTTTTCACCGTTCGGCAGCCTTTCACCACCGCGGTGGCGCTCTGCAGGTTGAGCTGCTGCGGGATGCCGTTCGCACTGGCGGCCTGCGAGATAAACGTCAGCCGGGTGGCGTGGCGCGCGGCGCCCAGCGCGCCAAACATCGGGCGATAATGCACCGGCTGCGGCGTGGGGATCGAGGCGTTGATATCGCCCATCGGCGCGCAGGCGATCATTCCGCCCTTGACGATGGTGGCAGGCTTCACGCCGAAGAACGCCGGGGACCAGACCACCAGATCCGCCAGCTTGCCCGCCTCAATCGAACCGACTTCGTGGGCGATGCCGTGCGTGAGCGCCGGGTTGATGGTGTATTTAGCGACGTAGCGCTTTACGCGGAAGTTGTCGTTCTCGCCGGTCTCTTCCGGCAGCGCGCCGCGCTGGACCTTCATGCGGTGCGCGACCTGCCAGGTGCGGATAATCACTTCCCCGACGCGGCCCATGGCCTGCGAATCTGACGAGGTGAGCGAGAACGCGCCGATGTCGTGCAGCACGTCTTCCGCGGCGATGGTCTCCCGGCGAATGCGGGATTCGGCAAACGCCACGTCCTCGGCGATATCCGGATCGAGGTGATGGCACACCATCAGCATGTCGAGATGCTCGTCGATGGTGTTTACCGTGTAGGGCAAGGTCGGATTGGTGGAAGAGGGCAGAATATTCGGGTGCGCGCAGGCGGTGATGATA